>NZ_CP048632.1:1200000-1800000 GCF_010669145.1 Rhizobium oryzihabitans
CCATCGTCATCGGCCTGCCGCTCGGCATCCTGATGGGACGTTCGGAACGCCTGCAACGCCTCATCAATCCCGTGCTCGACGTGATGCAGACCCTGCCAAGCTTCGTTTATCTCATCCCCGTGGTGGTGATTTTCGGCATCGGCAAGGTACCGGGCCTGATCGCAGTGGTGATCTACGCCATTCCGCCCGTCATTCGCCTCACCAGCCTCGGCATTCGCCTGGTGGACCGGGAAGTGCTTGAGGCGGCCGATGCCTTCGGCTCCTCCAACGGTCAGAAGCTGTTCAACGTGCAGCTGCCGTTGGCGTTGCCCACCATCATGACCGGCATCAACCAGACCATCATGATGGCGCTCGCCATGGTCGTCGTCGCCTCCATGGTCGGTGTCGGCGGGCTGGGCAAGAACGTGCTGCAGGCCATCAACAACCAGTTTTTCACGGTGGGCTTCCTGAACGGTTTCGCTCTGGTCGCCATCGCCATCATGTTCGACCGGGCGAGCCAGGCTTTCGGCAAGCGTCTGCAGAAATACCGCGAGGTCTCCCATGGCTAAAAGCATCGAAATCAAGAATCTTTACAAGATCTTCGGCAAGCATCCCGAGAAATACCTCGAAGCGGTGCGATCAGGCATGGATAAGGTCGAGCTGAACGACAAACACAACCATGTGCTCGGTCTCAACAACATCAACATCACCATGCCGGGCGGCAAGATCAC
Source organism: Rhizobium oryzihabitans (assembly GCF_010669145.1). NCBI lineage: Bacteria > Pseudomonadati > Pseudomonadota > Alphaproteobacteria > Hyphomicrobiales > Rhizobiaceae > Rhizobium > Rhizobium oryzihabitans. The sequence continues at coordinate 1,200,711 of NZ_CP048632.1, forward strand.
CGTCGTGATGGGCCTTTCCGGTTCCGGCAAGTCGACGCTGATCCGCCACATCAACCGGCTGATCGACCCGACGGCGGGTGAGGTTCTCTATGACGGCGAGGATATCTGCGGCATGAGTGCGTCGGCGCTGAGGCAATTCCGCCGCCATAAAACGGCGATGGTGTTCCAGAAATTCGGCCTTCTGCCGCATCGTACCGTGCTGGAAAACAGCGTCTACGGCCTCGACATCCAGGGCGTGCCGCGCAGGGAGAGCGAAGAAAAGGGCCGTTACTGGCTGGAGCGTGTCGGCCTTGCCGGATACGAGGATTATTATCCGAACCAGCTTTCCGGCGGCATGCAGCAGCGCGTCGGCCTTGCCCGGGCGCTTGCCAATGACGCCGATATTCTGCTGATGGACGAGGCCTATTCGGCGCTCGATCCGCTGATCCGCGTCGACATGCAGACCATGCTGCTCGATCTTCAGCAGGAGCTGAAAAAGACCGTGGTGTTCATTACCCACGATCTGGACGAGGCTTTGCGGCTCGGCGACCATATCGCCATTTTGAAGGACGGCGAAGTGGTGCAGCAGGGCGACGGCCAGAGCATCATCCTCTCGCCTGCGGATGGTTACGTCACCGACTTCGTGCGCGACGTCAATCGCGGCCGCGTGCTGCAGGCGACCACGGTGATGGAGCCGCTTGAAAGCCGCCCGGAGGGCATGTCCGTGCCTGAGAACGCGACGCTGGAAACCATCGCCCGCGACATGTCGGAGGCGAACGAAACCACCGCCCATGTGGTGGACGAGGACGGCAAGCCGGTCGGCAGCATCGGCCTCGACACGCTGGTGGCGGCCATGGTGACGCCCGCGCCGCAGGAGGTTGAGGTTGAGGTGAAGGCGGAAGCGGCAGAGGAGCCCCAGGAAACGGTTGTTCCGGTGGAAAAAGAAACGGCGTAATCCGGCATTCCGGGAACTGACTGGCCCTGCCCCAAACTCCGCGTCATCCTCGGGCTTGACCCGAGGATCCATTTTGCGTCGATAAGCCCACGGCTATGGATCCTCGCCTCAAGGGCGAGGATGACGCGGAGTGTGAGGCAAGGCGTATTTCAGTGCCAGCCTTGAGCTCAAGCGCCAGCGCCCGCTTGCTCTTCCCCGCCGCCGTGCAAAATCCGGAGATAGCTGCCCCGGCCTCGCGTCCAGTCATGCAAAAACGAAGCACTCCTTTGCCGGCTGTCAAGTCGGGAATGACGCTGCAACGCAGCAAACGCAAGCTTCAGGCAAGCCGCCGCCGTTAACCATTTGTTAACTTTTGAACGCGGAATCACCGACATGCAGATCGAAAGCAATATTGGCGGGTACAATTATCAGGGACGTATCCGCGACATCGAAAAAGCCGGCAGCGCACAGAGCGCGCCAGAAGAGCAGGCTGTAAAACGCGGCCCCGGAAACCCGACTGTTTCCAGCACCATTCTTTCCCAGTCGCTCGCCAATGTGCTGTGGGCCGTCGGCAATGGCAGCGCGCCGGCTGCGGCATCTGCAGAGGTCGAGGTGGAAGCAAAGGCCGAATGGGTGCGCAGCGCCTATTCGGAATATACGGAATAGGCTTTCAGAACAAAGCCTCAACCGCACCCTCCGTCATCCTTAACCGCACCCTCCGTCATCCTCGGGCTTGGCCCGAGGATCCACGTTGCCGGCGGAGCATGGATCCTCGGGTCAAGCCCGAGGATGACGGATGCGGGTTGGCGGTCGCTCGCCAGCCACCAGAGAAAACGTGATTCCCATCAGGCCCTTGCCGGGCTGACCTCCACCGTTACATGCGAAAGTTCATGTATGGCCGCAAGCTTCTGCTTGTAGAAAGCCGGGGCCTTCGGCACTTGCGAGCGGATGGCGACGATGGCGGCGTGATGGCCCGGGCCGACCTGCCAGACGTGCAGGTCGGTAATGCGATCCTCTTCCGTTTCCACGCTTTGACGGATTTCCTGCGGCAGGTCGTCGGCCTGCGGCAGTGCGTCTAGCAGCGTCGTCGCCGTGGAGCGAACCAGACCCCATGACCAGCGGGCGATGACCAGGCCGCCGACGATGCCCATCGCCGGATCAAGGAAGGACCAGCCGTTCCATTTGCCGAGCAGCAGCGCGACGATGGCCAGAACCGAGGTCAGCGCATCCGCCAGCACATGCAGATAGGCCGCGCGCAGATTATTGTCCCTGCCGCCCTTTGCGCCGTGTTCACCATGATGCGCGTGAGAACCGTGACCGTGATGGGCATGTGAGCCCTGCGCGTGACCATGGCCGTGGGCGTGATCATGGTGGTGATCATCCTTCAGCAGCACGGCGCTGACGAGATTGACGGCAAGACCGATGACGGCGACGAGGATTGCCTGGTTGAAATCGATTTCGACCGGATTGACGAGACGCATCGCACTTTCGACAGCGATGAGCAATGCCACCACCGCCAGCACGATGGCGCTGGCAAAGCCCGCGAGATCGCCGAACTTGCCGGTGCCGAAGGTGAAGCGCGGATTGCGCGCCTCGCGGCGGGCATAGAGATAGGCCAGCGCCGAGATGAGCATCGCGCCCGCATGGGTGGACATGTGCCAGCCATCCGCCGTCAGCGCCATGGAGCCGAACCAGTGGCCGGCGACGATCTCTGCCACCATCATCACCGTGGTCAGCGCAATCACCATCCACACGCGCTTTTCGTTACGCTCGTGGTTCTGGCCAAGGAAAACATGGTCGTGGCCGGCCGCTGTGGGAAATTCGGATGTCGTCGTCATGTCGCTAATCCTGCTCGATCCTGGAATATTTTGTTTCACGCTCGCATCCCCAAAACACGGAGACTTTCGGGAGATATGTCAGCGGATGTAGGTCTTCAGCACCTGGGCCAGCTCTTCCGCCGCCCGCGCCCGCTCGTCTTCGTTTTCGGCATGCACCACGTGCTCGTGCAGATGCTCCTGCATCACCTCGCCCGTCAGGCCGGACAGCGCGCCGCGCACCGAGGCCAGCAATTGCAGCACTTCGCCGCAGGGCTTGGAATCGTCCAATGCGCGCTCCACCGCCTCCATCTGCCCTTTCAGGCGGCGGATGCGGGCAAGCAGCTTCTCCTTGTTGCGGATCGTGTGGGACATCGGCACCTCATATACTATAGGGGGGTATACTATATCGCGATGTTTTTCCGTTCAAGGCCTACGTGACGCAATCCTCGCGAATGTTTCGGCCCCTAAAAATGCTCCATCAGAACTTGGGGACTCAGTCATGACGACTATCGCAGCAACCACCAGCAGCTATTACGCAACGCCGGTCCGGACCCTTGAACCGGCAAAGAACAGGGAAGCCCACTCCACCACCGACGCTCTGCTGGAGCTGACCCGCGCAGCGCACCGCGCTATATCGAGCGCCGAAAGCGTCGCTGCGGCAGTCTCACCGGCCGCCAGCGCTTCCGCCAGCCTCGCCGCTGCATTGTGGAACCTTGATAGCGGTGCTTCCGCTGCCACCACGCCCGCGCTTGAGATGACATCCGCTGCGCAGCCTGAAGCAGCCGTAAGCCTCGAGACGGAAGTCTTGAAGGCGCTGGCTCAGGCGCTCGGCGTGGACGCGGCCGCCTGACACCCATTGAATGGCGGGCTGAAAAGCCATATCTCTAGAGACTAGAGCATCGGATCATGAGTGGCGAGGCCGCCTCGCCCTCTTGCCGCTGCGTCAGGGATATGGAGAAAGCCATGCTGTCCATCGGTGAACTGTCGAAGCGTACCGGCGTCAAGGTGCCGACGATCCGCTATTATGAGCAGATGGGCCTCATCCGCGAGGCGGGACGTTCGGAGGGTAACCAGCGCCGTTACGAAAAAACCGATCTCGAAAGGCTGGCCTTCATCCGCCACGCCCGCGATATCGGGCTCAATATCGACGCCATTCGTGAGTTGATCGCGCTCAGCCAGCACCGGCAAATGCCGTGCGAGGGGGCGGACCGTATCGCTGCCGAACACCTCGCCCATGTGCGTGAAAAAATCGCCAGCCTGAAGAAGCTGGAGCATGAGCTGGAGCGCATCGTCTCGCATTGCCATGGCCATTCGATCGAGGATTGCTACGTTATCCGCGCGCTTTCCGACCACGGCATGTGCGAAGGCGAGCACTGAGACGCCGGCAAGACTGAGGCGATGACATTCAGCTGTCATCCCGGCGATATATGCGCCTGCCATCGCTTCAAAAGAGATGCCGGATGCCAGAAACCTGTCCCGAAATTGCCCCCTTCGATACTATTTTCATCGATGTTTCCGAAGGCCACAGGCTGCATGTGACGATTGCAGGCAATCCGGCCGGGCAGGCCGCCATCCTGCTTCACGGCGGCCCGGGCTCCGGAATATCGGCAACGGCGCGGCGCTACTTCGATCCGAAGCGTTACCGCATCATCCAGTTCGACCAGCGTGGATGCGGGCAAAGCACGCCGAATGCCGCGGTCAGCCTCGAGCACAACACCACGCACCATCTGATCGACGACATGGAGACCATTCGTGCCGCGCTTGGCGTGAATGACTGGCTGGTTTTCGGCACATCCTGGGGTTCCACCCTTGGCCTGGCCTATGCCCAGCACCATCCCCGCCACGTGCGCGCCATGGTGCTGGCGGGTGTCACGACGACGCGGCAGAAGGAAATCGACTGGCTGTATCAGGGACTGGGAATGTTTTTGCCCGGGCAATGGCAGCGTTTCATCGCAGCGATCCCGGACCACATGCCGAAGGACGATCCTGTTGCCGCCTATTATCAGCTCTTGAACGATGCCGACCCCGCCATCCGCGCAGGGGCGGCCTATGAATGGCATCTGTGGGAGGCTGGTTCGATTACCGCAGAGAGCACCTCGGCCTTTCCCGAAAAATGGCAGGATGAGCACTACAGGCTCACACGGGCGCGTCTTTGCGCGCATTATTTCCACCATGCGGCCTGGCTGGACGACGGGGTGCTTCTTCGCAACGCCGGCAGGCTGGCGGGTATTCCCGGCCTGCTCATCCAGGGCATGCACGATCTTCAGGGGCCGCCGGTTACCGCCTACGAGCTTGCCGTGGCCTGGCCGGGAAGCGAGCTGATCATGATCGACGGCGCCGGACACTCCACGGCAGACGCGGGGATGGAGGAAGCCATTGTTTCGGCAATCGCGCGATTTGCGAATTGACCCGCTTGACAGATTTTAGATTCGGGCGCATTTGATTGGCATGATCAACGAACGCGCACCCATCTCCTGCTCGTACTTTTGGGCCTACCTTTAAGGGCGGCTCGACAGATCATATTGTCAACAAGCCGCCGTCAGGCGGCTTTGTTGTTTTTCAAGCGTCCTGACGGCACCGATAAAACCGAAGGACCAGCGAAATGACCGAAGATAGCTCCCTTACACTGGAAAGACCGCCCGTCGTCATTATTCGTGGCGCGCGCAAGACGGATCTGCCCGAACTCAACGAGATGATCACCCTGCTTGCCGCCTACCATGGCGATGCGGCAGCGATCACGCCGGCGAAGCTGGAACGCGACCTGTTCGGCCCGCTTCCCTGGGTGCATGGGCTGGTGGCGGAAGCCGATGGTGAATTGATCGGCTACGCCCTGCTTCTGCCGCTCTACAGGGCGCAGGAAGGCCGGCGCGGGCTTGAGCTGCATCATCTCTACGTGCGTGACGGCCATCGTGGCCATGGCACCGGCCAGCACCTGGTTTCCCGCGCGCGCGACATCGCCAAGCGGCTCGGCTGCGACTATCTTTCCGTCAGCGCCACGACCGGCAATGTGGCGGCGCATCGTTTCTACGAAAACATGGATTTCGCGCCCCGGCCGGTCACCGGCATGCGCTACATGCAGTCTATCGCCTGATTGCACCGAACGGAGACGGCCATGACACGGATTGCGATTGCGCTCGCGCAGGATTTTGCGGACTGGGAACCGGCGCTGCTTGCTGCTGCGGCGCGCAACTATCTCGGCGTCGAGATCGTTTACGCCACGCCGGATGGTGGGCCCGTGACATCGATGGGCGGGCTGAAGGTTACGCCCGACACAACCTATGACGCGCTCGACCCTGACAATATCGATGCGCTCGTCATTCCCGGCGGCCTCAGCTGGGAAAAGGGAACGGCTGCCGATCTTGGCGGGTTGGTGCAGCGGTTTCGCAAGAAGGACCGGCTGGTTGCCGGCATCTGCGCGGCGGCAAGCGCGCTCGGCGGCACGGGCGTCCTTGATGACGTCGCCCATACCGGCAATTCGCTGACCTCGCATAAGGCCTATCCGGCCTATCGCGGCGAGAGCCTTTATCGCGACCAGCCGAAAGCGGTCAGTGATGGCGGCATCATCACGGCAGCCGGCAGTGCGCCGGTCAGTTTCGCGGTGGAAATTCTGAAACACCTCGGCCTCTTTGGTCCGGAAGCCGAGGCGGAACTTGGAATTTTTGCGGCGGAGCACCGGTGAGGCGCATTCTGGTATCGACAGTTTTGCAGGCTCTCCTAGCCTCATTCCTGTGCTTGTCACGGGAATCCAGCCAGCCCAAGTCCTTGGGCTGAAAAGACTCATCCCGCTGCGCGAGAGCCGCATCGACTGGATTCCTGTGACAAGCACAGGAATGAGGGTGGTGGGGAGGTTAAGTCGTGAGACTATCGCGCATTACCCGCGATCAAGCACCCGGCAGACACGGGGCGCGACATCCCCGCCCTCGCCCGCAATAGCCCGGCGGATATCGCGGCTGTTCAAATGCAGGCTGCGACCGGCGGGCAAGGCCGAGCGTTTTATCTTGGCGAGTGCCGCAGCCGTAAAAGCAGCTTCGTGCTCATGGAAGAAAGCGAGCGCCGCCCCCTTTCGGGGCTGGCGCCAAGAACTGCCTTGAAGGCAAGGCGGTGTACGGCGCAGAAAGCGCCGTGACCGGGAACGGCAAAACGCAGCGCATCGAGTTCCTCACTCCATTCCGCTGCGTCCTGCATGGTCTCAAGCCGACTGGAAGCGCTTCAGGAAAAACGCGCTCAATGTTCCAAGCAGGGCCCAGAAAACAAAGCTCGTAATGGTCGCGGCAACAATGAACTGGCGCTCCAGCGGCAGCGGTGCCAGCGCATGTTCGCCTTCCGGCGGAAGCGGCGCGCCCACAACATGCGGGGCAACGATCAGCACCAGCGCCAGAACGATTGCCCAGGGTTCGCGCCGGAACGCGATCAGCGCAATGCCGCCCGCGGTTGCGGCAACGGTTGCGAGCCACCAGATCTGTCGCGCCTCAAGGGCTGCAGCCGGGCTTCCCGGCAGTTCCGGCGGCAGGCCGATCATCGGTGCGAGCATGACGGCGGCAAAACCGGCAACGCCCCACAGAAGACCTTCTCGCCAGCCGGCATTGGTGCCACGCAGAGAGATGAGGCCGGTCAGCACCAATGCGTAACCGATGGCGGTCAGAACATTGGCGGCGACCGTATAGGCGGTGCGCTCGAAGCCATCGGCCGGAGCCCAGGCCTCTTCATCATGCTCATGGGCGGGAACGGCGGCTGCGGAACCGGCAGCGGGCGCATCATGGCTGTGGGCTGCTTCGCCGCCGGCGCTTTCATAGGTTTCCGCCTGAAGGATCAGCGGCGTGGTGCCGACAGCCTGCATGGCCGAAACGGCGAAACCGCCGACGATGCCGACGAGAACGGCGGTAAAAACGATATTGCGAAAGAACGACATGCCGTTACCCCTCAATGGCAGGGGAAAGCATTGGCATGACGGGTGTCATGCGCGGCATTGTGAACGGCTTCGACATGCGAAAAGCCGACAAAACCGACGACGAACAGGCCAAGCACGATCGCCGTCAGCGATTGCGCGAAGCTGCCCGTTTTTGCTGAAACGGCGGCATTTGCCGTATTCTGGTTGATGGACATGGTGACCCCTCTTACGGCGCGACCCCGCGCCTTTAGACGCGGCGGAACGGCAAGAAGCCGCGCAGCCGCATGCGATACACTTCACCACGGGGATAACGAGACTGACACAGGGAGCCACCTTGCCTGGCCACCCTGAAATTCCGCTCTTCCGGACACCCCGCCGGCATGGACATTTCCGTAATGGCAGGTCTCCTGGCTTACGGGTCAAAACCTGAAACGCCTTCCCGGCGTCACCCTCACCTTGATCGGGAACCTCGGTTCCCCGCGAGATGGCTTACCAGTGGCATTTCGTTTCAGGCTCTCCGCTCACAGTTGCGGGGGCAGCCACGAATGAGGATGTCTCCCTATCGTGTTCCCTTTTCACCTTCCGGAACGCCCGGAAGGAACCATCACAGGATTGTTATCCGACGGGTGGGTGCGGGAGTCAATGGCGGGCCTGCTTTCCAACCGCACGCCGTCGCCTCCACCTTCGTCACCCCGGACTAGATCCGGGGTCCAGCACGATCAAGTCCTTGATCGCAATAGATCCGTCTCACGGCGCAGACGCGCCGTGGCTGGATGCCGGATCAAGTCCGGCATGACGGCTGAGGGTTACCGCGACGGTATCGCCTTAAGATAGGCGGCAATCGCATCGCGATCATCGGCCGTCAGACGCGCCATGTTCTGCTGCACCTTGACCATGGAACCGCCGACGCTGTCGAATTCCGGGGTGAAGCCGGTTTCCAGATAGCTGGCAATATCGGCCGCCGCCCAGGCTCCCATGCTTTGCGAACCGGGGGTGATGTCGGGGATGCGGCCTTCGCCCTCCGGATTGGGACCGCCGGCCAGCCATTTATCCTTGAGGAACCCGCCAAGCGCGTTGCGCGGCGTATGGCATTCGCCGCAATGGCCCGGCCCTTCCACCAGATATTGGCCACGCAGCAATTCGGCGTTGGCATCGGCAAGCTCGACACGGGCCGTGTCGATGTGTCGAAATAGAGGAATTTCCAGCCGCCCAGCGCCATGCGCAGGTTGAAGGGGAAAGGTAGATCGTGGTCCGGCGCGTCGTTCTGGCTGGCGGGCAGGACTTTCAGATAACCGTAGAGGTCGTTGATGTCCTTCTGCGTCATCCGGGCATAGGAGGCATAGGGGAAGGAGGGGTAAAGATGTTCGCCGTTCTTGCCGACGCCGCGCGTCATGGCATCGCCGAATTCCGCCAGCGTCCAGCTGCCGATGCCATGCTGCGGATCGGAGGAAATATTGGGCACATGGAAGGTGCCGAAGGGGCTTTTCAGCGCCTGCCCGCCCGAAAGCGTCAAAAGCGCATCACCCGTCGCATCGGGTGCCGCATGGCAGCTTGCGCAGCCGCCGGCCCAGAACAGCGTTTCGCCATTGGCCAGATCCGGCTCGCCAAGGCTCACCCAATGGCTTGGCGCCTGCCGCTGAGGCGCGGTGACCCAGGCGAAAATACCGTAACCCGCAATGGCCGCAACCGCGATCCCGCCCGCAAGCTTCGTCCAAATGGAGGACATGACCCCTCTCCCCTTTTGCCCGACCGAGCATATTTGGCCGCCCGAAGGCGGTCGAGATTATCGATAGCCCTCCCGCTTGCTGGACGTCTTCCCCGGGCCTGAACCAAGGGTCCACAATTCGACGGCTTATGGATCCTCGCCTCAGGGGCGAGGATGACGCGGGAGCGGTTCACGGCTTAGCCGCGACCGGGAAAAGACCGCTCGAAAGCAGTCTTCCGACACATTATTTCTTCAGACGATAGGTCTGGTGGCAGGTGCCGCAGTCTGCACCGAGCGTCTTCATGGCGGTGGTGACGCCCGCTTCATCGGTGGGGAGATTGGCGAGAACCGTGTCCGCATCCGCACCGAGCTTCGCCGCCTTGGCCTTGAAGTCCTCGAAATTTTCCCAGATGGCGGGGCCGCAGCGCTGCCGGTCTCGCTGCCGGGCGGGAACTGGTCGGGGAAAGCCTTGGCGTTGGCGCTGATGGCCGTGACGGCTGCCTTGACAACGTCGGCGTCGAAGGGCTTCTGGCCCTTGGAGATAGCGGCGAGCGCACCCATGGAGCCACCGATCTGCTTCATCATGCCTTCACGCTTTTCGACTTCGCCGGCAGCGTAGACCGCTCCGGCGCAAAGACAGCCGAAAAGCATGGCCGCCGCGATGGTTTTCAGTTTCATACACTCTCTCCTTGATTCCGGCGGACGCCGGACGCTAGATGGAACGGCGCGAGGATGCCCTTTCCGGATGGCGAAAAGAAGTCACATTGCGGTGAATTCCCTCGTGAAAACAGAAGTCTAGGACAAGGCCTCCCAAAGCGTCAGCAGGGCCGCGGCAATCAGCATGAAACCGGCGGCGCGGCCGATGAAGATCGTGGCGCCCGGCGAAGAAACGAGCCATGCCCGGCTTTTATCCGCCGTCAGCGCCAGCGCGCCATAGACCGTAAACTGGGTGACCGCCACCATCGCGCCCATCACCAGCCCCTGCATCCAGATCGGACCATAAGCGGGTTTGAGAAATTGCGGGTAGATCGCCATCATGAACAGATAGGCTTTCGGATTGGAAAGGCAGGTCAGCACCGCCCGCCAGAACGCCTTTCTGACCGAGGCGCTCGCCTGCGCCTCATCACCGTTCACGACGACCGCGCTGCGCATCAGGCCGATGCCGATCCAGATCATATAGGCCGCACCGAAAACCAGCAGCGGCAGGAAAAGCGACGGCATCCAGGCGGCCAGCATGCCGACACCCAGGGCGCCGTAAAGCGAATGCACGATGCCGCCCGCGCTCATGCCGCTTGCGGCGGAAAGGCCGGTTCTCTTGCCGCCCGTCAGCGCGCTTGCCAGCACGAACAGCATGTCCATGCCCGGCAGGATGATGATGCCGAACAGGACCAGAAAGAAAAGCCAGAGATTTTCAGCGTAACTCATGTCAGTATCTCCCAAGACAGTTTGCGACACATTCGGGAAAGCATATGTTTCTCAATGTGTTTTCCTGTTTATAGGAAAAGCCAACTGACAGCGTTGTGTCAGTTGCGTGGTGAAGGAACCGGGAAAAACGGCAATGCGCAAGGCGTCGAGACTGTTCGAGATCATTCAGATCCTGCGGGTGGCGCGCAGGCCGGTGACCGCGCAGACCATTGCCGAGACGCTGGAAGTGACGGCGCGCTCGGTCTATCGCGATATAGCCGCCCTTCAGACCATGCGTGTGCCGATCGAGGGGGAACGCGGTGTCGGTTACATCCTGCGTCCCGGCTTCAACCTGCCGCCGCTGATGTTTTCCATCGAGGAGACCGAGGCAATCGTGCTTGCGCTCGCCATGGTTGCCCGCACGGGGGATGCCGAATTGCGGCAGGCGGCAAAAAAGGTCAGCGACAAGATCGCCGCATCCCTGCCCGAACCGCTGTCGAAGACGCTCTCCGCCAATGCCCTGCATGCCTGGGGCAGCATCGCCCCCTCACCCGCCGGCATCGATCTTTCCATGGTCAGGCGGGCAGTACGCGACGAGGAGCGGCTTGACCTCACCTATCGCGATGAAACCGGCGCAGAGACCCGGCGGCAGATCCGGCCCATTGCCGTGATCTATTATTCGGAAACGATGAATATCGTCGCCTGGTGCGAATTGCGCCAGGCGATCCGCAACTTCCGCTCGGACCGGGTGATGGCCTGCAAAACCACGGGCAGCTTTTTCAAGATGGAAGGCGAAAGGTTGCGGCAATTGTGGATGAGCGGCTGGCAGAGCAATCAGCTGGGAAACAGAACTCCGGAACGCGTGACGGATTAAGCTGGCGTTGTGAGAGCACGTGATTTAGCGCGGCTCGGAGCCATTGTTCTGTGTCAGCACGCGCCCTCTCCACCCTCATTCCTGTGCTTGTCACAGGAATCCAGTCGGCGCGCGTCTGCGCGGCGGGAGGAGTCCTTTCAGCCCAAGGACTTGGGCTGGCTGGATTCCTGTGACAAGCACAGGAATGAGGGCGGCGAGGGGTGTGCTGTCTTCAAATTACGGCAGCATTCTGCCGCAGATGCTCCAGCACCCGATCCTCCTCGCGCCCGAAACCGCGAATGACGATCCGGTCGGTAAAAACATCGGCGATGGCGAAGGTGTTCTGGTCGGGTGTATCCACCATGCCCTTGAAGTTGACGAAGTGGGTGTTGCCCAGCACGCCGTAATTGCCATCGTGGTTATGGCCGCTGAACCATGCGGTGACCGAAGGGTGCGCGCCTAAAAGATCGAGGATGCGCGGCGCATCCCACATATTGTGGGCGTTTTCCGGATAGACCGGGTAGTGACAGAGAACGACCACTTTTTCGCCTGCCGCATCCGCCTTCTGCAGAACGGTGCGCAGCCATTCGAACTGCTCGTCGCTGAGCGATGCGTTCCAGTCTTGCGCATTGATGGCTTCAGCATCTTGCAGGCGCTTCAACCTGTTTTCAGCAAGCGCGCGGCGCGGATCACCGGGCGGCGGGGCAAAGAGGCTGACTTCGTTGCCGTCAAGCACGACGAAGCGTATCTCGCCGATGGCGAAATCATGCCAGGGAGCCTTCATGCCGAGGCGGGCATGGATGGCGGGCAGATGCTCGGGGGAAACGGAAAAATCGTGATTGCCCGGCAGCATGACCGAGGGATGGCGAAGGGTGTCATAAACGCCGAGGATCGCCTCGAAATTTTCAAAGCCGCGGTCGATGATGTCGCCAAGCGTCACCACGAAGGCCAGGTCCTCGCGGTTGAAGGCATCGATCGCCTGCGCCAGTTTTTTCGGGCTCTCTGCATAATACCGGCCCATTTCCGGGCGGGGATCAGCATCGGCATATTGGGGATCGGCAACGATGCCGAAGGAGAAGAGCGGTCTGGTTTTTTCAGTCATGATGCGCCGCGATAAACCCGGCTGATGACAGGCTTGTGACAAGCCGGGGCGACAGTTGGATTGTACGGCCTCAAAAGCAGAACACCCGGCCTGAGGGGCCGGGTGTTCGAAAAGTTCCAGTCAGCAAGCCTTACTTGGCAGCAGCTTCGTAACGCTCCAGGACGTAGTCCCAGTTGATGAGGTTGTCGACGAAGGCTTCGAGGTACTTCGGACGCAGGTTGCGGTAGTCGATGTAGTAGGAGTGTTCCCATACGTCGACGCCGAGGATCGGCTCTGCACCGTGAACCAGCGGGTTTTCGCCGTTCGGGGTCTTGGAGATTTCGAGCTTGCCGTTCTTGACGGAGAGCCACGCCCAGCCGGAGCCGAACTGCGTGGTGCCGGCGGCGATGAAATCAGCCTTGAACTTGTCGTAACCGCCGAGATCGGAGGCGATTGCCTGTTCCAGCTTGCCCGGCAGCTTGTTTCCGCCGCCGTCCTTCTTCATCCACTTCCAGAAATGGACGTGGTTGTAGTGCTGGGCAGCGTTGTTGAAGAGACCGGCATTGGTGCCAAAGGACTTCTTCACGACTTCCTCAAGCGACAGGTCGGAAAGACCTGCTTCAGCAGCCAGCTTGTTGCCGTTGTCGACATATGCCTTGTGGTGCTTGTCGTGATGGAACTCGAGCGTCTCGCGCGACATGTAGGGTGCAAGCGCGTCGTAGTCGTAGGGGAGTTCAGGAAGTTCGAAGGCCATGGTTTTTACTCCTTTTTGCAGCGGGTTACCGCTCCTAGAAACCGTGTGAGCGGACCATAGGAGCGAACCTCTGTTTGGGCAACCTGCGAAATATCAAAATGTTCCGACAAAAGAGAAAATTCCTCTCCGTGAAGCCGCCACCACATTTGTTTCACAACCTTGGCGTACCGTTTTCCACCCTATCGGTTCGCTTTTGCCGAGATTGCAGGAAGGAAATTCCATGACGCGCTCCATCACCCGAAACATTCTCGCTGTCGCCGCCTTCTCGTCGCTGGCTCTGCCCGCCTCCGCCTCGTCGGACGATGCGTGGAAGGAATTCGTGGCGGATGTGCAGACGGCATGCCTTGCCGCAAGCAAAGACATGATCGAGGACGCGAAGGCCGTGGTCGATCCGGTCGGCAGCGAGAATTACGGCCTCGCCATCATCACCGGCAAGGCCAAGGGAGCAGACGCGACGATCAGCCATATCTGCGTCTATGACAAGAAGACCAAGGCCGTCGAACTCGGCAGCGAGCTTGCCGGCGATACGCTGAAGGTTGAAATTCCCGGCTCCACCAAGCCTTGACGCCTTAGAAACGGGGCGTGGTGTCGCCCACGCCCAGCGCACGCTGCATCAGCACGGTGTCCAGCCATTGGCCGTGTTTCCAGCCGATGGACCTGAAGGTGCCGACATGCTCGAAACCTGCGGCGCGGTGCACGCCGATAGAGGCGGCGTTGGCGCTGTCGCCGATAACCGCAATCATCTGCCGGAAGCCGCGTGAGGTCGCCTCCTCGATCAGCGCGTCGAGCAGTTTCCGGCCAATCCCCATGCCTTTTGCGGCGGGATCGACATAGACGGAATCCTCTACCGCAGCGCCATAGGCCGGGCGCGCGCGGTAAGCCCCGGCATAGGCATATCCGGCCACCTTTCCATCAAGTTCGGCAACGAGATAGGGGTAATTTCCCTCCACCAGCAGACGGCGGCGCTCTAGCATCGTGTCCACGCCCGGCGGATCGATCTCGAAGCTGGCGCGGCCGTGCAGCACGGCGTCGCGGTAAATTTCGGTAATGGCTGGAATATCCGCCTCCTCACAGGGGCGGATCAAAAGGCTGGAAACGGTGGAAAGGGTCATTCTCTTGTCCTGCGGGTCATTCACGGCATCATTGTGCATTGCGATGCAATCAAAATAAAGATTATCTGTCTTATACAAACGATAAGGTTTTCTTTGATTATGGACCTCGATCTGCGGCAGGTTCGCAGCTTCATGGATGTGGCCGATCTCGGCAGCTTTTCCGCCGCCGCCGACAAGGCAGGGCTGACGCAGCCGGCCATCAGCCTGCATATCCGGCTGCTCGAAAAGCAGCTGGGCGTGCGGCTGATCGAAAGGGTCGGCAGGCGCGCGCAGCCAACGGCGGCAGGTCGGGATTTCCTGATCCATGCAAGGCGGATCGCCGAGGAAGTGGCCCATGCCATTGACACCGTCGCACCGCATCGCAACGGGGTGACGGGACGCCTGCGCATTGGCACGGGGGCAACGGCCTGCATCTATCTGCTACCGCCGGTGCTGGGCAGGATCCGGCAGGAGATGCCGGGTATCGACATCGTCGTGCAGACCGGCAATACCCACGATATCCTGAGGCTTCTGGAGGCCAATACCATCGACGCGGCGGTGGTGGCCCTGCCCGCGAGCGGCCGCAGCCTCGATATCAGCGATATCCATCTCGACGAACTGGTCGCCGTTTTCCCGCGCGGCTCCGTTCCCGCCGCAACGATCCTGAACGCGGAGACCCTTTCGACACAGCCGTTGCTGCTTTACGAGGGCGGCAATACGCGCAAGCTCGTGGATCAATGGTTTTCGACAGGCGGCCGCACCGTGCAACCGGCCATGGAGCTGGGCAGCGTCGAGGCCATCAAGAAACTGGCGGGCGCGGGCCTTGGCCTTGCTATCGTGCCGCGCATGGCGATGGAACATGAGGGCGCAGCGTCGGGGCTGGAGTGGCGCCCGCTCGAACCGCCGCTGGAGCGCAGGATCGCGCTGGCGTTGAGACGCGACAAGCACATGACCGCGCCACTCAGGGCGCTTGCGGCTGCCTTGCCGGGCTTGCAGAAACGATGAGGCCCGCACCGGGTGAGGACGCGAGCCTCGGCCTGTTGATGGGACACTTCTCTTCCGTCATGCCGGACTAGATCCGGCATCCAGCCACGGCGCGTCTGCGCCGTGAGACGACTCTTTCGCGATCAAGGACTTGATCGCACTGGACCCCGGATCAAGTCCGGGGTGACGGAGTGCGGATACTAGTTCCTTGCCATATCCAACGCTGGATCGCCTTCAGAACTCTGTCCACTCATCGCCCTTCACGGCCAGCGCCGCATTGCCGCGCGAGACGGCAACCGGGCGGGCCCTTGGGGCCGGAGCGGCAGGGGCACGGGCCGGGCTTGCGGCGCGCTGCATCTGCCTTGCCGTCTCATGCAGGGCGGAGGCTTGCTGGCCGAGCTGGAATTGCGCCAGCAGGGCATGGAGATTGGCGCATTCCTGCGCCAGCCCTGCGCCGGCCGCGTTCATTTCCTCGACCATGGCGGCATTCTGCTGCGTGGCCTGATCCATATGGTTGACGGCGGTATTGACCTCGGCGAGACCGGCGGACTGTTCCTGCGCCGCCGTGGCGATGGCATCCATATGGGCATTGACGGACAGCACCAGTTGCTCGATTTCGGAGAGGCCGACGCCGGTATCGGCGACCAGCTTCACGCCCTCGCTGACGGCGACGGCGGAGGCGTTGATGAGCTGCTTGATCTCCTTTGCCGCATTGGCGGAGCGCTGCGCCAGTTCGCGCACTTCCTGCGCCACGACCGCAAAGCCCTTGCCGGCATCACCTGCCCGCGCCGCCTCGACGCCGGCATTCAGCGCCAGAAGGTTGGTCTGGAAGGCGATCTCATCGATGACGCCGATGATCTGGCCGATCTGGCGCGAGGAATGCTCAATACGCTCCATGGCGGAGACGGCATCGCGCACCACCTTGCCGGAGAGATCGGCCTTCGCCCTTGCTTCCCTTACCGTGTCGCGCGCATCGCCGGTCCGCTTCGAGGTGGCCGAGACATTGGCGGTGATTTCTTCCAGCGCGGCGGCTGTTTCTTCAAGAGAAGCGGCCTGCTGCTCGGTGCGGCGGGAAAGATCGTCGGAGGCGGAGGAAACCTCGTGTGCACCGCCATTCACCGTGTGGACGGAGTTGCCGACGCTTGCCAGCGCCTCGCGCAGCTGAACGACGGAACTGTTGAAATCATGCCGCAGCGCCTCGAATTGCGGGGCGAAAGGCGTGGCGATCTCGCAGACCATGTCGCCGGAGGCGAGCCGGCGAAGGCCGCCGGCCAGCGAACCGGTGGCCTGGCTCAACCGCTCCTCGGCTTCGGCTTCGGCGCGCTGCTGCAATTCGACACGGTCGCGCTCGGCCTTTTCGCGATTGGTGTCGGCCTGCGTCTCGAGCTCACGGTTGCGAATGGCCGCCTCGCGGAAAATCTCCACCGCGCGGGCCATCTCGCCGATTTCGTCACCGCGTTTGGCGCCGGGCACGTCGATGGACAGGTTGCCGTTGGCAAGTTCCATCATCGAATTGGTCAGGCGGCTGATCGGGCGGGTGACGCGGCCGACGATGACGCCGAGGCAGAGAATGCAGATGCCCAGCGTGAAGATGAAGGCGGCGAGGTAAACCATGGAGCCGATAAAGGCGTCCTGTTTTGCCTTTTCAGCATTGGCGTTGAGAACATCCATCGCTTCGGAGGCGATTTTCGCGATCGTATCGAGACTTGCCGTTACCGTGTCGCGCCATGTGTCGATGGTGAAGGCCGGGGTGCGGCCATTGTTCAGATCGTCAATCAGCTTTGCGCGCTGCGTGACGAAATCGCCCTTGAAATAGGTCCTGTCGGCAACCGCATAGGTGTCCCTCAGCGATTGCGGCGTCGATTGATGCGCGACGAGTTCGCCAGTGGCTTTCCAGGCAAAGGCTGCGCCGGCATCGAAATTGTTGAGCTGCTGGGTTTCCTGCGCCGTCAGCGGACGCTGCTGGGCCACGACCGCATTGATGATGACGGTGGCGCTGCCACCGAGCGCGCGTGCCGACCAGCCGTAGGACCGCAACTGAATGAGGCCGGTCAGGCTCTGGTCCAGCGAGCGGACTTCGCCCTCCATCGCCGTCGATCCCGCCTCAAGCGCTGTCAGGAAATCCGCCCCGAGCGCCAGCACGGTCTTGTCCAGACCGCTTTCGCGGCGATCGAGCGGCAGGGTGACGTTGGCGTCGACTTTTTTGCGCAGCTCCAGAAACTGCCTGTAGATATCCTTCACGCGGCTGAGCGGCGCCTGCAGCCCGGCCTGATCAAGCGCTGCGGACTGTTCGAGAAAGGCGCTCATCGCCGCGTCCACCTTCTGGCGCGAAGCCTGAACGCTGGCGATGGTATTGGCGGTTTTCGCCGGATCGACGGTCAGGGCCGAGGCGCTGTTGCCCCGTTCGCTGCGGAAATTCAGCAATGCGTTGAAAAGAAGCTTGTCGAGCGAGACGAGCTGCGCGACTTCGGAAAAGGTGCGGGCGCGGTTCACCGACTGCCACATGCCGTTGCCCACAAAACCCGCGAGCGCCATGCCGACGAGCAGAAAAAAACTCACAAGTATATTGCGTATGCTGAAAGACATTGGCGGCCCCCATAGCCCAAAACGGTAATGCCGCAAGCTACAGGGTGCTTCTATAAAATTAGATTAAATTTACCCCTGAATTTTCAAGGGATAATGCCGCCGGTCCAAAATAAAAACCGCGGCGGTTAAGAACCCGCCGCGGTTTTTGAAATAGCGGTCTTTGACCTCAGACATCGGCGCCGAGACGTGCCCAGTCCATATAAAGATCGAGCGCCTTGCGCGCGACCGGACCGGCCTGCAACTCCCGGTCATCCAGCTTCACGACAGGCGAAACCTTGGAGTAATTGCCCGAGCAGAAGATTTCATCCGCTTCGCGGAAATCCTCGACCGAAAGCGTCGCCTCACGCACATCGAAACCGGCCTGGCGCAGAAGGCCGATGACGCGCGAGCGGGTGATGCCGGCAAGGAAGGTGCGGTTCGGAACGGGGGTAAGGACAACGCCATCCTTGACCATGAAGATGTTGGACGAAGCGGATTCGGCGACATTGCCGTTCATGTCGCGCATCAGCGCATTGTCGAAACCGCGCGCGCGGGCTTCCAGAATGGCGCGGCCGCTATTGGGATAGAGGCTGCCAGCCTTGGCATCCGTCATCGCAGTTTCGGGCGAAGGACGGCGCAGTGGCGAAACGGTGAGCGTCAAGGGCTTGCCGGCATCCATCGGCGCTTCGAAAAGGCAGAGCGCAAAACGGGTGGAATTGGCGTCAGGCGCAACGACGCTGCCGACCGAACCATGTTCGGCCCAATACATCGGCTTGATGTAGATCGCGATCTTGCCATCGAATTTCTTGACGCCTTCCAGCGCGAGAGCCTCGATCTCTTCCGCCGTCATCGTCGGCTTCATGCCCATATTGGTGGCCGAGCGGTTGACGCGCTGGCAATGCAGATCGAGATCGGGAGCCACGCCATCAAACCAGCGCGCGCCGTCGAACACCGTGGAGGCCAGCCACATGGCATGCGAGGTCGGGCCGATAAGCGGCGGATTGCCGGGCAGCCATTGACCGTCAACATAGGTCCAGGTGGTTGATCGGGGTGCGGTATCGACGCTCATGATGGTCTCCTGTCCTAAGCATTTCCGCTTGGCGAAAACGCTCCGTCTTCTTGTTCTGGTGCATTTCCGGATGCAGAGCGCTTCGCGCTTTTGCCCATTTGGGTCTGGAAATCGGCGGGAGTGAATGCCTCTGACCGGGCGAGGTCAAGTTTTAATTGCCGCGATCTTCGATTTTGATGGAAAATAACAACGAGACGCCGTGACAAAGATGTTTTATGAGGCGAAACAAAAGGTTGATGAATAGGTTCATCACAATAATTCATGTGTCGGATGATGGCGGGGCAATTTCGCCCATGCGATGCTGGTGGTCTCACGGCGCCTGCGGCGTCCTTTACGCATCCTCGCTCGCCCGTCCGGATGCGGCATTCAGCAGGAGGAAATCATGGCATGGTCCGCCCAGCAATATCTGAAATTCGAAGACGAGCGGACACGTCCCGCAAGGGATCTGCTGGCGCAGGTGCCGCTGGAGCGGGTGCTGAACGGCTTTGATCTGGGCTGCGGCCCCGGCAATTCCACCGAGCTCCTGACCGATCGTTACGGTGTCAACGTCATTACCGGCATCGACAGCGATGACGACATGCTGGAAAAGGCGGTTGACCGGCTGCCCAACACGCGTTTCGGCAAGGCCGATCTCGGCCAGTGGAAGCCGGCGCAGAAGGCGGACCTGCTTTATGCCAATGCGGTGTTCCAATGGGTGCCGGACCATCTCGCCGTTCTTTCGCAGCTGATGGACCAGCTGGAAAGCGGCGGCGTTCTCGCCGTGCAGATGCCGGACAATCTGCAGGAGCCGACGCATCGCGCCATGGAGGAAACGGGCGCGAGCGGCCCCTGGAAGGACACGTTCACGGACGGCAAGCTGCGCCGCAAACCCCTGCCCGCACCGGCCGCCTATTTCGATGCGCTGGCGCCGAAATCCGCGCGGGTGGATGTGTGGCACACCATCTACAACCACCCGATGAAGGATGCGGAAAGCATCGTGGAATGGGTGAAAGGCACGGGCCTGCGCCCCTATCTTGCCGCCGCCGGAGAGGAAAACCGCGAGGCTTTCCTCGCCGACTATACAAGCCGCATCGCAGCTGCCTATCCACCGATGGCGGATGGCCGGCTGCTTCTACGCTTTCCCCGGCTTTTCGTGGTGGCGGTGAAGAAGTAGCGCGCGGTACGGGATGCGGCGTTTTTCGCATGCCGACGCACCCCCTCCACCCTCATTCCCGTGCCTGTCACGGGAATCTAGCCCGCCCAAGCCCTTGGGCTGAAAGGCCCCCTCTCGCCGCGCAGACGCGCGGCGGCTGGATCCCTGTGACGAGCACAGGGATGAGGAGAGAGCAGAGGCTAACTTAGATTTGGCCAAGACCTCAACGCCTCATCTCTAACCCGCGAAAGCATAGACCCTCAGACGATGACCGTCGGGGTCGGCGGCGGTGAATGTGTGGCCAAACTCCATCGTGCCCGGCGGCTGGAGAATGGCGATGCCCTTCGCTTTCCAGCCGGAGAAGGTTTCATCCACCTGCGCATCGGTTTCAACGCGGAAGGCAAGCTCGCCGCCGCCGCCCGTGACGGATGCCTTCGGCTCCACCGTGTGCCGCGACCAGAGGCCAAGCTTCATACCGTTCTGGAGGACGAACAGAGAAAATGTCGGAGACGCTTCGACCGGCCTGGCACCCAGCAGGTCCTTGTAAAACTCCGTGCTGGCCGGCGGGTTGTCGACGTAGAGAATGGTGAAATCAGGGTGGGTCGTCATGGCTGTTCTCCTTGGTTGCGGATGAACAGGTTCTAGACCCGCCTGCTGTCAGTTCCTGTCAGCATGGTATTGCCGACGCCGTTGTTTTTCGCGCTCGCGCCATTCCTTCAGCAGGGTCTGGCGGCGGCGTGGGTAACGCTTGCCCGTCACGTGGAAACTCTCGATGCGGTCGGCCCGGAAACTGCGGAAATCCTGCCGCGTCTCGCACCATGCGAGCACCACCCGCACAAGATCGAAAAAAGCAAGCGCGAAGGGCCAGACCACCCGCTCAGTCGCCTCTCCCTTTTCATCGCGATAGGTCAGTACGACCTTCATTTCCTTGCGGATCGTATCGCGAATGGCGGCGAGATCGACGCGGATGGCGGCCAGGGCCTGTCCGGGGCCGACGAGCAGCGTGGAATTGTCGAGTTCCTCGCGCAGGGTGTCGGGCAAGACGGCACCGATCTTCACGAGCGCATCACGGGCGGCCTGCGCCAACCCCTCATCGGCGCGGCCCGCCACCCAGCGCGACCCGAGCACCAGCGCCTCGATCTCCTGTTGCGAGAACATCAGCGGCGGCAACAGGAAACCGGGGCGCAGCACGTAACCTACACCCGCCTCGCCCTCAATGTCCGCACCCTGCGCCTGCAGCGTTGCAATATCACGGTAAAGCGTGCGCAGGCTGACGCCGGTCTGCGCGGCCAGCGCCGTGCCGCTGACCGGCATGCGGTGGGAGCGCAGGATCTGCAACAGATCAAGAAGCCGTTGTGAGCGCGACACGCGACCTTCCTCCACATTCCAATCTGCCGTTGGCGATCTTTCGTGCCCGACAGGTAGCGCCGCCTGCCGCCGGGCGCAATCGCGTAAAAAAGGGTGGACAATAGAGGCCTGCCATTATGTAGATATGCCCCGGGTTTTTGCTCCCATCACCACCCAGCTCACAGGCATTTTCGAGTCTCCGCCATGATCGTTCGTCCAAAACCGAACCTGCTGCAACTTTTCATCATCGTGCGCGGCTCCATCATCGTCCGCATCTTTCCGCAGGTGCTTGCCGTTTTCCTGCTGTCGACGCTCGTCGTCTGGGCGCACAAGGATCGGCCCGACCTGGTGCAGGCGCTGAACGGCGCGCCGTTTTCACTGCTGGGTATTGCGCTTTCGGTCTTCCTCGGCTTTCGCGCCAATGCCTGTTACGACCGCTGGTGGGAAGCCCGCAAGCAATGGGGTGCACTGATTACCGTGGCGCGCACGCTCTCGCGCCAGAGCGCCCTTCTGGAAAGCCGGCAGGGCGTCACCGATCCCGTCTCGCGCCGACGGGTCATCGATCTCGCCATCGTCTTCTGCCACGAGCTGGTTTCGCATCTGCGCCCGGGCGGGGCGAAATCGGCTGTTGCCGGGCTCATCCCGGATGATCTGGCGGAGAGCTATGCCCGCAGCCGCAACAGGCCGGAAATGCTCCTGCGCGGAATTTCCAGCGATCTCGTTGCCGCAAACGCAAAAGGGCAGATCAGCGATATCCAGTTGCAGATGCTGGATGCCACCGTGCAGCAGATGGGGGCCGCACTTGCCTCCTGCGAGCGTATTCGCCACACGCCGGTTCCCTTCGGTTATTCGCTGCTGCTGCACCGCACCGCGCACCTCTTCTGCCTTTTGCTGCCCTTTGGTTTCACCGATCTGCTCGGCTGGGCCACGCCATTTACCAGCACACTGATCGCCTACACATTTTTCGGCCTCGATGCCCTGTCCGACGAGCTGGAAGACCCCTTCGGCACCGGCTTCAATGCGCTGCCGATCAATTCGCTCGCCACCGTCATCGAGATCAATCTGCGCGAGGCGATGGGCGAGACGGACCTTCCGGCCGATCCGCGCCCGGTGGATTACGTATTGATGTGATATCGCCCACCCGGTTGAAACCGATGGCGCGGACACCAGTTAATAAAAGACCGCTTCCCCGTCCGGCAGTCCTTGCCGGTCATGTTTTCAGCAAACAGGAGAGACATCCATGTATCACATCAACGCCAACGGCGCGAATATTCCCGCCCTCGGTTTCGGCACCTTCCGCATTCCGGAAGACGATGTGCGGCGCATTCTGCCGGAGGCGCTGAAACTCGGTTTCCGCCATGTCGACACCGCGCAGATCTACAAGAACGAAGGTGCGGTCGGCGAGGTCATCGCGCAATCAGGCATTTCCCGGCACGATATTTTCCTGACCACCAAGGTCTGGGTGGACCGCTACCGGCACGATGATTTTCTAGCCTCGGTCGATGAAAGCCTGCAGAAATTGAAGACGGATTATGTCGATCTCCTGCTCCTGCACTGGCCGAAAAGCGATGTGCCGCTGGCGGAACGGATCGGTGCGCTGAACGAGGTGCGCAAAGCCGGAAAGGTCCGCAATATCGGCATTTCCAACTTCAACGTGGCGCTGACCGAAGAGGCGGTTAAACTGTCCGACACGCCGCTTGCCACCAACCAGATCGAATACCATCCCTATCTCGACCAGACGAAGGTGATCTCGGCAGCGCGCAAAAACGGGCTTTCGGTCACCGCCTATTATCTGATGGCCGATGGCAGGGTGCCGAACGATCCGGTGCTGAAGGATATCGGCGCAAGGCACGGCAAGACGGCGGCACAGGTGACCCTGCGCTGGGCCGTGCAGCAGCCGGATGTCGTGGCGCTTTCCAAGACCGCGACGGAAAGCCGCCTGAAGGAGAATTTCGACATCTTCGATTTTGCGCTCACGGAAGAGGAAATGCAGGCGATCCACGCGCTTGCCAAACCGAACGGCCGCATCGTCAGCCCCGGCCACCTCGCACCCGATTGGGACGATTGAGACAACCGGTAGCGTGAGCCCGGCTCGGCCTCACCGCTGCGTCAAAGCCAGTTTCGCCCCGAGCGCCACGAAAGCGGCGGCGAAACTGCGTCTCAGCCAGGTGAGCACGGCCGGGCGCGCCACCACTTGGCGCCTGACCGAGGCGGCAAAGCAGCCGTAAAGCGCAAACACCAGAAACGTCATGGCCATGAAGATCAGCCCCAGATCGACCATGCGCCATGTCGGAGAAACCTCCTCCGGCGCAATGAATTGCGGCAGGAACGCGAAAAAGAAGATCGACAGTTTCGGGTTCAGGAGATTGATGAGGATCGCCTCGCCGATGACCCGTGTCACCCCGCGATGTTCCTGGCCATCATCGATCTTCAGCGCGCCATCTTCGCGAAGCGTGTTCCATGCCATGTAGATGAGATAGGCGACACCCAGATATTTGACCACGCCGAAGGCCAGCGCGCTGGCGTGCAGAATGGCGGCAAGGCCGGTGATGGCGGCCAGCAGATGCGGCACGATGCCGAGCGTGCAGCCGAAGGCCGCAATGATGCTCGCTTTCGCCCCCTGGGAGAGACCGGCGGCGAGCGTGTAAACCACGCCGGTTCCGGGAGAGGCCGCGACGACGAGGGATGTGATGAGGAATTCAAGGGTCATGAAAGCTGCAAGTCCTGTGGGATGGAGGACAGGAGCATGACTGTGCCCGGCGCGGGGGTCTTGGATGAAATTGCAGCTGGATACGGGCTGGGCTCAACCCACTCCTCCTCATTCCTGTGCTTGTCACAGGAATCCAGTCGACGCGCGTCTGCGCGGCGGGCAGGTGTCCTTTCAGCCCAAAGACTTGGGCTGGCTGGATTCCTGTGACAAGCACAGGAATGAGGGAGGATAGCTTCTACGAAACCGCCACCCTATACGCCGCCGGCGTCACCCCGAACTGCCGCACGAAAAGCCGGTTCAAATGGCTCTGGTCGGAGAAACCGGCGGAAAAGGCGACATCGGCGGGCGGCGCGCCCTTGGCCAGCGCATCCCGTGCCAGATGCAGGCGTCGCTGCAAAAGGTAGCGGTGCGGCGTCAGCCCCGTGGCCTTGCTGAAGGATCGAAGGAAGCGGAACTGGCTCATGCCGGCCTCCTGCGCCAGATCGATTAGGCGCAATGGCCGGGCGGGATCGTCATCGATCCTGCTTTTCGCCCGTCTTATGCTATCGGGTGCCGCCGTCTCGCGTGGTGTTGCCACCGTTTCCATTGCACCCACGAGCAGCATCAGCAGGGTCTCGTCGCTGCGAAGGGTGTCACCCCGGCGATCCGTTGCCGTCACGGCTGAAAAAAGCGCGCGGAACCGATCTGCCAGAGGCCTGATGTCAACGGGATAGGAAAATTCGAAAGTGCCGTGATCTTTTTCGCTGATATCGGCAATGGCGTCCCGTACGATATCGATGTCGAGATAGAGCATCCGCCAGGCGCGGCCGCCCTCTCCCAACGGAATGCCGTCATGGACCTCACCCGGGTTGACCGTGATGACATGGCCCGCTTTCGCCTCCACCATGCCGCGACCGGAGAGCGATTTCTGCGCGCCGCGCTCCACAAGGCCAATGCCGAACTGATCGTGCATGTGGCGTGGGAAGACACGGTCGCTATCCGCCACAACCGCAGAGATACCGGGCATGGCAGTTTTCGGCATGAGGAATTGACGACTGCCCATAAAAAACCTGGCGCTCCCTTCAAAGAACGCCAGGCTATCACAGGCAGCCTGCCCCGCACAGGGACGCTTACGGATGCATGCCGTTGATCATGCCGAAGACCTGATCGAAATTGCCGTTCTGGGCAGCAAATCGCAGCGGCTTGCAGCGCTCCACCACCACTTCCCTGTCCTCCGGGCGGTTTGTCAGAATATCCATCACTTCGGAAATGAAGGCCTCGAGCGGCATGGCTCTCTCGTCGCTTGCCTGCCCTTCGCCCATCAGCGTCGTCTGCACATAGGGCGGCACGATTTCGATGACATCGACCGGGGTCTCTTTCAGCTGCTCACGCAACGCGACCGAATAGGCATGGATGGCCGATTTGGTGGCGCTGTAGGTGGGTGTCAGCACCATGGGCACGAAGGCGAGACCGGAGGACACGGTCAACACCGTGGCATCGGGCTGCCTGAGGAAATGCGGCAGGAGCGCCGCCGTCAGCCGGATCGGCGCCAGAAGATTGGTGGCGATGGTTTCCTCTGCCGTCTCCAGATAATCCGGGGCCGCGCCGATATCCTCCGGCCGCATGATGCCGGCATTGTTGATGACGGCGTTGAGCGTCGGGTGCGCCTTGATGAGACTGTCCGCGAAAGCGCGGATGCCATCGGCATCGGTCGCGTCCATGACCACCGAGGCCATGCCGGGATTGGCCGCCGTCACCTCGTCCAGCACGGTCTGGCGGCGGCCGGAAATGACGATCTTGTTGCCGAGCCTGTGGAACGCTTCCGCCAGCGCCCGCCCGATGCCGGAGCCGCCACCGGTGATGAGAATGGTGTTGCCTGTCGTTTTCATCGGAAAATCCTTGTCGTGTTGTCGTGCTTGTTGGATGACAGGAAATTAGCTATTCTACTCTCTATTCGTAAGTAGGCACCCGAAAGAATTATACTTACCCAAAGGAGAGTGTAAGATGAAACGGCACGCCGCCGATCCCGTGATCGAGAACAGGCGCAAGGTCCCGCCGCCGACTGAGACTGATCCGGTCATCGAGGCGCTGGTGCAGGACATCATCGCGAAAGTCGCGGATAAATGGACGATGCTGATCCTTGAGGTGCTGGAAGAGAACGGCACCCTGCGCTTCACGCAGATCGGCAGGCTGGTCGGCACCATCAGCCAGAAGATGCTGACGAAAACGCTGAGGCAAATGGAATGCGACGGGCTGGTGCGCCGCACCGTGCACCCCGTCATTCCGCCGCATGTGGATTATGATCTCACGCCTCTGGGCAGAACGCTTGGCAGCGCCTTTTGCGGCGTATGGATCTGGGCGGAAACGCACCATGCGGAAATAGAAGAGGCGCGGCGCCTGTTCAACGAACAGCCGCCGCGCCCCGCATTGGAATAACGTCGCATCAAGCGAACTGGCTGAGGCCCGGAACCGAAGCGATCACCTGATCGACAACCTCATCGCCCGCATGCTGGCGGGCAACCGCGATGGTTTCCTTGGCAAGGGTGGAAATTTCGCCCATGCCGAGGCCCTGGCTCATCAGCTGCTGGCCGAGACCCATGATGCCGCCGCCGCCAATCGCGCTCATCAGGCCGCCGAGCAGGCCGCCACCGTTGCCGGCGCCCTCGCCGTTATACTGCGCCACCAGATCGCTGGCGCCCGGAATGGCTTCGATCATGCGGGCGATCGGACCGTCTGCCGCCTCGCGCTGGAGAAAACCCAGAATCATGCCAACGGCCTTTTCGGCCAGTGCAGGGTCGATACCCGCCTTTGCGGCGATCTGATCTACGACTTCGTTCATTCTTGCCTCCTGTTGAAAAACGACGCCAACATCGAATAACTGACGTTAACGTCAACGTAAAACAATCCCATGCCGCATTCAAGCGGGCGGCGGGCGGGTGCGGCAACTTTCATGAGGCGGTTTTTCTTCATCGCCATCAAGCAGTTGTTGCGCCTTGAAACTGTCCTTATAAGATCATCACAACCAAACTATGAAAAGGCCGCTTTTACAGGCAGCGGCCAAAGCATGCTTGTAACGCTTTAATTCGCGTCAGCCGCAGGAGAAAATGGTCGATGTTGCAGGACGGACAGCTCTATATCGGGACCAGCCGCAATCCGGACGACAGCCTGAACAAGGGCGAATATCTGGAGCTGAAATTCGGCAACCGTCACGGCCTCATCACCGGCGCGACGGGAACGGGCAAGACCGTGACCTTGCAGGTTCTGGCCGAAAGCTTCTCCAAGGCCGGCGTTCCCGTTTTCTGCGCCGATATCAAGGGCGATCTTTCCGGTATCGCCGCTGAGGGCGAGGCGAAAGACTGGGTGCAGAAACGCGCCGAGCAGATCGGCTTTACGGATTTTTCCTATGGCAAGTCGCCGGTGATCTTCTGGGATCTCTACGGTGAAAAAGGCCATCGCGTGCGCGCCACCATCGCCGAAATGGGGCCGCTGCTGCTCGCCCGGCTGATGGATGCATCGGAAGCGCAGGAAGGCGTGCTGAACATCGCCTTCAAGATCGCCGACCAGGGCGGGCTGCCGCTGCTGGACCTCAAGGATCTGCAATCGCTGCTGAACTACATGGGCGAAAACGCAACGGCGCTTTCCAACCAGTTCGGCCTTATCTCCAAGGCCTCGGTCGGCTCGCTGCAACGCGGGCTGCTTGTCCTCGAACAGCAGGGTGCGGCGAATTTCTTCGGCGAACCCGCACTCAAGATCGCCGACATCATGCGCGTCGGCACCGATGGGCGTGGCACGGTTTCGGTTCTCGCCGCCGACAAGCTGATGATGAATCCACGTCTTTACGCCACCTTCCTGCTGTGGATGCTCTCGGAACTCTTCGAGGAACTGCCGGAAGTGGGCGACCCGGAAAAGCCACGCCTGGTGTTCTTTTTCGACGAGGCGCATCTGCTGTTCAACGACGCGCCGCGGGTGCTGGTCGAGCGCGTGGAGCAGGTGGTGCGGCTTATCCGCTCCAAGGGCGTGGGCGTTTATTTCGTCACGCAGAACCCGCTTGATGTGCCGGAAACCGTCCTCGCCCAGCTGGGCAACCGCGTGCAGCACGCGCTTCGCGCCTATACGCCGCGCGAACAGAAGGCCGTGAGAACGGCGGCCGATACGTTCCGCCAGAACCCGGCTTTCAACACGGCCGACATCATCACCACGCTCGGCACGGGTGAAGCGCTGATTTCCACCCTGCATGACAAGGGCGCGCCTTCCATCGTGGAGCGTACCCTCGTGCGGCCGCCATCGGGCCGTGTCGGGCCGCTGACGGATGCCGAGCGCAAATCGCTGATCGATCTGAGCCCGGTTGCCGGCCAATATGACAAGGATATCGACCGGGAATCAGCCTTCGAAATCCTCAATGCCCGCGCCCAGAAGGCGGCGGAAGCCGAAGCCGCCAAACGCGCGGAAGAGGAAAACACCGCAAACCAGTCCGACAATGCCTCGGGACGCTGGCGTCTGCCAGGCTTCGGCGATGACGAACCCACGCAGGCCTCCACCACCGGCACCCGCAATGGCGGGGCACGCAAGACGAGCGGCTACCAGCGCGAGACGGTGATCGAGGCGGCGATGAAAAGTGCTGCCCGCTCGGTTGCAACCTCTGTCGGTCGGGCGATCGTGCGGGGGATTTTGGGGAGCTTGAAGCGGTAAAGCGATACGTTTCAGCCGGTCTACCGCAAAGGTCGCACCTGTTGGGGCAGGCTCCATGCTTACAGCGTTTCCGTAAGCTCCTTCCGTCATACCGGCCTTGCGCCGGTATCCAGCCGACACGCGTCTGCGTGGCGGAGAGAGTCTTTTCAGCCCAATGACTTGGGCTGACTGGATTCCGGCTCAAGGCCGGAATGACGGAAGTGGAGGCGTCTGGCGATCAATCGTCGCTGCGCGCCCATACCGCATTCCCTAACCTCCCCCTTTTACAAAACCCATTGCCTCCCAACGCCGCCGCTGTTAAGCATCGATCAGTTCAACCCGTATCAAGAAAGGAGGCTTCGCATGGATATTTCCTGCTTCTGGCGCAACCGCCAGCTCTGCCACCTTTTTGCCCTGCAGACGCGTTTGCAGGGCTGACCGGAACACCAAACACTCTGGTTTGCCCAAAAGGCCGCGCAGAAAGCAGCATGTCTGCGGTTGCGCATTTTTCATAACTGACCAACTCGAGCTGAACGCAGTCCTGCCCATGGCGGAGCACGGCTCGTTGCTGGTCCGTTTGCCAGAGACGACTTCATGACCCTTATCACGCTTCGCAATCTCGGAATCATTCTGGGAAAACCGCTTTTTTCCAATCTCAGCCTCACCGTGAATGCGGGAGACCGCATCGGCATCGTGGCGGCGAATGGTTGCGGCAAATCCACACTGCTCAATTGCCTTGCCGGTGAACTGGACGCCACCAATGGCGATATCACCCGGCTACGCGGGCTGACGCAGTCCATCGTCCATCAGCACCTGCCGTCGGCGCTTCTGGAACAGAGGATGCGGGACGCCGTGCTTTCCGCCCTGCCGGCGGATGCGATCGACAATGAAAGCTGGCGCGCCGATATTATTTTCGACGCCATGATGGTGCCGGAGCCCTATCGTCAGCGCCTTTTGAAAGAACTGAGCGGCGGCTGGCAGAGGCTTGCCATGCTGGCGCGGGCCTGGATCACCGAGCCGGATGTCCTTTTGCTCGACGAGCCGACCAACCATCTCGATCTTGAAAAAATCAACGTGCTGGAAAGCTGGCTCAATCAGCTGCCGCGCGATACGGCGGTCGTCATCGTCAGCCATGACCGCGCCTTCCTCGACAATGTTACAAGAACCACGCTGTTTCTGCGGCCGGAAAATTCGGCGCTCTTCCGCCTGCCCTATAGCCACGCGCGTGCGGCACTTGCGGAGGAGGATGCGGCCGATGAGCGACGCTTCCAGCGCGACATGAAAACCGTGCAGCAATTGCGCCGGCAGGCCGCGAAGCTCAACAATATCGGCATCAATTCCGGCAGCGATCTACTGACCATCAAGACCAAGCAGTTGCGCCAGCGCGCCGAAAAGCTGGAGGAAAAAGCGCGGCCGGCACATCAGGAACGATCAGCCGGCAAGATCCAGCTCGCCAATCGTGGCACCCACGCCAAGGTCCTGATTACACTGGAAGATATCCCCGTCTCGATACCGGATGGAACAGTGCTGTTTCGCACCGGCCGGCAATTTATCCGCCAGGGCGACCGCGTCGTCATTCTCGGCCGCAACGGCGTCGGCAAGACGCGGCTGATCTCGCTTTTGAAAGAAGCGGTGACCGATGCCGAGCAGATACGCGAAGGCATAAAGGCGACGCCATCGCTGGTGGCCGGATATGTCGATCAGTCGCTTGCGGAAATCGACGACGACAGCACAGCCTTTGCGCTCATGACGCGCCGGTTCGACATTGGCGACCAGCGGGTGCGCGGCCTGCTTGCGGGTGCGGGGATCGACATGGAAATGCAGAAACGCCGCATCGCAACGCTTTCCGGCGGGCAGAAGGCCCGGCTTGCCATGCTGGCGCTGCGGCTGACGGAACCGAATTTCTACCTGCTGGACGAGCCCACCAACCATCTGGACATTGAAGGGCAGGAAGCGCTGGAGGCGGAGATTACCGGCCATGAAGCCAGCTGCGTCCTCATCTCGCACGACAGAAGTTTCGTGCGGGCGGTCGGGACCCGTTTCTGGCTGATAGACAAGCGGAAGCTGGTGGAAGTCGACGATCCGGAAGCGTTTTTCGCCTCGGCGTAATGGCCCTCGAATGGGCCACCCCCTCCCGCCGGTTTCGCGGCGGGAGGGGTACTAACCGTCATTTCTTCTGCGAAACCAGCGAGAAGAACGCGCCCTGCGGGTCCTGGCAATTGACGATCCAGCTCTCGCCGGGCACTTCCATCGGGCCGTTGACGACCTTGCCGCCGCCGGTGCTGATGCGGGTGACGGCGTCATCAATACCGTCGACATTGAAGTAATAACCCCAATAACAGACGGGTACCTGCGGCATGCGTTTCATCATGCCGCCAATGGCTTTGCCGTTATGGGCGAAGATGCGATACGGGCCCATTTCGCCCATGTCGAAATCATGGTCCTTGGTCCAGCCGAAGACGTCGCCGTAAAAGGCGGTCGCTCCATCCACATCGCCCGTCATCAGTTCGTACCAGCCGACATGCCCCTGCTTGCTCTGCATGTCCTCGGGGAAACCGCCGCTCTCCATCGGCAGCGGCGTCATGATGCAGATAACCGCACCATAGGGATCGGCCACCACCGCAAAGCGGCCGATTTCCGGGATATCCTGCGGCTGGCGCATGACGGAGCCGCCCTTTGCCTCGAATTGTTTCGCCGAGGCATCGACGTCGTCCACGGAGACATAACCGGTCCAGTTCGGCGGAATGCCCTGCCCTTTATGTTCCTCGGTCAGCTCCATGATGCCGCCCATGCCTTTGCCGTCAGCTTCCAGCACGAGATAGGGCATTTCCGGCGAACCGAAATCCTTGGTCTGCCAGCCGATGGCATGGCCATAGAAGCGGGCGGCCGCTTCCATGTCAGGCGTCATCAATTCGACCCATATGAATTTTCCGTGTGTATCGGACATTTTGTCTCCTCCGGAGATCTTGGTGCGAATTTTTAGCGATCATCCGCCGCGGAATGCGGCGGCGCTTCGGGTTCGGATGAATTCCGGCAGCGCTTTATGCCTTGCGCCGGAATTCCGACGTCATGAAGGTTTTGAAGGTGCCATCCGGCTGCTTGACGCTGCCGGAAAAGCTGCGGTGACTATCGTCATGCAGCACCAGTACATCGTGATAGGTGTCGATGCGGCCGGAACCGTCAAAGGCAGGCCCTTCCGCTTCCAGCGTCAGGGTTTTGCCGTCATTTTCCAGCCAGCCTTTGTAGACCCAGAGATTGGTCATCATCGACCCCACCCAGGTGCCGACGAAATTGCCCTTGGCCGGGTCGAAACCCACCGTAATGACGGCCGTCATCTCCGTTCCGTCAGGCATCTTGCCGGTGCCTTCGCCAATGATCCACAGCCCGCCAATGGAGCGGACGGTCTCGTTGAATTGCTGGTTCGGATCATCAGGATCATATCCCTCATGGCCGGAACTGGAGGTCATGACCCAGTCTCCGACAATCCTCTTCAGGAATTCATGTTCCTTCTGCGGTTTGGCGATTTCCATTTCCATCTTGTGTCCTCCTCGTCTGTCTGTTTTCAGTGGCAGCAGGATGCGGCTTTCGGCTCGTCCTCATATTGATCGTGCCGACGCACCCAATCCATTACCCCGTCTTCGTTACGGCCTTTTGGCACCAGATCGAGCAGCATCAGCGTGCCGAGCGCCTGTTCCATGCCTCGGGCATAGGCGGAATAGGTATGGTAGATTTTGCCGTCCTCGCCCTTGGCGAAAACACTGACACCGTGCAGGTCCTTCAGGTCGCCCATAGGCTCGATTTCACGGTAATTATAGGTGATAGCCCCGCTCTCGATATCCTCATCGCGGAAGGAGGCCTGATAATCATAGTTGAAGTCGCTGCTGTCAGCCGAAACCCACGGAAACTTCCAGCCCATGCGATGTCTGTAGCCTTCAATCTTCTCGAGCGGCGCGCGGGAGACCGCGACGAAGGCCGCATCCCCGTGCTTCAGGTGAACCATCGCACCATCGACATGGTCGGCAAAAAAGGAACAGCCGGTGCAGCCCTCCTCCCAGTCGGGCGCCAGCATGAAATGGTAGACGATGAGCTGGCTGCAGGTGCCAAAGAGTTCCTTCAGCGATTTCGGGCCGGAAGGCGCATCGAAAATATAGTCCTTCGTCACCTCTTCCCAGGGCAATGCACGCCGCGCTTCGTTCAGCCTGTCACGGGCGCGGGTCAGTTCCTTTTCCTTCACCAGCAGGTCGCGGCGGGCCGCAATCCACTCCTCATTCGAAACAACGGGATGAGACATGATCTTTCCTCCTTGGATCCGTCTTTCACCACGGCACCACTCCGCTCCCACGCAGCGCGCCGCCTATTTCTGCATTGAAAGTCAATAAAACCATCAGCGGGGCATCAAGTTCCGCTTGACTAATTAGGTTGATATCAACATATTTATCCCATGTCAAACGCCAGCGTAATTCCTTTTTCAGCAACTCTTTTCGTGCGGGACGCCTGTCTCTGCCTGCATGCGCAGCGTGCGGCACGGGCGCTTGCGCGGCTGTTCGACAACGCGCTGAAGCCTGTTGGCATCAATAATGGCCAGTTTTCGCTGCTGATGTCGCTCAACCGGCCGGAACCGCCGCCGATGGGGCCGGTCGCCAACCTTCTGGCCATGGACCGCACGACGCTGACGGCGGCGCTGAAGCCGCTGGAACGGCGCGGGCTGGTCAGCATCGAGCAGGATCCCAGGGACAGGCGCGGCAAGCGCCTGCGGCTGACGGCCGATGGCATGGCCGTGCTCGCCGCCGCCTTCCCCATCTGGGAACAGACCCATGCCGAAATCGAAGCCCGCATCGGCAGCGGCGACCCTGACCGGCTGCGCCGCGATCTCATCGACCTCGGCTGACACGAAGGCGGCATATCGCCACTTTTGTCGCCGAAAATGTCATCGGGCCGTCGCGACGAACGGCGAAACTATCGGGAAGACGCAACCAAGGAGGAAAGACAATGCGTGTCATCGTTTTTGTAAAGGCCACGAAAAGCAGCGAAGATGGCGTCATGCCGACGACCGAGCTGATGGAGGCGATGGGGAAATTCAACGAGGAACTGGTCAATGCCGGCATCATGCTTTCCGGCGACGGCCTGCACCCCTCCTCCAAGGGCAAAAGGATCGTTTTTGACGGCGACAGCCGCAGCGTAATCGACGGCCCCTTCCCGCATACCAACGAACTGGTTGCCGGCTTCTGGCTCTGGCAGGTGAAAGACATGGACGAGGCGGTGGAATGGGTGAAACGCTGCCCGAACCCGATGCTGGAAAAAAGCGAGATCGAAATCCGCCCGATGTTTGAAATGGAAGATTTCGGCGAGGCGGTGACACCGGAAATCGCTGCGCATGTGGAAGAACTGCGCGCGCGTGTGGCGAAGCAGTAAGGGCTGCCCGAACTTACGGCTAGGCCCGATTAGACTGTAGGGATGCCGCTTGTTTCGTCTCCCCTAGGGGGAGAAGTCCGCGGCAGCGGGATGAGGGGGCAAGGGTGCGGTCCATCGCTGCCGTTGCCCCCTCATCCGACCCTTCGGGCCACCTTCTCCCCGGCGGGGAGAAGAAACAGGCGGCGACGTCCTGCCTAACAGACGAGAATCAACCCAACAGACCCGCCAGACGCGGATCACCGGCAAAATCCGAAACCGAAAAACCAGTTCTGCGCATCGGAAATTCGCAGAGCGCCTGCACCCCTGTTTTGGACAGGTGAATGCGCCAGCTCATCCGTTCCACCGGCGCTTTCGCGGCAAAGGCCTTAGGTGACAGGATGGCAATGTTGAGGCCGCCTGCGGGATCGCGCACCGAGCGGTAGAGAATGGCCTCGATTTTCGCCAGCCGCGCCTGCTCGGCAAGCGCCTGGCAGGGCTCGTAATTCTGCAGGTCGGTCCAGTGCGCTTCGTCCCGGCTCAGTTCGGGCTTGGTGAGATTGAGCGCCGCATCCGTGGCAATGCGTGCCGCGAAGGCGGAATAGTCGGCGGGATTGGCAGGCAGTGGCGTGCCGGGGGATTCCGCATAAAAAAGCAGCCGGTAGAAGGCCATTTCGGCAAGCGCAGTTTCCACCTTCGCGGCGGCGTAATAAACGCCTTCGGTAAACCCTGCCCGGCGGAAACGCGAGCCATGCGGATAGGCAGCGCCATAACGGAAGGGGGTGGCGAGAAGATAGTCGAAACCGGCGCATTCCGGCGGAAACGGCCTCTTGCTCGCCTCCAGAATATCTTCCAGCAGCGACTGCTCTTCCACCGTGTCCACCAGCTTCATGGTGGAAACCTGATGCTGCGCCTCCACCAGCCGCCAGTATTTTCCCGATGCGGTGCGTTTTTCAGACAGGAGCGCGTCGGGCGTCCAGATAGGAGAGGACATCGATCAATCCGGTAATGGTGGTGAGTCTGTCGGCAGGCACGGCATCAAGCGCCGTATTGTGATTGCGCAGCCAGTTTTTCGCGACCGCCTCATCGCCACCGGCGATGGCGTCCAGCGAACGAAACACCCGGATCAGCAGCACCGCAAGCTCGAAGGACTTGGCGCCCGGCTCCAGCAGGAAATCAAGTCGTTTCATGCGCGAGACCGTGGGTGCGGAAACGCCGAGAATATCCGCCGTGCGGGCGGCGTTCAGGCCCAGCCGTTCGGCAGCGGCGATGACGGCCTTGGTAACGACCCTGCCCTGCGATGCAGGATCACTGGCGGTCTTGGCGTGAATATTCATGGCACAAATCCTTTCCTTAGAAAGAATATAGCATGTTTCTTTCTGAAAACAAGAAGGCCGGGATGAACCCGGCCCAAGCGTTGCCGACGGAGGCGCGAAATCTCGCCTCTGTCATCCTCGGGCTTGACCCGAGGATCCATACCCACCGAGACCGATGCATCCTCGGGTCAAGCCCGAGGATGACGTCGCGGGTGCTGCGAGTTTCGCTCCCCATCAGCAGCCAGGATGAACCCCGGCCCCGCATTTCAAGCCTGAAAAATCAGGCTACCGAAACGGGCACTTCCGTGGAGGTGCGCATCGCGTGGCTGTAGGGGCAGACGATATGGGCGGCGGCAACCAGTTCCTCTGCCTTTTCGCGTTCCAGACCGGGAATGTTGACCTTCAGCGACACTTCGATGCCGAAGCCGGTGCCGTCTTCGCGCGGGCCGATGCCGACAGTTGCCGTCACAGTCGTGTCTTCAGGAATCTTTACCTTCTGCTTGCCGGCGACAGCCTTCAAGGCGCCGAGGAAGCAGGCCGAATAACCGGCAGCAAAAAGCTGCTCCGGATTGGTGCCACGGGCGCCATCGCCGCCCAGTTCCTTCGGAACAGTCAGCGTGACGTCGAGGACGCCGTCTTCCGACTTGGCGTTGCCGGCGCGGCCACCGGTGGCGGATGCTTTGGTCGTGTAGAGAATAGGCATGGCATTTACTCCCTTCGGGTTGGTGTTGAAGCTCTTATAGCGAACAATTAAATTGTGCGCAATATAATTTTGTACATTGAATGCGAAATTGTTTTTTGCGATAATTTTCACGAAATTTCGTCGCGCATCCATGCGGCAGGAACCGAAAGCCGGGGCCGATTGTTCCCTTCCCGGTTGATTTTTGGAGCAAAACAATGGGCGTAGAGGGCGATAACACCAAGATGGAAAGCCTGTTGAGGCTGGACCAGCAGATATGCTTTGCCCTATATGGCGCGGCACATGCCTTCACGCGGGCCTATAAACCGCTGCTAGACCCGATCGGGCTGACCTATCCGCAATATCTGGTCATGATGGCGCTTTGGGAAAAAGAGACCTCCACCGTCAAGGCGCTCGGCGAAATGCTGGGGCTTGATTCGGGCACGCTTTCGCCGCTGCTGAAGAGGCTGGAACATGCAGGGCTGATTACCCGCAAACGCGGCACGGTGGATGAGCGGCAGGTGCTGGTGGCCCTGACGACGAAGGGCGCCGACCTCAAGAAAGAGGGCGTGAAGATCATGGCGGCCATCGGCGGCGCCACCGGTTGCGGGCTGGAGGAGCTGGCGCAGCTGCGGGACCGGGTGAATGCGCTGAAGGATAGCCTGGCGCGACCATAATCCTCAAAAAACAAAGGCGGCACATGGCCGCCTTTTTATGCGATTGAGTATCGGCTTACTGCCAGACCACCACACGCGCCTTCTGCGGCACGCGGTCGTAAAGGTCGATGACATCCTGGTTCATCAGGCGCACGCAACCCGAAGAGACGGCCTTGCCGATGGAGTTCCATTCCGGCGAACCGTGCAGACGGTAAAGCGTGTCCTTGCCGTTCTGGAAGATATAGAGGGCGCGCGCGCCGAGCGGGTTCTTCAGGCCCGGCGGCATGCCGCCATTCTTGGACGAATATTTGACCAGTTCCGGCTGGCGGGCGACCATTTCATCCGGCGGGGTCCATTTCGGCCATTTCTGACGCCACTGGATGACGCCCTCACCCGACCAGGCAAAGCCATCGCGGCCGATGCCGACGCCGTAACGCATGGCGCTGCCGCCCTGCTCCACGACATAGAGGAAGCGCGAGCGCGTATCCACAACGACGGTGCCGGGGCGCTCGCCGGTCGGGTCGACGACCCGCTGGCGATAATAACGCCGGTCGATTTTCTGATAGGGCACGGCGGGAATGACGTAACCGCCATCCTCGACGGAGCCGTACATGACGGCCAGTTCCGCATCGCTGACGCCCGGCGAGAACATCTGGCGGAAATCGCTGCCGATGGCGCTTGCCTGCTGGCGGATGGCGTCTCCCGTGCCCGACGAGGCGCAGCCTGCCAGAAGCGAAGCGGAGGAAATGCCGAGAAGGGAGAGAAAGGTACGTCTGGAAAGATCTGTGTCGGTGCTCGTCATAAGTCCGGTTTGTCCCACATTGCGAACGGCTATATCGCCGTTGTACGTCGTTTGTTCCACGTCTCAGGCGTATTGCGAAAATAGTTAACCGACCGCTAAAAGCCAGTCACAAGGCGTTTGAGCGACGGCGCGGCACAGCGCTTTCTTTCAGAACGTGGTCAGATAACCACAATCTGCGCGCCCTGCGGCACGCGCTCATAGAGGTCGATCACATCCTGATTGAGCATGCGCACGCAGCCGGACGAGGTCGCCTTGCCGACGGACTGCCAGTCGGGCGTGCCGTGCACGCGGTAAAGCGTGTCCTTGCCGTCCTTGAAAATATAAAGCGCACGGGCGCCAAGCGGATTGTTGAGACCCGGCGTCATGCCGCCATTGGCGGCGGAAATGGAAGTGAGTTCCGGCTGGCGCTTCACCATTTCGTCGGGCGGTGTCCAGCGCGGCCACTTCGCCTTCCACTGGATCTTGCCGCGACCCGACCAGGCGTAACCGTCACGTCCAAGGCCGACACCGTAACGGATGGCCTTGCCGCCCGATTGCACCAGATAAAGGAAATGCTGTTTCGTATCGACGATGATGGTGCCCGGCGCTTCCGCCGTCTGGTAACTCACCTCTTGCCTCAAATAGCGCGGATCGATGCGGCCATAGGGAATGGCCGGCAAGGAACGGTCATCATCGCGGATCGGCCCATACATCACGCGGTGCAGCGGGTTGGAGACGGGCAGGCCATAGGTCGCCATCCGGTCGGGTGCGAGCGGCGCGCTCTGGCCCGCGGCCCGCGGCGTATTCATGCCCTGAACCTGCGGTGCGCTGAGGCCCTGGCCGCGCACCGGCGGGCCATATTCCTGATGGAAGCGGGTTCTGAACAGGTCCGGCGGGCGCGTGGAAAGCTGACCCGGCTGCGGCGGCAGCTCCGGCTGGCGATTGGAGCTTACGGAATTGAAATTGAAGACGGGCGCGGTTTCCTGCACGAAGACGTCAGGGTTCATCCGGCTCGTATCCGTCACGAAAAGGCAGCCGCTCAACAGGGGCAGAGCCGCAAGGCCCGCCAGAGAGGCCGCCCGGCGGCCGTTTTTCAATAGGAGTGCTGTCATCTGAACCGCTTCATGGAACCAACTGTGGCGGCAAGATGCACCACGCGGCTGGCGCGAAGCTGGTGTGAGCCTTTCAAAAAAAATCGAGAAACTGCATTTTTGCTCTTGAACCTCTAGTTGCTAGAGGTGCCAGATTGGCTGTCGATTGGAATTCAGGAGCGGAAATCATGAATATTTCGACACGCGACAATTTGAACAGCAACTCCGAGGAATTGACCTTTACGGTCGGCGGCATGGATTGCGGCAGCTGTGCTGCGAAGATCGAAACCGCGCTCTCGCGCCTGCCCGGCGTGGCCGATGTCAAGGTTTCCGTTGCGCGGGAAAGGCTGAACCTGTCGCTCGCCGAGAATAAAACCCCGGTCGAAAAGATCGAAGATACGCTGCGCAAGCTCGGCTTCAAACCCGCTTTGCTGCCGCAGGAAAAGGCCCCGCAGGCAAAAGTCGAGGCCGAGCATCACGACCATTCATCGTGCGGTGGCCACCACCATGCCGACACGGAGACGAAGGCTGACGGCAGCAATGCCCTGATCTTTTCTGTGGGCGGCATGGATTGCGGCAGCTGCGCGGCGAAGATCGAGACCGCGCTTTCGCGCCTGCCCGGCGTTGCCGACGTCAAGGTATCCGTCGCACGCGAAAGGCTGAACCTGTCGCTTGCCGAAAGCAAAACCCCGGTCGAAAAAATCGAGGACACGCTGCGCAAGCTCGGCTTCAAGCCCGCTTTGCTGCCGCAGGAAAAGGCTGCCCGCGAAAAGGTGGAGGGTAATCACGACCACGATCACGGTTCGTGCAGCGGCCATGATCACAAGCATGACCATTCGGGGCATGACCACTCAGGCCACGATCACGCCGGCCATGATCACTCGGATCACGACCATGCAAATTGCGGCGGCCACGACCATGATCACGCCGGTCATTCCCATGACAAGGCGCAGACGGTGACGGCAGCAGCCCCGAGCGCTGAAGTCGGCCATGCCCACGGCGCGGATGAAAAAGGCGCCTGGTGGCGCACCGCAAAGGCCCGCAACACTTTCACCGGCACCATTCTGGTCGCGGTCGCCTATGCGGCGGAGCTGAGCTTTCCGGCCTGGGGCGGTTACGCCTTCATCGTCGCGACGCTGGTGACGCTGTTCCCCATTGCACGCAATGCCTTCAACGCGGCGCGTTTCGGCGCGATCTTCACCATCGAGATGCTGATGACGATTGCCGCCATCGGCGCGATCTTCATCGGCGAGGCGGAAGAGGCGGCCATCGTCGTGCTCCTGTTCTCCATCGGTGAATTGCTGGAAGGCTTTGCGGCCGCTCGCGCCCGTTCGGGCATCAAGGCCCTTGGCTCGCTGCTGCCGAAAACGGCACTGGTGGAGGAAAACGGCGCGCTGCGTCAGGTCGCCGCCGATCAGGTGCGCATCGGCCAGGTGGTCGTGGCACGTCCGGGCGACCGTATCGCCGCCGATGGCGTGGTGATGGAAGGTGAGTCGAGCGTCGACGAATCGCCGATGACCGGCGAGAGCATTCCGGTCGCCAAGGAAAAAGGCGCGCGCGTCTTTGCCGGCTCGATCAACCATGACGGTTCGCTGCGCATCCGCGTCGACCGCGCACCGGAAGACAACACGATCGCCCGCATCATCACCCTTGTCGAGGAAGCGCAGGATGCGCGCGCGCCGACCGAGCGCTTTATCCAGAACTTCTCACGTTATTACATGCCGCTGATCGTGGCGATCTCCGTGCTCACCATCATCGTGCCGCCGCTTGCCGGCCTTGGTGACTGGGACACCTGGATTTATCGCGGTCTCGCCTTGCTTCTGATCGGTTGCCCCTGCGCGCTCGTCATTTCCGTTCCCGCGGCCATCGCCTCCAGCCTTTCGGCTGCGGCACGCCACGGCATGCTGGTGAAGGGTGGCGCGGTTATCGAGATGCTGGCGCGTACCGAAACCGTTGCCTTCGACAAGACGGGCACGCTGACGCTTGGCGAACCTGTGGTGACCGACGTGGTGGCGCTTGATGGCAACGAGGTCGGGTTGATCGCCGAGGCGGCAACCATCGAGCATGAATCGAGCCATCCGCTGGCGCGGGCCATCGTCAACCATGCCGAAAAGGCCGGTGTGAAGCCCCTGCCCGGTTCCAACATCAAGGCGATTTCCGGTCGCGGCATGCAGGGCACTGTCGGCGGAAAGGACCTGTTCATCGGCGCGCCGCGCTTTGCAACCGAAGTCGGCACCCTCTCGAAGGAACTGGCCGATCGCATTTCCGCACTGGAAAGCGAAGGCAAGACCGTGGCTGTCGTGATGGCCGGCGGAACCGCAAGCGGCCTCTTCGCCATGCGCGACGAACCGCGCAAGGATGCGGCTGAAGGTGTCAAGGCGCTGAAGGACATGGGCATTTCCTCGCTGATGCTGTCGGGTGACAATGCCCGCACGGCGCGTGCCATCGGCAACAAGCTGGGCCTTGAAGCGCGCGGCGAACTCCTGCCGCAGAACAAGGTCGAGGAAATCCGCAAGCTGGCCGCCCAAAAGACCGTGGTGATGGTGGGTGACGGCATCAACGATGCGCCGGCACTTGCCGCCGCCAGCGTCGGTGTCGCCATCGGCTCGGGCACGGATGTGGCGATGGAAGCGGCGGATGCGGCGCTGATGCGCAACAATGTCGGCGATGCGGCCCGCCTTATCGGTCTTTCGCGTGCCACGATGGCGAATATCCGCCAGAATGTGACGATCGCACTTGGCCTGAAGGCGGTGTTTCTGGTGACGACCGTTACCGGCCTTTCCGGCCTGTGGCTTGCGGTCTTTGCCGATACCGGCGCGACGGTTCTCGTTACCGCCAATGCCATGCGGCTGCTCGGCTATTTCAAGAAGAGCGCCTGATTTCAGAAGGGCCGAAAGCTGCGCGAGCGGTTTTCGGCCCTTTTATGTGAATTGATTGAAAAAGCGGATGCTTTCCGTCACCGCGCCCGGGACCACGCCATTGTGGGTTCCGGGCAGCAGTTTTTTGTCGACCTTGAAACCGGAAGACAAAGCACGATCGACAAACAGCTGGTGATCGGCATCAAATGGCCGCTCTTCGTCACCACGCAGCAGCAGCGCCGGACATTTGAGGCTCGGGCCGAAACAGACCGAGGAGCGCATGATGAATTCGCGCTCGTCGGTTTCATCGAAACAGATCTCGTCCGAATAGCGGTTGAAATAACGCCATGAATTGACGCCCGCGGACATGGGCGCGGCGGCACGAAATTTGCGGCTCATGGCCGCCAGCAGCGTCAGCGTGCCGCCATTGGAATGGCCGGCGATGAAGAACCGCTTTTTGTCGATGCCGGGCAGGTTTTCCAGATAGGCCGCAGCCGCCAGCGCATCCGCCGTTTCATCATAAAAACCGGAATAATTGCCGTTCTGGCCGTTCTCACCCCGGAAGGACGGGAGAAGCACGACGAAACCGGCTTCCCAATAGGGCTTCATCAGCGCCCAATGGCCGTCACCCGTGGCATTGCCGCCGTGGAGAAACAGGACGGCTGGTTTCGGCGTCCCGGATGGCTGGTAGTGGGAGAGCCAGGCGACAAGCTCGATGGAGCCGTCAGGCCCGCCCGGATAGGTAACCCGTTCGGCACCGGGTGGCGTGCCGAGGGCTGAGGATTTTTCCGGTGCGGGCATCTTGCGCAGCAGATGGGTGTGGAAACGTCTGCGGGCCTCCGCATAGTCCTGTCTTTCGAGCGGCAGGACTTCGGGGGCGGAAAAACCCGCCGCGCTTGCACCCGGCGGCAAGAGCGCTGCCACCGAGGCGCCAATCGCGCCGACAAGCAGGCCGCGCCGTGTCAGGCTCGGGCAGATCACGCCGCTCTCTTCCTGTCCGAAAGGTGAGGAAAGAAAGCGTTTTTCTGCCATATGTGCACCTGAGGGCGGGAATGAGAATATTAGCAGTTCAACACTGCGGCGGGAAACTGTCCAATCACGGATTCGCGAATGACAACAATGTATTCGCAGGCATCGTGGCAATTTCTGGACAAGGAAGCACTACCCCTCCACACCATCGATCATCGCCACCAGCGTGGACAGGCGATCCGCCTCCGCCGGCAGCTTGTCGGCCCTGAGCCTTGCGATGCGCGGGAAGCGCATGGCGACGCCGGATTTGTGGCGGGTGGAACGGTTGATGCCCTCAAAGGCCACCTCCAGCACGAAACCGA
Source organism: Rhizobium oryzihabitans (assembly GCF_010669145.1). Classification (NCBI taxonomy): domain Bacteria; kingdom Pseudomonadati; phylum Pseudomonadota; class Alphaproteobacteria; order Hyphomicrobiales; family Rhizobiaceae; genus Rhizobium; species Rhizobium oryzihabitans. The sequence continues at coordinate 1,243,771 of NZ_CP048632.1, forward strand.
AATCCGGCGTGGCGCGCACCGCCCGCACCGGGCCGAAACGCTCGACCGTATTGTCACGCACGAACTTGTCCAACACCTCCAGCTCCGCATCGGTGAAGCCGAAATAGGCCTTCCCGACGGGCACGAGCTGTTCGCCGTCCTCACCTTCCGCCCAGACGCCGAAGGTGAAATCGGAATAATAACTCGACCTTTTGCCGTGGCCGCGCTGCGCATACATCATGACGGCGTCGATATTGTAGGGATCGCGTTTCCACTTGAACCACGGCCCCTTGGCACGGCCGGCCTGATAGGCGCTGTCGCGGCGCTTGATCATCACGCCCTCGATCACCGGATCGGGCGGGGCGGCGCGCAGCGTGTCGAGTTCCTGCCAGCTGGAAAAGCCGATCAGCGGCGAAAGGTCGAAACGGTCATGCGGTGCGTGCTCGATAATATCCGACAGCCTGCCGCGGCGCTCCAGATAGGTCTGCGCGCGGATGTCGCTCTCGCCCTCGAACAGCAGGTCATAGGCGCGGATGAAGGCTGGATAATCATCCAGCATCTTCGCTGTCACCGTCTTGCGGTTCAGCCGCTGCTGCAGGTCGGAGAAGGTGCGGGTGAGATTGTTGGACCGCGCTGTGCCGCCAATCAGCAACTCACCATCCATCACCCCTTCGAAGTCAATCGCGTCAAGAACATCGGGAAAGGCGCCGGAAATATCGTCGCCGGAACGGGAATAGAGTTTTCGCGTGGCGCCGGCGCGGGACAATTGCACGCGAATGCCGTCCCATTTCCATTCGGCGGCGTAGTCGGCCGGGTCCAGCGCATCGAGATCGCCGTCTGCAACCGGTGTCGCCAGCATCACCGAATGGAAGATGGCAGGCGTCGCCAGCACCGGCCGCTCGGACTTGCCCTCCAGCCAGGCGAAAAGCGGCGTATAGGGCGGCGTCAGCCCGTGCCAGAGGGTCTCGATCTCGGTGATGTCCTTACCGGCAAAATCCGCCAGCGCCTGACGCGCCAGCCGCGCCGAAACGCCGATGCGCAGGCTGCCGGTGGCGAGTTTGAGGAAAGCGAAACGCGAGGATGTATCGAGCCGGTCGAGCAGATCGCGCACGGCGCCGCGCACCTCGGTACGGCCGAGCGAATTCATCAATGTGACGACTTCGCCGAGACGCGGATCCTGCGCCTCGGAATCATCAGCACCGCCGATATTGCCCCAGACCAGCGATATGGTCTCGGCCAGATCGCCGACATAATCGTAGGAATAGCGGAACAGCACCTCGTCCATGCGCTCCAGCACCAGCTCGCGCAGCATGGCAGGCTTGACGCTTTTAAGGTCCAGCGTGCCGGCAATCGCCGCCAGTCCGTAACCCCGGTCGGGATCAGGCGTATCGCGGAAATAATCGGTCAGCAGCTTCAGCTTGCCGTTGCGCGAGGGGGTGAGAACGAGGCGGTCGAGCAGCGTGGCGAAGGCTTTCATCTCAATCCCCCTCATCCTCGTAACCGACAAGATGCAGCGGCTTGGCGGCAATGCCCTGCAATTCGCACCAGCGCACCAGCGCCTCTTCGCGCCCATGGGTGACCCACACGGCTTGCGGGCCAATTTCCTGGATGGTTTCGAGCAGTTCCGGCCAGTCACAATGGTCTGATATCACTAGCGGCAGCTCCACGCCGCCCTGTTTTGCCCGTTGCCGCACCATCATCCAGCCGGATGCGAAGGCGATCAGCGGCTCGTTGAAACGTCGCGCCCAGCGTTCCTGAAAGGCCGAGGGCGGGCCGACGACGATGGCGCCCTTGAAAGCGGCGGGATTGCTTTTTTCCACTGTTGCGGGCCTGAGATCACCGAGATCGATGCCCTGCGAAACGTAATAATCGCAAAGCCGCGCCAGCGCGCCGTGGATATAAATGGGGTCGGCGTAACCATTATCGCGCAAGAGCCTGATGACGCGCTGCGCCTTGCCGAGCGAATAGGCCCCGACCAGGTGGGTGCGCTCGGGAAACTGCCTGATGGAGGTCAGCAGTTTGCCGATTTCCACCCGCGGCAGCGGATGGTGAAACACCGGCAACCCGAAGGTAGCCTCGGTAATGAACACGTCGCACGGCACCGTTTCGAAGGGCGTACAGGTGGGGTCGATACCGCGCTTGTAATCGCCGGAGGCGAGGATGCGAATGCCGTTCATTTCCACGGAAATCTGCGCCGAACCCAGCACATGGCCAGCGGGATGGAAACCGACGGTCACGCCGTTCACCTCCACCGTCTCGCCGAACGCGACCGCCTGTTCGCTGCCGCAGAAATCCTCGCCATAACGGATGCGCATGATATCAAGCGTCTGGCGGGTGGCCAGCACGGACCCGTGGCCGGCGCGGGCATGATCGGAATGGCCGTGGGTTATCAACGCGCGCGCCACCGGGCGCACGGGGTCGATATAAAAATCGCCCGGCGGACAATAAAGGCCCTTGGGCGTGGAGTTCAGGAGCTGTTCCGGCTTCATATTCATTGAGATAGGACCGCCCGCGCGAATGTAAAGTGCTGCGAGCATAACGCGGAACGGGCGTTAAATTTCCAGCGTGGGTGTTTTTGTTTTGCCGTCACCCCACTGTCATTTTGGCTTTGAGCCGGGGCTGTATCGAGTTGCGGCACGACGTTCGCGGGCGCAATACAAGCGCACGGCCGGTTGGAGGACAGCCATGGGATTTGCGCTTGCTAAATTGTATCCACTCGGATACTTTTTATGATGAACAGTTTCGAGAGATCGGCGGAGTTCGACGAATGGCTGAAGGCTTTAAAGGATCGCACTGGAAAGGTGCGGATTCTTCACCGTCTTACCGCTGCCAAGCATGGAAATTTCGGCGATTGCGAGCCGGTAGGTGGCGGCGTTTCCGAAATGCGCATCCACTACGGTCCGGGGTATAGGGTCTATTTCACCCGCATTGGCAAAAAAGTTTATTTCCTTCTGATCGGCGGGGACAAGTCGTCCCAGAAGCGGGACATAAAGCTTGCGATCGACATGGCGCAAACAATTGGAAAGAAATGACCATGACGGAATTCAGCAAATTTGATGTGTCAGACTACCTCGACAGCGATGAAACCATGATCGAATATCTGGCCGTCGCGATGGAAGATGAAAACCCGGATGTCTTCATTGCCGCCCTTGGCGCAGTCGCCAGGGCTCGCGGAATGTCACACATTGCGGATGTTTCCGGTCTCGGTCGGGAAAGCCTCTACAAGGCTCTAAAGCCGGGCTCGAAGCTTCGCTACGAAACAGTGCAGAAAGTCATGCATGCGCTGGGCTTCCGTCTGGCCGTCGAAAAATCGTTGAATGCCGCGTAAAGCCCGCATTCAACGATTTTCTTGTCCAGGCAAAAGTCCCGCCCCTACTCCCCGGCACTCTCCGCCGGCTTCGCCGCCGGTGTCGCCGAGGGTAGCCGCACCGGTTTCAGCATCAGTGCTGCGGCAAGCCCGATGGCGGCGGTTGCGGCGGCTGCGAAGAACAGCGGGGTAAAGGCATCCGAATAAAGGGCTGCAACCGCTGTCTGGGATGCCGCGGGCAGTTCGGACAGCATCTTCGGCGTCAACTCCTCGATCCTGCCGACACCCGGAATGGTGACGGCAACGCCCTTGAGGCTGGAGGTGACAATTGCGCCATAGACCGAGATGGCGATGGCAGCACCACCCATGCGGGTCAGGGTCACCGCGCCGCTTGCGGCACCGATATCCGCCTTTGGCGCGGAATTCTGTACGCCGATGATCGGCGCCTGCTGGCCAAGACCGACGGCGAAACCCTGCACCAGCATCAGCGCGCCGATCAGCACCAGCGGCGTGCCGGCATGCACCTGCGTAAAGCAGAGCATGGCGAGAAGGTTGATCGTCAGACCTGCCACCGAAAACGGCTTGTAGACGCCGGTGATCGAGATCAGCCGCCCGGCCGATAGCGAGCCCATGACGATGCCGCCGGTGACCGCGATGAAGAACAGCCCGGCATGGGAGGGGGAAAGCCCGGTGGTGGTCTGCAGGAACAGGGCATAATAATTCACCATGCCGATTCCGATGCCGCCGCTGGTCAGCGAAACGATCATCAACAGCGGGAAGGTGCTGTCCTTGAAGAGCCTGAGCGGCACCACGGGTTCCGGCGCGCGGCGCTCCACCTGCACCCAGAGGAAGGCGGCGATGACGGCGAAGGCGATGATGCCGAGGCTTGGACCGGCAATGAGCGAGCCGAACAATTCACTGCTGTCGGCCCAGAAGACGACGCTGGCAATCGTCGCTGCCAGCAGCACGGCGCCGAGATAATCGATCTTCGGCTGGCGCGCGGGGCGGCGGTAAGGCAGCAGGAAAATCAGGCCGGTGATGACGATCAGCCCGAGCGGCAGGTTGATGAGGAAGATCGACCGCCAGCCGAACAGATCGCTCATCGTGCCGCCGAGGATAGGCCCGACGCTGCCGGAGGCCATGATGGTGAGGCTGGAATAGCTCTGGTAGCGAGCTCTTTCGCGCGGTTCGAACAGATCCGCATTGACGGAGAAGATCGACACCATGATGCCGCCGCCGCCGAGGCCCTGAAGCACGCGGGCCGCGATCAGGCTATCCATCGACCAGGCCAGCCCGCAGGCGAGCGAACCGAGCGTGAAGATGATGACCGCCGCAATCATCACGTATTTTCGTCCGAACAGATCGCCCAGCTTGCCATAAACAGGCATGACCGCACTGGTGGCCAGAAGATAGGCCGAGCCGATCCAGCCGAAACGCTCCAGCGCGCCGAATTCGCCGACGATGGTGGGAAGTGCTGTCGATACGATCTGGTTGTCGAGTGTCGCCATGAACATGGCCAGCATCAGAAACAGAAAGACGATGAGCCTGCGCCGGTGATCCGACACAAGCGGCGCCACGGGGGCGGTAGACATATCCATGAAAAATCTCGTTGGCTTCCGGCGGTTTTGCTGCGACAATTTGTGTGCTATTAGCATATATATGTCAATGGCAAGTTTTTGACATCTATGCTAATGCCACTAAATGTGATCGGAAACAGCATCGAAAGGGACGATGAAGCGTGGCGACTGAGGAAGACTGGAACGAGGATCTGCCTGATGACATCAGGCGTATCGGTAATACGATGACGCGCATGCGCATCATGATCGGACGCCGCATCATCGGCCGCATGGCGCTGGCCAAGCTCGCTCCCGGTCTCGAACTCTCCCATATCGACGTCCTCGACATCCTGCGCCGCGCGGACGGCGATGTTACCGTTGGCGCCATTGCCGAGGGCATGCGCATCGACCCCTCGCGCGGCAGCCGCGTGGTGGCGGATATGGTCGGGCGCGGCCTGTTGAAACGCGGCGTCTCGCAGGAGGATGCCCGTCGCAGTATCGTCGAGATCACACCGCTCGGCACCAGCCTGCTGCAGGAAATGCGCAGGACCAAGATGAGCGTTATCAAGGATGTGATGGATGGATGGGCGGACGAGGATGTCGAGACATTCGCACGTCTGTTCGAACGCTTCATCGACCGTTTCGAGTATCGTCTCTCGCCGGATACGGACTTCCTGACGGATCAGAAAAAATCATAGTTGGCCCAGCGATCTGCAACTTCACTTTAAAACAGTGAAACCGTAACGTGCCGTCACCGAACTGGTTCAAGGGGTAAATTTCGATGTTGACGATTTACGGTGTCTACCGTTCCCGCGCCACGCGCACGCTCTGGCTTGCGGGGGAACTGGGCATAGAATTCAAGCATGTGCCGGTGATACAGGCCCGCCGCCTTGCCGATCCGCTGGCGACCGACGCCCCGCTCAACACGCTGTCTCCCGAGTTTCTCGCCATCAACCCGATGGGCACCATTCCCTGCATCGAGGATGACGGCATGGTGCTTTATGAATCCATGGCCATCAATCTCTATCTCGCCCGCAAATATGGTGGATCGCTCGCCCCGGTCGATCTGAAGGAAGATGCGGCGATGCTGCAATGGTCCTTTTTCGCCGCAACCGAAGTCGAAGCCAATTCGCTGAAGATTTCTTCGGCCGTGGCCGAAGGGCTCTCGGAAGGCGATGCCGGCAGGGCGGTCATCGATGTCGCCGCGCGCCTCTTGAAGCGCCCTTTCCGGGTGCTGGAACAGCATCTTTCCAATCATGATTATCTGGTGGGTGACCGTTTCACCGTCGCCGATCTCAATGCGGCGGAAATAGTCCGTTATGCGCAGGGTCACCAGCCGCTGTTCGACGCCCATCCGGCGGTAAAAAGCTGGCTGGGCCGCTGCCAGGCCCGCACGGCCTTCAAGACGATGTGGGACAGCCGGGCCGCCGAGGCGGCTTGAGCAGAAGGCGTTCTTCCTCCTCCCGCACCTCCCTCGTTCCGGCCTTGAGCCGACGCGCATCTCTTTCGCCCCTCATTCCTGTGCTTGTCACAGGAATCCAGCCGACGTGCGTCTGCGCGGCGGGAAGAGTCTTTCAGCCCAAGGACTTGGGCTGGCTGGATCCCTGTGACAAGCACAGGGATGAGGGAAGCGAGCGTGGCAAACAAGCAAGCTGCTTGAACGAGGGCGCCAGCCGGGGTCCCTTGGGCGCATTAAGGCTTCACCCCTTCTCACCCGCCAGCGCCTTCTGAACCGCAGGCCGCTCGTTCATGCGGCGGAAGTGATCATGCACCTTCGGGAAGCGGGCAATATCCACGCCGTCGCTTTCCAGCCAGCCGGACATGACGAAGAGATAGGGGTCGGCGACCGAATAGGCCGTGCCCAGAACCCATGGGCCATGCAGCATGCCGTGCTCGATCAGCTCGAAGCAGTCGGTCATGGTTTGCGGCACCTTCGCCTTCATATCCGCCAGAGAACTGTCCTCACTCGCCCAGCGGCTGCCGCGCCGGCCATGCGCATGGGCGACATGCACCGTGGACGAAATGAAGGCGTTGAAGGATTGCATCAGGGCAAACTCGAAGGGATCGTCGAGCGGTGCGAGTTTCTTTTCCGGGGCCATCTGGGCGATGAAGGCGAGAATGGCGGGCGTTTCGGTCAACACCCCGCTGGCCGTGGCGAGCGCCGGCACGCGGCCTTTCGGATTGATTTTCAGGAATGCCTCGGAGCGTTGCTCGCCATCTGCGAAATTGACGCGGTGGGCCGTGTAAGGCAGGCCGGATTCCTCAAGCACGATATGGCTGGCGCGCGAGCAGGAGCCGGGGGAGAAAAACAGTGTGAACATGGATATGCGACCTCCAAAGCAATGAGGGCGCCCACCTCCTCGTGTGCGGACGCCGGCCCCTGCCGGCAGCCACGGGATGGCTGCCACGCGCAAGGGCCAGCCATCATCGTGCCGGCAACCGGTCGCGTCAAAGGTTATTTCTAAAGGCCGACAACGCGGATATCGCCGACATGGATGCCGTTCCAGTTGCGCATCTGCCGGTTCGCCATACCCAGCAAGGCCTGCTGCTCGGCGCTGCCTTCCCCAAAATGGCGGGCGAGCAATGCCGAAATCATCGCTTCGACCGCGCGTGTCGTGCCGTCCTCGCATTTTACCGCGATCGCGACGCCCTGTTCCGGCAGCGCCGCGACGAAGACGCCTTCGGCGCCGGTCTTGGCGAAAATCTTTCCCGGTGCGATCTGCATCAGCTTCGTGCAGGCGCGGCCGGTGCCCGCCACGTAAAACGGTTCCGCCATGCAGGCCTCCACGAGGCGGCGGGAGGCCTTGGCACGCCCCTCGTCCAGCCCCCTGCCCGTTACCATTTTGGCAAAACCATGCGCCAGCCCCTTCAGCGGCACAGCATAGGTGGGGATCGAACAGCCATCCACGCCGCAATTGTCATGGCCGATCGCCGCGCCCGTCAGGCTTTCCATCGTCGCGCGGATTTCCCGCTGCAGGGGGTGATCGTAGCCGACATAGCCCTTGGGATCGGTGCCCGTGTGGCAGCAGGCGCAGATGAAGCCGGAATGCTTGCCGGAACAATTATTGTGAAGCGCCGTCGGCTTTTCCAGCGTGCGGACCTGATGAATGATGGTTTTCTGATCGGAAGACCAGTGCGCGCCGCATTCCAGCGTATCGACATCCCTGCCTGCCCTGGCAAGCATGGAGGCGGCAAGCTCCGCATGGTCGTCTTCGCCGGAATGGGAGGAGCAGGCAAGCGCCAGTTCACGGCTGCCGAAACCATAGGCGTCCGCAGCACCGCTTTCCACCAGCGGCAGGGCCTGCATGGCCTTGCAGGCGGAACGCGGGAAGATGCCACGCTCGATATCGCCGGCCGAGAACAGAACGTCACCATCGCCATCCACCACCACGGCAAGGCCCTGATGGCGGCTTTCGACAAGGTTTCCACGGGTGACTTCGACGGTAACGGAATTGTTCATGTTCGCAGCCTCAAAAAATTCTGATTTCATGCCGTTGATAGCGCGATTGATTTTCCGATGCACGGGGCTATCAGTGAAATTTGCAAAACGTCTGCTGCTGGCGATTGCCGTTATCTATCTGCTTCCCGCACTGGCCTCAGCCGGTTTGTGGGCCATGCGGGAGCATCCGCAGGGCTGGCGTGATGCCCGCTGGTCATCTTCCGGCGCCCTTCCGCAAGCCGACGCCGACGGTGAGGCCGCGGTTTATGTGTTCTCCGCCATGACCGGCGGCTTCAAGGGCTCCGTTGCCAGCCACGCCTGGATCGTGCTGAAAAAGCCGGGCGCGACGGCTTATGACCGTTACGACAAGGTGGGCTGGGGCACGCCGATCCGCCGCAACGGCTATGCCGCGGATGCCTTCTGGTATTCCAACACCCCGCGTCAGGTCGTCGCCATCCATGGCGCAGAGGCGGAAAAGCTGATCCCGAAGATCGAAAAGGCGATTGCCGATTACCCCTATGGCAAACCGGGCGGATACCGCATCTATCCCGGCCCGAACTCCAACACCTTCGTCGCCCATGTGCTGCGCAGCGTGCCTGAACTGGGAGTGGTATTGCCGCCCGACGCGGTTGGCCGTGATTATCTGCCGAACGGCGCTTTTTATCATGTCGCCGATGACTGGAAGGATGCGAGCATTTCGCTTGGCGGGTTGTTCGGCATTTCCGCAGGCGCGCGCAGCGGCTTCGAGGTCAATTTCCTCGGTCTGGTTGCGGGTGTGGATTTCAGCCGGCCCGGCGTGAAGATACCGGGGCTGGGTTATTTCGGGGTGGCGGATACCCGCATCTGACGCCATCAGGCATTGGAGGTATGACCTGCCCTTCTTGCGCGGATGACCTGCGCGATGAAAACGCGCGACAGGCCGTGATAGAGCGGCTCGCGGGAAAACAGGCGGGACGTCAGATATCCCAGCATCGAAGCGGCCATGATGGGAATGACCCCCTCATGATTACCGGTCATTTCGAGAATGATGACGAAGGCCGTCATCGGCGCCTGCACGACGCCCGCAAAATATCCCGCCATGCCGACAATGGCGCCGAGGCCGATGCTGGTGCCAAGTAAATTGGCCATGGTGCTGCCAAAGCCCGCGCCCACCGACAGTGACGGCGCGAAAATACCGCCGGGAATACCCGACATCATCGCGAGGAAAGTCGCAGCCAGCTTTTCGATAAAGAAGAAGGTTGGCGCAGCCTGACCCTCGATCGCCGCACGCGCCTGTTCGTAGCCCGTTCCGAAGGTCGCGCCACCCGTTGCAATGCCGATAATAGCGGAGGCAAGACCACAGGCGGCGGCAACCGCAAGCATCCGCTTCAATGGCATGGTCTGCGCAAAGCGGCGGATGCGGGCGGAAAGGCGCAGTGCCCCGGCGCTGAAAAGCGCGCCGAACGCACCGCCGCCGATGCCGCAGATCACCACCAGAAGCCAGTCCTTCACCGTTTCAGCGAGTACCGAACTCGCACCGAAATAGGTATAGCTTCCAACCAGCGCCAGCGAGGCAAGACCCGACAGGATGACGGCGGTGAGGACGAGACCGTTGGCACGGGATTCGTAGGTCTTGCTCATTTCCTCAATGGCGAAAACGATGCCCGCGAGCGGCGTGTTGAAGGCGGCCGCAATGCCCGCCGCCGATCCCGCAAGGATGAGGCCTTTCGCCTGCGCCATGCCGCCCCAGCGCGCGGCCTGCAGCATGATCGAGGCGCCCACCTGAACGGTCGGGCCCTCACGGCCGATGGAAGCACCGGACAAAAGACCAGCGACCGTCAGCACCACCTTGCCGAAGGCGAGTTTCAGCGACAGAAGCCGCGAGCGATCCGCATCGTCTCGCAGGTGCCGCGCAGCGATGGCCTGCGGGATGCCGCTGCCGCCTGCATTGGGAAAAACCGTCAATGCCAGCCAGGCGCAAAGCGTGAAGCCGAGCGGCGTTATGACGAGCGGCAACAGGAACGACCATTCGCCGGAAGAGGTGGCGGTGAAGAAAAGATGCTGGGCGCGATCCGCCGCCCATGCGAACCCGACGCTGATGATGCCTACCGCAAGCGCGCCAAACCAGAATACGGCTCTTGGCTTCCACACCCGCCACGATCCCCAGACAACACGGGAACGGCGAAGCATCTTCAGCTTTTTGTAGTCGGCGGGCATGGCGGTCCAGATCAGTCTTTGGTAGGCGGGATGCCCGTTTATCGGCCTCCCGGGCACTGATTGCAAGTTTTGCATTTGACTTTGCGCGGTTCGTGATCGAAGCTTCGCATCGCAATTGCAACGCACGGAGAACCAATATGAAAACGGCGACGATCCCTTCGTTGCGGGTGACCGCGGATTTTCGCGAAGCTGCTGAAAGCGTGCTGAAGGAAGGCGAGACACTGTCCTCCTTCGTTGAAGAGTCCGTGCGCAGGCAGGTGGAAATCCGCAAATCGCAGGCGGAGTTCATTGCACGTGGGCTCGCGTCACTCGAAGACGCTGAGCGCACCGGCGTTTATTATACGACCGACGATGTTCTTTCGATGATGCAACGAAAGCTTGATGCTGCGAAAGCCGCGAAGCGAAAATGACATATGAGCTTCGCTATACCGAAGAAGCACTGGCGGATTTTGATCGCATCTATGACTTTCTGATCGCCTACGACATCGATGTGGCTGAGAAAGCGATCCGCGCCATAAGAGCAGGACTGGAGATTCTCGGTGAGTTTCCCTTCAGTTGCCGCAAAGCATCTGCGGAAAACAGCCTGATTCGCGAACTCCTCGTACCGTTCGGGTCATCCGGCTATATCGTGCTGTTCCGCATCGACGGCCCGGAAACAGTCACCATCGCCGCCGTCCGCCACCAGCGCGAAGACGACTATCATTGATCCTTACCGGTCGCTGACGGCCGCGCGCGGGTTTACCCACGGCTCCTGATTGGAGCGCGGCAAAGGGGCTTTCCCGAGAATATGATCCGCCGCCTTTTCGCCGGTCATGATCGACGGGCCGTTGAGGTTGCCATAGGTCACATGCGGGAAGATCGAGCTGTCGGCGACCCTTAATCCCTCCACGCCGATCACACGGCATTCGGGATCGACCACCGCCATCGGGTCGTTGCGATCACCCATCCGGCAGGTGCCGCAGGGGTGATAGGCACTTTCCAGATGCTCTCGCAAAAAGGCGTCGATCTGCTCGTCCGTCTCCACCTTTTCGCCCGGCTGGATTTCCGGTCCGCGAAAATCGTCGAAAGCTTTCTGGCTGAAGATTTCTCGCGTCAGGCGCACGCAATGACGGAATTTTTCCCAGTCTTCCGGATGGCTCATATAGTTGAAGCGGATGACCGGGTCGTCATGCGGATCGGCGGAACGCAGGGTGACATTGCCGCGCGATTTCGACAGGTTGTAGCCCACATGCACCTGAAAACCATGGCTTTTCGCGGCGGCCTTGCCGTCATAGGAAATGGCGACGGGCAGGAAATGATACTGGATGTCAGGCTGTTTCAGACCGGCTGCAGAGCGCAGGAAGGCGCAGGCCTCGAACTGGTTGGAGGCCCCTAACCCGCCCTTCGACAGCAGCCATTGCGCGCCCGCCACGCCCTGCCAGAACCACGGCAACCAGGAATAAAGCGAGACCGGCTTGGTGGAGACCTGCTGGAAATAAAACTCCATATGGTCCTGAAGGTTTGCGCCCACGCCCGGACGATCCACCTTCACCTCGATGCCCATTTCCGCCAGATGGGCAGCAGGCCCGATGCCCGAAAGCATCAGCAGTTTCGGGGAATTGAAGGAAGATGCGGAGACGATCACCTCGCGATTGGCCGTGATGGCTTCCACGACACCCTTTCGCTCGATCTCCACCCCCACGGCGCAGCCATTCTCGATGACGACCTTGCGGGCAAAACCACTCACCAGCGTGACATTGCCGCGCTTCAGCGCCGGCCGGAGATAGGCATTGGCGGCGGACCAGCGGCGGCCGTGATGGATGGTCTGCTCCATGAGGCCGAAACCCTCCTGCTTGGAGCCGTTATAGTCGTCGGTGAGTTCAAAGCCTGCCTGTGCGCCGGCCTGAATGAAGGCATGGAACAGCGGATTGTTGACCGGTCCGCGCTGAACGTGCAGCGGCCCATCCGTGCCGCGCCAACCCTCTTCACCGCCATGGCTATGTTCCATGCGCTTGAAGTAAGGCAGCACATCCGCATAGGCCCAGCCCTGCGCGCCAAGCTCCTCCCAGCGATTGAAATCCTCCGCATGGCCGCGCACATAAACGAGACCATTGATGGACGACGAGCCGCCGATGACTTTTCCGCGCGGCGCTGTAATTCTGCGGTTGTCGAGGTTCGGTTCGGGTTCGGAGAGATAACCCCAGTTGTAGCGCTTCATGCTCATCGGCCAGGCGAGTGCTGCCGGCATCTGGATGAAGGGGCCGAAGTCCGAACCACCCGCCTCGATGACGATCACCGAATAGCGGCCGTCTTCCGACAGGCGATAGGCGATGGCGGAGCCTGCGGAACCGGAACCGACGATGACGTAATCTGCGTGCATGATTTGCTCTCTCCGATGAGCGTTGGTTCCGATTGGTTGTGGCGGGCGGGGCTTCACCCCCCTCTGTCCTGCCGGACATCTCCCCCTCAAGGGGGGAGATCAGCAAGACGCTGTTTCGTCATTTCATTCTCGAACGTTGAGATTGGCGAGACCGTGCCTCAGGTCGATCTCCCCCCTTGAGGGGGAGATGTCCGGCAGGACAGAGGGGGGTAAGCCCCGCCCGCCAAACCGAATTAATAAGGCGCGTCCACTTTCCCCGTGCTCACATACACCGTCTTCAACTCGCTATAGTGCTCCAGCGCGGCGGCCGAATTCTCCCGCCCGAAACCAGATTGCTTCGACCCGCCAAAGGGGATTTCCACCGGGCAGAGATTGTAGGTGTTGATCCACAGCGTGCCCGCCTCGAGTTGGTCAACCACGCGATGGGCGCGGGCGAGATCGGCGGTGAAGACGCCGCCGGCGAGGCCGAATTCCGTGGCGTTGGCGCGAGCGAGAACCTCGTCCTCATCGTCGAAATCCAGAACGCACATGACCGGGCCGAAGATTTCTTCGCGGGCGATGGTCATACCATCCGTCACATCGGCGAACACGGTCGGCTGTACGTAAGCGCCCTCGCCCGAGACGTTGTTGGGAATGCCGCCGCCGGTGACGAGCGTTGCTCCCTCCGCCTTGCCCTTCTCGATATAGGAAAGGACCTTCTCCTGCTGCGCTTTCGAGACCAGCGGGCCGAGATGGGTGGCGTAATCCAAGGGATCGCCGAGGATCATCGCTTCGGTGCGGCGTTTCAGATTTTCGAGGAAGCGGTCTTTCGCCTTTTTCTGCACGAAGACACGCGTGCCGTTGGAGCAGACCTGGCCGGAGGAATAAAAGTTGCCGAGCATGGCCCCGCCGACGGCGCTTTCGATATCGGCATCATCGAACACGATCAGCGGCGACTTGCCGCCGAGTTCCATCGTCACGTGTTTGAGATGCCCGGCAGCGGCAGCGGCCACCTTGCGGCCGGTCGGGACCGAGCCGGTAAGCGAAACCTTGGCCACATCCGGGTGATTGACCAGCAGCGGGCCGGTGTCGCGATCGCCCTGAATGACGTTGAACAGGCCCTTCGGCAGACCGGCTTCGATCAGGATTTCGGCAATCTTTAGCGCGCCGAGCGGGGTGTTTTCCGAGGGTTTGAAGACCATGGCGTTGCCGGCAACGAGCGCGGGTGCCGCCTTCCAGCAGGCGATCTGCTGCGGATAGTTCCACGCACCGATACCGACGCAGACGCCGAGCGGCACACGCTTGGTATAGGCGAAATCGCCGCCGAGCGGGATATAATCGCCGTTCAGCGCGGAAGGCGCGATACCGCCGAAAAACTCGAAGGCATCTGCGCCGGAGGTCGGATCGGCGACGATGGTTTCCTGAATTGGCTTGCCGGTATCCAGCGTCTCCAGCGTCGAAAGCGCGTCGTTGCGCTCGCGCATGATATCGGCGGCGCGTTTGAGGATGCGGCCGCGCGCCATGGGGCTCATCGCCGCCCATTCCTTCTGGGCGCGTTTGGCCGAGGCGATGGCGCGCTCGACAATGGCCGGCGTTGCCGCATGCAGTCGTGCAATCACCTCGCCGGTTGCCGGAAAGATGCTTTCGATCACCGTGCCGGTATTGTCTTCGACATAGTCCCCGTCGATGAAATGCGAGGCTTTGGGCTGCGCCTTAAGCGGCGTCGCGATGGTCATGTCGAATACTCCTTAGAGAACACAGATGGACGGCTTCGGGCGCTGTCCATCGGGAAAAGATTTGAGCTGCATGTCGAAATAATCCTCGACAAGCGCCGGCGCTGAAGCGAGACCGAGGGGCGCCGAACGCAGGCTGTGCCTGATATAAAGCCCGTCGATAAGGGCCGCCGCCCCTTCCGCAATGCGCGCGGCATCATCGGGCGGGCAAAGCCGGTTGAGGCTTGCCATGAGATTGGACCGCAGACGGCGCGAATAGAGCACGAGCAGGCGGCGCGTTTCCTCGGAACGCTGCGCCTCGACATAAAAGGCAAGCCATGCCGACACTGTCTCGGGCGTGAACTGGTCGCTCTGAAAGGACACGTGGACGATGGCGCTCAGCCTTGCACGCGGGCCATTGGCGCGGGTCAGCGCCGCCACCGCATCACGCCTCAAGTCGCGCAGCAGGCTGCGGATGGTTTCCAGAAGGAGCTGCTGTTTGCTGCCGAAATAGTGATGCGCAAGGGCCGCCGACACACCGGCTTCCCTCGCGATATCCGACATCGTCACATTCAGCGAACCATGGTGGCCTATGGTGCGCAGTGCCGCATCCACAAGCGCCTTCCGGCGCAAAGGCTCCATTCCGATCTTGGGCATAAGGGTCTCCTTGATGGCGGGCAAAATATTCTTGATTGATCAATCAATCAATAAAAAATGCGCCATTTCATGTCGCGGATGTGCTGCCGGGCGGAAAGACTGAAGCGCAGACGGTTTTGCCGCTGCATGCGCCTCATGATCTGGATCAAATCTTCGGCATTCTCGTTGCGCTATGCTGCAATCGTGATAGCTTTACCCCGACCATTCATGGAGACAGCGAGATGACACACAGTCTCAATGCGCCTGGATTTTCACCCCTCAGAGCAAAGTGGGGTTGGTTTCTGGCCCTTGGCCTCGTTCTTCTGGCCTTTGGGGTCATTGCGCTCGGCAATCTTCTCGTCGCCACCGTTGCCTCCGTATTTTACGTCGGCGTCATGATGCTGATGGGCGGCATTTTGCAGCTTTTCCATGCCTTTCAGGTAAAGGGCTGGGAAAGCGTGCTGTTCTGGACGCTGAGCGGCCTGCTTTATGCCATTGCCGGCGTCATCGCCTTCCAGAACCCTGATCTGACGGCGGCGGTGCTGACATTATTGATGGCGGTTTCGCTGGTTATCGCCGGCATCTTCCGCCTTGTCGTCGGCTTCAGGCTGAAACCGGCAACCGGCTGGGGCTGGGTTGCCGTGGCGGGTGCAGTGACCGCACTGGCGGGTCTGGTGATTGCCGCCGGCTGGCCGGTGAACAGCCTCTGGGTGCTTGGCCTGTTTCTGGCGATTGACCTTATCATGCAGGGCTTTGCGATGATCGCGCTCGCCATGGCAATGCGTACATAAGGGTGTTTGTGGCGCGCCTGCCGCCTCATATCGGGTAGACGAGGAACAGGGAAAAACTAAACCCCTATATACTGCAAATTGGGTATGGAACGCGTTTCGTGGTAAGATAGACAATGATACCAATTTCGCTGGAAGCGGCGTCCAGACGAAAACCTCAAAAAACGACCGCCCGCAAAAGATTGCCATCGCCCCGTCCGCACGGCGGACATCTATCGGGTTGCCTATGGCGGTCATTGAAAAAGGGAGTGATATCATGCCAATGGTGACAGTATCGATTTCCCCGGAACAGGCAGCAAGAATGCGCGAGGCCGTTAATTGCGGCGCTTATGCATCCGGCAGCGAGGTCGTCAGGGCCGCGCTGAGACTATGGGCGGCCTCCGCCGAACACGGTGTCGGCTCCACCCCCGCAGAACCTGTCGAGTCGGACCGCGAACGCATGAATGTTGCGGAACTTTACGCTGCTCACACCGGCCACGTCCGCCGGGCATAGGGCCCGGCGCAACGCCCTCTTTAGATATAGAGGGCCCGTTATAAAACGTTCACAAAAGCTTCACAGTCGTGAAAGCTTTTGTTGACCTGTCATCTGCAATTGTTGCCGCAAAAGAGACGCGTCCCGTATGGGCATTCCATGCGCATGCCACGATTGGGACGGGCAATAGCGGAGAACAGAAATGCAGGCCGTCACAGTGGAAAACGATGTCATAAGACGGTTTGCCTCCGGGCAGATGTTTCCGATGGCGAAGCTTGTTCTTGAGACCGCGTTTCAGCCCATTGTCGAGGCAACGACAGGCACGATCTTCGGTTATGAATCGCTGATGCGCGGCCATGATCGGCTTGGCTTTTCCAATCCGCTGGCGCTTCTTGACCAGGCGGCAGCAGACGGCGAGTTGAAGGCCTTCGAGCAGATGCTGGCAAGCCGGGCGCTGGCAAAATTTTCCACCCTGCCCGACTTTTCCTCCACCACCCTGTTTCTCAATCTGGATGTGCGGCTGATCCCGCATGGAGACGCCATTCTCGACAAGCTCGTCGGCCATCTGGCGCGGGCGGGCATTCCGGCCTCTTCCATCTGCTTTGAACTTTCCGAACGTTTCGACAATACCAGCGTGCCGGAATTCACGTCGCTGATTGCGCGGATGCGCAAGGAAGGCTTCAAGCTAGCAATCGACGATTTCGGTGCCGGCCACGGCGAGATGAAGCTGCTCTGCGACTTCCCGCTGGATTACCTGAAGATCGACCGGCATTTCATCAGCGGTGTCGACCACCTTCCCCGCAAGCAGCATCTCGTGCGCAACATCGTCAACATCGCCCATGTTCTCGGCGTTCGCGTCATTGCGGAAGGCATCGAAACGGAAGCGGAATTTCTGACCTGCCGCGAATATGGCGTCGATCTCGTGCAGGGCTGGCTGATCGCCAAGCCGACGGTGTTCATCAGCGAGTTGCCTGAGAGCTTTCCCCATCTCAACCGTCTCGGCGTGGCGCGGCGCAGCAGCCAGTCGCTGGACGAAATTCTGATCCGCCGCGAAATAGAGCGTCTTCCCACCGTGTTTGAGCATGACAGCGTCGACAGCGTCTTCGAACTGTTCCGCAGAAACCCGCAGCAGGCTTTTTTCCCGGTCCTCAACGCCAATGGCGAACCGCGCGGCGTCATCAACGAATATCACCTCAAGGAATATATCTACCGGCCTTTCGGACGCGATCTGCTCAAGAACAAGATCTACGAGCGCACCATTTCCCACTTCGTCGACCCCGCGCCGATTGTGGGTCTGGATGCGGATGCCGACCAGTTGATGAACATGTTCGCCAGCATGGGTGGCAGCGCCTGCATCATCCTGACCGAGAACATGCGTTACGCCGGCATCGTCTCGGCAGCGTCGCTCATCAAGGTCATCAATGAAAAACAGCTAAAGATGGCGCAGGACCAGAACCCGCTGACCGCGCTGCCCGGCAACCGCGCAATCGGCGGCTTCATCGTCGACAGCTGCAGCGATGGCGACGAGACCCGTTTCTTCTGTTACTGCGACTTCGACAATTTCAAACCTTTCAACGACAAATATGGCTTCAACGCCGGCGACCACGCCATCACCCTGTTCTCGGCCCTGATGCGCCGGTATTTCTTCGCCGGTGACTGCTTTCTCGGCCATATCGGCGGCGATGACTTCTTCATCGGTGTGCGCGACTGGTCGATGGAGGAACTGACGGAAATCCTCGAACGGTTGCTCAGCGATTTTCATGACGACGTCGCCGAACTCTATTCCGACGAAGACCGTGCAGCCGGATGCATGAAGGGCCAGGACCGCCACGGCAACGAGCGTGACTTCGCCCTGCTGCGCTGCTCGATCGGCGTCCTCACGCTGCCGAAAGGGCTGATCATCGCCAATCCCGAGCGTATCGGCGGCGAGATCGCCTGCATCAAGGCGGCCGCAAAGGAAAATGACGGCGGCCTCGTCATCCGGGTATTCGGCGAGACAAAATGACACTCGTGACAAAGGGACTTCTTCCCTAAACGGCGCATCTGACCTACATCTTCAGGCGACGCCGACAAGTGAGGAGTTGCCCCTGGCCATGCCCGACACCATGACCCTGCCCGAAAAAATGCGCTTCATCGACCTTCCCTCCCATGGCGGACCGGAGGTGATGCAGCTTTCGCAAGCGCCTTTGCCGAAACCCGCCAAAGGCGAGATATTGGTGAAGGTCGAGGCAGCGGGGGTCAACCGCCCCGATGTCGCGCAGAGGCAGGGAACCTATCCGCCGCCGAAGGATGCGAGCCCGATCCTCGGCCTCGAAATTGCCGGAGAGGTGGTGGCGCTCGGTGAAGGCGTCAGTGAATTCAAGCCGGGCGATAAGGTCTGCGCGCTCGCCAATGGCGGCGGCTACGCCGAATATTGCACCGTGCCGGCCGGACAGGCCCTGCCCTTCCCCAGGGGCTACGACGCCGTCAAGGCTGCCGCATTGCCGGAGACCTTCTTTACCGTCTGGGCCAACCTGTTCCAGATGGCAGGCCTCACCGAAGGGGAAACCGTGCTCATCCACGGCGGCACCAGCGGCATCGGCACAACGGCCATACAGCTTGCCAAAGCCTTCGGCGCGGATGTCTACGCCACCGCAGGCTCAGCGGAGAAATGCGAAGCCTGCGTCAAGCTCGGCGCCAGACGCGCCATCAACTACCGCGAGGAAGACTTCGCCGCCGTCATCAAGGCCGAGACCGATGGCAAGGGCGTCGATGTCGTTCTCGACATGATTGGTGCGGCCTATTTCGAAAAGAACCTTGCCGCACTCGCCAAGGATGGCTGCCTTTCCATCATCGCCTTTCTGGGTGGCGCCACCGCCGAGAAGGTCAATCTCACGCCGATCATGGTCAAGCGCCTCACCGTCACCGGCTCCACCATGCGCCCCCGCACCGCCGACGAGAAACGCGCCATCCGTGACGACCTCGTCGAGCAGGTCTGGCCGCTCATCGAAAGCGGCAAGGTTGCACCGGTTATCAACCGGGTCTTCACGCTGGACGAAGTGGCGGAGGCCCACCGGCTGATGGAAAGCAGCAATCATATCGGCAAGATCGTGATGCGGGTGTCCTGACGGCAAGAAGCGAACAGCGTTGTTTTCGTTGACAACATCCATGGGCGTTGTCATGAATAACAACATGAAGGCCGTACTGCTCGAAAAGACCCGCAGAGTGATCAATGAAACGGCCTTCTTCGAGGTTGTCCTGTGGCATCTGCCGGAGCCAGTTCCTGGAAGCGTCCACTCTTTCAAATACCGGCTGGCGCTTGTGATCGAGGGGGAATGCGTTCTGCGTTATGACAATGAGCGCGGGAAAGGTGATCATCGCCATATGGCGGGGCATGAGGACGCAATTGAGTTCACGACGCTTGAAGCCTCTTCGATGCTTTTCAGGCTGATATGAAAAGGATTTTGACATGACCGCTCTCACCGTACGTCTCAGCTCAATCGACGACATTAAAGACCGGTTTGTCACCGCCGGAAATCTGGCGATGTCCGGAAAGCCGGTGGCGGCAAAACCGTCGGTCGCATTTTCAAGCTATGAGGATTTGCACCGCATTCTCGCACCGCTGCGTCTTGCCATCGTCAGGGCTCTCGCGGGACAGGGGGCGCTTTCGATCCGCGAGGTAGCGCGCCGTGTGGGACGGGATGTGCAGGCCGTTCATCGCGATGTGACGACGCTGCTCCACGCGGGCATCATCGACAGGAATGAGGGCGGCATCGAGTTTCCCTACGACAGCATCCATTTCGAATTCGACGTGAGTGCCGGAGAAGCGGCGTAATCCGCCTGGCAATACCTCGAACGAACCCCTCTTGCATTAACCGCGAATCGTACTACCTTCTAGTTATGTTCAACGTATCGGAAGGAGGTGATCCAATGTCTAATGAGATTTCGGTCTCTGGTGCAGGCAATGGAAAGGGTGGGTTTTCGACGGGGCAGCCCTCGGCGTAAAAACCTCTTGCCTTCGGAACGTTGAGAAACAGTCCCGGGTCTGTAAACAGGACCAAGCTCATGGAAGGGTCGCCTCTGGCGGCCCTTTCCCGTTTCCGGGCATATCAGCGCATTCACCAGCTTCCCTCATCTCTGTGCTTGTCACAGAGATTCAGCCAGACCAAGTCCTTGGGCTGACTGAATACCGGCAAGGCCGGTGTGTGACGAGGACATTGCGGACGCCGACCCGCCGCCCGTTATTTGCGGAAAATCTTCCACCGTGTCGGCCGGAAGCGCAGTTCGGCACCCACTGCGACGGCGGCGTTGAGCGGCACCTCGATTTCAAGGTGATAGGGCTCGTGGCCATTATTGGCGATGTCGATTTCCGCGATGCGCGTGCCGGCGAGGCGACGACAGGTGGTGACCTTGCCGTAAAGCGCGTCCTTCTCCGCCGTCAGCGCCACATCTTCCGGACGGAAGAAAAGCACGCCCTCGCCATCGCCGCTCTCATCGATACCGATGCTTTCCCCCTGAAACAGCACATGGCGTTCACGGATCGTTACCGGCAGGCTTGAGGATTCGCCGATGAAGGAGAAGACGAAGGGGGAATTGGGCGTGTCGTAGACGTCATCCGCCGTGCCGACCTGCTCGATCCTGCCCTGGCTCATGACGACGACACGGTCGGCCAGCTCCAACGCTTCTTCCTGATCGTGCGTAACGAAGACGGTGGTGTGGCCGGTGCGGTCGTGGAATTCGCGCAGCCAGCGGCGCAGCTCCTTGCGCACCTTGGCGTCGAGCGCGCCGAAAGGCTCATCGAGAAGCAGCACCTTCGGCTCGATAGCGACCGCGCGGGCAAGCGCCACGCGCTGGCGCTGGCCGCCGGAAAGCTGCGTGGGATAGCGCTTTTCGAGACCGGAGAGATGCACCATGTCGAGAAGCTCGGATACCCGTCTGCGGATTTCGGCCTTTGGCGGACGCTTGGCGGAGGGACGCACCTTGAGGCCGAAGGCGATGTTTTCCGCCACCGTCATGTGGCGGAATAGCGCGTAATGCTGAAAGACAAAACCGACATTGCGTTCCTGCACCGTGCGGTGCGAGGCATCCTCATCGCCAAAGAAAATGTGGCCTTCGGTCGGCTGCTCCAGGCCGGCGATGAGGCGCAGCAGCGTCGTCTTGCCGGAGCCGGAGGGACCGAGCAGCGCGATCAGCTCACCGGAACGAATGTCGAGCGACACGTCGTTCAGCGCCGGAAAGCGATCGAACTGCTTGGTGATGCCGGAAACTTTCACTTCCATGAATATGCCTTTCAATGCTTGCCGGCTGCGTTGCCCGCGCCAAAGCGTATTTCGAGAATGGTTTTGAGAACGAGCGTCACGAGCGCCAGACCGGCCAGCAGCGTCGCCACCGCAAAGGCAGCACCGATATTGTACTCATTATAGAGTATCTCGACATGCAGCGGCATGGTGTTGGTCTCGCCGCGAATATGGCCAGACACCACCGAGACCGCGCCGAACTCACCCATGGCGCGGGCGTTGCAGAGCAGCACCCCATAGAGCAGGCCCCATTTGATATTCGGCAGCGTGACATACCAGAAGGTCTGCCAGCCCGAAGCACCAAGCGAAATCGCCGCCTCCTCGTCGCCATTGCCCTGATCCTGCATCAGCGGGATCAATTCTCGCGCCACGAAAGGAAAGGTCACGAAGATGGTGGCAAGCACGATGCCGGGAACGGCGAAGAGGATTTCGATGCCGTAACCCTTCAGCCATGGCCCGAGCACGCTGTGCGAGGAGAACAGGATGACATAGACCAGACCGGATATGACCGGCGAGATCGAGAACGGCAGGTCGATCAGCGTTATCAGAAACGCCTTGCCCTTGAATTCGAACTTCGCGATTGCCCAGGCGGCGGCAACCCCGAAAATGAGGTTGAGCGGCACCGAAATGGCGGCGACAAGCAGCGTCAGACGGATGGCGGAGAGCGCGTCGGGTTCGACGATCGCCTCCCAGAAGGCGTCGGCGCCTTTCCGGAAGGCTTCGAAAAACACCGATACCAGCGGCAGCACCAGGAAGGCCGCAAGAAAAAGGAAGGCGACGGCGATCAGCGCCAGCCGGGCTGGCAGGCTCTCGCTGGCGGGATCACGGAAGGGCCGGGCAGACGTGCGGGAAGCGTCAGACATAACCGTACCTCTTGCGGCTCCAGGCCTGAATGAGATTGATGAGGAACAGCATGGCGAAGGAGATGATCAGCATGATGGTGGCAATGCCGGTCGCGGCCGCATAGTTGAACTCCTCCAGCCGGATGACGATGAGGAGCGGCGCGATTTCCGAGACGTAGGGAATATTGCCGGCGATGAAGATGACCGAGCCGTATTCGCCGACGCCGCGTGCGAAGGCGAGCGCGAAACCCGTGAGAATGGCGGGCGTCAGGCTCGGCAGCAGGACGCGGGTGATGGTCTGGAAACGGTTGGCGCCAAGCGTCGCCGCCACCTCTTCCACCTGCCGGTCAATCTCTTCCATGACCGGCTGCACGGTGCGGACCACGAATGGCAGGCCGATGAAGATCAGCGCAATGACGATGCCGGTCGGCGTGAACGCGATCTTGATGCCGAAAGGTTCGAACAGCGAGCCGACCCAGCCGCGATTGGCATAAAGCGTGGTGAGCGCGATGCCGGCGACCGCCGTTGGCAGGGCGAAGGGCAAATCCACGATGGCATCAACGAAGCGGCGGCCGGGAAAACGATATCGCGTCAGAACCCAGGCGACGATGACGCCGAAAACCGCATTGACCAACGCGGCGAGAAATGCCGTGCCGAAACTGACACGCAGCGCATTCAGCGTGCGGCTGTCGGTGGCGATCGCAATGAAATCTGAAAAACCCAGTTTCGCCGTGGACCAGATGAGGCCGCCCAGCGGAATAAGAATGATGAGAAACAGATAGGTTACCGTGTAACCAAGCGTCAGGCCGAAGCCGGGTATTACGCTCGACTGACGCCACTTCCACCTGTTTCCGGATGTATTATTGCTCATCAAGGCTCCGGATAATCTTTAGTTTAACGCATTTCCAGACAGAAAACCGGGGTCCAGTTTTCCTGGAAATGCTCTCTGGGAGCCGGTGTTCCCCGGCCTTGTTATAAAGGATCGACCGGCATGGTGTCCGGTCGATCGAGCTGCTGTTATTCTGCTTCCCTTTCGGGCGGGCAATCTCTTTCAGCCCATCATCCGCTTACTTGGCGGGCTTGTAAATCTGGTCGAAGATGCCGCCATCACCGAAATGTTCAGGCTGCGCCTTGGCCCAACCGCCAAACTGCGGATCGTCGATGGTGACAAGCTTGATATCGGGCAGCTGCTTGAGCAGATCCTTGTTGACCACAGCCGGGTTCGACGGACGATAGAAGTGCTTCGCCGCGATATTCTGGCCTTCGTCGGAATAGAGATATTGCAGATAGGCTTCCGCCACCTTGCGGGTGCCCTTGGCGTCGACATTGGCGTCAACCACGGCGACCGGCGGTTCGGCAAGGATCGAGATCGGCGGAACGACGATATCGAAGGCGTCAGCGCCGAATTCCTGGCCGGCGAGATAGGCCTCGTTTTCCCAGGCCAGCAGCACGTCACCGATCTGGCGCTGTGCGAAGGTGACCGTGGAGCCGCGGGCGCCAGTATCGAGAACCGGGGCGCGCTTGTAGAGTTCGCCGACATAGGCCTTGATCTTGTCCTTGTCGCCCTTGAACTCTTCATTGGCCCAGGCCCAGGCGGCAAGGTAGTTCCAGCGTGCGCCGCCCGAGGTCTTCGGGTTCGGCGTGACGATCTGGATGTCACCCTTCACCAGATCGCCCCAATTATGGATGCCCTTGGGGTTGCCCTTACGGACCAGGAACACGATGGTGGAGGTGTAAGGCGAGGAATTATGCGGCAGGCGGGAGCGCCAGTCCTTGTTGATCTTGCCAGAATTTTCGACAATGGCGTCGATATCGCTCTGCAGCGCCAGCGTCACCACATCCGCTTCCAGACCGTCGATGACAGAACGCGCCTGCTTGCCGGAGCCGCCATGCGACTGCTGGATGGTCACATCCTCACCCGTGTCAGCCTTCCACTTCTTGGCGAAGGCCTCGTTGAAATCCTTGTAGAGTTCGCGGGTCGGATCGTAGGACACATTGAGAAGCTTGGTCTGTGCAACCGCCGAACCAACGCCCCCCAATGTCAGGGACAGGCCGAGAGCGACAGCGCTCAAACCGGACAGAAACTTGGACATCGGTATTCCCTCCTGATTGCGATGGCTTAACTCTACCGGTTGAGTAGAGTTGGTCAATGAGGCTGAATACGATCGAAAAAGTGTTTCCCGAGAGCGTTTCCCCGGGCAACAAATACAGCGCAGCATAAGCGAAAGGCGCAACAAGCGTCGTGTAAAACTTTGCTGAATGCAAAAGCATTTCACATTTTTGACGATTTTTTACGCTGACGGCGAAAAATATTATGGGGTTTTAGACGATTTTTTCGTCGGGCAGTGCGAGGGGATGGGAGAGACGATCAGCACAGGGCTGTCCGTTCAGCGGGCTCAAGCTCAGGGTAGACACGGCGCACCCTGTCCCTCCCCTCATTCCTGTGCTTGTCACAGGAATGAGGGGAGGGAACAGCTGGCGCAGGCCAAATGCCGCCGAGCGGTCAGGCCGTCAAAAGCTCCGGCACGTCGACACCGGCGACGGCATCGGCGATGGTGGTGTTGAAAAGGATGTTGCGGGTGGCGTCGGCCACACGTGCAAACACGTGGCGTATCTCGCATTGCTTTTCGCCATCGCAATCCTCGCAGCGGCGATAGGCGGTCTGCGACAGGCACGGCAAGGGGGCGAGCGGCCCGTCGATGAGGCGCAGCACCTCGCCGAAGGTGATATCCGAGGCCGGACGCGCCAGGAGATAACCGCCCTGCTTGCCGCGTCGGCTTTCGACGATACGTTCCTTCTTCATTTCGAGAAGGATCTGCTCCAGAAACTTTTTCGGAATGGCCTGCTCACGGGCAATGTCGGAAATCTGCACAGGACAGGCGCCGTCGGCCTTGGCCAGCGAAAGGAGCGCCCTCAGCGCATATTTTGCCTTCTGCGAAATCATTGTAAAACCAGTAGACCACAAGCCCGGAAACCCGGCAATTCCGGCTAAAGAAGTTTTCATATTTACAGTTAAAGCGAAAACGACTTGCCTATTTGTTCAAATCTTTTTCGCCATGAACCTTTAGCTGGCGTGCTCGAACACGCAAGCCAAGTTTTTCGATAAAATCGCCGGCGTTGAATTGCTGTGGCATAAATCAGTCGCAAAATCGGATTTGCGACCGACTTTTATGACAGCCCGGTACGCCGGACTTACGCTTCTGCGTAGCGTCGTAGACCCATACCGACGAATACCATGAGCATTAACAGTCCGAACGCGATGAGCAAAATAAAACGGAAAATATTTGTGATGAGAGAAATCTTCACCTGCGAAAGCTGACTTGTTGGAACTCCTTGGGGTTTCGTTGCGAGAACCCCAAGATAGCTGACCAAAGACACACCAAAAAGCACCGAAATATAATAATCCATCCAATCTGGTACCCTCACAAAACCGAAGTTAAAAGCAAAGGCGTGACTAGCCGGAATAAATAGTGCGGCGATTGCCCATAATGATATTTTAAAATTTTTCATTACTTACATCCCCGTGATTAATACACCTATATTATAGTAACACTAAAAGTATAAATAAATATTAATTCACTATATCCATATATATATTACATATCTTTATTATAAAAATAGGATTGTCTCCTCACCAATACGAAACATAACGGCTGATCCGGTCGCTCAGCGCTACATCGCCTCGATCTCGCTGATCATTAGCCTGCAGGGTCTCAGCTCGGGTAATACGAGCTCAAAATTTTCTTGAGCCGCGAATATACGTCGTTATCACTTCCGATCGCACCACGGTGCATATCCAAGCGGCAAAGAAGGTGAACGGGCATCTTTTGCTCATACCACGCGCGCGAGAGGCATTTTTGCTCTTAAGCGCAGCGCACAAAGACTGTCATTTCTGTTCCAGAGGCCGGATTTCAACAATAATCGGCCATGGAAATCCCGGACGTGACAATGACGATCAATTCAGCAAATGCCTCTGCCGATACCACTTCCCTCGATGCCACGCTTGCCGGGCTCGATCTGGCGGGGCGGCTTTCGTTTATCGCAGGCCTCGGCGGACGCGCGGTTTTCACCACCAGCCTCGGCATCGAGGATCAGGTCATTACGGCAGCCATCGGCACTCACCGCCTGCCGATCGATGTGGTGACACTCGAAACCGGCCGCCTGTTCAAGGAAACCGTCGATCTCATCGATGAAACCGAGGAGCGTTTCGGCATTGAAATCCGCCGCTTCCGGCCCGAGCAGGACGATATCGACGCCTATGCCGGAAAATATGGGCTCAACGGTTTTTACGAGAGTGTTGAAGCCCGTCACGCCTGCTGTCATGTCAGAAAGCTGATCCCGCTTGGCAAGGCGCTGGACGGCGCCTCCTTCTGGATCACCGGCCTTCGTCGCGGCCAGTCGGGCAATCGCGCCACGACGCCTTTCGCCGAATTCGATGCCGAGCGAAATCTTATCAAGATCAATCCCCTGGCTGACTGGGATATCGATCTCATCCGGGCGCATGTCGCCCAGGAGAACATCCCCGTCAATCCGTTGCACCAGCGCGGTTACCCCTCCATCGGCTGCGAGCCGTGTACGCGCGCCATCAAGCCCGGCGAGCCTGAGCGCGCCGGACGATGGTGGTGGGAAAACGACGAGAAGCGCGAATGCGGTCTTCATGTCGCCGGTGCGGAGCAGACATCCGCCGTTTCCGCCATCCCGCAACGATAATCATTCAGACCATCTCCCGGAGTTCACAATGTCCAACGCAGTCCACGAGACGGACAGCAAGAATACTGTCGCATCCAAGCCGCCGCTCGATCCCCATCTGAAGGCGCTTGAAAACGAAGCTATTCACATCTTCCGCGAAGTCGCCGCCGAATTCGACAACCCTGTCATGCTCTATTCCATCGGCAAGGATAGCTCCGTGCTGCTGCACTTGGCGCGCAAGGCCTTCTTCCCCGGCCGCATCCCCTTCCCGCTGCTGCACGTCAATACGGGCTGGAAATTCAAGGAAATGATCGAATTCCGCGACAATATCGTCAAGGAATATGATCTCGACCTGATTTCCCATACCAATCCGCGCGGTGCGAGCGAAAACGTGACGCCCTTCTCTCATGGTTCGGCGCTTTACACCGACATCATGAAGACAGAAGCGCTGCGTCAGGCGCTGGATGCCGGCCAGTTCGACGCGGCCTTTGGCGGCGCGCGGCGTGACGAGGAAGCGAGCCGCGCCAAGGAGCGCATCTATTCCTTCCGCACGCCCGACCACAAATGGGACCCGCGCAACCAACGCCCGGAACTGTGGAACATCTATAACGGCATGGTCCGCAAGGGCGAAAGCGTGCGCGCCTTCCCGCTCTCCAACTGGACGGAAGTCGACATCTGGCGTTACATTGAGGCGGAAAACATTCCGCTGGTACCGCTCTATTACGCTGCCGAGCGTCCTTACATCGAGCGCGACGGCATGATGATCCTTGCTGAAGACGAGCGTCTGGAACTGCTGCCCGGCGAAGAGATCAAGCATGGCTCGATCCGCTTCCGCACCCTCGGCTGCTTCCCGCTGACGGGCGCGATCCGCTCCGAGGCGGCGACGCTTCAGGAAGTGATCGCTGAACTCGAAATCGCCACCGTTTCCGAACGGCAGGGTCGCGCGATTGACCGTGACCAGTCCGGCTCGATGGAGAAGAAGAAGCGCGAGGGGTATTTCTGATGAGTGCCGCTGCGACCCCCAACGCCTCTTCCGCCACCATTCTGCCCTTTGCCGAGCATTCGAAGGCGGCGCGCGACACGCGGCCGCTGCGTCTCATCACCTGCGGCAGCGTGGATGACGGTAAGTCGACCCTGATTGGCCGTCTTCTCTGGGACACCAAGGCCGTCAAGGAAGACCAGGCCGCAACCCTGCACCGCGATAGCGGCAAGCAGAACGATCTCGGCCTGCCCGATTTCGCGCTGCTGCTCGACGGTCTTCAGGCGGAGCGCGAACAGGGCATCACCATCGATGTCGCCTATCGTTATTTCGCCACCGATCGGCGCGCCTTCATCGTGGCCGACACGCCCGGCCATGAGCAATATACCCGCAACATGGCGACCGGCGCTTCCACCGCCGATCTCGCCGTGCTGCTCGTCGATGCGCGCACCGGCATTCTGGAACAGACACGCCGCCACGCCACCATTGCCGCGCTGATGGGCATCCGGCAATTCGTGCTGGCCGTCAACAAGATCGACCTGACGAATTACGACAAGGCCGGTTTTGAGCTGATCGCCCACGAGTTCCGTGATTTCGCCTCCGATCTCGGTATCAAGCAGATTACCGCCATTCCCATGTCGGCGCTGAAGGGTGAAAACGTCGTGCTCTCAGGCAAGGCCTCCATGCCCTGGTATGAAGGCCCGACGCTTGTCGAAACGCTGGAGCTTGCCACCGTTCGCTCCGCGCAGTCCGGCGGCTTCCGTCTGCCGGTGCAGCGCGTATCGCGACCCGGTGAGAGCTTCCGCGGTTATCAGGGCACGGTTGCCGGCGGTTCGGTGAAGCCGGGCGACAGCGTCGTCATCCTGCCTTCCGGCATGGTCGCGAACGTCAAGCAGATCGTCACTTTCGATCTGGTGCGTAACGCCGCCGTGGCTGGTGATGCGGTCACGCTCGTCCTTGATCGTCAGGTGGACGTGTCGCGCGGCGACATGATCGTCTCCATCGAGGCACAGCCGCAGACGGGCCTTGCCTTCGACGCCCAGATCGTGGCCTTGCAGCCGGGCGGCATCGAGGCAGGCAAGCGCTACTGGCTGAAAAGCGGCAGCCGCCGCCAGCGCGTCAGCGTGCAGCCGGTGAGCCAGCTCAACCTCAAGGAAGGCGAATGGCAGGCGCACGAGACGTCGCTCTCCATGAACGCCATCGGCAAGGTGCGGCTCTCCTTTGACGAGACGGCGATCTTCGATGCCTATGAGCAGAACCGGGCAACCGGCTCCTTCATCCTGATCGACCCTGATACCAACAACACGGTTGCGGGCGGCATGATCACCGGCAAGCGCAGCGTTGGCGCGACCGAGGAACAGGGCGACCGGGTCATCCTGTCCCTGCCCGCGCATCTGGCTGAGAAGCTTCTGGCAAGCGAACTGCTGGCCAAACACCGCGACGAAATCGACATCCGCCGCACGGATGGCGCAACGGCCTCACGGCTGATCGGCGATCTGGACTGACGGACGTTCCGATACGAACAGAAAAGGCGACCGCGATGCGGTCGCCTTTTTTCGTTTGCGGGCCGTTGTGTAGGCGCCGCTTAAAACACGAACATATAAAGCAGAATGATCACCACAACCGGAACGCCCATAGCCCACAGCGCAATACCCTTTAGCATGTTATCCTCCATTGTCGTTGTGAATGGATAACGGGTGAGGCGCGGTTGCGTTCCCTGCGGCTGCACTGAGAATGGCTTCTTTACAGTCGATACCGGCAAACTCATCAGATTTCCGAACGCAAGCTGAGCCGGGAAGATGGCGAACGCGGTGGCACCGCTTCGCACTGGCGTCGCAGCCTGCGTGGTGCCCGGATAGTCCAGCCACGGCAATTGACAGGGAAACCCGTGGAACCGCGTTCAGGCCCGGTTAATGGTCGACAGCTCACTCTCCCAGCAATGGAACTGCGTACTCAAGCGCACGTTAGAGTCCGTCATTGGGAGATGAAGATCATGAAAATTCTGACTGCAGCGATCTGCCTGGTTTCGGTGGGCATCCTGAGCGGCTGTGTCGACGATCGAGGATACCGGAGCGGCGGATATTATACGACCGGCGTTTATTACCGCAGCTATGACCGCGACCGCCACTATCGTGACTATGACCGTCGCGACTGGCGCGACCGAAGGGATTGGCGCGACCGTCGAGACTGGCGTGGTGATTACCGCTATCGCTAATGGCGATAGACCGCACTTACGTTGAGGCTATTACTTTTGTCCGAAGCTGTTGTCCGCGTTTTTTTCATTCTCGCGCTGGCGGGAATGAGTAGCTGACTGCCCGTGCAGTCGTTAAAGCTCTGAGTTGCGGGCGCGTGTGCGCGAATGCATTCTAAACGGTCCGGTTTCGGTAGAAGACTTCGAAGGATTTTCAGTAACTATCGGGATTGGCTGCAAGCCCTCGGGAAATATTGGGCTTAAGCTGGTCGGAGTGAGAGGATTCGAACCTCCGACCCCCACGTCCCGAACGTGGTGCGCTACCAGACTGCGCTACACTCCGTGACCAGCGGCGCTTCTATAGACCAGCCTCCGGCATTCGACAAGCGGCATATTGCATTTTTTATGACAAGTTCTCCCGGCGTGGCGAAGGGCGACCAAGAGGTGCCCTCGGCACGGGCCTGGATGGCCGAAAACGTTACAAAAAAGCAATTGTGGCAGGAAATTTTCGTCAGGCAGCACGCCTCCCCTGCCCGTCGCCGTCAAATCTGCTAGGGGAACGGAATGACCGGCGGGAAGCCGGACACGGCACAAAGGACATTTCACCATGCTATTTCGCAGCGTAACGCTCGCAGCGTTTGCCATTGCGCTCTCCGCCTGCACGACCTCCACGGGCGGCTCCGCCCCTTCCTTCACCCAGAAGAGCCCCGTTGAAACGCGGTGGGTAGGCCAGTCGGCAGGTATTTTCTTCGCAAAATTCGGCCCGCCGCTGAGCGACACGGAGACCGGCAGCTCGACCGTCTATAACTGGCGCGGCGGCTACAAGAAGGCCACCATTCCGGCCAAGTTCGAAGAAGGCAAGGACGGCAAGAAGGGTCGCCAGATCTCGCCTGCCCGCACCGCCTCGCTCTCCTGCACGGTGCAGCTTGTCGTTTCCAGCGACTATACGATCACCTCGGTGCGCACGGTCTCCGACCGCCCCGGCGTCAACGGTCCGAGCTACTGCGCGGAATTCCTCGCCGCAAACTGAGCTTTTCGGCAAGCAAATGGAACAGCAAGGCCCGCCCACACCGGCGGGCCTTTCACTTTTTGGGGACTATTGTCATTTTCCTGAAAAAAATTTGCCTGCCACGGCCCAGCCCTTCCGCTGTAGCTCCGCAAACGGCGGCTCGCTGGCCTTTCCGCGGCATCTTGCACGCAGGACGTTTTCAACCGTTTGAAAGCCGCGCCTAATCTTCGTAATCCTAAAAAATGACAATTCGCAAGGCGGCGAAAATCGCGTTTGCGACCTTATGTCCCGGTAAAAACCCCGCAAAAACGCTTGAACTGGAGTGAATGAGTCCGGGTTGTGCCGGTTTACGCTTTGCTGTAACGGGGCGAATGGGAGGAATGTTTTTAACACAAAACAAGAATCAGGTATGGCCGTGACTCCCATTGATCAAGACAAATCCCAGCTCACTGATCTTTCCAAGGAAACCTCCCTTTCCAACGCATTTCCCATGAACCGCCGACAGGTTCTGGGCGGCGCGCTCGCCGGCATCGCCGCAGCCGCGCTGCCGGTTACACCGCTTCTCGCCAACACGGCCGCCAAGAAGGTCGATGTGCTTCTCATCGGCGGCGGCATCATGAGCGCGACGCTTGGCGTGTGGCTGCGCGAACTCGAGCCCACCTGGTCGATGCAGATGCTGGAGCGTCTGGATGGCGTGGCGCTTGAAAGCTCCAACGGCTGGAACAATGCCGGCACCGGCCACTCGGCGCTTGCCGAACTCAACTACACACCGGAAGACGACAACGGCAACATCAAGATCAGCCAGGCCGTCAACATCAACGAATCCTTCCAGATTTCCCGGCAGTTCTGGGCATGGCAGGTGCGCAACGGCGTTTTGAAGAACCCACGTTCCTTCATCAACCACACGCCGCATATGAGCTTCGTCTGGGGTGATGAAAACGTCGCCTATCTGGAAAAGCGCTACGAGGCGCTGAAGGCCAGCCCGCTTTTCGCCGGCATGGAATATTCCACTGATCCCGAGCAGATCAAGAAGTGGGTGCCGCTGATGATGGAAGGCCGCGATCCTTCCCAGAAGATCGGCGCGACATGGTCGCCGCTCGGCACCGACATGGAATTCGGCGAAATCACCCGGCAGTTCGTATCGCATCTGCAGGGTGACCAGAACTTCGACCTGCAGGTCAACAGCGAGGTTTCCGATATCCAGCGCAATGCAGATGGCAGCTGGCGCGTGACCTACACCAACACGAAGACCGATGCCGAGCAGGTGGTGGATGCGAAATTCGTCTTCATCGGCGCCGGTGGCGGCGCGCTGCACCTCTTGCAGATGTCCGGCATTCCGGAAGGTGATGATTATGCCGGTTTCCCGGTGGGCGGCTCCTTCCTCATCAATGAAAACCCTGATGTGACGATGCAGCATCTGGCCAAGGCCTATGGCAAGGCCTCGGTCGGCTCGCCGCCCATGTCGGTTCCGCATCTCGATACCCGCGTGCTTGGCGGCAAGCGCGTCATCCTGTTCGGGCCTTTTGCCACCTTCTCGACCAAGTTCCTGAAGGAAGGTTCCTATTTCGACCTCGTCTCCTCCGTCACGACAAGCAATGCCTGGCCGATGGTGCGCGTCGGCATCGATGAATATCCGCTGGTGGAATATCTCGCCGGCCAGTTGATGATGTCGGACGACGACCGCTTTGCCGCGCTGAAGGAATATTTCCCGAATGCCAAGCAGGGCGAATGGCGTCTGTGGCAGGCTGGCCAGCGCGTGCAGATCATCAAGCGCGACGCGGAAAAGGGTGGCGTACTGCGGCTCGGCACCGAGGTCGTCGCCGCAAAGGACGGCAGCATTGCCGGCCTGCTCGGCGCTTCGCCAGGCGCTTCCACGGCCGCTCCGATCATGCTCAGCGTTCTGGAAAAGGTCTTCAAGGACAAGGTGGCGACACCGGAATGGCAGGCCAAGATCCGCCAGATCGTGCCGAGCTACGGCACCAAGCTGAATGACGACCCGGAAAAAGTGCAGCAGGAATGGGCCTACACCGCCGAACACCTGCAGCTGCCCACCCCGCCGCAGATCGACCTTGAGGCGCTGAAGGGCGCCGGTGCGGCCCCTGCGGGCGCGCCGGTGAAGAAGGTGCCGGATATCGCGCTTTAAGGCTTGGCTGCGATTTAGGATTCGACGCCGCGTGTCTCTGGATGCGCGGCGTCTTTGCTGTCTTTCGCTGAGCCCCCGAACTTCTCCTGAAGTTTCCTTGCATGGTCTCCAGCACAGGAGTGAAGATGGGCGGCGCGGAAGACGAGCTTTGCGCCGCGCAATCGCAATCAGGACTTCATGTTCAGCAACTCAGGAAAATTATAGTAACGCAACCGCTTGTCACGGCAGCGGTAGTCATTCTTTGAGGCGTCCACGCTCACATTCTGGTACAAGGCTATGCCAATATACGACCAATTGGGATTGGAACGTTCTGCTGTCCGCGTGCAAAAAGCGTAAATCTGCTTTGCGGGATCGAGCAACACTACGCTCGAAATCTCGGCTTTCGTGAAATCCCCAGGTTTAATGGTTCCGCGCAGGACGGCCACATAGTCCCGTTTAATCGATCTGGTAGGAGGACGCTGCGAATCCAAAACAGATTGTGGTGCCGGTGTCTGGCAGCCAGCCAGCGTCATCACTGCTGCACAGAATAGTAAAGTCGTCTTCATTCAATTAGATCCCCAAAAGGCAAGGCACAGGACGCACACTATATCCTACGAAAATTGCGATAATATTCGCAACGCACAGGTATCCACAGCCGATAGTATCAAGGTCACTGTTCGATAGTCCGGGCAATAACCATTTATCAATGAGGTTGCGGCGCGCTCTTCCAGCTTCCTCACTTCCGATCATGACGCCGCCAACTGCTTGGCAAAAAGTGAGCGACTATCACTCACGCAACATAGGTGGTCGAAAGAGTTCAAATCTTGCGGCAAACGGGGTACATAGTGAGGTACTCACCGAGGTACGCATCTACGTCTAAGTCTCTTATTTAACTGCGGTAAGAAAATTTGGCTGGGGCGCCAGGATTCGAACCTGGGAATGCCGGTACCAAAAACCGGTGCCTTACCGCTTGGCGACGCCCCAACAGGGCAGCGTGGGCGAAACGCCGCTGCCTGAACCGCGCCTGATTAGCAAAGCCTGCCCGGCCCGGCAATGACCCGGCGACTTATTTTTTCACAAAATCCAAGCTTTTTGGATGCCGTGCCTGACATGGCATGTTAGGGCTTGGCGATGGCGCGGCTGAGGCCGTGGCTCTGGGTGGCATGGCATTTTTCAGGAGGTCTCGATGGCGGACCCGGCATTCGATCTCGATTTCCAGCCGGCCTATGGCGAGGCGGTTCCCGTCGCCCCGCTCATTCAGCGCATCACCGTCAACAATCCCTCCGCCTTCACCTTCCACGGCACAAACTCCTATATTGTCGGCGACCGTTCCGTCGCCGTCATCGATCCCGGCCCGGAGGATGAGGCGCATTTTCAGGCGCTGATGGCGGCGCTTGATGGCCGCGAGGTCACCCATATCTTCGTCAGCCATACCCATCGCGATCACTCGCCCCTAGCGCGGCGGCTGAAAGAGGCGACCGGCGCGCTGACGGTCGCGGAAGGCCCGCACCGGGCCGCCCGGCCGCTGCATGTGGGTGAGACCAATCCCTTTGCGGAAAGTTCCGATACGGCTTTTGTGCCGGACATTGCGCTTAGTGACGGCCAGAGCCTTTCCGGCGACGGCTGGGCACTGACGGCCCTGCATACGCCAGGACACACCGCCAACCACGCCGCCTTCGCGCTTGATGGCAGCGGCATCGTCTTTTCCGCCGATCACGTCATGGCCTGGGCCACCACCATCGTCGCGCCGCCGGATGGGGCGATGAGCGATTACATGGCCTCCCTGGAACGGCTGCTCACCCGCGACGACCGGCTGTTCCTGCCCGGCCATGGCGGCCCGGTCACCGATCCCGCCGCCTTCATGCGGGGCCTGCGCGCCCATCGGCGCATGCGGGAAAAAGCGGTTCTGAAGCGCATCAAAGATGGCGACCGGCGGATCGCCGATATGGTGAAGGTCATCTATGCCAGCACCGACAAGCGCCTGCATGGGGCTGCGGCCCTTTCCGTTCTGGCGCATATCGAAGACCTGATTGAAAAGGGTGAGGTGCGGACCGATGGTGCGCCATCGCTGCTGGGGGAATATTTCCCGGCATAGCGGGTATTTCTGGCACGCGACATTTCAAAACTTGTTAAGGCCTCATCCCCGTTGCCCCGTTGATGGGACGAGCGGGTGCGGCTTGTCTCCTTCTCCCCGCCGGGGAGAAGGTCGCGGCAGCGGGATGAGGGGCGACGTTAGCGATAGACCGAAAGCTTTGCCCCCTCATCTGCCCCTTCGGGGCATCTTCTCCCGGCGGGGAGAAGAATCGAGCGGCAGCGACGCAGCGACACTCACTGCCGCAAACCTCACTTATCGGAAAAGGCTCAATTGTCGTTCAACCCCTGCATTTCCGCATCCAGCGCATCGAGATAGGCCTCCGCGATTGCAGCACCCATGCCAAGATCGTGCGGGCCATAGCGGGAAGCGACGCGCACGTCGACGATGGTGGTTTCCGCCTCTTCCTTCAGGCGGATGAGGATATCGAAGCGCAGGCCCCAGATGCGTGTGCGGGTTTCGCCCTGCATCAGCACCACACCGCTGCCATTAAAGAAGGTGGGTTGCGGCGCTTCTGCCGGACGGGCCATGGGCACCGGCACGATGGAGGGCAGATCCTCCACCGGCCCCTCCTCGGCGGGCGGCGTCTTGCCCTGTTCCGGAATGACGACCGGAGGAGCCTCCACCGCGCCGATGACGCCCTTGGTATGGGTGATGCGAATGTTCTGAGCGGCAGCCATTTTTTTGGCGGCGGCATAAATGCGGTCTATCGCGCCTTCGTAACGGCGTCCGGCGAGGCTCGCATAGGCTTCGGCCTGCGCATCGCGGTCCTCTTTCGCAACGGTTGCGGGCCTGACCAGCCATTGCTGGTTGGCAGCCGGCATCACCAGCCATTCCGGCACATCGGCAAGATCGGTGGAGATGTCGTAAATCTTCGGCTGTTGCCAGTAGAGAAAGGCACCATAACCGACGACGCCGAGCGGAAGAGCCGACAGAAGCAGCGCCGAAAGCGCCGAAAGGCCGCCCCGCGCACCTTTCGTCCATAACCGTTCGAGGCCGATCAACGCCAGAAGCACGGCGACCAGAGCAATTCCGGCGGCAATCATCAGCAGCCCGACGAGATCAGGCGTCGTTAACGGCCCGAAGCGGTGAATGCCGGCGGCGATGAGAAAAAGCGAAAGCGCCGCCAGACCAAGATAGCGGGAAAGATAGGCTGCAACCGAAAAAGGCCGGACGAAACGCACAGTCATGGAAGCGGATATCCGTAAGATCGCATTGGCGTAAAAGCGTTGCACCCGAAATCTGGCAAGGGAATCACCTGCATATGATGTCATAGACCGGATTTGCGGTGAAAACAAAGGACGGGTCCGATCCGATGCTAAGTGCGCAAACCTTTCCTGCGTCATGCCGGACCTTATCCGGTATGACGCAACGGCGTGTGCGCATTGGAAGAAGACGCCCGCGATCGGGGATCGTGATCGCAATGGACCCGGATCCAGTCCGGTGTGGGGGAGCGTGCTGTCACGGCGTTGCCAAGCTAAAGGCTCCGAGCCTCCAACATCGGTTCGAGCGTGTGCGTGACCAGGGCGACGATGGCGGGAATATTTTTCCGCATTGTTTGCCCATAAGAGAATAATGCACCGGTAGTGCAACAAATACGCAAGCTCATCCCTTAATTGCTGAGGAAATCGGCGTATTCTCGGTCCCTTACTTCGAGAATGCGTGTAAAAC
Organism: Rhizobium oryzihabitans; assembly: GCF_010669145.1. NCBI lineage: Bacteria > Pseudomonadati > Pseudomonadota > Alphaproteobacteria > Hyphomicrobiales > Rhizobiaceae > Rhizobium > Rhizobium oryzihabitans. The sequence continues at coordinate 1,281,065 of NZ_CP048632.1, forward strand.
GTGCATCATTCTCGCTTTCTTGCATAAAAAAGAGACACGCCATGTCACAGGCAACGACGCCCGTCCGACCCTCCGGGGCCAAACCCTTTTATCGCAATTTCGGCTTTCAGGTTCTGATAGCCATAGTCATCGGCCTGCTGCTCGGGCTCGTTGCGCGCAATATCGGTCCCGATGCCGCCGGCAGCCCCAACTGGCTTTCGGTGACGCTGCAGACCATCGGCAGCATTTTCGTGCAGCTCCTGCGCGCGCTGGTTCCGCCGTTGATCTTCACTGCCATCGTCGCCTCCATCGCCAATCTCAAGAACCTCTCCAATGCGGCAAAGCTGGTGTGGCAGACGCTTCTGTGGTTCGCAATCACGGCGCTGATCGCCGTGGTCATCGGCATCGTGCTCGGCCTCGTCATTCAGCCGGGCGTCAACACGGCGATTGCCAATACGGCTGCGGCTGCGCCGTCCTCCACCGGTTCGTGGCTGGACTTCCTCAAGGGCCTCGTTCCTGCCAACGTCTTCGGCCTCGAAGCGTCTACCAAAATCAACAACGGTTCCGGCAGCACCTCGCTAAACTTCAACGTGCTGCAGCTGCTCGTGGTATCGATTGCCTTTGGTGTTGCGGCACTGAAAGCCGGCAAGGCGGCGGAGCCGTTCCTCGCCTTCAACCAGTCGCTGCTCGCCATCGTGCGTAAAATCCTTTGGTGGGTCATCCGGCTCACCCCGATCGGCACCATCGGCCTGCTTGGCCGCGCGGTTGACCAATATGGCTGGACGACGCTGTCGCAGCTCGGCTGGTATGCGGCGGCCGTTTATATCGGTCTGGCACTGGTGCTTTTCGTGGTCTATCCGGCGCTGCTTCTGGCCCATGGCCTGAAGCCATCGCGCTTCTTTGCGGGCGCATGGCCGGCCATCCAGCTCGCCTTCGTCTCGCGTTCCTCCATCGGCACCCTGCCCGTCACTGAAACCGTGACGGAAAAGAGCCTCGGCGTTCCGCGCGAATATGCCGCCTTCTCCGTGCCGCTTGGCGCCACCACCAAGATGGACGGCTGCGCCGCCATCTATCCGGCGATTTCGGCGATCTTCATCGCGCAGTTCTTCCAGGTGCCGCTCGGCATCCAGGAATATGTGCTGATCGTCTTCGTCTCCGTGCTCGGTTCCGCCGCAACCGCCGGCCTCACGGGCGCGGTGGTGATGCTGACGCTGACGCTTTCCACGCTCGGCCTGCCGCTCGAAGGTGTGGGCCTGCTGCTCGCCATCGACCCGATCCTCGATATGGGCCGCACGGCGGTCAACGTCGCCGGTCAGGCGCTGGTGCCCACCATCGTCGCCAAGCGTGAAGGCATTCTGGATGAGGCCGTCTACAACAACGCCAAGGACATCGAAGCGCTCGATGACCGGGAGGTTGCGGCGGCCTGACGTCTGTTCAAATGAAGGGCGGTCGCAGTTCTGCGGCCGCCAGCTTTCCAATGCAACTTTCCGCCCCTACGCGGCTTTTCCCCACAAGAAAACAGGCGTATCAATCGCGGCAATAAAAGTGCCGTACGGCTGTCATGCTCAAGGGAGAAACAAAATGCGCGTTTCCATCGTCTTCGGTGCGCTTGCCGCCATGCTGGCACTCACCGCCTGCCAGACGCTGACGCCGGAAGAGCGCCGGGCGCGGGACGAGGCGACATGCCGGGGTTATGGTTTCCGCCCCGGTACGGACCAGATGGCCGGATGCCTGCTGGACCTTGATCTAGACCGCCGCGCCGACAACCGCGCCTGGCAGGCGCAGATGAACCGCGACATGTTCTATAGGCCGGTCGTGGTCGAACGTCAGATCATCGTCCGACAGAACCCCTGACGGGAATGAAGGCGACATTGCTGGCGGTCTCGCCCTGCCTTGCCTTTGCAGCAAGCGTCGCCTGAGCGGCTGCGAGACGCGCGATGGGCACACGGAAGGGCGAACAGGACACGTAGTCGAGATCGGCATCCTCGCAGAAATGGATTGAGGCCGGATCCCCGCCATGTTCACCGCAAATGCCGAGCTTCAGTTCCGGCCGCGTCTGGCGGCCGCGTTCGGCGGCGATGCGGATCAATTCCCCCACGCCGTCGAAATCGAGCGAGATGAACGGGTCGCGCTCGATGATGCCTTTGCGCTGATAGGTATTGATGAAACGCGCCGCGTCATCACGGGAAATGCCAAAGGTCGTCTGCGTCAGGTCGTTGGTGCCGAAGGAAAAGAATTCCGCGGCTTCCGCAATGACATGGGCGCGAAGCGCCGCACGCGGCAGCTCGATCATCGTGCCGGTCAGATATTCGAGCGTCATGCCGGTCTCTTCCGCCACCTCGGCGGCGACCGTGTCGATGACGGCCTTGACGTAATCAAGCTCTGACCGGAGGCCGACCAGCGGCACCATGATCTCAGGCACAACCGGCGCACCGGTGATGCGCGCCGCCGCAACGGCGGCTTCAAAAATGGCGCGCGCCTGCATTTCCGCGATTTCGGGATAGGAAATCGCCAACCGGCAGCCGCGATGGCCGAGCATGGGGTTGAATTCGTGCAGCGCATCCAGCCGCTGGCGGAACACCGTTTGCGGCATACCCATGGCGGCGGCCACCTCGACGATCTCGCCATCCGTCTTCGGCAGGAATTCGTGCAACGGCGGGTCGAGCAGGCGGATCGTTACCGGCAGGCCGTGCATGATCTGGAAAAGTTCGGTGAAATCCGAGCGCTGCATCGGCAGAAGCTCGTCGAGCGCCGCCCGCCTGCCCTTTTCGCTTTCGGCGAGAATCATCTCACGCATCACATGGATGCGGTCGCCCTCGAAGAACATATGCTCGGTACGGCAGAGACCGATGCCTTCCGCGCCAAAGGCGCGGGCGGCACGCGCATCGGCCGGTGTATCGGCGTTTGTGCGCACCGTCATGCGGCGCAGCCCGTCGGCCCATTGCATCAGCTTGCCGAAATCGCCCGAGAGTTCCGGCTGCGTCATCGGCACTTCGCCCTTCAGCACCCGGCCGGAGGAACCGTCGATGGTGATGACGTCACCGCGTTTGAGCATGCAGCCGACACCGATCAGCACCTTGTTGCGCATGTCGACCCGCATGGAGCCCGCACCGGTGACGCAGGGAATGCCCATGCCGCGCGCCACCACGGCGGCGTGGCTGGTCATGCCGCCGCGCGTCGTCAGAATGCCTTCGGCGGCGTGCATGCCATGAATATCTTCCGGGCTGGTTTCGATACGCACCAGAATGACGCGGCGCCCTTCCGCTTCGGCGGCGACCGCCTCTTCCGAGGTGAAGACGATCTCCCCCGTCGCAGCCCCCGGTGAAGCCGGCAGGCCGGAGCCGATGACGGGCCGGGAGATGCCGGGATCGATGGTCGGGTGCAGCAGCTGGTCGAGCGAAGATGGCTCGATGCGGCAGACGGCTTCCTCCCTGGAAATCAGCCTTTCCTCGACCATATCAACGGCGATCTTCATGGCGGCGCGGGTGGTGCGTTTGCCGGAACGGGTCTGGAGCATCCAGAGCTTGCCGCGCTCGATGGTGAATTCTAGGTCCTGCATGTCGCGATAGTGATTTTCCAGCCGCCTGCAGATCGCCAGGAATTCACTGAATGCCTCCGGCATCAGCTTTTCCATCGAAGGCTTGTCGGAACCGGAGACCAGACGCGCAGCCTCGGTGATGGATTGCGGCGTGCGGATGCCCGCCACCACGTCTTCCCCTTGTGCATTGACGAGGAATTCACCGTATAGCTCCGCCTCTCCCGTCGAAGGATTGCGGGTGAAGGCGACGCCGGTTGCCGAGGACGAGCCGAGATTGCCGAAGACCATGGCCTGGACGTTGACCGCCGTGCCCCAGTCTCCGGGAATATTGTGCAGATGCCGGTAGGTCACGGCGCGATGGTTCGTCCAGCTGGCAAACACCGCGCCGATCGCGCCCCAGAGCTGGACATGACAGTCCTGCGGGAAGGCTTCGCCCAACTCGTCCTCGATCAGCTTTTTGTAAAGCGAGACGACGTGCTGCCATTCAACTGCCGACATATCGGTATCGTATTCATGGCCGAGGCGGCCTTTCTCATCTTCGAGAATTTCCTCGAACAGCTCGTGGTCGAGGCCCATGACGACATCGCCATACATCTGAATGAAGCGGCGGTAGCTGTCCCAGGCGAAACGGGCATCACCCGCATCGTGGCCGAGCGCCTCGACGGTACGGTCGTTGAGACCGAGATTGAGAACGGTGTCCATCATGCCCGGCATGGAGGCGCGCGCGCCTGAGCGGACCGACAGAAGCAGCGGCGTCTGGCTGCCGCCGAATGTCTTGCCGGTCACGGCTTCCATGCCATGAAGCCCGGCCATGACCTGCAGCTTCAGCTCCTCGGGAAGATCGCGATCGTTCCTGTGATAAAGCGCACAGGCATCGGTTATGATGGTGAGGCCGGGGGAACGGGAAGGCCGAGACTTGCCATTTCGGCAAGGTTTGCACCCTTGCCGCCCAATATAGCAACGTCACCTGCCCGGCCTTCGGCAGCAGCGTTGCCGAAGGTATAAACCCACTTTTTCATTCCACGCTCTCCACCCAGAAGCGTTGTCATTTTTCTATCATCTACAGCATTGGCAGCATGTTGGAAACGCCGCAACGTGCAGTTTACATCGCAGTGCAGCATAATTGCGGCGAATTGCGCACCAGAATTGCCGCAAAAGCAAAATAACAGCGTTGCTGACGCATTCGTGTAGTGCGGAGAAACGGAGTGTTCCCTAAGCCATTCACATCGCCCAAAAAGAGATTATTCATGCAATTTACTCGCCGCCATACGTTGAAATTTGCCGGAATTTCTTGCGCCGCGACCGCCTTTGCCGGTGCTCTGAGAGCAGAAGGCGCCACGTCCGCCGCAAATGCCGGCGCGGTCCTTCCCTTCGCGCTGACGACCCCCATGCATATCGGCCAGGCCGCCCTTCGGGTTCGCGAACTTGACCCGATGATCGACTATTACCGTTCCGTGCTGGGGCTTAACGAGGTGGAGCGCACATCGAGGGGCGTGACGCTCGGCGTCGGCACCGTGCCGCTGCTCGATCTCGTCCACAAGCCGGCCGCCGATTACGAAAGCCCCACTTCAGCCGGCCTCTTCCACATCGCCTATCTGATGCCCAGCCGCAAGGATCTGGCGCGGTGGCTGGTGCATGCGGCGCTCAGACAGGTGCCGCTTTCCGGTTTTGCCGATCACAATGTCAGCGAGGCGATCTATCTCAACGATCCCGAGGGCAACGGCATCGAGGTTTACAGCGACCGGCCGAAGGACACATGGGTGTGGAGCGGGAACGTGGTGAAAATGGGCACCGAACCGCTTGATGTCGATGATCTCGTGGCGCTGACCAACACCAGGAAAAGCGATTATGAAGCCGCACCCAGGGGGATGCGCATCGGCCATATTCACCTGCGGGTCGGCGAGATTGCCGCCGCCCGCGCCTTTTACGAGGAAGCTATCGGCCTGCAACCGACACAGGATGCCCGCACGGATGCATCCTTCCTGTCTTCAGGCGGATATCATCACCATCTGGCCGTCAATACCTGGAACAGTCGGGGCGCAAAAGGCCGTAACACCACCGAAACCGGCCTCGACTGGTTTGCGCTCACCATCAAAAATCCCGCCGACCTAGAAGTGCAGAAAACACGGCTGCGGGCGGCCGGTTATGTGCTGGTGGAGATGGAGAACAAAGTTGTGGAAGCGATAGATCCCTGGGGCACGCGGCTGCGGCTAGTGCCCGCGTGAGTTGGGCGACGGCTTGAGGCGGAGTAGGTGCCAGAAAGGAATTCCTGCGCCACTTCGTCTGAGTACCGCAAGCGGTACATCCCCACTCCCTCGTTGCTGTGCCTGTCACAGGCATCCAGCCGACACGCGTCTGCGTGGCGGGGAAGAGTCTTTTCAGCCCAACGACTTGGGCTGGCTGGATTCCTGTGACAGGCACAGGAATGAGGGACCGAGAGATCGAGAGACCACGAGACCAATAAAGAAAGCCTTGCGAGGCCACGGCAGCGGCCTCGCAAGGCATTCCATCCGGTACAGGAAACCGGATGGTGGGGTTGGGAGAGCACTCTTGGGCTTCTGTACTAACCATAACAAAACGCCGCGCATTGTCGTCCACCCGAATGGGTGATGCGGCCAGATAAATTCACGATGGATGATGACTGGAAAACGACGCTCAGACGGCTTCGCGCAGCTGTTCGGCGGTTTGCAAATCCACGGACACCAGTTGCGAGACGCCCTGTTCGGCCATGGTTACGCCGAAGAGGCGGTTCATGCGCGCCATGGTGATGGGATTGTGGGTGATGATGACGAAGCGGGTTTCGGTGGAGGCCACCATTTCGTCCATCAGGTTGCAATAACGCTCGACATTGTGGTCGTCCAGCGGCGCGTCCACCTCGTCCAGCACGCAGATAGGTGCTGGATTGGTGAGGAAGACGGCAAAGATCAGCGCCATGGCCGTCAGCGCCTGTTCGCCGCCGGAAAGCAGCGTCATGGTCTGGGGTTTCTTGCCCGGCGGGCGGGCGAGAATTTCCAGCCCTGCCTCCAGTGGATCATCGGATTCGATGAGTTGCAATTCCGCCGTACCGCCACCGAAAAGATGGGTGAAAAGCCGCTGGAACTGCGAATTCACCACATCAAAGGCCGCAATCAGCCGTTCGCGGCCCTCGCGGTTGAGGTTCTGGATGCCGGCGCGCAGCTTGCGCACGGCGTCGATGATATCGTCGCGTTCCTTGATGAGGGCCGCGAGCTTGGCGGAAAGCTCGGCCTGCTCCTCTTCCGCACGCAGATTGACCGCGCCAAGCCTTTCGCGCTCGATCTTCAGCCGGTCGAGATCGCGCTCGACATCGCGAATATCGGGCTTCGGCTGGTCAGGGCCAAGACCGGTCAGGCGCAGCGCCATGTGCGGCTCGGTATTCAGCGTTTCGCGGATGCGATGTTCGGTTTCCTGCCGCTTCTCGCGGGCGGAGACCAGCCGCTCTTCGGAGCGTCCGCGTTTTTCGCGGGCCTCGGCCAGTTCGGAAAGCGCCGTCACGGCAACCCGGTCGGCAGCGCGTTGCAGGTTTTCCGCCTCCGCCAGCCGGTCGGCGGCCTGACGGCGGGCGTCTTCGGTTTTCTGAAGCTCACTGAGGAGGTTGCGGCGTTTCTCGTCGAACTCCTCCGGCGCTATGTCCAGCTCGGCTATTTCCTCGCGCGCCTCTTCCTCGCGTTCACGCAGGGTGGCGATATGATCGGCGGCACTTGCGGCGCGCGATGCCCAGGTGGAACGCTCCTGCGCAATCGCTTGCAGCCGGCGCTGGCGGCTTTCCGCCTCGCGGCTCACCCCTTCGTGGCGGGCACGCGCTTCCGCCAAGAGGCCACGATCGGTGGCGACCTCGAGCTGGCTTTCACGCAGGCGCAGATCAAGGGCGGAAAGATCCGGCGCGTCTTCCATTTCGATGCGGGCGTTTTCTTCCTGAACGACGATCTCGTCTATCTGCGCGCCGATCTGGTTCAGCGCTTCGGAAACGATATCGCGACGGCGCAGAAGATCACCCGAGGCGCGTTCGGCGGCGGTGAGCGCCTCTCGCGCTTCGGCAAGCTGGCGCGTCGCCAGCCGGCTTCTGTCGCGCACTTCCGATAGCCGCAATTCAGCGCTTCGGATATCCTCGGTTCTGATGGAGAGCTGCTCTTCGGCTTCCTCAAGACCGAAACGGGCCTCTTCAAGCTCCGTCTCTATTTCCGCAAGGCGGTTCTTTTGCGCCAGACGAAGGGCCGCCGCTCCCGGTGCGTCGGCGCTGGCGATGTGGCCGTCCCAGCGAAACAGCGCCCCTCGCGCGTCACCAACCTCTGGCCGGTTTTCAGCGATGGCATCAGGTGCAGGGCTTGCGCAATATCGGTTGCAATGCCGATCTGGGCGAGCGCGCGACGCAGGGGATCCGGTGCCTTCGCGTAGTCCAGAAGCGGTTTTACACCCTGCGGCAGAGCGGGATCGCCGGCACCGTCGCCATTGCCGGCCCAGTAGGCGGCAGCGGCGGGATCAAGCGAGCTCTCGAGATCGTCGCCAAGGGCGGCACCGAGCGCTGCCTCAAAACCGCGTTCCACCGTCATTTCTTCCGCAACCGGCGTGAAGCTGCCGGTGGCGGCAGCGCTGGAGGCGAGAATCTTGGTGATGGTGCGCGCTTCGGTTTCCAGCGCGTTCAGCCGGTTTCTCGCCGTTTCCAGCGGGCCGCGCGCCAGCGCTTCGGCGGAGCGCGCCGCGGCAACGGCGGCTTCGGCCTCTTCCGCCACGATCAACGCGTCTTCCACCGCGATCTCGGCAGCCTCCACCGCCTCGCGGCGCTCGGACGGATCGGGAAGGCCGGAGAGTTTTTCATCGACGGCACCGATCTCGGAGGACGCTTCCTGCGACTGGCGTTCCAACCGTAGTTTACGGTCGGAAAGCTCGCGGATCGCCTTTTCCAGCTGCTGGCGTCCCGCAGCGGCCTCGGCGCGCTCTGCGGTCAGTGCCGTGAAAACGGCTTCGCTTTCGGTCAGCTTGGCGGCGGCAGCCTCGAAGGCTTCGCGCATCTCTTCGGCATGGCGGCCGGAATCGGAGAGAATTTCGAGAAGTTCGGCCTCTTCTTCATCGAGCCGTGCGAGTATCTGGGCATTGTCCGAAACCAGCCGTTCCTCGCGGACAATATCCTCGCCAAGCTGGGAGAGCCGGCGCGCCAGCTCATCGCGGCGGCGCAACAGGCGGTTTGCCTCGTCATCCAGCTGGGTGCGGGCGATCTGCAGGCGTTGCAGGGCGGCGGCCACACGCGCTTCATCCTCGCGCAGTTCCGGCAGTTTCAGGCTGGCGATGCCCTGCTGTTTTGCCGCTTCCATCTGCGCCTGCGCCTTTTCGGCAACGATGTTCGTGGCCTGATTGAGCGCGCTTTCCGCTTCGCCCTCCGCGTCCTTCGCCTCCACCCAGCGGATATGCAGCAGGGTCGCCTCGCGGGAGCGAATATCCGCCGACAGCATCTTGAAACGATTGGCCTGTCGCGCCTGGCGTTTCAGGCTTTCGATCTGGCTTTCAAGCTGGGCGGTCACATCTTCCAGCCGCTCCAGATTGGCCTCGGCGGCGCGCAGGCGAAGCTCCGCCTCATGGCGGCGGGAATGCAGGCCGGAAATTCCGGCCGCCTCTTCCAGCAGCTGGCGGCGGGCCTGCGGCTTGGCGTTGATGAGTTCGCCAATACGCCCCTGCCCCACCATGGAGGGCGAACGCGCGCCGGTGGAGGCATCGGCAAACAGAAGCTGCACATCCTTGGCGCGCGCTTCCTTGCCATTGATGCGGTAGACCGAGCCGTTTTCGCGCTCGATGCGGCGTGTCACCTGAATTTCATCGGCATCGTTGAAGGCGGCGGGCGCGGTGCGGTCCGAATTGTCGAGATAAAGGCCGACTTCGGCGGTGTTTCTGGCCGGGCGATTGCCGGAACCGGAGAAGATGACATCATCCATGCCGGATGCGCGCATGTTCTTGTAGGAGTTTTCGCCCATCACCCAGCGGAGCGCTTCCACCAGATTGGACTTGCCGCAGCCGTTCGGGCCGACGACACCGGTCAGGCCCGGCTCGATGATGAATTCCGAAGGTTCAACGAAGGATTTGAAACCGACGACGCGGAGCTTGTTGAACTTCATGCCGCAACGCTCCGGACAGAAATACGGCAATAAAAAACGGGCGAACGGAAATATCCGCCGCCCGTTCCTTTAGGGGTTCGGCGATCAGAGCAGCTTGTCGATGACAGCCGACATGGATTCAACCGACATGTCTCCTGCATATTTCTTGCCGTTGATGATGAAAGTCGGCGTGGAGTTGATGCCGAATTCCGTCGCACCGCGTTGCATCGTTGCGTTCACATCATCCAGAAGTTTCTGGTTCGTCAAGCAGGCCTCGAAAGACTCCTGTGAGAAACCGGCCATTTTCGACAATTGCAGCAGGGCCGCACGGGCATCCTGTGCCACAGCCCAGCTCTGCTGCTGCTTGAACAGCATGGAAACGAACGGGAAATACTGTCCTTCCGGTGCGCAGCGCGCCAGCATGAAGGCCGCCGCCGCACGCGGATCGAACGGGAATTCGCGCAGCACGAAATAGACCTTGCCGGTATCGATGTACTTCTTCTTGATCTCGTCGAAGGTCTTGTTGTGGAAGTTTGCGCAATGCGGGCAGGTCATCGACATATATTCGACGATCTTGACGGGCGCATTCGCATCGCCGAGCGCCGCTTCCGGCAGCGGGCCGGGCTTCATCACCGCAGCCATATCCACGTCACCGGTGGATTCAGGCAGTTCCTGCGCCTCGGCAACACCGGGCGTGAAGGCAAACGGCAGGGCCGTGGCAATGGCAGCAAGAGCAACGCCGCCGAGCAGGCTGCGACGGGAAATGGTCAGTTCGGGAAAATGCATGAAAGCACCTGTTGGTAATAGACTCTATTGTCCGTTGATTCCGATATAGCGACGGCCTGTTCATCACAAGCGGCGTTTTGAACTCTTCTTGTCAAAGAATTGTGACCAGTCAAGGACGACGCAGTGCATCAAATTGTCCCGCCCCGCGGCTTCTTCTTCTGCATCACCGCCGTGCCGAGCCGTTCCACCGCCCTGCGCAGCGCCTCGCTCTCGATGCCGTCCATCATGTCGTTGAGGCGTTTGGCGGCGTCGCCGCGCAGCGGCTGGGGTTTTCGCCTTCGGGTAACGGCCTGGGAGACCGGTTTTTGCACGATCCTGATCTGGCGCACTGCCGGAAAGCCGAAAAACCCGTTGATGCGGGCAATGAACTCGCCCTGCGCATGGGTCAGAAACAGGGCTCGTGCGCCTTCGCAGGCAATCGTCAGCACACCCGGCTGGTAACCGCCGCGATCCGGCCCTCGTCGCGGCGCGGCCAGGTGATTTTCTCCGGCCGCGTGCAATCGGCAAAGTCATCGCCGGCGATCTCATCCCACGAGCCGAGCAGCGCCGTGTTGATACCCGCCCGTTTCGACAGGACCGGATCCATGATGCCATTGGCGACTTCGGCGATCTGTACGACGCCCTTGCGGAACGAATTTGCAGGTTTTTTCATGCTTTCCTCGACAGAGGCGAAAAACCGACCTCAAACGATCGCGCCATCGTCATCTCCTTCACCGCGCAGGAGCGCGCGGAATCGCCGCCAGTCCCTGCGGGCGCCCAAGCTTATCATTCGCGCCACCAAACATCCAAAGAGGAAATAGGCCACCACCAAAATCTTCAGATGCGCCATGCCGGGTTTATCCGACATAAGGGCGATCACCAACATGCATGCCAAGACGACAAACATGTATATCCACAGGACGTGACAAAAAAGCGCCCAGAAACCGGATTCAAACATGCGAAAGCGCCGCGAGGGCTTCGAGCGCATTTTCTCCAGTTCGCCAGTTTCGCGGATCACGCGCGCCACGACAAAAGCCACGCTGTTTTCCAGCCCGAAATACATCCGGCCAAGATGGTTCAGCAGCCGCCCGATAATGTAGAGGGAAAGCAGAACTCCGATAACGGACAGGAGTGGCTGGGGTATCACATCGAGAAGCGCGTTCGGCATCGGTTTTCCTTTCTTCGAAATCAGACGACGGGTGTCGACGGCATTCATCACCGGACGCGATTTTCCACTTCGCCACGGTCGCGCCCTGTTGCAGATTGCCGCGCCGCGACTATGTTCAGCGGCAATGAATACATATGCTCGCCAAGACCTATCACATCCAACGGCAGAACGACTTCTCGCATGGTATGACCGCCACCATCGCGAGTTGCCGTGGCGTACGTCTCCGGCCATGGCGGCACAGGGAAAACGTGCCGATCCCTATCATGTCTGGCTTTCCGAAGTCATGCTGCAGCAGACGACGGTGCAGGCGGTGAAGCCCTATTTCCTGAAGTTCCTTGCCGCCTGGCCAAGTGTCGGCGATCTGGCGGCGGCACCGGTCGAAGATGTGATGGCCGCATGGGCGGGGCTTGGTTATTACGCCCGCGCCCGCAACCTTAAAAAATGCGCGGAAGCGGTGGCGAAAGAACATGGCGGCGTCTTTCCGGATACCGAAGAGGGCCTGAAGAAACTGCCCGGCATCGGCGATTATACGTCGGCGGCGGTTGCGGCCATCGCATTCAACCGGCAGGCGGCGGTGATGGACGGCAATGTCGAGCGCGTCATCTCCCGCCTTTTTGCGATAGATGCGCCCCTGCCCGGCTCCAAACCCGCCATGAAGGCGAAGGTGGCGGAGCTCACCCCTTCCGACCGGCCCGGTGATTTTGCCCAGGCGATGATGGATCTGGGCGCCACGATCTGCACGCCGAAGCGGCCGGCCTGCGCCCTCTGTCCGTTCAATGGCAGCTGTCTTGCGCTTGCCCATGACGAGCCGGAGCGTTTTCCGGTCAAGGCCGCGAAAAAGGCAAAGCCGGTGCGGCTGGGAGCCGCCTTCGTGGCGGTGAATGCAAACGGCGAAATCCTGCTCAGGCGACGCATCGAAAGCGGCCTTCTCGGCGGCATGACCGAAGTGCCGACAACGGCATGGACCGCCCGCCTGGATGGCGGCACGGACACGACCCACGCGCCCTTTGCTGCCACCTGGCAGGCGGCGGGCGTCATCGTGCATGTGTTTACCCATTTCGAGCTCAGGCTCACGGTCTATCGCGCGCAGGTGCCGGACTGTCTTGAAACCGGCCCAGATGACGGATGGTGGGAGCCGGTTACAAATCTTGACGCGCAAGCCTTGCCGACGGTGATGAAAAAAGTCATCGCCCAAGCTATTCCATCTGCCTATTCCATCCGCATTCGATGAAAGCAGGAAGTTTCGATGACCAAGATTGAGCATATCGTATTCGACATCGGCAAGGTACTGATCCATTACGATCCGCATATTCCCTATAGCCGCCTCATTCCCGATGCCGACGAGCGCAAATGGTTCTTCGAGAATGTCTGCACCCATGACTGGAACCTCGAACAGGATCGCGGACGCGGCTGGGAAGACGCCGAGGCGCTGCTGATGGAACAGTTTCCCGAGCGGGAAGAGCATATCCGCGCCTTCCGCAAGTTCTGGCACGAGATGGTTTCGCATTCCTATGACGACAGCGTCGCGATCATGACTGGCTTGATCGACAAAGGCCACGACGTGACGATGCTGACCAATTTCGCCTCCGATACCTTCCGCGAGGCGCAGAAGATGTTCCCCTTCCTTACCCTGCCGCGCGGCGTGACGGTGTCTGGCGACGTGAAGCTGTTGAAGCCGGATGTGGCGATCTACGAGCTGCACGCCCGGGAATTCGGCCTTGACCCGCCGCCAGCATTTTCATCGACGATACGCTCGTCAATGTCGAAGGCGCCAAGGCCGCCGGCTGGCAGGCGGTGCACTTCACCGGCGCTGAAAAGCTGAAACAGGATCTGCGATCCTACGGTGTCGATGCTTGAGAATGAGAGAAAGGGCAGCTCCGGTGGAGTTGCCCTTTATCGTCCGGTTCATTCCGGAATGCTGGCCTCAGCCATGTGCGAATGGCACGGCAAGATAGGTCTGCGCGTCTCCGCGTTGAACCAGTAGCAGAACGGATTTACGCCCCGCCTTTCCCGCCTGCGAAATCGCGGCCTTGGCGGCGCTTGCCGACTTCACCGCGGTCTGATTAACCGAGACGATCACATCCCCCACCTGCAGGCCGGCCTCGGCGGCAGGCTTCGACGGCGCGATGCTTTCAACCACAGTCCCGGTCTCGCCCTGTGGCAGGCTGAGAGCCTGACGAACGGCCGGCGTTATGTCCGCCAGACCAAGGCCAATCATCGGCAGGGATTGCGATGACGCGTCGCCCTGCTGCTGACCATTATCGGTGGAAGGCTGCCCGCCGCCCTGGGTGTCGTTTCCACCCACGGTAATCAGGAGATCCCTGTCCTCTCCCTGCCGCCAGACAGTGACATGTTCCTTCTGGCCGGGTGAGAGATCGGCGACCATGCGCGACAGATCGCGTGGCGACTTGATCGCCTGTCCGCCGAGCGCGGTGATCACATCACCGGTCTTTATGCCGGCGCGGCCTGCCGGTGTATCGGCATCAACCTTGGCGACCAGCGCGCCTTCCGCTGCTGCCAGCCCGATCGCATTCGCCACATCCGGCGTCACCGGCTGGATCTGGACGCCGATGAAACCATGCTGGATCGAACCGTCCTTCATGAGACGGACGACGACATTCTGCGCCTGATCGGAAGGAATGGCGAAACCGACACCGACACTGCCGCCATTTGGCGAGTAGATGGCGGTGTTGATGCCGACCACCTTACCCTCGACATCGACCAGCGGGCCGCCGGAATTGCCGTGATTGATCGGCGCGTCGATCTGGATGAAATCGTCATAGGGTCCGCTGTGCAGATCGCGGCCGCGGGCGGAGACGATGCCGGCCGTAACCGTGGTGCCGATGCCGAACGGATTGCCGATGGCAAGGATCTGATCGCCGGCCTTGAGCCTGTCGGAATCACCCCAGGAGATGACCGGCAGGGGCTTCGGCGCCGTGATCTTGACGACGGCCAGATCCGATTTCGGGTCGGCGCCGACAAGCGTGGCGGGAAGCTCGGTGCCGTCATCCAGCGTCACCTTGATGGCGGTGGCATTGTCGATGACGTGATTGTTGGTGACGATATAGCCGTCCGGCGAGATGATGAAGCCCGAACCGAGCGCTTCCGCCTGCTGGGGCTGGCGTTGCTTGGGCTGTTGCTGCGGCATGGGAATACCCTGCTCGCCGAAGAACTGGCGGAACTGTTCCTCGAAGGGGGTGGTATCATCAGTCGCCTGCCCCTGCGTTTTCATTTCAGTGGTGATCGTCACCACCGCCGGCTTGTCGGAGGCGACGATCCCCGCGAAGGAACCGCCGGATGTTACCGGGCCGGGAACGGCCGATAATCCGGCCTGGGCGAAAGCGGGCGTGTTGTGCAGAAAAAGCGGCATTGCAAGCGGTGTGGCGACAAAGGCTGCGCCAAGCAAAGCTGCGATGCGATATCTGCGAAGAATAGTGGACATGATGTTTCTCCTTTCAAGGACATCCTCAAGGCCTTGGCCCTCAGGGGAGCAGGCAGGCCCGCCTCCCCATGCATCCGGCCGGGCGCATGGTTTTTTGAGTTTCCGATCGTTTCTTTCGAAATCCGCGCAACCCCAAGGGGGTGATAATCTGGAAGGCCGGAGGGCGGGTTCGTGCCCCGTCACCGCTCTCCGGCACGGTTTGTGGCAGTCTTTCCGGTCCTTGCCGCACAAGGGCGGGAAAGCCCCGGTCAGCTCATGCGGACGATGTTCCGGTCAAGTTGCCGGACTTCGCCCTGAAGGGTGGAAAATGCCTTCATGGGAATATGGCCATGATGCATGTCAGCCGTTTTCAGCGCCTGGGTGCGGATTGCGGACGATTGATTTTCGAGCCTGTTGAAAGCGCTTGCGCTCAGCCTGCCCTGCTGGCGTTCGAAGTCGATCCGGTGGTCGGCGACACGAAGCTCATGAAGTACACGGACCAGGTGCGGCCTCTGCCCGTAAGCGGCAGGGGCGGTATAGTTCATGGACATGTTGTTCATGAACAGGTCGTCATCGTTATGGCGGAAGAAATGTCTCCCACCGCGGTCGAAATCATGAGAGCGATCGCTATGCATTCCACCCGAGCCGGAATGCTCGCCATGCGAATGTCCGGCCGCGAAAGCGCCGCCCGTGGCGGCCGCCAGAATGAAGGATGCTATTGTGACTTTCCTGAAAAGCGAGCGCATGGCACGCCTCCTTGTTCATCGCAGGCAAAGGCCCGCGAATCCGGCTGTCTCGCATCGTCGCGTCGCGATTCTCTTCAACCGCCGGCGACACTCAGCCTGGAAGAATATGTACTCCCGGGCGTGTATAGCGTCACGTTAATCTTCCGTAACGCGCAGGACATCTATTGTTAAGGCTGGGGAACTTGTCTTTGCCGGGCGGGCCATCATGGCGGCTCATGAAAGCCTGCGGAAACCACAAAAGAAAATTGGCGCAGGCGGAAATGGCGGTCTCCGGCCTGCGCCAGTCCTGCCGCAAGCGGCATGGGACAGCAATGTTTTCGTGATCTGTCCGAACCGGATTTTCACAACCACTGCTTTGCATCAGACACTATGGCCGGTCTCTTGCGCGAAACTTGTCTAGCTAAAATTAAATGTTCGAATATACCAACGCCCGACACCGAGGTGCCGGGCGTTGGTCGTTCTCCATCCGGGACTGAAGGTACTAAACCGGACGGAGACGTATCCTGACAAGGGCGGGCGGTGGATCGTCCGTCTTCAGCCTCCAAGGCTTTTGACTATTCGGCCTTTGCCATTTCACTGCGGATGATGGTTCTGAGATCATCGATCGGCTTCAATTCGTCGCCGTCCTCGAAATGCCAGAACGTCCATCCGTTACACGCGTCGAGACCCTGCACCTTCGCGCCGAGGCGGTGGATGGAGCCGGCGGTCCCGGCGGATGCCAGAGTACCATCGGCACGAATAATGGCGCTATAACGGCGTTTCACATCCGTCAGCACCTGGCCCGGGCGGACAAGCCCGCTTTCCACCAGCGTATTGAAGGCCACGCGCGGTTCGGCCTTCTTGCCGGTCATGACGGTCAGTTCCGCCTTGCCGAGCGGCTCGACGGCGGCGATGCGGGCGGAGGCCGCATCGATATAATCCTGTTCGCGCTCGATGCCGACGAAGTGGCGGCCGAGACGTTTCGCAACCGCACCCGTGGTGCCGGAGCCGAAGAACGGGTCGAGCACGATGTCGCCCGGCTTGGTGGAGGCCATGATGATGCGCGCCAGCAGCGCTTCCGGCTTCTGGGTGGGATGCACCTTCTTGCCGTCGTCACCCTTCAGCCGCTCATGGCCGCTGCAGATCGGGAACAGCCAGTCGGAGCGCATCTGCACATCGTCATTGGAGGCCTTCAGCGCATCGTAGTTGAAGGTGTAGTTCTTGGCTTTCGGATCGCGGCTGGCCCAGATCATGGTCTCATGGGCGTTCTGGAACCGGCGGCCCTTGAAATTCGGCATGGGGTTGGTCTTGCGCCAGACGATGTCGTTGAGGATCCAGAAATCGAGGTTCTGGAGCATGGAGCCGACGCGGAAGATATTGTGGTAGGAGCCGATGACCCAGATGGTGCCATTGGGCTTCAGCACACGGCGGCAGGCGAGCAGCCAAGCGCGGGTGAAGGCGTCATAAGCCTCGAAGGAGGCGAACTGGTCCCACTCGTCATCGACGGCATCGACCAGCGACTGATCGGGCCGGTGAAGCGTGCCGCCAAGCTGGAGATTATAGGGCGGATCGGCGAAAATCGCATCCACCGACTGGCTCGGGAGGGCATCCAAGGCAGCGACACAATCACCTTTGATGATGCTGTCTTTCCAGGCGTCACTCTCGCCCGCACGATCAAAACCGGCACGCCGAAAATCGGCCAGCGGAAAAACTGCTGCCATTGGTACTCGCTCCATACGCTTACTCTCTACTGATGCTTATGGTTACCGAAGATGGTTATCAAAGCCTGAACAAGTCACGGAAAATGCAAAATAAATGGCTGTCGAGGCGTGCATGGCGGATTTGCGCCGCCGCATGGGGAACCCGAAGTCCCGTAAAAACGTTGTGCACAACGGGTTGTCCTGTTGCGCATATCCATGCGGCAGGAAGGCCGGCAATAACGGGGGGTAATCCGAATGGGGTCCATGATGCGAACGGCTTCTTTTTCAATGCATGTCGTTTCCGCCGTTCTTCTGGTGGCGGCACTGCCGTCACCGTCGCGGGCGCAGCAGCCGGCACCGCAATTTAACGTCGTGACCGACGCTGTTCTTTTCGATGGCGGCCCCTCGCTCGGCAACAGCGACAAAGTGCGGTGGGATTTTTACAAGGCCGATCGGAACGGAACGCGCACGGATGCCAATGCCGGCGGGTCCTATGACGCCACTTTCGAGGCGAAGCTGCCGGCCGGCAGATATGTCGGCGTCGCGGTGCTGGGCAATGTCACCCGCGAAATACCATTTGAGGTGAAGGACGGAAGCGTCGCAAGGCCGAAGGTTAATTTCGACGCGGCAGAACTGACGGTGGTGCCGAAGCGCAGCCCCGACAGCGATGTGGAAACGCAGGCGAAGACCGAAATCACCAAGGGCGATTTCAAGGACAGCGTCTACGGCCAGAACACGGCCTTCGTGCCGGCAGGCGAAGTGCTCCTCACCGGCAGCATCGGCCCGGCACGGGCGCAGGAAACGCTTGCCATCAAGGCCGGGGAAAAGATCAGCCACGAGCTCGTCATTCCGAGCGGCGTGGTCGTTGCCAAGGCGGTCTATGCGCAGGACGGCAAGGCAGTGGAGACGGACGATATCCGTTTCGAGGCGCTCTCGGCCAAGGAGACGCTGGACGGCACCCGCCAGACCATCAACGGCGTTTACGGCACCGGCAAGATCATGGAAATGCCGGCGGGCGATTTCGTGATGCGCGCCCGTCTGGGCAAAGTCATGGTCGAGCAGCCCTTTACCGTGACGGCCGGAAAACGCTCTGAAATCAACATCGACCTTAATGCGGGCGTTCTGGCAATCACGGCGCCGGGTGCCGAGCGGATCGACATCGTCGAAACGACCAAAGACCTTCAGGGCACGCAAAAGGAAATTTCCGGCCGGTACGGCACCCGGCATCAGGAGACCCTGCATCCCGGCGATTATTCGGTGAAGGTGAGCTACGACGAGAAGTCCGGCCGCGACCCGAAGGAGATCAAGGCGACGGTCAAGGCCGCAGAGCGGACAGAGACGAACGTGCCGGAGTAGTGGCTGATGGGTCCTCCCGCCCTCATTCCTGTGCTTGTCACAGGAATCCAGTCGACGCGCATCTGCGCGGCGCGAGGAGTCTTTTCAGCCCAAGGACTTGGGCTGGCTGGATTCCTGTGACAAGCACAGGAATGAGGGCGTTGGGGGAATGTGGAATGTGGACCGTCACAGTTTCCGGCCAGACGATCCATATTTAGGCCTGAGCATCGGATGGCTGGAAAAATGCTTTTCGTGTTTGACCGTCATTTGCAGCGGCTCGCCAACTTTCACGCCGGCAAATCCTGACGCCGCGATGCGATCGCACAACCTGATCCACTGGCAACCGCGACAGGCCTGCCGGATGTCTCCGGCGGCGAAAGCCATGCGCATCCTTGCCAAAAGATCCGGCGTCACCCGCAGCCGTTTGCCGGCGGTCAGTGTTTCGCCCAAAAGCGTCGAAACCGAAAGCCGGGCCGCCTCGTCCCTCTGCACTACGCCTTCGTTGAAACAGTGGGCATGGCTTTCGCACAAAAGGCCGACGCAGATATCGTCAGGGCCGTCCACCAGCTCGATATCTTCGTCGCCCGCATTCAGGCGAGCGGCAACACGATCGTAATTTTCGACGAAGCCGGATGAATATCCCTTCCCCACATAGGTCAGCATGCAGAGAAGGTGATGCGGGCGCAGTCGAACCGTCACTGGCGGTGTTTCCCGGGCTGGAAAGGGGTCTGCGGACAGAGGGAGCGCAAGGCGGGACAGCCGAAAAATCCGCCCGGTGATTTCGCCGTCTCAACCGTCATCCATCTCCCCCTTCCGCTGATCTTGTCGCGGACAGGATATCGATACCCGACTTTTTCGACGGAGTCCAAAAGGGCGAGCCGAGAGCCACCATATGGAGCAAGTTGCGCTTGACTTATCCAACGATCGCGAAGGCGTCGTGCATCGAGCCGGAAGAGGTGCGGATCGCCTTGCGGCCGATCCATTGCACGTGGCCGTCGAGGATGCGCACCGCCTCCTCGGCGCGGCCACCGCGCAAGGCGTCAAGGATTGCCCGGTGGTCGGTATCGGTGCGGCGCTCCCAGCCGGCCCGCCATGCGGAAAACAGGAACCGGGCGCTCGCCGCATGCAGGCCGTCGATCGCCTCCATCAGGCGCGGCATGTTGCAGGGCGCGGTGATGAGGCGGTGGAAGCGGCGATTGGCCTCCTCCCAGTGCTGCACATCGACGGCGCTATCGCCTTCGAGTGTCGCGGCTTCCGCCTGGTCGAGAATGGCTGAAGTCATGTTGGGAATGGCGTGGCGCAGCGCCAGAACCTCGAGTGCCGCGCGCATTTCCGCGACTTCGCGCACATCGGCAAGGCCGAAATCCGCGACCCGCACGCCCCGGCGCGGAATGCTCGCCGCCAGGCCCTGCGCTTCCAGCCTGCGGAACGCCTCACGCACGGGCACATGCGAGGCGCCGAATTCGGCAGCGATATGATCCTGCCTCAGCCGTTCACCCGGCGACAGTTCACCGCGAACGATGCGGTCGGCCAGAGTGCGGCTGATGCGTGCGGCAATGGTGTCTTCAGGCGTGGTTTTCACTGTCTTGGGCATAACATCCCTTAACGCATCTGGCGCGACTGTGTGTAGCGCTTTTTGCACGCGGCAGATGCGCAAAGCCGAATATTCGAAGCCGCACAGTCGCTTGCCCGACCGGCCAAGCTATGAGCCTGATGGGACCGACCCTTGCGGGGCAACCGGTTGAGCTTGGCGCAGACATGGTCTAAAAGCGCCGGCATCACTTTCTTCCAAGCAAATTCGATACAGGGAGCGCCCATGAGCGGCTTCGACCTCATTATTTTCGACTGTGACGGCGTTCTGGTCGATTCCGAAATCATCGCGGCGCAGGTGGAGTCCCGTCTTTTGACCGAGGCCGGTTATCCGATCTCCGTCGAGGAAATGGGCGAGCGCTTCGCCGGCATGACCTGGAAGAACATTCTTCTGCAGGTGGAAAGCGAAGCCAGCATTCCCCTCTCCGCCTCCCTGCTCGACAAATCCGAAAAGCTGCTCGACATGCGGCTGGAACGCGACGTGAAGATCATCGAGGGCGTCAAATTCGCGCTGTCGCGCCTGACGACACCGCGCTGCATCTGCTCGAATTCCTCCAGCCACCGCCTCGACATGATGCTGACGAAGGTGGGTCTGAAGCCCTATTTCGCGCCGCATATCTATTCCGCCAAGGATCTCGGAGCCGACCGCGTGAAACCGAAGCCGGATATCTTCCTGCACGGCGCGACCCAGTTCGGCGTCTCCCCCGACCGCGTGGTCGTGGTCGAAGATTCCGTGCACGGCATCCATGGCGCGAAGGCCGCCGGCATGCGCGTCATCGGCTTCACCGGCGCATCCCACACCTATCCGAGCCATGCCGACCGGCTGACGGATGCGGGCGCGGAAACAGTGATTTCGCGCATGCAGGACCTGCCCGCCGTCATTGCGGCAATGGCGGAGTGGGAAGGCGCTTTTTGACGAGGTAGCTGTGGTTACATCCCAGCCACAAAAGGAATTCGTACCCGGCCAAGGCTATACCGAAGCGGACTGGGATGCTGTCGACTTTCCCGAGATGTCGAATGAAGAGCTAGCAAATGCGCGCCCCGCCAGGGACGTTTTGCCGCCAGCTTTTTTTGAGGCTGTGGAGGAGTATCGAAACTCTCGTAGCCGCCCGTCAGCGGAGAAAGCGATGGCTGTGGGAAAACCCTCCGCTTAAAAAGCATGGAAAGTCGTAGACCTCTCCTCCGTCATGCCGGACTTGATCCGGCATCCAGTCACGGCGCGTCTGCGCCGTGAGAAGAGTCTTTTGCGATCAATGACTTGACCGCGCTGGACCCCGGATCAAGTCCGGGGTGACGGAATTCGGACCTTTGCGCGCAATCAGAACCGAAGCCTGCCGAGCAGACTCCGGTTTTTACATTTCGCCCGTCAAATCACCGGCGCTTGGTCTTTGACTTCGCGCTCTCGCCGCCGAAGCCGATATAGACGCTGACCGACTTCGGTGCGCCGCCCGGACCGTTGGGAATGGCCACATGGTCGTTGTTGAAAATGAACTGCGTGCCAGCTCCGCCTGCGGGGACATCGATGGCGAAATTGGTCGTTTCGCCGTAAATCTCGCCGTCGCCGTCCTTCACCGTCACGCGGATCGGAACCGTCACGCGGCCGGGCTTGGCCATCGGGCCAGGAACGAGGCGGCCCTGCGCCAGCACGTTCACCGTCAGCGTGGTTTCGTTCGCGGTGCACGAGCGCGTCGTATCTGACAGCGAGACCTGATAGGCGAGTTTCTGCGGATCATCCTTGGCGCCACCGGCATAAACGCGGTGGACGGCGTTGGCATCGAGAACCGTGACCGTCGGGCAGTTGGCCTGCACCACCGGAGCAACGGCATTGGCCTGCGCCGCCGGAGGGTTGACGGCAAGCGAGTCCGACGGATTGGAGGAATTGCATCCTGCAACAACGGCCAGAAGCGACATCGCGGCGGACAAACGCAAGAAATTCCCTGACACTCTTCTAATTCCCTCTCCATTGTCCCGGAACCGAACCGGAGACGCTGTTTATTGACCTTTCACGCAGGTTGGCGATGGTCTATAGCAGCGACGCCGGAAAAAATCGATTGGCATGTTCGGTTTTGCTTGAATTTTCAAAAAAGCCCTTCATTACCTCGCCAATCGCCTCATTTCCGTGAGACGCTGCTGAAGAAGAAGCCGATGACCGGCACCGGACAAGGGACTATCTCGTGAAATATGTATCGACCAGGGGTGCGGCCCCTTCGCTTGGTTTCTGCGACGCGCTTCTGGCGGGCCTTGGCCGTGACGGCGGGCTTTACGTGCCGCGCGAATGGCCGTCCATGTCGAAGAAGGAAATCCGCAACCTGCGCGGCAAATCCTATCAGGACATCGCGTTTGAGGTTCTCTATCGTTTCACCGGCGGCGAAATTCCGGCCGACAAGTTCAGGGCGATGATCGACGACGCCTATGCGACGTTCCGTCATCCGGCCGTCGTGCCGCTGACGCAGACCGGCCCGAACACCTTCGTGCTGGAGCTTTTCCACGGCACCACGCTCGCCTTCAAGGACGTGGCGATGCAGCTTCTCGCCCGCCTGATGGATTACACGCTTTCCGAGCGAGGCGAACGCGCCACCATCGTCGGCGCAACCTCGGGCGATACCGGCGGCGCGGCCATCGACGCCTTTGCCGGGCGTGAGCGCACCGACATCTTCATCCTTTTCCCGAACGGCAAGGTCTCGCCGGTGCAGCAGCGCCAGATGACGACCTCCACGGCTTCCAACGTGCATGCGCTGGCGATCAACGGCAATTTTGACGATTGCCAGAACCTCGTCAAAGAAATGTTCAACGACGTGAAGTTTCGCGATGGCGTGAAGCTTTCCGGCGTGAATTCCATCAACTGGGCGCGCATCATGGCGCAGGTGGTGTATTACTTCACCGCGTCTCTGTCGCTCGGCGGCCCCGACCGGAAGATTTCCTTCACCGTTCCGACCGGTAATTTCGGCGATATCTTTGCCGGTTACGTCGCCAAGAAGATGGGCCTGCCGATCGACAAGCTTGTCATCGCCACCAATGACAACGACATTCTGGCGCGCACGTTGAAGACCGGCCGTTACGAGATGCGCGGCGTCACGCCCACCACCTCGCCCTCGATGGACATCCAGATTTCTTCCAACTTCGAGCGCCTGCTGTTTGAAGCCTATGGCCGCGATTCCTCTGCGGTAAAGGCGTCCATGGACGGCCTCAAGCAATCCGGCGCATTTGAAATTCCGCCGCATGCGCTGAAATTCATCAAAAAGGATTTCCGTGCCGGTCGTGCCACCGAGAAGCAGGTGGCGGCGACGATCCGCGATACGCTTGAAAAGACCGGTTACCTGATCGATCCGCATACGGCCACTGGCGTTTTCGTGGCGGAAAAGCACGAAAAAGCATCCAGCCCGATGGTGGTCCTGTCTACCGCCCATCCGGCTAAATTCCCGGCCGCCGTAAAATCCGCTTGCGCAATCGAGCCTGCGCTTCCAGTATGGTTAGCTGACATTATGAACCGGGAGGAGCGTTTCGACATTCTGGATGCAGAGCTGAAAGCCGTGGAAACCTTCATCGGCAGCCATGCACGCGCCGGCAAATAGAGACGCGGAAAGACGTTGAGTATGAGAGTTAATGTGACCCGGCTTTCATCCGGGTTGACCGTTGTCACGGAAAAAATGCCACATCTCGAAAGCGTTGCTCTTGGGGTGTGGATCAAATCCGGTTCCCGCAACGAGACGACTGCCGAGCACGGCATCGCCCATCTTCTCGAACATATGGCCTTCAAGGGTACGGCGCGCCGCACCGCCCGGCAGATCGCCGAGGAGATCGAAAATGTCGGCGGCGAAGTCAACGCCGCGACTTCGACGGAAACAACCTCCTATTATGCGCGCGTTCTGAAAGACCACGTCCCCCTCGCCGTCGATATCCTTGCCGATATTCTGACGGAATCGCTCTTCGACGAAGACGAGCTGGAGCGGGAGAAAAACGTCATTCTCCAGGAAATCGGTGCCGCAACCGATACGCCTGACGATGTGATCTTCGACAATTTCTCCGGCGTCGCCTATCGCGACCAGACCATCGGACGCCCGATCCTCGGCACACCTGATACCGTACAATCCTTCACCACCGGCCAGATCAGGCATTATCTCGCCCGCAACTACACGACGGATCGCATCTTCGTCGTTGCGGCGGGTGCCGTCGATCACGATAGCTTCGTCAAGCAGGTAGAAGAACGGTTCGCCTCGCTGCCGCAGCTGCCGGCCGCCACGCCGGTTCTCGAAAAGGCCATTTATACCGGCGGGGAAATCCGCGAGACCCGCGACCTCATGGACGCGCAGGTGCTTCTCGGCTTCGAGGGCAAGGCCTATCACGCTCGTGATTTCTATTGCTCGCAGATCCTCGCCAATATCCTGGGCGGCGGCATGTCATCGCGGCTGTTTCAGGAAGTGCGTGAAGCGCGCGGTCTTTGTTATTCTGTCTATGCCTTCCATTGGGGTTTTTCAGATACCGGCATCTTCGGCGTGCATGCGGCCACCGGCGGCAACGACCTGCCGGAACTGGTGCCGGTCATTCTGGAGGAATTGCGCAAGTCGTCGCAGACCATCCATCAGGAAGAAATCGACCGCGCCCGCGCGCAAATCCGCGCGCAGCTGCTGATGGGGCAGGAAAGCCCGGCCGCCCGCGCCGGCCAGATGGCCCGGCAGATGATGCTTTACGGCCGGCCTATCCCCAATGAGGAGATGATGGAGCGCCTCGAGCACATCACGCAGGACCGCCTGACCGATCTTGCAGGACGGCTGTTTTTCGATACAGTTCCGACATTGTCCGCAATTGGCCCGCTCGAACATCTGCCGCCTCTTTCAGACATTACTGCGGCGCTTTCTGCGCAGCAGCCTGCAAGGATAAAGGCGAACGGCTGAGGGTGGCGGTTTTTCCGCACAGGGATGGTGAATGCTGCGTTTTCTTTCCCGACATAATGACACGCCCGAACTGCGCAGCGCCGACCATCTTCTCAGACTGCCGCGCTATGGCGATTTCAAGCAGTGGCACGTCCTGCGGTCGGAAAGCCGGCAGTTTCTTCAGCCCTGGGAACCCACCTGGCGCCCGGACGAATTGACGGAAGGCTCCTTCCGGATGCGCGTGGTGCGCAACGGCCAGGAATTTTCCTCCGGCACCGCCGTTTCGTTTCTGCTGTTCGAAAAGGAGACCCTGCT
Organism: Rhizobium oryzihabitans; assembly: GCF_010669145.1. NCBI lineage: Bacteria > Pseudomonadati > Pseudomonadota > Alphaproteobacteria > Hyphomicrobiales > Rhizobiaceae > Rhizobium > Rhizobium oryzihabitans. Next base: position 1,306,573 of record NZ_CP048632.1, read on the forward strand.
GGTGGGCGGCATCACCATCGGTTACATCCGCAGGGGCGCCGCGCAAAGCTGCATGATCGGCTACTGGACAGGCGAACGCCACGCTGCCAAAGGCCATATGTCTGCCGCATTAAAATTGGTAATACCCTACATCTTCAACGGACTTCAGTTGCACCGTATCGAGGCAGCCTGTATTCCGGAAAACTTCAAAAGCATCCGGCTTCTCGAAAATGCCGGGTTCCAGCGGGAAGGTCTCTTGCGGGAATATCTGAAAATCAATGGCCAATGGCGGGATCATATGATGTTTTCCCTTCTTGCCGACAAGCAAAGCTCCGGCGGAACGAAGTACGATACATGACCTACAATCACACTGCGCCGTGCTCGTCGAAACGTCTGGCGGCAATCGCACTGGCTGCGCCGTTTTTCCTGCTGTTCCTGCTTTTTGCTTCCTATTCCTACGCCTTCGAGCCGGTGAAGATTTCCCGTGACGACACGGCGCTTGATCTGACCGCGACCACCGATATCTATGCCAATCAGGGCGAGGCCTTTCAGGTCTCAACCGCGCCCGGCCCCGATGGCATCCGCCGCCGTATCGAGGTGCGCGCCAGTTCCACGGACCACCAGGGCGACTGGGCGGTCTTTGCGCTCGCCAATGTCTCCGAAGAGCAGCTGGAACGCGTCATCGTCGCCCCGCATTTCCGTCTGGTGAACTCGAAACTGTTCTGGCCCGATCTCGGCTCGCAGCGCATCATCGCGATCACGCCGAGCGAAGGCTTTGCACTGGACCGGCAGCCAAGCCCGGATGCCGACGTGTTCCGCATCACGCTCAATCCCGGCTCCGTCATCACCTTCGTCGCCGAGCTATCGACGCCGCAATTGCCGCAGATCTATCTGTGGGAACCGGAAGCCTACAAGGACACGATCAACGCATTCACGCTCTATCGCGGCATCGTTCTCGGCATTGCCGGTCTGCTGGCCGTGCTTTTGACCATTCTGTTCGTGGTCAAGGGAACCTCCGTTCTGCCAGCTTCCGCCGCACTTGCCTGGGCGGTGCTCGCCTATATCTGCGTCGATTTCGGCTTCCTTGAAAAGCTCATCACCGTCACATCCAGCGATCAGCGAATATGGAGGGCGGGCGCCGAAGTGGCGCTCGCCTCCAGCTTCGTGGTCTTCCTGTTCACCTATCTCAATCTCAACCGATGGCATGCGCATCTGGGTTACGCGACTTTTGCCTGGGTGGTGGGTCTGGCGCTGCTGTTTGGCGTCGCGATCTACGATCCTTCGGTTGCGTCGGGCATCGCCCGCGTGTCCTTCGCGCTCACCGCAACGGCCGGTATCGCGCTCATCATCTATCTCGGCTTCAACCGTTACGACCGGGCTATTTTGCTCGTTCCGTCCTGGGCGCTCATCCTCGTCTGGCTGTTCGGCAGCTGGCTGACGGTGACCGGACAATTGGACAACGACATCGTGCAGCCGGCGCTTGGCGGCGGGCTGGTGCTGATCGTGCTTCTGATCGGCTTCACGGTCATTCAGCACGCCTTTGCCGGCAGCGCCTATCAGCAGGGCCTCTTCTCCGATCTCGAGCGCCAATCTCTCGCACTGACGGGCAGCGGTGATACCGTGTGGGACTGGGACGTGACGCGTGACCGCATCGTCACGACGCCCGACATTTCCAACCGGCTGGGGCTGGAACCCGGCACCATGCATGGTGCCGCGCGCAACTGGCTGCCGCGCCTGCACCCTGACGATCGCGACCGGTTCAAGGCGACGCTCGACGTGCTGCTCGACCACCGCAAGGGCCGCCTCAACCACGAATTCCGCATTCGCGCTGAAGACGGGCATTTCCACTGGCTGCAAATCCGCGCCCGTCCGGTTCTCGGCTCCAACGGCGAAATCATCCGCTGTGTCGGCACGATTACAGACATTACCGAGCAGAAGAATTCGGTCGAGCGGCTGTTGCAGGATGCGATGAACGACAATCTGACCGGGCTTCCGAACCGGCAGGTATTCCTCGACCGCCTGCAATCGATCCTCAACCTCTCGCCCGACAGCGAGGGCGTGCGCCCGACCGTGATGGCGATCGATATCGACCGTTACAAGCTGGTCAACGATACGCTGGGCATTGCCGCCGGCGACAATATTCTCATCGCGCTGACGCGCCGCCTGCGCCGCCTGTTGAAACCGCAGGATACGCTGGCGCGCCTCGGTGGTGATGAATTCGGCCTTATCCTGACTTCGGAGCGCGATCCGCAGCGTGTCGCAGATTTCGCCGATGCGGTGAACAAGGCGATCATGGTGCCGATCAATTTCGCCAATCGCGAAATCATCCTCACCGCCTCCATCGGCCTTGTCTCGTGGATCGACCAGCAGGAAAGTGCGGCCGGACTTTTGAGTGACGCGGAACTTGCCATGTATCGCGCCAAGCGCGCCGGCGGTAACCGCGTCGAGCCGTTCCGCCCCGCCTTCCGCACTTCCGGCACTGACCGCCTGCAGATGGAAAGCGACCTTCGCCGCGCCATCGAGCGCAAGGAGCTGTCGCTCGCCTATCAGCCGATCGTCAAGCTTGATGATGGGGAGCTGGCCGGTTTCGAAGCGCTGATGCGCTGGGAACATCCCAAGCGCGGCAATATCCCGCCAAGCGAGTTCATTCCGATCGCGGAAGCCTCCGGCCTGATCGAACCGCTCGGCATGTTCGCGCTGGAACGGGCGGCGACCGATCTGATGGACTGGCAGCATGCCATCGAGAAGATGCCGATCTTCATCTCCGTCAATATTTCCAGCGCGCAATTGCTGAACAACGAGTTGTACAACGACGTGCGCAGCATGCTGACGCGCACACGCTGCAATCCGCAGCAATTGAAGCTGGAACTGACGGAATCCGTCGTCATGGAAAACCCGGAACAGGCGCGGCTGGTGCTTTCCAAGCTGAAGGAAACCGGCCTCAGCCTCGCCATGGATGATTTCGGCACCGGCTATTCGTCGCTTGCCTATCTCACCCGCTTCCCCTTCGACACGATCAAGCTCGACAAGGCGCTGGTGGCCAATACCAGCGACAAGCGCAACGTGCTCCTGCGCTCGGTGATCGCCATGGCGCGCGCGCTCGACATGCAGGTGGTGGCGGAAGGCATCGAGACGCCGGAGGATGCGGCGGAGCTTTCGCGCATGAACTGCCATTTCGGCCAGAGCTTTCTGTTCGGCACACCCGTGTCAGGCGATGCCGCGCTGAAGCTTCTGCGGGAGCGGTTCCAGCCGACAAAGCGGGCTTCGTAAAGGGGATGGGGTGCAGCAGCGCACTCCCCCTCCCCTTCTCCCTCCCCCAAACGCGAGGTCATCCTCGGGCTTGACCCGAGGATCCATTATCGCGGGTGATTGTGGATCCTCGGGTCAAGCCCGAGGATGACGTCGAGGGCAAGTCGTTCCTTACTGAACCATCGCCACCGGCGGCGACGCATCCGCCGCCACCCTGCCGTGCAAGAGGTCGTGGATGAATTCCATCTTGGTCACCACCGGCGGCGACAGCACGAAGGGGTAAAGGTCCGCCTCCCCCATGCTGCGCTGGATCGAGTTGATGGCGACACTGAGCGGAATCCAGGCCTTGACCAGTTGCGCGGCACTGCGGGCCTTGTAGGGATCGAACGTCACTTCTGCCGCCATCTCCTCATGTCCGTCAGGATCGATCGCCACACCGAAAGCGCGCGCAGTCTCAAGGGTGTCGACGATGTGCAGATAATGCGCAAAACACTCGGCGAAATCTTCCCAGGGGTGGACGGAGGCGTAGGAGCTTATGAAGCTTTCCTGCCAGTCGGGGCGCGGTCCCTGCTCGTAATTGCGTTGAAGCGCGGCTGCATAGTCCTCGCGATCGTCGCCGAACACCGCACGGCAGGCCTCAAGGCGGTTTTCATCGCGAACCAGCTTGTTCCAGATGAAATGCCCGACCTCGTGGCGGAAATGGCCAAGCATGGTGCGATAGGGCTCATTCATGTTGGCGCGCACCTGCTCGCGCGTCGCATCATCGGCTTCGGCCGCACGGATGGCGATCAGGCCCTCATCGTGACCGGTCATGGCGGGAATGACGGAACCGTCTGGTGCGACCTCATCGACCAGAAAGTCGAAAACGAGCCCGCCTTCCGGATCGGCATCCCGGTTCGGATGCGGCAGGCCGAGCCGCAGGATCGAATAAAACAGATGCCGCTGCGCCTGGCTGATGCGGCGCCATTGTTCGACGCCCTCATCCGTTGCGATATCCGGCACCAGGCGGTTGTGGCTGCAGGCCGGGCAAAAGGCGTTCTGGCTTTCCGCCGGCACCGACCAGTTGCAGATGTCATTCACCTCATTGGCGCAGAAACGCACCTGTTTTTGCGGGTCGGCGACGATCTGCCAATTGGGCTCGCCCGCAGGCGCCAGCGCTTCCATGGAAAGCCGTTCCGGCACAAAGGCCAGGCGATGGCCGCAGGAAACGCAGAAACGATTATCGAAATGGACCGGCTGGCCACAGGATGCGCAGGAAAAAAGCTTCATTTATGAAACCCTTGCGATGGATCATGGGACGGGAGGGGTCGGCGACATACGCCAACTCCTGGCAATTACGGTTACGGCGTCATTCTCCGGCCTGACCCGAGGACGACGCCGAGTTTGATTGACGGTTCAAGGTCTTGCTTGACCTGTTGTCTGCGCTGCTTCCCTTGTCGGGGAAATTACCCGCATCAAACGACGCCCAGACGACAAGAGCGCATGTGCTACAAACACATGCGCTCCAAAGCACCGCTTCATCCAAGAGGCGGAAACACGTCAGACTGCATTACATGCGGTCGACGGCGCCCTTGACGGCGTCTTTCGCCTTGCCGACGTTCTTCTGAACCTTGCCCTTGGTTTCCTGGGCCGCACCCTTGGCGCGCAACTCGTTGTTGCCGGTGGCTTCGCCGACGTTCTTCTTGACCTTGCCGGCGACTTCGTTGGCCTTGCCGGCGATCTTGTCTGATGTGCTACCCATGTCACTGCTCCCTAGTTGAGCCGCACTGTTTGTCCGGCTTTCCGGGTGAGTAACGTAAGGGGTCAAGGTTTGGTTCCAGCCCGCGACCGTGTGGGGGCGGCGCAAATTTCAGGCGTGCCCTGCATCCGTGGAAAGCATGCGGGGGTCGACGCCCATCAGCGCGAGCGCCCGCTCATATTTATTGTCCAGTCCACGGTCGAAAATCAGCTCTTCCGCCGCCGGGCAGTTCAGCCAGCCATTATTGGCGATCTCGTTTTCCAGCTGGCCCGGACCCCAGCCCGCATAACCAAGAAGCATGGTGGCCCTCTGCGGGCCGCGGCCATTGGAAATGGCGCGAACAATATCCAGCGTCGCCGTCAGCGAAATGTCGTCGCTGACCGGAATGCTGGATTCGCTCAGGTAATCGTCCGAATGCAGCACGAAACCCCGGCCGGATTCGACCGGGCCGCCGCACTGGATCGGAAATTCCCGGGTGCGGTTGGGCAGCATGATGGCGTCGTTGCTATCAACCAGTTTCAGATGCAGCAGAATATCCGTGAAGGTGATCTGCTGCGGCCGGTTGATGATGAAACCCATGGCGCCGGCATCCGAATGGGCGCAGATATAGATCACCGCACGGGCAAAATTGCCATCGTCCAGCCCCGGCATCGCGATGAGGAACTGACCATCGAGAAAGCCACGTTCGCGTTTGTCCATCAGGGTTGAAAAGCTCACCGTCGCCTCCAGCAGGCCGAATTCCGTCATCGAACGGAAAGCGGCGTTCGCACTTCGACAAAGGACAGGATGCGGCATCGCGTGCCATCAATCAACCGAAAATGATGCATCGCACGAATTCGTAACTGGTCCGCCAGCCGATGTTGGGTTAGACGGGAACTATGAGCGTCAGGACATTCTTTCGATTTTCACATCTTCGTTTCGCGGCCGCTTTCGCCGCCTTCCTCGGCGGCGGACAAGCCGCCCAGGCGGAAATTACCGATTGGGCGAGAAGCGAGGGCGGCCAGATGCGCGTCGCAAGCCTTGCGATGGATGCCGACGGCGTTGTGCGCGGCGTGCTGCAGATCGAACCGAAAGACGGCTGGATTACCTATTGGCGCGAACCGGGTGAAGCCGGCATACCGCCGAAGATCTCGCTTGACCCGGCAAGCGGCGTGAGCCTTATCTCCATGGCCTATCCCGTTCCCAAGCTCATCGAAAACGGCGATCTTACCGATATCGGCTATGATCACGCCGTCAGCCTTCCCTTTCAGCTGAAAGCCGCCGATACATCGGCGAGCGGGAAGATCGACCTCACCGCCTTCATCGGTGTCTGCCAGAATATCTGCATTCCCTTCGAGGCGACGTTTTCGATTGAGCGCGGCAATGCGGGCGATGACGACGGCGAGGAACGGCGCCTGCTGGAAGAGGCGCGCGAGACACTGCCCGAGGCGGCATCAGACGATTTCAAGGTGACCGATTTCCATATCACACCTGACAAGACCATGCTCGGCGTGCAGCTGCAACTGCCGGAAAACGCGCCGAAGGAAACCGACATTTTCATCGCCGGTCCCTCCGGCTTTGCCTATTACGAGCCGCAGAACATGGTGCGCGACAAGCGCAAGCTGTCTTTCTACATGAACATCAAGGGCCTGCCGAAAACCTACCAGGTGCAGGGCAATAGCTGGCCCATCCTGGTCAAATCCGGCGACCGGGCCATGGAAACGATGCTCAATTTTCCAAAGCCCTGATCGGTTCGGCGGCGACGCCTGCGCGATCGCTTCCGCAATGGAATTTCCCGCGAAAACCGCATGACACGTTTCATTTGGTTGCTCTATAGTCGCGCGAACCGAACGGCCACAGGAGCATGGACATGACCATCAAGATCGGCGAAAAACTGCCTTCCGCAACCTTCAAGGAAAAGACGGCCGACGGCCCGGTGGAAACCACCACCGATCAGCTTTTCGGCGGCAAGAAGGTCGTGCTCTTCGCCGTGCCCGGCGCTTTTACCCCCACCTGCTCGCTGAACCACCTGCCGGGCTACCTCGAAAACCGCGACGCCATTCTCTCAAAAGGCGTGGATGACATCGCGGTTGTCGCCGTCAATGACTGGCACGTGATGGGCGCATGGGCGCAATCGTCAGGCGGTCAGGGCAAGATCCACTTCCTCGCAGATTGGGATGCCTCTTTCACCAAGGCACTTGGCCTTGATGCCGACCTTTCCGGCGGCGGCCTCGGTGTACGCTCCAAGCGCTATTCGATGCTGGTCGAAGACGGCGTGGTGAAGTCGCTCAATGTCGAGGAAAACCCCGGCCAGGCGACGGTTTCGGCCGCTGCGGCGATGATCGAGCAGCTTTGAGAGCTGGTGGCTTAGTCTCTCCGTCATGCCGGACTTGATCCGGCATCCAGCCACGGCGCGTCTGCGCCGTGATAAGAGTCTTTTGCGATCAAGGACTTGATCGCGCTGGACCCCGGATCAAGTCCGAGGTGACGATGTATCGACTGACACGACATCGCCAAACGCATCAACGCTGCTTTTAGCCACAAACAAAAAGGGCGGCCAAGCCGCCCTCCCCTTAGACATTCATATCAAACACCAGAAGCCCGGCCAGACCGCCATCGGTCAGCGACACGAGGCGCTCGCCGACTTCCATATGCTGGGGATGGGCGAGGTAATCGTCGCGGGCCTCGGGGCTTTCAAGCGTCACGATAAAACCGTCGACGAAACCGCCGTTCAGGCCCTCGGGCGAGACATTCTGGCCGTGTTTCACATCGATGATGCCGGGTATCACGTCCTTCAGGGCCGCAATCGCCTCAAAGATAGCCTGTTTTTCAGAGGATGCCGTCGCAGCCTTGAAGCGCAAAAATACACAATGCAGGATCATCCGAATTCCTCTCCTCCGCCGGAACACCGTCCGGCTGTTTGACGACAAGATAGATCGGGTTTCAGTTTTCACAACCCCGGATTATAAAGACCGCAGCAGAACAGGCTTCCATTACCGCCGTTTGAAGGGCTCCATGCCCTTGCGCGCCAGTTCATCGGCGCGCTCGTTTTCCGGGTGGCCGGCATGGCCCTTGACCCAGTGCAGGGTGACCTTGTGGCGCTCCTGCGCCGCCTCCAGCGCCTGCCACAACTCGACATTCTTGACCGGCTTGTTATCGGCGGTTTTCCAGCCCTTCTTTTTCCAGCCGAAAATCCATTTGGTGATACCGTCTTTCACATAGGCGCTGTCGGTATAAAGATCGACCTCGCAGGGGCTTTTCAGCGCGTTCAGCGCGGAAATGGCTGCCAGCAGTTCCATGCGGTTGTTGGTCGTCTCCGCCTCGCCGCCGGACAGTTCCTTCTCGACCTCGCCATAACGCAGCACGGCACCCCAGCCGCCCGGACCGGGATTGCCGGAACAGGCGCCATCGGTAAAGATATCAACATGTTTCATTCGCCGGCCAGCCCGTATTCGGCGACATGGCTGATGGAGCGGTGGAACCGCAGCTTGCGCAGATATTCCAGCGGGTCCTTCTTCACCACCAGCGCGCCTTCCGGCGTCGTCAGCCAGTCATAGAGACGCGTCAGGAAGAACCGCAGCGCCGAACCGCGCGCCAGAAGCGGCAGCGCATCGAGCTCCTCAGCACTCAGCGGACGCACCGACTGATAGCCCTCCAGCAGCGCCTTGCCCTTGGTGACGTTGTAAGCGCCATCCTTCTCGAAGCACCAGGCATTGAGGCAGATTGACACGTCATAAGCGAGCAGATCGTTGCAGGCGAAGTAAAAATCGATCAGGCCGGAAAGTTCGTCGCCGAGGAAAAACACGTTGTCCTGAAACAGATCCGCATGGATGACGCCGGCGGGCAGATTCTTCGGCCAGTGGGCGGCCAGATAATCGATTTCCGGGCGGATTTCTTGCCTCAGGCCCTTCTCCACCTCGTCGGCGCGGGCTTCGGATTTGTCCCAAAGCACCTTCCAGCCTTCGACGGAGAGCGCGTTGGGGCGCTCGATCTCGAAGCCCTCACCGGCCAGATGCATGGCGGCCAGTGCCTTGCCAACTTCGCGGCAATGTTTCGCTTCCGGCTTTCTCAGCCACATGCCTTCAAGGAAGGAGATCAACGCCGCCGGACGACCGGACAACTCTCCCAGCAGCTCGCCATCCTTGCGCGGCAAAGGCAAGGGGCAGGACAGGCCCTTGGCGGCCAGATGCTGCATGAGGCCGAGGAAAAACGGCAGGTCGTTTTTTTCCACGCGCTTCTCGTAAAGCGTCAGGATCAGCGGGTCCTTGGTGGTGTGCAGCAGGAAATTGGAGTTTTCGACGCCTTCGGCAATGCCCTTGTAGGAGGTGAGCGTACCGACGTCATATTGTATGAGGAAATTCCTCAGATCATCTTCGGTGATGTCCGTATAAACTGCCAATTTCAAATCTCTTGATGAAGGATGGAGTGGAAATCTGGGGTGAGGATGACGGATGCGAGGCGAAAACCGCCCGCATTGACCGCCATTCCGTTTCAGGCGGCGGTTTTGGGCGGCAGGGCGTTGCTGGCATTGCCGTTGACGAAAGCCATGTCGTCCGTCGTCAGCTCAATGCTGCGCAGCTCGCGATTGACGAGGAAATGCTCCGTTTCCTCAACCGTGACAGCCAGATCAAGCGTCGTGTCAAACCGCGCCTTGAAGGCCTCGATGATCTCGTCGACGATGACTTCGGGTGCAGACGCACCGGCTGACAGACCAACCGTGCGGATATCGCCGATCGCATCCCAGTCGATTTCCGCTGCCCGCTGCACCAGAACCGAGTGTTTGGCGCCAGCGCGCAGCGCCACCTCGACCAGCCGCTTGGAATTGGAGGAATTGGGCGCACCGACGACGATGAACAGATCGCAGCCGGGCGCCGCCTGCTTGACCGCATCCTGACGGTTGGTGGTTGCGTAACAGATGCTGTCGGCGGCGGGCGCCTGAATGGCGGGGAAACGTTCCTGAAGCCTGGCGATAACGCCGGCGGTATCGTCAACCGACAATGTCGTCTGCGTGACGAAACCGAGGTTTTCACGATCGACCGGTTCATAAGTGCCGGCATCCTCTACCGTTTCGACCAGCGAGACGGTGCCTTCGGGCAATTGCCCCATGGTGCCGATGACCTCCGGGTGACCGGCATGGCCGATCAGCACGACATGGCGGCCGAGGCGCTGGTGGCGCATGGCCTGCTTATGCACCTTGGAGACCAGCGGGCATGTGGCATCGAGATAGAACAGGTTGCGCGCCTGCGCATCCTCTGGCACGGATTTCGGCACGCCGTGGGCGGAAAAGACCACCGGTTGCTCGCGGTGCTCGGCGGGGATTTCATGCAGCTCCTCGACGAAGACCGCACCCTTGGCTTCCAGCCCTTCCACCACATAACGGTTATGGACGATTTCGTGGCGAACATAGACCGGCGCGCCATAGGCCTTGAGCGCCAGCACGACGATCTGGATCGCCCTGTCCACGCCCGCGCAAAAGCCGCGCGGTCCGCACAGCCTTATCGTCAAAGGGGGTTTGGAAACGGCGATGTTCATTCGTGCTCCTTGGCCTTTGCCCGATAACCTGCCTTACCGGACGGCGCCCGCTTTAGTCACCCTGTGCCTTACCGTTCCGGAAATAGGCAAAACCGGCGACGATGACAAGGGCCGCCGCCAAGCCATACCACGTTATCGCATATTGGAGGTGATTGTTGGGCAAATCTATCAGCGTCACGCCACCCTGCGGCCAGCCACCGGGATTGGGCGTATTGTCGGCATCCACGAAAAGGTGGACCAGCCGATCGGACGGGATATCGGTGCTGGAGGCCATCGCTGCCAGATCCTTCCAGTAGAAGATGTTCTTGGCGATATCATTATCGGGCAGCAGCGAGGATGGCTTCGCCACCAGCGGCGCGCGCGCCAGCCCGGTTATCGTGACTTCGCCGTCGACCTGGCCGTCTGGACGCTTGGCCTGCTCCTTCATCTCGAAGGGCACGAAGCCGCGATTGACGAAAAGAATGCGGCCATCGGCAAGCGTCAGCGGCGTGTAGATGTAATAACCGGTTCGGCCCTGATAGGTGGCGAAGAAATGCCGTTCGCTGGCATGATCGAAAGTGCCTGACAGCCTGACCCTGCGATATTCGATATCGCCGCCGCTTTTCGCCATCGCCTCCATATCGGAGAGCGCGACCGGGCCAGCATTCAGCCGTTCCTCGATATCGGCGATCAGCGCCTCTTTCCAATAGAGACGCTTCACCTGCCAGGTGCCAAGCCCGAGAAGGATGGCAAGTGCCAGCAGCACCAGCGGCGCGGCGAACCAGACCCGTCTTTCCGCCGCCTTCATGTGGGAAACGTCATTCACGATCAAGCCTGCCTTCGCTTGCATTGTTGCGGTATTGCAGCGCAATCATGATCCCTTTCAGCTTGCGCAGCAGCACGAGCGAGACAATCACCGTAAAAGGCAACCAGAGCATGACATGCACCCAGACGGGTGGCGCAAAACGCTGATCGAACCAGAGCGCCAGCCCGACCACCAGAAAACCCACGATCAGCATGACGAAGACGGCAGGGCCATCCCCCGCATCGGCAAAACCGTAATCCAGCCCGCAGGCGCTGCAGGCCGGCCTAAGGGTCAGGAAGCCGTCAAACAGCCGGCCGTTGCCGCAGCGCGGGCAGCAGCCTTTCAGCCCGACCCTGATCGGGTCTACCGGCGCGAAATTGCCGTTTGATTGTTCAGACATGGTGAGACCTCCCGCTTCAGCCTGCAACCCTTTGCTGGGAAGGCGCTCAAGCACGAGGGCGGCATCGCCGCCCGTGAAGTGTTGACGAAGGACCTATCCTCCCTCCTCCGTCATCCTCGGGCTTGACCCGAGGACCTACGATTTGAGCGGAGCTATGTATCCTCGGGTCGAGCCCGAGGATGACGCCGAGCCTGCAGGAAGCTCACCTCCAGACAAGGGCAATAGCTCGTTACTCGGCGTTGCATTTCTTCTCCCCGCCGGGGAGAAGGTGGCCCGAAGGGTCGGATGAGGGGGCTAGCTCTCGGTCTATCGCTAACGTCGCCCCCCTCATCCCGCTGCCGCGGACTTCTCCCCGGCGGGGAGAAGAAACAAGTTGGACCCACTCGCTCCAAAAGCGATGCCTTGCTTCGGGCCTGGGTCTCTATCGGATGCAATTACCCGTGTACCGGCGCGCCCCAACCACCCCAGATATAGATGGCGAAGAACAGGAACAGCCAGACAACGTCAACGAAGTGCCAGTACCAGGCGGCCGCTTCGAAGCCGAAATGCTGCTTGGGCGTGAAACCGCCGGCAATGGCCCGGAACAGGCAGACCAGAAGGAAAACCGTACCGACGAACACGTGGAAACCGTGGAAACCGGTGGCCATGAAGAAGGTCGCGCCATAGATCGAATTCTTGAAGTCGAACGGGGCGTGCATGTATTCATAGACCTGCACGGTCGAGAACAGGATGCCGAGGGCGACGGTGAGCACGAGACCGGTGATCAGGCCCTTGCGGTCATTGTGCAGCAGGGCGTGGTGCGCCCAGGTGACGCAGGTGCCGGACAAAAGCAGGATAACGGTGTTGTAGAGCGGCAGGTGCCAGGGATCGATAACCTCGATGCCCTTGGGCGGCCATTGTCCGCCGGTATATTCGAGGCGGGAGGCCTGAATGGCCTCGTGCGGAAACAGGCTCGCATCGAAATAGGCCCAGAACCACGCGACGAAGAACATCACTTCCGAGGCGATGAACATGATCATGCCGTAGCGCAGGTGAAGCGAAACGACGCGGGTATGGCTGCCTTCATTGGCTTCCTTGATCGTGTCCGCCCACCATGCGTACATGGTGTAAAGCACGATGACCAGGCCGATATAGAACAGCCAGGGATTGGCCATTTCCATACCGAACAGCTTGAAGGAGCCAGCTGACAGGTAACGCATGTAACAGACGCCGCCGAAGGTCAGAATGAAGGCGCCGATCGAGGCCAGAAGTGGCCAGGGGCTTGGATCTATGATGTGGTAATCGTGGTTCTTCTGATGCGTATCTGCCATTGCGACAATCCCCTGGTATCTCTTCCCTGATCCGGCCTTAAGATGAAGGCCAGATCTCCTCTCACAATTTGCTTTCGCCAGATTCAGTTTTTACCGGCAAGGACGCAACCGGTTTTTCGGTTTTGGCCGGATAAAACGTATAGGACAGCGTCAAAGTATGAATGCTCTTGGTTTCGCGCGCCGTGGCGATGTCCGGATCGATGAAGAACACCACCGGCATTTCGAGCGTTTCGCCCGGCTGCAGCGTCGTTTCGGTAAAGCAGAAACACTCCACCTTGTTGAAATAGGCGCCCGCTTCCATGGGCGTGACGTTGAAGACCGCCGTGCCCGTGGTCGCAACCGGTGAGCGGTTGGTCGCCTTGAAGGTAACCTGCACCGTTTCGCCGATCTTCGGCGTGACCTTCCTGTCGACCGGCTGGAAATCCCAGTTGAGGCCGTTCGACGTGTTGGCGTCGAAGGTGACATTGATGGTCTTGTCGAGAATGACGTCGGAATATTGCTCGACGCGCTGGGTCGTACCGTTATAGCCGGTGACGCGGCAGAACAGGGTATAAAGGGGTACGGCGGCATAAGCCATGCCGATCATCGCGCAGAAAAACACGAGACAGAGCACGAGGATGGAGCGATTGCTCACCCGCTGCGTGCCGGACCTTGCCGTTTCTGCTCCCATATTCGCCATCTCCTCCTCCACTCCTCCAGTCAAGCTCTCATTGTCAGACCGTCAATGCGAACCGATCTTGATGATCGTGATGATGTAAAACAGCACCACCAGCCCCGCGAGCACGACACCGAGCGCGATGTTGCGCCCGCGTCTCGATTTTTTCTGCGCAGCGCTCAGTTCTACCGTTTCCATCACAGAACTCCCGAAATCACGGCCTTCAGGGCCGGCGCGAAATGATCGGCCAGAAGGCCGGAGAAGATGGCGAAGAGGTAAAGCACCGAATAGGCGAACATCTTCTTGGCGGGCAGCATCTTCTCGTCTCCTTCCGGCATGCGCCGGACATCGAACGAACAGTAGATGAAGATCGCGCTCAGCACCGCCGCGAAAATGCCGTAACCGACGCTCGCGAGACCGGTAAAATACGGCGCGACCGCAGCGGCTGCGGTCAGCACGGCGTAAACGATCATCTGGTTCTTGGTGGAACGCTCGCCCGCCACGTTCGGCATCATCGGAATGCCGACGGAGCCGTAATCGCGCATCTTGAACAGGGCAAGCGCCCAGAAATGCGCAGGCGTCCAGAGAAAGATGATGAGGAACAGGATGATACTGTCGAGCGAGACGCCGCCGGTCACGCAGGCCCAGCCGAGCATGGGCGGGAAAGCGCCGGCAGCACCGCCGATGACGATGTTCTGCGGTGTCGAGCGCTTCAGCCACATCGTATAAACGACGGCGTAAAAGAAAATGGTGAAGGCAAGCAGGCCGGCCGAGAACCAGTTGACCGCAAGGCCAAGGATGACCACCGAAAAGGCAGAGAGGGTCAATCCGAAGGCGAGCGCCTCGCCCGGGGCGACGCGGCCCGACGGGATCGGCCGTCTGGCGGTGCGGGTCATCACGGCGTCGATATCCGCATCGTACCACATGTTGAGAGCGCCAGAGGCACCGGCGCCAACGGCGATACAGAGAATGGCGATGAGCCCAAGAACCGGATTGATTTCGCCGGGCGCGAGCACGAGGCCAGCAAAGGCCGTGAAGACGACGAGCGACATGACGCGCGGTTTCAGCAATTCGAAATAATCGCGCGCGCCGGCTTCCGAAAGTTCGGAACTTTCCGCACCCAGCATTTCGCGATTGTCGATAACGGTCATTTCTTGTCCTGTTTTTCTTACGAATGCCGCTTGCCGCGGCATCCTTTGCACCTGCCCGAAAACCGAATGGCTTTTTCGGTATGGTGGCGCTTTGATTTGTTCTTTGCGGCTGTCACCGGAATAAAGCGTCGAATGCCATCTTAGCCCAGCGCTTGGCATTTATCATGTCAGGCGCCCGGATTCGCTTGGACAAAATGCCTCACGCCTCCGGATATGCCTTCAGATGCGGGAAACGGCACGAAACGATACCGTGCCATCCCATTTTCAGCCACCGGAATGCGCAAGCCCCGCCTGCGCTTCCCGGCCACGCATCAGCGAATGCGCGGAAGCTGTTCCCACTGGTGGTAAGGCGGCGGCGAGGACAGCTGCCATTCAAGCGTCGTCGCACCTTCACCCCAGGGATTGTTGCCGGCGATCCGCTTCTTGGCGAAGGCTTCCCATACGCCGAACAGGAAGATCAACACGGCAACGGCCGAGATATAGGAACCATAGGAAGATACCAGGTTCCAGCCGGCATAGGCATCGGGATAATCGATGTAACGGCGCGGCATGCCGGCAAGGCCGAGGAAGTGCTGCGGGAAGAAGATCAGGTTCACGCCCACGAACATCACCCAGAAGTGCAGCTTGCCGATGAACTCGTTGTACATGTAGCCCGTGATCTTCGGGAACCAGTAATACCAGCCGGCAAAGATCGCAAAGACCGCACCGAGCGACAGCACGTAATGGAAGTGCGCCACGACGTAATAGGTGTCATGCAGCGAACGGTCGAGACCGGCATTGGCGAGCTGCACGCCGGTAACACCGCCGACCGTGAACAGGAAGATGAAGCCGATCGCCCAGACCATCGGGGTCGAGAAGGTCAGCGAACCGCCCCACATCGTCGCAATCCACGAGAAGATCTTGATCCCCGTCGGAACCGCGATGACCATTGTTGCGAAAACGAAATAACGCTGCGCTTCGAGCGAGAGGCCGACCGTGTACATGTGGTGCGCCCACACGATGAAGCCGACCGCGCCGATGGCGACCATGGCATAGGCCATGCCGAGATAACCGAAGACCGGCTTCTTGGAGAAGGTGGACACGATGTGGCTGATGATGCCGAAGCCCGGCAGGATCAGGATGTACACTTCCGGGTGGCCGAAGAACCAGAACAGGTGCTGGTAGAGGATCGGATCACCGCCGCCTTCCGGCGAGAAGAAGGCCGTACCGAAGTTACGGTCGGTCAGAAGCATGGTGATGCCACCCGCCAGAACCGGCAGGGAAAGCAAGAGCAGGAATGCGGTGACCAGAACCGACCAGGCAAACAGCGGCATCTTGTGCAGCGTCATGCCCGGTGCGCGCATGTTCAGGATCGTGGTGATGAAGTTGATGGCGCCAAGGATCGAGGACGCGCCGGCAACGTGCAGCGAGAAGATCGCAAGATCCACCGCCGGTCCCGGCATGCCGTTGGTCGATAGCGGCGGATACATGGTCCAGCCGCCACCCACGCCGTAACCGCCCGCCGGGCCTTCGACGAAGAGCGACAGGAGCAGCAGGATGAAGGCCGGAACGATCAGCCAGAAGGAAATATTGTTGAGGCGCGGGAAAGCCATATCCGGAGCGCCGATCATGATCGGGATCATCCAGTTGGCAAAACCGCCGATCATCGCCGGCATGACCATGAAGAAGATCATGATGAGCGCATGCGCTGTCGTGAACACGTTGAACATGTGCTTGCCGCCGTCGATGGCAGCGTCGCCCTCGAAGCCGTAGACCATGGAAGCCAGACCGTGGAATATCTGGATGCCCGGCTCCTGCAGCTCCATGCGCATGACGACGGAAAGCCCGCCGCCGATGATGCCCGCCATGATGGCGAAGATCAGATAGAGCGTGCCGATGTCCTTATGGTTGGTGGACAGGAACCAGCGGGCGAAAAAGCCCGGCGTATGGGAATGATGCGCATCATGCGAATGATCGTCATGCGCGTGCGCTTCATTTGCGGAATGACCATGCGAGTGATGATCGTCGTGTGTGGAAGGTCCAGCCATTGTCCTCACTCCAGTCGTCAGTTGGTTTCGTTGGCCGCAACATCAACCGTGCGCGGAGCACCGTCGATTGAGGCCATCAGCGCCCGGTTCGCGCCGTTCAGATCAGAAGCGGCGGCGGCGTGCCAGGCGTTGTACTGCTGTTCGGAAACCACCCGAATGGCGATGGGCATGAAGGCGTGGTCCTTGCCGCAAAGCTCGGAACATTGGCCGTAATAAAGGCCTTCCTTTTCCGGCTTGAACCATGTCTCGTTGAGGCGGCCCGGAACGGCGTCGATCTTGACGCCGAAAGCGGGCATGGCGAAGGCGTGGATCACGTCCGTCGGAGCGGCGGTGACCAGAAGGCGAACGGTCTTGCCGACCGGAACGACCATTTCATTATCTACCGCAAGAAGACGCGGATAGCGGGCCTTGTCCTCCTTGCCGGCAGCGGCGCGATCCTGCTCCTTCAGCATGTAGCTGTCGAAGGAGAGCGGCTCTGCGCCTTCAGCGGCCTTGTATTCATAGCTCCACAGCCATTGCGTCGCGGTCGCCTTCAGCGTCAGGTCCGGGTTTTCCGGCTGCGTCAGCTGTGCGTTCAGAAGATTGAACGAGGGGAAAGCGAGGAACAGGAGAATGAGAACCGGCGCGAGCGTCCACACAACTTCGATCGTCGTGTTGTGGCTGGTCTTGGAAGGCACCGGATTTTTCGCGGCGCGGAATTTCAAGGCGACGATAATGAGCAGCGCAAGAACGAAAAGCGTAACAGGAACAATGAACCAAAGCGTATATTGTTCGAACCAGCGTATTTCGTGCATGATCGGCGTGGCTGCCTCCTGCATGCCCATTTGCCAATGCACCGGCTGATCGGCCTGGGCGCCGACAGCCGTGAGCAGACAGGTCATCCCCGCCAGTGCTGCGTAAATCCTATTCGTCACGGTACCCTCTCCCTCACGCGTCTGATCTTGATCAATCACAAACGCAGAATCCATGCTAATGGTACTAACTTCAAACCACAGTTTGTCCTCAGCCGCAATATGCGTCGGGACACGGATGCGCCCCAATTTTGCCATTGGTCAATCCACGGACGACTTTCTCCGCTCCCATGCCGGAGGGACTGGCCGAACGCAGTTTCAAACGGCGCAAATGCGACGAAGCCCCTTCTTAACGCCGGGTTTGCGGCCAGTTTCGTCGCCGGATAATAAATGTCGTGCAAGGCAAATCACACGTCCATACGCACGGACAGGTCCTATTTCCGCCCAACTCCGCTGGAATTGAAGGCTCAAGGCTTTTTTTTCCGGATTATAGCGTCAGAATAGCCGCACTGATTCGAATCCCAGAGGTATCCATGCGTCTTTCCCCGCTCGCGCGCACTTTTCTTGCCGCCGCCGGTCTTGCCATCATCGCCCCCGCCGCTGCGGCGCTGGCGCAACAGCAGCCGCCCGGCACGCCGAAGTCGACGCATGGCGCCTGGTCTGTGATCTGCGACAAGCCGGCAGGCGCGTCCGAAGAACAATGCGCCCTGATGCAGAACGTGATTGCCGACGACCGCCCGGAAGTGGGGCTTTCGGTGGTGGTGCTGAAGACGGCCGACCGCAAGTCGCGCATCCTGCGCATCCTTGCGCCGCTCGGCGTGCTGCTCAAGGACGGCATGGAGCTTTATATCGACAACAACAATATCGGCCGGGCCTATTTTACCCGCTGCTTCTCCGAGGGCTGCTATGTCGAAGTCGATATCGACGACGAATTGCTGAAGGTTCTGCGCGCCGGCAAGGCCGCCGTCTTCGCGCTGCGTGAATCCGTCGATCAGGACCGTGTCGGCATTCCGATCGAACTGACCGGCTTTGCCGAGGGCTACGACGCGCTTCCTTAAGACTGCTTGCCATCAAAGGCCAGCCTTGCTTCTGCCCGCTCCAGTCCCTAAATCGGTCATAACGATCAAGACTGGAGCCGCCGATGACCAACGACCTTGTAAATCTCTTCGATTGCGACGAGTCGCAATTGCGCAAGCTGGTCGCCGAAGCGCTTACCGGCGCGGATGATGGCGAGCTTTTCATCGAACATGCGCAGGCCGAATCGCTGACCTTCGACAATGGCCGGCTCAAGGGCGGCTCCTTCAACACCGACCAGGGTTTTGGCCTGCGCGCCGTTGCCGGCGAGACAGTGGGTTACGCCCATGCGGGCGAGCTTTCTCAAAGTGCGCTGAAACGTGCTTCGGACGCGGTCGGCGCAGTTACCAGAGGTTATTCAGGCTCCTATGCCGCCGCACCCCAGCGCACCAACAAGAAGCTTTACGGCGACGAAAACCCGATCGGCAGCCCGAGCTTCGAGGAGAAGGTGAAACTTCTCACCGACATCGACGCTTATCTGCGGGACAAGGATGCCAATGTCCGGCAGGTGACGGCGACGATTTCCGCAAGCTGGCAGGTGGTGGATATTCTGCGCGCCGATGGCCACCGCGTCAGCGATGTCAGGCCCATGACCCGCATCAATATTTCCGTGGTCGCAGGTGAAGGCGACCGGCAGGAAAGCGGCTCCTACGGCATTGGCGGCCGCGTCGGCTTTGGCGATTTCATCACGACGGAGAACTGGCAGCGCGGCGCCGACGAGGCGCTGCGCCAGGCGCTGGTCAACCTCACCGCCATCGATGCGCCTGCTGGTACCATGGATGTGGTGCTCGGCTCCGGCTGGCCCGGCGTCATGCTGCATGAGGCGGTCGGCCACGGTCTGGAAGGCGATTTCAACCGCAAGAAGACCTCGGCCTTCGCCGGCCTGATGGGCGAGATGGTCGCTGCTCCCGGCGTGACCGTCGTGGATGACGGCACCATCGACAGCCGTCGCGGCTCGCTGACCATCGATGATGAGGGAACACCCTCGGCCTATAATGTGCTGATCGAGAACGGCAGGCTGGTGGGCTACATGCAGGACCGGCAGAATGCCCGGCTGATGGGCGCGAAGGCCACCGGCAACGGGCGTCGGCAGGGTTATGCCTATGTGCCGATGCCACGCATGACCAACACCTACATGCTGTCTGGGGACAAGACGCCGGAGGAGATCATCGCCTCCGTCAAAAAGGGCATATATGCCGTTTCCTTCGGCGGCGGACAGGTGGATATCACCTCCGGCAAATTCGTGTTCGGCTGCACCGAGGCCTACCTGATCGAGAACGGCAAGATCGGCGCGCCGGTCAAGGGCGCGATGCTGATCGGCAACGGGCCGGACGCGATGAAGCGTGTCTCAATGATCGGCAACGATTCGAAACTCGACACGGGCATCGGCAATTGCGGCAAGGCCGGGCAATGGGTGCCGGTCGGTGTCGGCCAGCCGCATCTGCGCATGGACCAGATCACCGTCGGCGGCACGAAGGCGTAAGTCTTTCGGCTTGCGGCTAGTGGCGTAAGTCACGATGCACGGCGCGGCCTTTGTCGTGATGTGGCGAAATCCACATCCGTCATTCCGGCCCTGAGCCGGAATCCAGCCGACGCCCGTTCGCGCGGCGAGAAAGACTCCTTTTCAGCCCAAGGACTTGGGCTGGCTGGATGCCGGATCTAGTCTGGCATGACGGTGGGAATGTCGTGGCCTGATGGAAAATGGAACCTCGTGCGACAGGTTCAGCCCGTAGCGTCGCAGGCAGTCTCAGCCCACAGCGTCGCACATGGCTGCCATGATGAGGATTTCTCTGGCAAGTCACCTGTAAGACGCTAAGATCGCCCCACCACCGCAGGCCACTCCTCCCACCCCGGGCTTGCGCGGCAAAGGAGACCATGACCATCATACGAAATGCCCTCGTCCCGGAACTAGCCGTCAGCGACTGGCAGAAAAGCCGCGCTTTTTATTGTGACCTGATCGGTTTTCATGTGGTTTATGAGCGTGCCGAAGAGGGTTTTGCCTATCTGGCGCTGGGTAACGCGCAGCTGATGATCGACCAGATCGGCGCGACCCGGACCTTCGTTGCGGAAAATGCAGCACTTGAATTTCCGCTGGGGCGCGGCATGAACCTGCAGCTCGCCGTCCCCTCGCTGCAGCCGGTTCTCGCACGGCTGGAGCGGGCCATGATCGATCTTGTCCTGTCGCCGGAAGAAAAATGGTACCGACGCGGCACCGTCGAAGTCGGCAACCGGCAATTCATCGTCGCCGATCCGGACGGCTATCTGATCCGCCCGTTCGAGAGCCTCGGCGAACGCCCCTTCCGGTTCGGTTAAGTCACCATGCTGCCTTTTCTTCCTCATGCTGTCGTTTTCGACATGGACGGATTGTTGATCGAAAGTGAGACGCTTTATCGCGATTCCTTTCTGGCCGCATCGGATGAGGGCGGCCACGGCATGCGGGTCGAGACCTATCAGAAGGTCTGCGGCAGCCCGTGGGACGTCATCACCGGAACCATCTTTGCCGATTATGGCGCGGATTTCCCCATCGATAGCTTCCGCGACGCGTGGCTCCGGCATCTTGCCGTGCTGATGGCGGAAGGCGTAGCGCTGAAACCCGGCGTCGTCGAGATTCTCGATCTCCTCGACCGGCTCGACATTCGCCGCGCCATCGCCACGTCCTCGCGGCATGATTCGGTGACGCGCCATCTCGGGCCCTACGATCTGCTCAGGCGTTTCGACACCATTGTCGCACGCGGCGACTATACGGATCCGAAGCCCTCGCCCATGCCCTATCTGACCGCCGCAAAACGTCTCGGCATCGATCCGGGGCAGTGCCTTGCGCTTGAGGATTCCTATCACGGCGTCCGCTCCGCCTCGTCGGCTGGCATGCTGACGATCATGGTGCCTGATGTCGCGCCGCCGACGGATGAAATGCGGGAAAAATGCGTCGCTGTATCAAGCGACCTTCATGCGGTTGCAGGCCTTCTGCAAAAGGCGCAACTTTCAGAGGCATGAAAGCGCGTCACATGGCTTTAGCCATTGGTCTTTATGATGAGGCACATATCGGCTGAAAGGCCGATCCTGTTCGAATTCATTGTCAGCGCATTCATAAATGGAGTGGTCATGCTGCTTGTCGCCGTGTCGCTCGCGACATTTATCCTGCTCGTTCTTTCCGCATTTCAGATTACCCTTGCGGCGGGTGCGCCTCTCGGTCGCTTCGCCTGGGGCGGCGAGCACAGGGTTCTTCCAGCCACGCAGCGCATTGCCAGCGTGGGGTCTGTCGCGATCTACGCCCTTGCCGCATCTTTTCCGCTGCAAAAGGCAGGCGTCATCACTCTCTGGCCGGCAGGCTGGATCGAAGCCGGCATCTGGATCATCGCCTGCACGCTTGCGGTGAGCATCGGGCTGAACGCCATGTCGCGAAGCCGTGCGGAGCGGCGGGTCATGACACCGGTGGCCGCCATTCTCGCAACTCTGTTCTTCATGGTCTCGCTCTCATAATCGCAGCAGTGGCAGAGCCGGCAACGTGGAGGTCGAATCGCACGCCACGAACTGTCATGCCGGCGGCGTAAAGCGCCACTTGCGTTCTATCGACCCTTTGATGTCGAGACCGTTATAATGGGCCAGCAACAGCACATGGCCGAGGAGATCGGCGGTTTCGTCGGCCAGATCCCGCTTCATCTCCTCTTTGCTCGTACCCTTGCTGCGCCCTCGCCCCGTCAGCCGGTTCCAGGCCTGTGTGACCTCGCCAACCTCTTCCTGAAGCTTCAGCATGTACCAGTCCGGGTCGCGGAAGATTCCGTTTTCAGCAGCATATTTTTGCGAGGCTTCTTCAAACTGGTGCATCATGACAGCAAGCATTTGTTCATCCTTTGTTCCTGCGCTACAACTCTAATCATGATTCTCCAACGGCGTCGACCCTTAAGGGGGTCGTGCAACCATGAACGGAAATTTTCGCGACATGCGCCTGCAAGCGAGATAGAGAAAAGGTATTCGAACAACCGTGCCATCGCCCATGTCCCACCTCGATTTTTTCTCGGCTCTCATCACCGCGCATAGCCCGTCGCTGCTTGCGATGTTTGCGGGCGCTGCCTTTCTCGCCGGCCTTGCGCGCGGTTTTTCCGGTTTCGGCGCAGCCCTCATCTTCATTCCGCTGGCGAGCGCCATCGTCGGGCCACGCATCGCCTCGGCGGTTCTGCTGGTGGTCGACGGCGTTCTGACACTCGGCATGATACCGCCCGCATGGCGCATGGCGGACCGGCGGGAAGTCTTCACCATGGCGGCCGGTGCACTTGTCGGCGTTCCGCTCGGAACACTCCTTCTTTCCAACGGCGATCCACTCGCGCTGCGCTGGATCATCTCCGTCGTGGTCGTCGTGCTCCTATTGTTCCTGCTTTCCGGCTGGCGTTATAGCGGCCGGCCGAAAACGCCGCTGACCCTGTTCACCGGGCTTGTCGCCGGGCTGTTTTCGGGTGCTGCACAATTGGGTGGCCCACCCATCGTTGCCTACTGGCTCGGCGGCGCCCTCAAGGGCGCCTTCGTGCGCGCCAATGTCATTCTCTATTTCGCGATTTCGACGGTAATCTCCACCGCCAGCTATTTTTTCAACGGCCTGTTCACCGCCGATGTCCTGGTTTTCTTCCTGCTGGCGCTGCCATTTTACGGGGCGGGTCTTTATGCCGGCGCGCGTTTGCACGGGCTTGCCGACGAGGCGGCGTTCAGGCGCATCTGCTACGGCCTGATCGCCATTTCCGCCGTCATCGGCCTGCCGCTCTTCGATTCGCTGCTGAAATAGGTGGAGAGAAGGGACTGCCTTTCAACTGCAACAACAGTGCGCTTGCTCTTCCGTCATCCTCGCCCTTGAGGCGAGGATCCACAATCAGGCGCGACCATGGATCCCCGGGTCAAGCCCGAGGATGACGTCGAGTTTGGCGTGAGATTTCACCAACAGCTCAAACGGCCCGCCTTTACCGCATCAAGGATACATGCGGACCTTGGACCAGGGCGCATCCGGCGTCTCGCGGCGGAATTCGACGCGGTCGTGCAGACGGAACTTGCGGTCGTGCCAGAATTCGATGCTGACGGGGCGAATGCGGAACCCGGACCAGTAGGACGGGCGCGGAATATCGCCGATCGCATATTTGGCGGTATATTCGGCGACGGCCTTCTCCAGCGCGAAACGGCCTTCCAGCGGCCGCGACTGCTTCGACGCCCAGGCGCCGATGCGGCTTCCGCGCGGGCGCGAAGCGTAATAGGCGTCCGCTTCCGCATCGGTGACGATCTCCACCTCGCCGCGCAGGCGCACCTGCCGACGCAGGCTTTTCCAGTGGAAACACATGGCCGCTTTTTTCTGGCCGAGGATTTCGCGTCCCTTCTGGCTTTCGAAATTCGTATAGAAAACGAAGCCGCGATCATCGACGTCCTTCAGCAGCACCATACGCACATTCGGCAGGCCGTTTTCGTCCACAGTTGCGAGTGCGACCGCGTTCGGATCGTTGATTTCGGAGGCCGCTGCATCCTTCAGCCATTCGGCAAAAAGCGTGAACGGTTCATTTTCTTCAGTGAAGTCACTGGATGTTAACCCCGTTTCCGACATATTGACTAAAATGCTCCCGAGCTGATTTGGACCCCAGAGATGATCTCTGGTGAAAGATGGTGACCGTCATAGCAAAGTCGAACAGTCGAACAAAGGGCCTCCTTTCGTCGATCGCGGAAGTTTCCGCCGTCGTCTCAATGCTCGTGGTGCTGAGCGGATGCGTCAGTCTCGATCTGTTCGGCGGCGACAAGGTCGATCGCTCGCTTTCCACCGCCTCCGTTCCAAACCAGCAGAATAACGGGCCGCAGACCGACGACGCGACCATCCGCAACGCGGTGACATCGGCGGATCTGGCCAAACTTGCCGACCAGCCGCTGCCCTGGGCAAATGCCGCAACCGGCAGCGCCGGCGTCGTGACCGCCATTCACGAAGACAAATCCAGCGGTTTCGTCTGCCGCGAATTCAGGACGACACGCCACTCCTTCGAGGGCGTTGCAGCCTATGCCGGCCAGGCCTGCCTGTCGGAAACCGGCGAATGGCTGCTGACACGCTTCGAGCAGAAATAATCTGTTTACCTTGGCGCATGGAATAAGGCCGGCCCCAGCCCGGCGCGTATCCTCCGTAAAGAACTGATTAGCAACTTATTGCAACAGTCGACGTTGATAAAACGAGGGCGTGCAGGCGAATGATCGCGGGCATCCCTTTTCGGAGGGGTTAGTTTCAGGATTGCGCCATGAGCGGCAGCATGCACCTGAGCCAATGTAACTGGTGTTTCGCATGCGCGATCCATATTCGATCCTCGGCGTAAAACGTGACGCCCGCCACGAGGAAATCAAGGCCGCCTGGCGCACGAAGGCGAAAACCGTCCATCCGGACGCCAATCGCGACGACCCCGATGCCTCGGCGCGATTCGCCGAGATCGGACAGGCCTATGATCTTTTGAAAGACCCCAAGAAACGCGATCTCTACGATCAGGCCCGCAGGGCGGCCGAGAAGAAGCAGCGCGGCGAAACCATCATGCAGCAGCGGGAGGCAGCGCGCGAGGCTGCCGAGCGCGCCAAAGCCGCCGAGAAGCTGATGGAGGAGCTGGCCCGCGCGGATGCCCGCAACAGGGCGCAGACCGGCCAGAAGACAGATGGCCGGCCGGAAACGGCCGAGGATATCGTCGAGCGGATATTTGGCGCAGAGGCGCAGAACGATCCCAAGGTGCAGCAGGCGGCGGAAGCCGCGAAAGCGGCGGCCAGCGGTGCAAGAAGCGATATGCCGGCTGCTGGCGAAACGGCGCAGCCGGGTACCGCCGACGACAAAACCTCCTCAGCCTCGCTTGCAGCCAATCTCTTCAGCGCCCTCGTGCGCCGCTTCCGCGCACCGCAGCCGACACCGGAAAAAGCACCTGACATTACGGCGGAAGCCACGGTCACGGTCGCAGACCTCCTCGAGCGCAAGTGGATCACCGTTGCGCTTGCCGAGGAGCGCGAAGCCCGTTTCCAGCTCGAACCCGGCATGACCGACGGTCACGTGGTGCGGCTGAAGGGACAGGGGCTGAAGCTTCCCAACATGGCGCGCGGCGATCTTGCCGTGACATTGCTGGCTGCACGCGACGACATCTTTTCCCTTCGCGGCTTCGATATTCACACGACGCTGCCGATCTCGCTCGGCGATGCCGTTCTGGGTTGCGAAACGATCGTGAAAACGCCGCTCGGTGAGGAAAATCTCACCATTCCGGCCTGGTCCGGCTCTGATCGTGTGCTCAGGCTTGACGGCAAGGGTCTTGCCGATGGCAAGGGCGGGTATGGCGATCTCGTCATTGAATTGCGCATCATCCTGCTCGAAAAGCCGGATGAAAAGGTGACCGACCTCATGCGGCACATGCGCGAAGGCCTCTATTTGTGAAAGTTTTGCGAATAGGCGGGACAACGCACCCTTTGTTACGCTCCCTAACAGTTGATGATCTTTGGCAATCTTGAACAGGATTGCAGCCTATGCCATAGGCAGGATCAATCGAAAGTATCAGGGAGCATAAAATGGCTCAGGCATCCGGCCTCATGGCTGGCAAACGCGGCCTCATCATGGGCGTCGCCAATAATCGTTCAATCGCTTGGGGCATTGCCAAGGCTTGCGCGGACGCAGGCGCGGAACTCGCACTCACCTGGCAGGGTGATGCGCTGAAGAAGCGCGTCGAGCCCTTGGCGCAGGAACTCGGTGCATTCATGGCCGGCCACTGTGACGTGACCGATCTCGAGACGATCGATGCGGTTTTTGCCGGGCTGGAAAAGCACTGGGGCAAGATCGACTTCGTCGTGCACGCCATCGCTTTCTCCGACAAGGACGAGTTGACCGGTCGTTATCTCGACACCAGCCGCGACAATTTCAACCGCACCATGGACATTTCCGTCTTCTCGCTGGCCGCCGTTGCCAAGCGCGCCGAGCCTGTCATGAATGATGGCGGCTCGATCGTCACGCTGACCTATTACGGCGCCGAGAAGGTCATGCCGAACTACAACGTCATGGGCGTGGCCAAGGCCGCACTCGAGGCAAGCGTGCGTTATCTCGCCGTCGACCTCGGCAATCGCGGCATCCGCGTCAACGCCGTTTCCGCCGGCCCGATCAAGACGCTTGCGGCTTCCGGCATCGGCGACTTCCGTTACATTCTGAAATGGAACGAGTACAATGCGCCCCTGAAGCGCACCGTTTCCATCGAGGAAGTCGGCAAGTCGGCGCTTTACCTGCTGTCCGACCTTTCGACGGGCGTGACCGGCGAAATCCACCACGTGGATTCCGGTTACCACACCATCGGCATGAAGGCGGTGGACGCGCCTGACATTTCGGTGGTCAAGGACTGACCGCCACGAGATCAAATAATTAGAGCGGGATGGCGAAAACTGCTCTCAGTTTTCGCCATCCCGCTTCAGGAATGCTTGAAACAGGGGTATCGCCTTGCTCGTCTATGTGATCCGACACGGACAAACGGACTGGAATGCGATACGCCGGCTTCAGGGCCAGAAAGACATTCCGCTCAATGATTTTGGCCGCCAGCAGGCGGTCGGCAACGGCAAGGTCCTGGCGCGTATTCTCGGCGCATCGGCTGATGATTTCGACTACGTGGCAAGCCCGCTCGGGCGCACGCGCGAGACCATGGAACTGATGCGCGGGGCCATGGGGCTCGATCCCAGGGCCTACCGCACCGATGACCGTCTGGTCGAAGTTTCCTTCGGTGACTGGGAAGGCCAGACCCTTCCGGAACTGAAAAAAGAGTTTCCCGACCGGGTGAAGGCGCGCAAGGCCAACAAATGGGACTTCATTCCCCCCGGACAGGATGCCGAAAGCTATGAAATCCTCTCCTGGCGCATCGGCGCATGGCTATCCTCCGTCGAGGTTCCGACGGTATGCGTCTGCCATGGCGGCGTCATCCGCTCCATCTTCCGGCTGGTGTCAGGCATGGACAAGGACGAGGCCTCACGGACGCAAATCCCGCAGGACCGGATTTTGAAAGTCGAGATGGACAGGAATAGTGCGGAGTGGATTTCGTAAAGGAATTGCGGCAATGGCTTCCTCAATTGCGGACAGAATCCGCGACGTAAAAATCAATAGCAGCGGGCGACTTTAATCTGGCCGGTTTCTCGGAGAACTCCCTCATTCCTGTGCTTGTCACAGGAACCCAGCCAGCCCAAGTCTTTGGGCTGAAAAGAACTCCTCCCGCCGCGCGGACGCGCGTCGACTGGATTCCTGTGACAGGCACAGGAATGAGGGTGGATAATAGCTACCGCCTGGAAATTTACTCAACGACCTGAAGATCGTCGACCACGCGTTTGCCATCCACTTCCGTGTAGAAAACCACGACCTTGACGCCCGCTTTCAAGCCTTCGAAATTGAACTCTTCCGGCACGCGATAGGTCTTGCCGTCGTTGAGCGTAATGCTGAGGCCATTCGCGTCGATCTTGCTGATCGTTCCCTCCACGTCGACGCTCTGGGCGAAGCCGTTGATGGGCATCAAAAGGTTGGCGGTAGCCAGAAGGGCGGCAATCATCATACGCATCGATCTAGCTTTCGTGGATTTGCGTGAAAACCTTACATGCATGAAGAATTGCCTTTCGAATGTGGCGGAAATTGCCCGCAACCATGACATTTTCGGCCCAATTGATGAACGGATTTGGGATCGCGTTCAAGCCGTTAGTGATTTTTACACCGCATTTCGCAGCAATATTGGAAAACTCCGGATTAGCGTGGAAAACGCCGGCATCTTTATACTCTCGTCATCTCCCAAAACCCGGGGGTTCACACCGAATCATTTCCCCAGCCGGGTCTATTCTCCGTGGTTATGTGTGTCGCCCTGCGGCCTGTCGCGCTTCGTGAACGGTATGTCACCTTCTTATCGGGCCTGCGATGAAAGAAAGGCTTTTGCCTTGGTCTCATTTTCCACTATGACAAATCCGCTTGTTTTAAACGGCCCCTGTCCGCAGGTCGGCCCTGTTTTCCGGTCTTGAAAAATATGTCGCATAACAGCTTCGGTCATCTTTTCCGCGTTACCACCTGGGGAGAAAGCCATGGGCCCGCCTTGGGCTGCGTGGTGGATGGCTGCCCGCCCGGAATTCGCTTCACGCTTGCCGAGGTGCAGCACTGGATGGACAAGCGCAAGCCCGGCCAGAGCCGCTTCGTGACCCAGCGCCGCGAGGACGACATTGTAAAAGTCCTCTCCGGCGTGATGCTGGACGAGGACGGCGAGACGATGGTGACGACCGGCACGCCGATCTCGATGCTGATCGAAAACACCGACCAGCGCTCCAAGGATTACGGCGAGATCGCAAGGCGCTTCCGCCCCGGCCACGCCGATTTCACCTATGACCTGAAATACGGCATTCGCGATTATCGCGGCGGCGGGCGCTCTTCCGCGCGCGAGACGGCGGCGCGTGTCGCCGCAGGCGCAATCGCCCGCAAGGTGGTGCCTGATCTCAATGTGCGCGGCGCGCTGGTGCAGATCGGCAAACACAGGATCAACCGCGACAATTGGGACTGGGATCAGATCGACCAGAACCCGTTCTTCTGCCCGGATGCGGCCATGGTGCCCGTGTGGGCAGACTATCTCGATGGCATCCGCAAGGCGGGATCGTCGATCGGCGCCGTTGTCGAAGTGGTGGCGGAAGGGGTTCCGGCCGGCATCGGCGCACCCATTTATGCCAAGCTCGATCAGGATATCGCCTCCAATCTCATGTCGATCAACGCCGTCAAGGGCGTGGAAATTGGCGAGGGATTTGCCTCCGCCGAGCTTTCCGGCGAAGAGAATGCCGACGAGATGCGCATGGGCAATGACGGCAAGCCTATTTTCCTCTCCAACCATGCCGGCGGCATTCTGGGTGGCATCGCGACCGGCGAACCTGTTATCGCCCGCTTCGCCATCAAGCCCACCTCCTCCATTCTGACCGAGCGCCAGTCGATCGACGCGGACGGCAACAATGTGGATGTGCGCACCAAGGGCCGCCACGACCCCTGCGTCGGCATTCGCGCCGTGCCGATCGGCGAAGCTATGGTGGCCTGCACCGTTGCCGACCATTACTTGAGAGATCGCGGCCAGACCGGCCGGTTGAAGTGAGGTAGACTAGAAATGGCATATGATCAGAAACGTGTCGTCGACGCCATCCGCGCTTTCGAAGCCGGCGAGATCGTTGTCGTGACCGATGATGACGACCGGGAGAACGAAGGCGATCTGATTATTTCGGCGGTTCATTGCACCGCGGAAAAGATGGCCTTCATCGTGCGCCACACATCCGGCATCGTCTGCGCCCCCATGCCGCGTGAGGAAGCCAAGCGGCTGAACCTCAATGCCATGGTTGCCGAAAACGACAGCGCCCATACGACCGCCTTTACCGTCAGCGTCGATTTCAAGCACGGTACCACCACCGGGATTTCGGCCGACGACCGCACGCTGACGGTGCGCAACCTCGCCAACCCCAATGTTGGCGCCGCCGATTTTACCCGGCCCGGCCATATCTTCCCGCTGATTGCCCGCGAAGGCGGCGTGCTGATGCGCTCCGGCCATACCGAAGCGGCCGTTGATCTCTGCAAGCTGGCGGGACTGCCACCGATCGGCGTCATCTGCGAGCTCGTCAATGATGACGGCACCGTCACGCGCGGGCCGCAGGTCACTGCCTTTGCGGACAAACACCAGCTGAAGCAGGTTTCCGTCGCCGACCTCATCGCCTATCGCCAGCGCAAGGAAACGCTGGTGGAGATGGAATCCGCCTTCACCATCGAAACGCCTTTCGGACCGGCCAAGGCGCAGACCTATTCCCTGCCCTGGGACCGCATGCAGCACATGGCGGTGATTTTCGGCGATATTCGCGATGGCGTCGATATTCCCGTTCGCCTGCATCCCGAAAACGTTGCTGACGACGTGTTTGGCGACCGCCAGCCGGTGCGGCACTATATGCAGAAGATCGCCGAGGAAGGCCGAGGCGTCATCGTCTATCTGCGCGAAGGCTCCGTCGGTGTCGGCCAGGTGGCCGGACGGCGCAAGTCACGCGATCCGGACGAGGCGCATGCGCAGGCCCGTTCCCGCGAAAATGAGTGGCTGGAAATCGGCCTCGGCGCGCAGATCCTGAAGGACCTCGGCATCAGTTCGATCAAGCTGCTGACGACGCGCGAACGCCATTACGTCGGCCTCGAAGGTTTCGGCATCAAGATTTCGGCGACGGATATCTGCTGATTTGGGGCTTTGCGAGAGCGCTTCGGTCTAGTGCGCTCTCCGCCCGCTCGGCGTCATCCTCGGCCTTGTGCCGAGGATCCATCCCGCAGTTTCCGACGCGACACGCTTGCGGTGTTCCAGACACATGGAGTCATGATCCCGGAAGCCATTGTTTCCGCGCTTGTGGATCCTCGCCTCAAGGGCGAGGATGACGTCGGGTGTGGCGGCGCTCGCCACGACATTCGGGCACCGCAAAAAGGCACCTTCATCCGTCCTCCCGCCAGCCCTCCAGATAATTCACACTCTCGACCCCCGTAAACTTCGCAAGCCGCGACAATTCCGCGTCGAGCTTCTCCAGCCGTCCAGCTGAGGCGCGCACGCCCGGCTCCAGCCAAAGGCGGCGCAGGTCCAGCGTGCCGCGCTTGCGATCCGCCTTCATGTCGATGCGGCCGATCAGACGGTCTCCTTCCAGAAGCGGGAAGACATAATAGCCATATTGCCGTTTCGGCTCGGGCACGAAGACCTCGATGCGGTAATAAAAGCCGAACAGCCGCTCCGTGCGGTTGCGGTCGCGCAACAGTGGATCGAAAGGGCTCAGCACACGGACGCGGGACGAGGGTTCCGGCAGGTCGGAGACATCGGCGCTGAAATCCGCAAAGGCATAGGACGGGCGGGCAGCACCGCCATCGCTTGCGAGAAGCGAGACCTCGCACAGTTCGTCGCGATGGTTCTTGACCCAGTCCCTCGCCTCCTGCGGGGTAACGAGATCGAAAAAGGCGGCAATTTCGCCATGGGTGGCGAAACCCAGTCGCTTCAGCGCTTCGCGGCAGGCCCAGTCGACAAATTCGGCGTGTTCCACCTCGGTTTCATGATGCTCGCCGGGAATGACCCGTTCGGCGAGATCATAGACCTTCTGGAAGTTCACGCGGCCGGCTATGGCGAGCTTGCCGGTGTGCCAGAGATATTCGAGCGCGGTCTTGGAGGGATGCCAGTTCCACCAGCCGCCGGACTGGTGCCCCTCCTCCTTCAGCTCCCGCGCCAGAACCGGACCGGTGGCGGCAATGCGCTCCAGCGTTTCACCGAAGGCGGCATCGAAACCCTCGCCGTGCCATTTGCGCCAGCGTTCCTGAATGATCGGCTCGCGGCGGCGGAAGCGGTGTTTCCAATAGGGATAAAATTCCGTCGGTACGATGGAGGCGTCGTGCGTCCAGTGCTCGAACAGCGCGCGGTCCTTTTCCAGCAATGTGGTCAGATGTTCGCGCCTGTAGGTCTGATTGCGGGAGAATATTATCTGATGATGGGCGCGCTCCACCGTGCCGATACTGTCCACCTGCACGAAACCGATACCGGTGATGAGCTGCAGCAGGCCATCCTTGGAAAGCGCCTTGCCGGGCGGAGAGGAAAGCCCCTGCCGCGCCAGAAAAATCCGCCTTGCCGCTTCGTTCGAAACCTTGATCGTCATGGCGTTGAAGGTATGACGGCTTTTTCAGGATTGCAATGTTCTTTTTTTGTTCTTTGTTTCACTTCTGTTGATGACACGATATAGAACCGGAAAGCGATAGAGGGATGCATCAGTCTTGGAAATCCGTTTCGACAGTGCCGGCGTGGCCTTCGAGGGCAGGCAGGCTTTACAGCCCCTGTCCCTGACATTGACTGAACGGCGCATCGGCGTGATCGGCCTCAATGGCTCGGGCAAGACCACCTTTGCGCGGCTCGTCAACGGGCTCACCAAGCCGACCGAAGGAAAGGTATCGGTGAACGGTCTCGATACCGTCAAGGATGCAAAAGCGGTGCTGCAGACGGTCGGCTTCATTTTCCAGAATCCGCAGAACCAGATCATCCTGCCGATCATACGCGACGATGTCGCCTTCGGGTTGAAGCGGCTCAGCCTCAACAACGTGGAGACGGAAACGCGGGTGAAGGCCGTGCTTGCCCGGCTCGGCATTTCTCATCTGGAAGAACGGCGCGCGCACGAGCTTTCCGGCGGCGAATTGCAGCTTTCGGCGCTGGCGGCCCTTCTGGTCACCGACCCGCAAATCCTCATTCTCGATGAACCGACCAACCAGCTCGATCTGAAAAACCGCGCGATCGTGGAAAAAACGATGGCGGCGCTGTCGCAGGCGCTTGTTGT
Organism: Rhizobium oryzihabitans; assembly: GCF_010669145.1. Classification (NCBI taxonomy): domain Bacteria; kingdom Pseudomonadati; phylum Pseudomonadota; class Alphaproteobacteria; order Hyphomicrobiales; family Rhizobiaceae; genus Rhizobium; species Rhizobium oryzihabitans. The sequence goes on from NZ_CP048632.1 coordinate 1,339,567, forward strand.
CATCACCCATGATCTGCCGCTGGTTGCCGGCTTCGACCGCGTGCTGGTCTTCCACGAGGGTGCGCTGGTTGCCGATGCCGACCCCGAAGAGGCGGTGGCGCGCTATCTCGAGGTGGCATCGCGATGAAGTCCCTGCATGTCGAAGGCACCGGCTGGCTCTATCGCGTCCCGCCGCGCCTCAAGCTCTTGACGCTGATGGTCTTCAGCATCGCGCTGTTCCTTACCCGAGACCTGATTTTGCTGGGATGCGCCGTGGTTCTGGCCGCCGCCATTTTGCGCCAGACGCGGCTGCCCTTGCGGGAGATCGGCCTGCGGCTGCGCCCGGTGATGCTGACCATTCTGCTCGTTGCCGCCTTCAGCTATCTGCTGCTTCCGGCCCATGATGCCAGCGTCAATCTTTTGCGGCTGACAGCACTGGCGCTTCTCGCCACCGCCGTCACCATCACCGTCAGCATTTCGCAATTCATGGACGAAATTGCGCTTGCCGCCGCACCGCTGGAAAGGCTGGGGCTGGTCAAGGCCGCCGATATCGGGCTTGCCGTCGGGCTGGTGGTGCGGTTCGTGCCTGAAATCGTCAACCGTTACCATGCGGTGCGCGATGCGCACCGGGCGCGCGGCCTGCCGGTGCGCATGGCCACCATCATCGTGCCGCTGGTGATTATGACGTTGAAGGATGCCGATGCCATTGCCGACGCCATTGACGCGCGCGGTTTCAGAGGCCAAAGCTGACGGCCAGATAACCATCCGGAGTTTCCGAGCCATGACGACCCGCGACCTTGTGCTGATTTCGCTGTTTTCCGCCATCATCATCGCACTGGGGCTTCTGCCGCCGATCACGCTGGGTTTCATTCCGGTGCCGATCACCGCACAGTCGCTTGGCGTCATGCTGGCCGGTGTCGTGCTGGGCGCAAAACGCGGCACGCTGGCGGTTCTCCTGACGATCCTGATTGCCGCCATCGGCCTGCCGGTACTGTCAGGCGGACGCGGCGGCCTTTCCATCTTCACCACGCCGACCACGGGCTTCCTGATCGGCTGGATCGCGGCGGTTTTCGTCACCGGCACTCTCTCGGAAAAACTCGTCAACCGTGGCCAGTCGGCTCTGGCGCAGGGCGTCGGTTTCTTCATCGCCAGCCTGATCGGCGGCGTGGTCGTGCTTTACGCTTTCGGCATCACCTATCTGGCACTGGTCGTCGGGCTTGGTTTCGAAAAGGCCTTCATGGGTTCGCTCGCCTTCATTCCGGGCGATGCGCTGAAGGCCGTCCTTGCCGCTCTTGCCGGCCGCGCCGTGATGGCGGGTTATCCGCTCCTGCCGCAGCGCGCCTGAGCTAGCTTTCTCCGGGAGGAAAAGAATGGCGACCCGTCTTTACGAACATCCGATCTTCCTTGAGCACATCACGCCGGAAGGCCACCCCGAGCGGCCGGATCGGCTGCGGTCGCTGAACATCGCGCTCGAACATCCGAATTTCGAGCGCCTTGAACGCAGGCAAGCGCCGCAGGCCAATGAGGACGCCGTGCTTCTGGCGCATCCGGAAGAGCATCTGCTTGCCGTCATGCGCCAGATCCCCGAAGAGGATGGCGAGATCAACCGCATCGAGGCCGACACCTATGTCTCGCCGAAAAGCCTGCAGGCGGCGCTGACCGGCATAGGTGCGGCGATGGCGGCGGTGGACGACGTCTTTACGGGTGCCGCCGACAATGTCTTCGTCGCCGCCCGCCCGCCCGGGCACCATGCGGAAACCGCCAAGGCCATGGGCTTCTGTCTCTTCAACAATGCGGCAATTGCCGCCCGCCATGCGCAGAAGGTGCATGGGGCAGAGCGCGTCGCCATCATCGACTGGGATGTGCATCACGGCAACGGCACACAGGATATTTTCTGGAACGACACCTCCGTGCTGTTCTGTTCCACCCACCAGATGCCGCTCTATCCGTGGAGCGGCGATAAAAACGAAACCGGCGTGAAGAACAATGTGGTCAACGCTCCGCTTTCGCCCAATACCGGCAGCGAGTATTTTCGCGAGGCCTTCAAATCGCGCGTGCTGCCGGCAATTGCGGATTTTTCGCCTGATCTCATCATCATCTCCGCCGGTTTCGATGCGCACCACCGCGATCCCCTGGCGCAGATCAATCTGGTCGGTGAGGATTTCGACTGGGCGACGGGGCGGCTTCTGGAAATGGCGGACAAATACGCCTCGAACCGGGTCGTCAGCCTGCTTGAAGGCGGTTATGATCTGGAAGGGCTGGCGGAATCGGCAGCCATGCATATTTTGAGAATGATGAAGGGTTGAACATGACGGAAAATGCCAACACAGCCGATGTCAGCGGTTATTCCTTTGAAAAGGCCGTCGCCGAGCTGGAAAGCATTGTCGCACGCCTGGAACGCGGAGACGTGGCTCTGGACGAATCAATCGCCATCTATGAGCGCGGCGAAGCCCTGAAGAAACATTGCGAAACACTGTTGAACGCTGCTGAAAAGCGAATCGAGAAGATTCGCCTCGATCGTGCGGGCAAGCCGCAGGGCGTGGAACCGCTGGACGGGGAGTAATTATCTCCTCCCTCATTCCTGTGCTCGTCACAGGAATGAGGGAGTTCGTGGGTTGAGCCGCGTTAAAATCGCTCCCTTGCATCCGGTAACGACGCACAAACACAGCGTTCAATATCGCGATGCTCCCCAGTACCGACAGTTGTGATAAACTCCCGCCAGACAAAACGAGGAACTTGCGATGTCCTTTTTTCCCGGCAACGATCCCGTCGCGGGTGATGCCTTTGCCTGCGACGCCATCGAAAATCTCATCATTCCGCGCACCAGCGATATTGGCGGCTTTGCGGTTCGTCGGGCGCTGCCGACGCGGCAGCGGCGTCTTGTCGGCCCCTTCATCTTTTTCGACCGCATGGGCCCGGCGATCCTGAAAGCGGGCGAGGCACTCGACGTCAAACCGCATCCTCATATCGGGCTTTCCACCGTCACCTATCTGTTCGACGGCGAAATCAAGCATCGCGACAGCCTTGGCACCGAGCTTGTCATCCGCCCCGGCGACATCAACCTGATGACGGCCGGGCGCGGCATCGTGCATTCGGAACGCACACCGGAAAACCTGCGCGGCCATCCGCTTTCCATGTCCGGCCTGCAGACCTGGCTTGCCCTGCCAGACCATATGGAAGAAATCGCCCCCGCCTTTGCCCATACGGCGAAGGAAGACATGCCGCTGATCGACCTCAAGGGCGCGTCCGGCCGGGTGGTAATCGGCGAATTTGAAGGCCTTACCTCCCCCGTTTCGGCCTTTACCGATACGCTTTACGTTGATTTGACGCTGGAGCCGGGCGTGAAATTTCCCTTCTCCGCCGATCATGAGGAACGGGCGATCTATATTCTCTCCGGTTCGCTCGATGTGGCCGGCGATATCTTCGCCGCCGACCAGCTGCTCGTCTTCCGGCCCGGCGACGACATCACGCTGCAGGCTGGCAGCAATGGCTGTCACATCATGATTTTTGGTGGAGCTGCACTCAATCAGCGTCGCTACATCTGGTGGAACTTCGTTTCGTCATCAAAAGAACGCATAGAGCAGGCCAAACAGGAGTGGAGAACCGGACGCTTCGATATCGTTCCCGGCGACGAAGAAGAGTTTGTCCCTTTGCCGGAAGGTTGAAATTCTATAGAAGTGTACGACATGCAGGGCTGCACCGTCGGCTTTCGACATGAAAGACGCTCTGGCACGCCCTGCTGACGACAAGAAAAGGCCGAACGATTGACCGGAATGCCACAGACACCATTGCTCGACCGGGTAAATTTCCCCTCCGATCTCAAGGAGATCGATGATCGCGACCTGCCGGAACTGGCACGGGAATTGCGCGACGAGATGATTGACGCGGTGTCGAAAACCGGTGGCCATCTGGGTGCCGGCCTTGGCGTGGTGGAATTGACGATTGCCATCCACAAGGTGTTCAACACGCCGGAAGACCGGCTGATCTTCGATGTCGGCCATCAATGTTATCCGCACAAGATCCTGACCGGACGTCGCGAGCGCATCCGCACGCTACGCCAGGAAGGCGGCCTTTCCGGTTTCACGCGTCGGGCCGAAAGCGAATATGACGATTTCGGCGCCGGCCATTCCTCCACCTCCATTTCCGCCGGTCTCGGCATGGCGGTGGCGGCGGGGCTGGATGAAAGCGACCGCAAGGTCATCGCCGTCATCGGCGACGGCTCCATGTCGGCGGGCATGGCGTTTGAGGCGCTCAACAATGCCGGCGCGCTCGATGCGCGGCTGATCGTCATCCTCAACGACAACGACATGTCGATTGCGCCGCCGACGGGCGCGATGAGCGCCTATCTGGCGCGTCTTGCCTCTGGCCGCACCTATATGGGTTTCCGTGATTTCGGCAAGAAACTGACGGCCTATCTCGGCAAGACCATCGATCGCGCCATTACCCGCGCCGTGACCCATGCCCGTGGTTACGTGACCGGCGGCACGCTGTTCGAGGAGCTTGGTTTCTATCACATCGGCCCGATCGACGGTCATTCGTTCGATCACCTCTTGCCGGTGCTGCGCAATGTGCGCGACAACCAGAAAGGCCCTGTTCTCATCCATGTGGTGACGCAGAAGGGCAAGGGTTATGCGCCAGCGGAAGCGGCGGCCGACAAATATCACGGCGTCAACAAATTCGACGTCATCACCGGCGCGCAGGCGAAAGCCAAGCCGAATGCGCCGAGCTATACCAGCGTCTTTGCCGAGGCGCTGATCCAGGAAGCCACCCTCGACGACAAGATCATCGGCGTCACCGCCGCCATGCCGAATGGAACAGGCCTCGACAAGATGGCCGAGCTTTTCCCGTCTCGCACCTTCGATGTCGGCATTGCCGAACAGCATGCCGTCACCTTTGCGGCGGGGCTTGCGGCTGATGGTTACAAGCCGTTCTGCGCGCTTTATTCCACCTTCCTGCAGCGCGGTTACGACCAGCTGGTGCATGATGTGGCGATCCAGAGCCTGCCGGTGCGTTTCCCCATCGACCGCGCCGGTTTTGTCGGTGCGGATGGGCCGACCCATGCCGGCTCTTTCGACACGACCTTCCTTGCCACCCTGCCCGGCATGGTGGTGATGGCAGCGGCCGACGAGGCCGAGCTGAAACATATGGTCCGCACGGCAGCGGCTTATGATGAAGGCCCGATTTCCTTCCGTTACCCGCGCGGTGAAGGCGTGGGCGTCGAGATGCCGGCACGTGGCGAGATTCTTGAGATCGGCAAGGGCCGCATCATCAAGGAAGGCACCAAGGTCGCCCTCCTCTCCTTTGGTACGCGCCTTGCCGAATGCCTGGCGGCTGCCGAAGATCTCGATGCCGCCGGACTTTCCACCACGGTTGCCGATGCGCGCTTCGCCAAGCCGCTCGATCTCGACCTCATCCGCCAGCTGGCCAGCCATCACGAGGTTCTGGTGACCATCGAAGAAGGCTCCGTTGGTGGTTTCGGCGCGCATGTTCTGCATTTCATGGCCAGTGCCGGCCTGCTCGACCATGGCCCGAAGGTGCGGACGCTGACCCTGCCCGACCAGTGGGTGGAGCAGGCCAAGCCCGAGACCATGTATGCCAATGCCGGCCTCGACCGTGCCGGCATCGTTTCCACCGTGTTTAATGCGCTCGGCCAGCGTCAGGCCGGCGTCGGTTTCGCCGGCTGACAAGATTGCCGGGACAGGAGGCGGGACGATCCCGCCTCTGCCTCATGCCGCGCCATCGAGAAAACCGACGACATTTTCGATCCGCCCCTCGGCATTCAGGCTGACGACATCGGTTCCGCCAGCGACATCGTCTCCGTCTGGCGAAATGAGACGCCATGAAAAACGGGTGAAATTGCCGTGGCCATCCGGGGAGCCTGTGAGTACGAACCGATATCCCGGAAATTTCTGCCGCGCCGCCTCGATCATCGCGGCAATCCCCTGCTGACCCTCGCCCTGCATCAGCGGATCGACGTAGCGCGTGTTTTCTGACCACGCCTGACCGACGAGATGCCTGCGGCGTTCATTGTCCTCCTCGTTCCATGCTGCGAGATAGGTTTCGGCGATTGCGAGATGCTGCGTCATGATTGCGCTCCTTCTGGTTGACGGCCCAAACATGCCGGGGGTCGGGAAGCGGAACAATTACCTCACAGGTAATCGCATTGCCGCTCTCTTCTGCTAGGCTGTGGGGCATGACACATCATCGAGAACATGTCGGCCAGGTGCTGAAGGAATGGCGTGCGCGCCGCAGGTTGAGCCAGCTCGATCTGGCGATGGAGGCGGATATATCCGCGCGCCATCTGAGCTTCGTGGAAAACGGGCGATCATCCCCCAGCCGCGAGATGCTCGCGAAACTGGCCGAGCAGCTTTCCATGCCCGCCCGCGCCGCCAACCGGCTGATGCTGGCGGCGGGTTATGCGCCTGTTCATTCCGAACACTCGCTGGACGCGCCCGATATGGCGGCGGCCCGGCGGGCCGTCGAAACCGTGGTGCATGGGCACATGCCCTTCCCCGCCCTTGCCGTAGACCGCCACTGGAACGTCGTTCTCGCCAATGAGGCGGTTACGTCGCTTCTGGCCGGCGTTTCCGAAGAGCTGCTTCGCCCACCGCTCAACGCCTTGAGGCTGAGCCTGCATCCGCAGGGCCTGAGTTCGCGCATCGCCAACCTTGCCGAATGGCGTCATCACCTGCTGGAACGGCTGCGCCGTCAGGTCGAAGAGACGGGAGACGGGGTGCTTTCCCGGCTGCATGCGGAGCTTGCGGCCTATCCCGCGCCAAAGGCCTCGCCCGATGCCGCCGGGGCCGACCCTCTGGCCATACCGCTCCAGCTTCGCGATCCATCTTCGGGCGGCATATTGAGCTTCATTTCAACCACCACGGTTTTCGGAACGGCCACAGACGTCACGCTGTCCGAGTTGGTGCTGGAATGTTTCTACCCCGCTGACGCAGCAACCCGCACCGCCCTGATGCAAGACACCAAGGAGTAAGACCCGTGCACACCACCTATCTTATCGGCTTTCAGGTCCGTCCCGGCCAGCGCGAGCGCTTTCTCGAATTGCTGAATGCGCTTCTCGACGCCATGCGGCACGAAAAGACGTTCTTGAACGCGACCCTGCATCGCGACGGCGAAAACGAAAACCGTTTCCTGCTGCATGAGACCTGGAGCGACCATCAGGACGTTCTCGACGTTCAGATACATCGCCCCTATCGGCAGGCATGGCACGATGCATTGCCAGAGCTTCTGGATGCGCCACGGGATATTTCCATCTGGCATCCAATGCGGGCCGATCATTCCGCGTGAGACCCTTCAAAACGCCTACCGTCAGAAAATCGTCATGGCTAAATGGATCCTCAGGTGAGCGAATGTCCCGCGTTTGCCAGCAGACCGGACGCTTTTTTGAGATCGCTCGTTTTCAAAAGCAGGTGGTCGCCATCGAAAGTCGAAACCACAAATATTCCTATATCATTGGTGGATAAGGGCTCGATGACGGAGAGGACGATGCCCGTTTCATCAAAGGCAAATGGCCCCTGAAACTTAAAGCACGACCAGCCGGCATCAAAGTGAACATCCTGCGGGATGCGGTCTTTCCGGCAGACGATGGAAAGTTCGTCATCGGTGCGGCTGATGCTGACGAACCCGCCGCCATCGGCCCAGGCCGGAATGGCTTCAGACGCGTGAAGCCGCGCCACCCCATATTCACCATCCAAAAGCCGTAACTTAACGCGAGCTGCCATCTGGAAATCGCCTTTCTCGAAAAACTGCGGCGGGCTTAACTTATCATCTGCTGATGCGAAGGGTCGAGCGCCCGCCTATTTGATCCGAAAACAGAGCAATAAAAAGGGGCCGCACCGGGCCCCTTTTTTCTGTGCAACGATACTGACCGCCCCGCTCAGAACTCCGTCCAGTCCTGATCCTTCGCGGCTGGCGCTTCCGACGTGCCGCCGAAGGCGCGGGCGAGGCTCTGGCCAAGCGCACGGGCCGGTGACGAGACCGGTCTTGCGGTAGCGGAGGCCGGTTTCACCGGTGCTTTCCTGGCCGGCGCGGGTGCCGGCTGGAAGGCTGGTTTTGCCGAGGAGTGGCGAGGAGCCGCATAGCTGCCGGCACCATTGCCGGCGCTGGCAACGGCAGCACGCGTGCCACCCATCCTGAACTGACCGAGCAGGCTGTTGAGCGCTTCCGCTTCGCGGGCCAGCGAATGGCTGGCGGCGGTCTGCTGCTCCACCATGGCGGCATTCTGCTGCGTGCCCTGATCCATGGTGTTTACGGCCGTGTTGATTTCCTGCAGGCCCGTCGCCTGTTCGCGGGCGGCAACGACGATGGCGCTGACATGGGCGTTGATCTCCTCGACTTCCGCCACGATGAGGTCCAGCGCCTTGCCTGTTTCGTCGACGAGATTGACGCCGTTTTCCACCTGCCGGCTGGAAGCGCCGATCAGCGTCTTGATTTCCTTGGCGGCATTGGCGGAACGCTGGGCGAGTTCACGCACTTCCTGCGCGACGACGGCGAAGCCCTTGCCAGCATCACCCGCACGGGCGGCTTCCACGCCTGCATTCAGCGCCAGAAGATTGGTCTGGAAGGCGATATCGTCGATGACGCCGATGATGTTGCCGATCTCGCCGGAGGACTTTTCGATCTCGCGCATGGCGGCAACCGCATTGCGCACCACAACGCCCGACTTTTCCGCACCGGCGCGGGCGCGTTGAACCAGACTGCCGGCATCTTCGGCGCCCTTGGCACTATCACGCACCGTGGTGGTGACTTCTTCCAGGGCTGCGGCGGTTTCCTCGATGGAGGCCGCCTGCTGTTCGGTGCGGCGCGACAGATCATCGGCGGCAGACAGCATTTCCGAAGCGCCGGCATTGATCGCTGCCGCATTCTCGCCAACGGCGCGCATGGCATGCTGGAGCTTTTCGACGGCGCTGTTGAAATCGATACGGATGGGGTCGATGTAGGAGGCGAACGGTGTTTCGATCCGGTAGGCAAGATCGCCCTCCGCCAGAGCCGAAAGACCCTTGCCCAGCTCGTCACGCGCAAAGGCGTTGGCGGCTTCGTCCTGCGCCTTCTCTTCCTCGTTGCGGCGACGCTCGGTCTCGGTTGCGGAGCGCATGCGCTCGGTTTCGCCGGCGAGACGGGATTTTTCCAGTCCGGCTTCCTTGAAGACGAGGACGGCCTTGGCCATCTTGCCGACTTCGTCGCCGCGATCGACCGCCGGAACTTCCGTGGTCATGTCGCCATCGGCAAGCCTGCTCATCGCCGCCGTCATGCCGACGATCGGCGTAACGATCGAGCGCGACAGCGCCCAGATGAGGGCAACGGCGAGAAGACCGGCGACAGCGCCGCCGCCCAGAAGCGCGTATTTCAGGTTCAGCGCCGCAGCCTGCTGTTCGGCCGCGTAAGCGGTCGACAGGCCGTTCAGCTGTTCCTTGATCTTGGCCGCGGAGGCGCGGAAACCGTCGAGCTGGCCCTTGGCCTGGTTGCGGCCGATCTCGATGATTTCGGAAATCGGCGCTTCGGTCGTCTTGCGCGCGGCGATCTGCGGTTCCGCCAGTTCCTTGAAGAACACGGTGGCGGATTTCTGCATGTCGTCGATGGATTGCAGGATGTCCGGCCGGCCGGCGGCAAGCACGCGGGCTTCGTCGAGCTTCTTCAGCATCAGGTCGCGCTGGGCAAATACATCATTATAGGTGCTGTCGCTGCGAAACAGCAGGAAGCCGCGCTGGTTGACGGCCTGCTCCAGCATGGCGGCCGTCGCGCCGTCCACGGCCTGGATGATATCCTTGGTGCGGTTGTTTTCGATCGTGACGCGCTCACTCCCCAGCGTCTGCCAGAATACGACCGCAGAGGCGAGCAGGCATACGCTCATCAACGCACAGAAGGTGACTATGAGCTTTATGTTGATGGGGAAGTTTTTCAGCGACATCGCAAACTCTCTCGGCGACCCGATGCCTCGGAGCAAGCGTCTGCGTTGCAACGGTCGCAATAATGTGGATTGGAGGAGATGCCGTCATGGCAGGTTCCGACTGGCCGCACGGGCCTTGCGCACAAAGTGCAATACAAGCCTTTATATTGGATTAATCGCATATGCTGTTTGAGCGATGCCACATTCACGCCTGTATCAGGGCGAAGGCGGCAATGTCGGCGGGTTTCGATGATAAATCGCTTGCATCGGCGGAGTTTGACGGTCATTGACACGGGACCATGTCCAAAACACCTGAAAATGAACGGCTTGACCAGCTTCTTGTATCGCTCGGCCACTTCGCCAGCCGCTCGCGTGCGCGCGATGCGGTTGCGCGCGGCACCGTGAGCGTCAACGGGAAAACCGCCACCAAGCCCAGCCAGACCGTTGCCGGAAACGTCAAGATCGCCATTACCGATCCGGCGCAGGCCTATGTTTCCCGCGCTGCCCTCAAGCTTACCGCCGCGCTCGATCATTTCGGGCTCGATCCGAAGGGCCACGAATGTCTCGACGTCGGTGCTTCCACCGGCGGCTTCACCGAGGTGCTGCTTCATCGCGGTGCCAAGCACGTCACCTCCATCGATGTCGGCCACGGGCAGATGCATCCAAGGATCGAAAACGATCCGCGCGTCACCAATCTGGAGGGGCTGAATGCGCGCTTCCTCACGGCCGACGACATCGATGACCGATCCGTGGACTTCATCGTCTCCGACGTGTCCTTCATCTCCATCAAGCTGGCGCTCGCCCCCGCACTTGGGCTTGCAACCTCCGGCGCGCTGGCGGTTCTCTTGGTCAAGCCGCAATTTGAGGCGGGCCGCGACGCCATCAGCAAGGCCGGCCTGTTGAAAGAGCCGGAAACGGCCCCGCCGTTGCTGCCGAACTGGAGCGCTGGCTCGTTGAAGACATGGGCTGGAAGAGCCTTGGCCTCATTCCCTCACCGATTTCCGGCGGCGACGGCAATATCGAATTTCTTCTCGGAGGCCAAAAGCCATGAGCACGCAGACCGTCAGCATCAAGAGCCTTGGCGCGCAGGGCGATGGCATTGCGCACTGTCCCGACGGCCCGGTCTATGTGCCCTTCGCCCTGCCCGGCGAAACCGTGGCGATTGCCAAGGTCAAGGATACCGGCACCATCATCTCGATTGCGGAAGCCTCGGCAGACCGCCGTGAACCCGCCTGCCGCCACTTTGGTCCCGAGGGCGTTAACGGCGCCTGCGGCGGCTGTTCGCTGCAGCATTTTGCCGATCAGCCCTACCACGCCTTCAAGCGGGAGCTGGTGGTTTCGGCGCTTCGATCGAAGGGTCTCACGCCGCCGGTGGACGATCTCGTCATCTGTCGCCCCGGCGAGCGCCGCCGCGCGGTGTTTGCCGCCCGCAGGACGGAAAAGGGTCTGCTTCTCGGTTTCAGCCAGGCGAACAGCCATCACATCGTCGCCATCGAGGAATGTCCCGTCACCTCGCCCGGCATTGTCGCGCGGCTGGATGCCATCCGCGCCATCGGCCTTTCCCTTGCGTCGAATGCCGAGCCGTTTCGCATGACCGTTCTCGAGACGCTTTCGGGTCTCGACATTTCAGTCGAAGGCATCAAATCCGTCGGCGACAAGCAGCGCCGTGCCTTGACGGAAACGGTGCTTGCCATGCGCGGCATCGCCCGCGTCTCGCTGTCGGGTGAAATCCTCATCGAACCGCAAAAGCCGATCATCGAATTCGGCGGCGTTCCGGTTTCGCCGCCGGCCGGCGGTTTCACCCAGGCGACCAAACAGGCCGAAGACGCCATGGCCGAGCTGGTGCTGGCCCATGTGGGCAAATCCAAGCGCATTGCCGATCTGTTTTGCGGTTCCGGCACCTTTGCGCTGAGGCTCGCGCGTATCGGCCGGGTACATGCGGTGGAAGCGGAAGACAAGCCGCTGAAGGCGCTCGATTTCGCCGCCCGCAACACGCAGGGCCTGAAACCCGTCAGCATCGAAAAGCGTGATCTCTTCCGCCGGCCGCTGATGACGAGCGAATTGAAGAACTACGATGCGGTGGTGTTCGATCCGCCGCGTGCGGGTGCGGAATTCCAGTGCAAGGAACTTGCCCGCAGCACGGTGAAGAAGATCGTCGCCGTCAGCTGCAACCCGCTGACGCTTGCGCGCGACCTCGCCCTTCTCACGGAAGGCGGCTATCGCGTGACACGGGTGACGCCGGTGGACCAGTTCTTATGGTCGCCGCATGTGGAAGCCGTGGCGGTGCTGGAGAAATAAGCAATCCGGGGGGAGAGCCGTTCACAAGAAGCTGACGCAACGATTCATGTGCCCGCAATCACTACTGCCCTCATTCCTGTGCCTGTCACAGGAATCCAGTCGACGCGCGTCTGCGCGGCGGAGAGGAGTCCTTTCAGCCCAAGGACTTGGGCTGGCTGGATTCCTGTGACAAGCACAGGAATGAGGGCCAAGGGGTTTGTTACCAGGCCGTATCGACCGTGCCGTTACCGACCACGCCCGAGCAACGGCACGAACCGCCGACGCGGCCCTGCTCGATGGGGCAGATATAGGGCCTGCGGCGATTGGCGCTATCCGGCGGAGTGATGACGCAGACGAACCGCGCGCGGCGCTGGCGATCGCGGCTGTTCCCGGAATAGAAGTTCGGGCTACCGTCCTGCGTGGACTGCGCCAGAATGACGTTGTTGCTCGAAACTGGCGAAGGCGCGATCATCGTCGCTTCGGCAACGGTCGCGGCGGAAAGGAATAGGGACAGGGCGAAAACGAAGTGACGCATGCGGGTGGCTTTCGGACAATGACGGTACGGTATTTAACCCAAGCCATATTGACCGGTTCCTTAACCGCAAGGACTTCCTGCCGAAACGCTTAACGGCGCATGAATGCCTCGAAGGCGGCCCGTGCTTCCGCACTTTGCAATTGCGCGATGAAATGGCGGGCTTCCTCATCGATGCGCGCCAGCACATCCTGCGTATTGCCGCGCACGAGATCGCGGGCGATCTTCAGCGCCTGCTGCGGCTTGGCGGCAAGCCGGGTCGCGAGTGCCAGCGTTTCGCTCTCGACATGTTCCGGGGCCACGACCTTCCAGATCATTCCGGCCTGCAACGCCTGTTCGGCGGTAAAACCTTCGCCCATGGCAAGCAGCGCAAAGGCGCGCTGGTGGCCGATGAGCCTCGGTGCAAGCAGGCTGGATGCCGCTTCCGGCACCAGCGCCAGATCCACGAAAGGTGTCTTGAACAGGCTGCGATTGGAAGCAACGGTCAGATCGCAATGCAGGTTCAGCGTCGTGCCGATGCCGATGGCCAAACCATCGACACCCGAAACCAGCGGTTTTTCGAAGGTCGCGAGTGCCTTCAGAACATCGAGAACGGCAAGCTTTCCTTTTGCGCCCGACATGGCGAATGCAAGGAAGTCGGCCATATCGTTGCCTGCGGAAAAGCAGCCTTCCGTGCCGAGAAACGCAACGACGCGAATATCAGGATCGGCATTGGCGGCCTGCAAGGCTTCAGCCATGCGCAGATACATTGCATCGGTGATGGCGTTTTTCTTGTCCGGCCGGTTGAAGCGGATGGTCAGGACTTCGGGTGCGTGGCTGACCCGCTCGACGAGAATATGATCGTCCGACATAGCTCTCTCCTCAATCAACTCAGGAAGCCAAAACGGCGCGGGCAGCGGCAAGGCTTGCCGCCCCGGCGATGACGCGGTCCTTGAGCGCTGCCGTTTCCGCCAGCAGGTTTTCCGCCGCAAACCGGCAAAGTGCGGCGCGTTGTCCGCCCCTGCCGTCTTCCACGGAGGCCAATGCGCCCTTGGCGAGATAGGCTCCCGTGAGCGCCAGCCCGAAGAGACGCTGGTAGGGTGTCGCGCCGGCGAGTGCGGTTTCGGTTTCGCCCGTCTTCAGCCGTTCCAGCAGCCAGTCGGTCGCCGTTTCCAGATCGTTGAGGCTCGTTTCCAGATAACGGGCCGTCTCGCCGAGATCGTCGCGGTTCGAGGCGGCGGTCCGGGCGGCGATCTCGCGCAGTTCGGTGATGAAACCACGCACCTGCGCGCCATCGGATAGCGGCAGCTTGCGAACCACCAGATCGATCGCCTGAATGCCGTTGGTGCCTTCATAGATCGGGGCGATACGGGCGTCGCGCAGGTAACGGGCGGCACCGGTTTCTTCGATGAAGCCCATGCCGCCATGCACCTGAATGCCCATGGAGGCAACGTCGACACCGGCATCGGTGGAGAAGGATTTGGCGATCGGTGTCAGGAGGGCAGCGCGCTCCTGCCAGTGAGCGCGCTGCCGGGCGTCTTCAGTCGCGTGCGCCATATCGATGGCATGCGCGCAGCTGAAGGAGATCGCCCGCGATCCCTGCGTCAGCGCCTTCATCGTCAGAAGCGTGCGGGCGATATCCGGGTGCTCGATGATCGGGCTCATGCCGGAACCCTGCCAGCCGGGCGCCTTGCCCTGCGTGCGCTCTCTGGCGTATTCGATGGCCTTCTGGGTCGCCGCTTCACAGATCGCCACGCCCTGCATGCCAACGGCGAGGCGGGCGTTGTTCATCATGGTGAACATGCAGGCGAGACCCTTGTTCTCCTCGCCGATAAGCCAGCCCAGGGCTCCCTTCTCTTCCCCGAACCTGCCGTCTCCGAAAATCATCGTGCAGGTGGGCGAGCCCTGAATGCCAAGCTTGTGCTCCAGAGAATGGCAGAAGACATCGTTTCTGCTGCCCGGCGTACCGTCGTCATCAGGGAGAAACTTCGGCACGAGGAAGAGCGAGATGCCGCGTGTGCCGGCCGGTGCGTCCGGCAGGCGGGCGAGAACGAGGTGGATGATGTTGTCCGCCGCGTCATGTTCGCCCCAGGTGATGAAAATCTTCTGCCCGAAGATGCGGTAGGTGCCGTCACCATTGCGCTCGGCACGGGTCTTCAGGACGCCAAGGTCCGATCCCGCATGCGGCTCGGTGAGGTTCATCGTACCGGTCCATTCCCCGGATACGAGTTTTGGAAGATAGGTGCGTTTCAGATCGTTGCTGCCATGGGTGACAATGGCTTCCACCGCCCCCATGGTGAGCGTCGGCGCCAGCGCAAAGGCCATGGAACCGGAATTCCACATCTCAAGCGCGGCGACATTCAGCATATGCGGCAGGTTCTGGCCACCGAACTCTTCCGGTGCCGTCAGGCTGTTCCAGCCGGCTTCCGCCCAGCGACGGTAAAGATCGGCCCAGCCATCCGGCGTCGTGACCTTGTCGTCGGCGAGTTTTGCGCCCTGACGATCGCCGATCTCGGCAAGCGGAGCGACCTCGGCGGTGGCGAAACGACCGGCTTCGTGCAGAATGGCATCGACGACATCTTCACCGAGGTCCCCCAGCGCACCCTTTGCAAGCGCGTCTTGCAGACCCGCCACATGTTTGAGCGTAAAGGCGATATCGTCCACCGGCGCGGTATACATGCTGCCTCCTCCCGAAGCTTTTGCCTATCGTGCTGCTCTTCGGGCTAAATGATTTTTACGTAAACGTCAATTTGAAAATTCCCGTCATTTCAGCGGGATTGTTATAAAACTGTCATATGAATTTGCTCAGCATGCGCTGAAAGGCGCTTCGCCGCCGCCGCTCCCACACCGGAACGACGAACGCCTCCCTCCTCCCATCCAGCCGGTCAGGACTGCAACGATGGATCTCATAACACCCGTCATCCCCGGCCTTGTCTGGGCCTATCATTTCCAGCCCGGAAAAGCGCCTTGCCGGCGGCTGGCGCCCGATGCAGGTCTCGAGGAAATGTCCGAGTGCGACGGCTTCTTCTGGCTGCATCTCAATCTCGCCGATCAGCGGGTGGCAAATTTTCTCGAAACCATCGAAGGCCTCGATCCGGCAGCGCGGGCAAGCCTCACCACCCATGAGACACATCCCTCCATCGTGGTGGATGAAAAATCGCTCTATGGCACGCTTGTCGATTTCCAGCGGGAATTCGACAAGGAGACGCGTGATTTCGGGTGGCTGCATTTTGCGGTGAGCGACCGCTTCATCATCACCACCCGCCTGCAGCCGCTGCGTTCGGTGGACCGGTTGAAGGCGGCGGTCGACAAGAATTCCAACCGTTACCTCACACCATCGCATGTGTTCGAAGGCCTTGTCGCCGAATTCCAGCGCTCACTCATCAATCTGGTGATGGAGACGACGGAAGAGCTGAACGCCATCGAGGATATGGTCTATGACAGCGAGACACGCGACGAACGGCGGCGGCTTGCCCCGCTGCGCCGCACGGTGGTGCGCCTGCACCGGCATCTGCGCACCGTGCTGACCCTGATGCGGCGAGCTTCGGCCGCCGATGATGACGAGATGCCCAACGGTTTCGAGGATGTCGCCTCACGCCTGATGGGGCGTCTGGAAGCCGTCGACCATGACGTCTACGCTTTGCAGGAGCGGGCAAGGCTGCTGCACGAGGAAATCGATTCCAAACTCTCGTCGGAGACAAACCGGCATCTTTATATCCTGTCACTGATGACGGCATTCCTGCTGCCGCCATCGCTGGTCACAGGTTTTTTCGGCATGAATACGGATGAGCTGCCGTTTACGGTCGGCACGGGCGGCACGCTTTCGGCCAGCATCTTCATCGTGATCTCGGTGGCGCTCGCCTGGTTCGTGCTGAAGCGGGCGCGGATTCTGTGACGATCAACAGAGGTCAACCGACTTCTTAGCGGGGTGGCGTCGACAGTCCCACTCAGCGTCATCCTCGGGCTTGACCCGAGGATCCACAACCACCGGCGACAATAGATCCTCGGGTCAAGCCCGAGGATGACGAAGGCTGATGTTACGAGGCCTATAAGAAGCTTGAGCCGCCCGGAATTTCTCCGGGCAGCTCCATCGATTTCAGCTCGTCCACTTATCAGCTGTAAGGCGAATAGCAGGGCTGGCGTGGGCCATGATACGGCTGGAACGTGTTGCTATAGGCATCGTAGGACCGATAGCGGCCATAGCACCAGTTCACATGCGCCTGGCTCATGCCGGCACGACGGACAGGGCGGTATTCGCGATAGACCGGACGCGGACGATATTCCGGAACCGGACGGTAGATTTCGCGCGGCTGCGAAAGTGCACCGCCGATGATCGCACCCGTCGCAAAGGCTGCGAGCGGGAACCAGTAACCGTCATGATGACGATAGCCCGGACGATAATCGCGATAACCGCGATGGCCGCCGTACCAGCCACGACGTCCGCCATCCCAGTCGCGACGATCGCGCCAGTACTGCACATTCACGATATTCTTGCTGGCGTCGTTGCCCACCGTCTCGACACTCTTCGGTGCCGTCGGCAATGGCATTGCCGCTTCTGCCGGAACAATCGCTCCCGCAACCACGATCGCAGAAAGACCGACAGCCAAGATATTCTTCATATAGTCTCTCATCTGACTTCCTCCATTCACGACGGTCGACAGGCCGTTATACGTGAATAATAGCACCTTTTTCTTCTTACTCAGCCAGCTTGTCGGCGCTGGCCGTTACATTTGAGGTTGCAGGCTAGGCGTTTTCGCCTGAACCCAGCATTAACGATGCATTCACGCTTCGGTTACCCGATCCGGCAGCCCGAAAGCAAAAGCCCGGATCAAATCCGGGCTTTCGAAAACCACTATCAGCGGCTGTAAGGCGATACGCATATGTAGGGGGGTAACACCTTCTGGACACTAGCTATCCAGCCAAAAGGAACTCGCAAAGGCTTGTGAAATAAGGGGAAATCGCTCTTATATGCTAACGCGGGTGCTGGACAGGATTGCAAATGGCTGTCCAAAGGCGGGCCGAAATCGCGCATTTCAAACCATTAATCGCGCATTCTGCTGGCAAAGATTCCTCATTAGTATGCGCGTCCACTCATCGGGCAAAAAACCTTGCTGCATAAGGCGTTTCGGCGTCGGAGAGGACAAGCGAGAAATAGAGAAGAGCTACTTCACGCGCTTCCGTCGCCGAAAATTTCCGATGGACGAAAGCTATTAAGTCGGCAGTTTGCGCCGACTTAGACGGCGGATTGCCGACTTGAATTAAGATGCTGTTTTTCAATAGATTTCCGACAGGCGGCAGTTTTATGCGCAGAAATATAAGTCGGCAGCCAAGAACTGCGTTCCAGCGTTAGAAACTAAATCACGACTGATGGCCGATAAAGATTACTCGTCCCACAACCGTCAGGTCTTCGACCCGATCAGCACGGAAAGTCTCGACAGGATAGTTTCCGTCAACGTTGTCTGACGTCAGTTCAAGGGTGCCATCCATGCGCCATTTTGCACGCTTCACCAAGACAGCGTTTCCCACCGCAAAGACGTAAATTCGCCCATGATCCACAACACGCTGACTTGAATCGACAATTAACAGCGCGTTGTCATTAATCGTCGGCAACATGCTGTCGCCAGTTGCCCACATCATAAAGCAAAAATCAGGTGCGCCGCCCATTTTCCTCAGAAACGCTCTTTCGAAGGCTGTTTCTGAGACTGGCATTTCGTTGATCGGAATAAGGCCACGACCAGCCGACGCCCTTACATCATATTGAGGCAGATTAACAAAATCGGCCTTCTTCAGCTCAACGGGCAGACGCTCTGTCCTGTTTTCTTCGATGTAGCGAGCGGCTTCAACAAGAAAACTTCCCGATCCGGATGTGGGGTCAATGACACGGCTGCTTAGCTCGCGGACTACATCTTTTGGCGAGAACATCTCCCCCTCACCAGTGATGAGCCAGTCGAGATTAACAGAGTATCTCTGTTTGTAGGTTGAAAGGAATGCAATGTCCGGTTCCGAATCGCCGCGCTCATACCCTCCCAGAGTTTCAGCATTTATACTGATTTCTTCGGCAAAAGCCTTCCTATGCGGGAAGCCTATAGCTTCCCGCACCTTGGTAAGTCTCTGACCTAAAGGCGTTTTTGCAATTGCTGTGCGCGCCATAGCAAAACAGAAAAACCCTGTTTTCAAAACAGAGAATCTCTGCTAATACTCCTAACTGCGAAGCGCTTATGCGGTTCGCACTTGTACCGAAGAAGTCCCAAAAAAACGGGCGCTGCAACGCCCGTTTTCTCAGCGGAGAAAACCTATGAGCAAATCAAAGCCGGTGATGGACTGGCAAGCCATAAAGGCCGAAGTCCATCGTAGAGGCATGACGCTAACCGAACTCGCAATTCGTTCTGGATTGCATAGCTCCCTGCTACGAAAACTGAACACCATCACGCATTACGAAGGTCAGGCAACTCTTGCTTCGTTCATAGAACAGAAGCCCGAACACCTCTGGCCGAATCGTTACCCAAAGAAAAGCTCCGGCATCTTGGATACAGCAAAGTACCCTCCGTTAGAAAGTCAAAAATCTAACGCGGCGGCTGACACGCGGGTGGCAGCATGAGCAACATATTGTCCAACTCCGTTCGCTCTGCTGACAGTGAAGTCATTCCTTTTTTCCATGACTTGCCTAAACCCGCCATCTCGTCTGCCGCCCGTCTATGGGATGAAGCGCAGTCTGCCAGCTACAACGGCCAGACTGCTTATCAGGACTTCGCTCAGGATTTGCGTTTCCTCCATATCGAGCCGCCGCCGCGCGCCATTGTGAAGCGCTGGATTGCCGGTGTTCAGGCAAACCTCATTCCTCGCCCAGGTGGCGAGGGTCCAAACGCCGCTATTTCCGTTCCGGTTGCTTCCACCGCCCGGCAGGAAAAGCGATGGGAACCGGAGAACGATCGCCGTCACCGTCGCGCCACCGCGCAGGAAAAGCTTGCAGCCGCGCTGCCTGAATTTCAGCCGTCTTCGGTGAAGGCGAAAGCGGAGTTGGCGGTCCATGCGGTCGATGCCATGGTGGCAGTGCCGGAGAGTGCGGGGCCAGTGCGCCCATTGATTGCCGCTGAAATCGATCCCGAGACGCGCCGGATTAACGTGCTCGGGATGATTGCGGAACTGCCTGCATCCAGCGACTTCGACACGCTTGCTGCTCGACTCTACGACGCAACCCTTGCCGAAATCAGACGTGACGCTGAGGCCAAAGCCGCCAAGCTTGTAGCCAGCCGCCTGCGTGAAATCGCGGACAGATACGACGCTTCTGCCGCCTGATCCTTCTCTTTCATCGCGCCGATCCGGTTCTTGCGTCCGGCGCGATCCTGCGGAGCCGCCACGCCGTCCCCCGCTGGCGGCTCCGCACAGACAGCACTCCCTTAGTTTTGCAGGGCAAGAATGACCGCTCACACCACGATCACCATCCCCGACATTCGCATCGCCCCGGTGCAGGATATCAAACTTTCAGACATCGAAATCCCAGAGGACCGCGCCCGTGAACTGGACGCCGCATGGGCGGAAGCTCTGGCCTTCAACATTGCGGCCCACGGGTTGATCAATCCGATCACGGTGCGCGTTGTCGATGGGCGGAACCAACTCGTTACCGGTCTCCATCGGCACGCCGCCTATACTCTTCTTGAGTGGGACAGCATCCCCGCCCGTATCTCTTCCGCGACCAGCGATGATGATGCGCGCCTCGAAGAGGTCTCGGAAAACCTATACCGCCACGATCTCACTGCCCGTGACCGCTGCCATCATCTTTATGAGTTGAAGATGATTTATGAGCGACAGCATCCTGAAACTAAAGCTGGCCTCGCCGGTGCTTTGGCGAAGAATGGTTCTGCAAACGAAATCTTTGCGTTTGCAGCCGATGCCGCCGAGAAAACCGGCCTGTCACGCCGCGCCGTCGAAATGGCCGTCAAAATCTGGAAGGATTTGACGCCGGATAGCCGTAAACGGACCGCTGGCACACGGCTTGCGGCCAACCAATCAGCATTGAAAGAGATTTCCGAACAGTCGCCAACCGCACAGGCAGGTGTGCTCGATCTTCTGCTTTCAAACCCGCCTGCCGCATCAACGGTCAGCGAGGCCGTTACGATTTTCGCCAAGGGTACGGTGATGACGCCAGCGGAAAAGAAGCTGGAAACCATCAAGCGCACCCTGAATTCCCTTCCTGCACCCGTCGCTGACGCGGCGGTGTCGGCGCAGGTCGATGCTCGCCTCGCGGAGATGAAAAAGAACATCGCGATCCTAAGCAAGTTCTTTGCCGACCTGAAAGACGACGATCTGGATAGCGTCATCGATCAGAACGAAGAGCGCGTCATTGCCTCGCTCAAGCGCCGGGGACGCATCCAGTAATGGCCCGCCGCCGCGACCCTCTCACGAAAGACCTGTTTAGCTGGGAGCCGCCCAAGGTGGCTGTCGGCTACAGCGATGACGTGGTCGGTCGCGGGCGGCTGGAAAACAAGATTGCGCGGCTGATTGCCCATGCGCTTCGCGATGCCCGCGAAGACGGCCTTGGCCGCGATGAAATTGCGCAGCAGATCAGCAAGTTTCTCGACCGGAAAGTATCGGTGGAAATGCTCAACAAGTGGACTTCCGAAGGCTCGGAAGGCCACCGCATCCCGCTCGACGCCTTCATTGCCCTTGTTCACGCCACCGGCGCGAAAGACCTGCTCGGCTTCGTGCCGGGGCAGTTCGGTCTGACCGTGATCGAGAATGAGTATGCCGACCTGATCGAGCAGCGCCTTCTGGAAGAACATCGCGAGGAAATCGACGCCCGTATTCGGGCACTCGATACCCGCAGGAGAGCAAAACGATGATAGCCAAGGAATGGTTTACCGCAGGGGAACTGGCGAAAATCGCCGCAGAGCGCGGGCTGAAAAGCAGTGTTTTCCCGAATTCGGAGCGCGGCGTTAGAGATCGCGCCAAAGAAGAAGGCTGGAACAACCTGCCGGAAAATCTTTGCCGTGACCGCGCCGCTGTCGGTGGCGGCCGGGAATACCATCTGAATGTCCTGCCCGACATTATGCATACGGTCATCACAGGTCGCGAGATCAGGGCACATCAGCTTGCCGCACAGGAAAAAGAGCGTGAGACCGCCCGGAAGAAGGTTGCGGCACTCCCGGTCACGTCGCTGCGGTTTCGCCAGCGTCAGGCCATGGAGGCGCGTGGCGAAATCCTACTCGCCATTGACCGCTATATCGCCATGAAGGGCGGATGGGGCCGTCGCAAGGCCATTCTAGACTTTGTCCAGGCACAGGAAGAACATGCCGAGCGCAACATCGCCAAGGAGAAGGTCGAAGCCGGTGAGGCCCTGACCGGCCGGGAGCGCGTCCTGTTGGAATGTGTTTCGCTCCTTGCCGATCCGGACGGTTTTGGCCTGCTGGAAGATACCCTGCGCCTTGCCAATGACCGGTCGGGCGACAAGTTCCGGATTTCCCGCGCCACCATCTATGAATGGTTCAGTGCCCGCGATGCTGGCGGCATCACCGCCCTAGCGCCCGCGCTGACAAAGATAGAAGAGCCGATCTCGGAAGAGTTTTCCGCCTTCCTCAAATTCTACTGCAAGCCGTCCAAGCTGGCGGCAACGGAAGCGTTGGAAGATTACAAGGCTGAACATCCCGGCAGCGCACTGACGATTGAGCATGTGCGTTACACGCTACGTCACAAGCTGAACGACATTGAAAAGAACGTCGGTCGCGAGGGGCTTCTAACGCTCCGGTCGCGCATGGCCTACATCCAGCGCTCGACGGAAAACCTCTTCCCGACCACGATCTATACGGCGGACGGCAAAACGTTCGATGCCGAAGTCGAAAACCCATTTTCGAAGAAGCCGTTCAAGCCGGAAATCACCTCTATCCTTGATGTGGCGACACGCAAGTGCGTCGGCTTCTCCATCGCGCTCAAGGAAAATGTCATCTCGGTGACGGAGGCCCTGCGCAACTCCTGCTGCGACCACGGCATTCCGGCCATCTTCTATACCGACCGTGGTCCCGGCTACAAAAACAAGACATTCGACGGCGATGTAAACGGCCTGATGGGCCGCCTGTCCATCACCAAAATGCACGCGTTGCCGTACAATTCGCAGGCCAAGGGCATCATCGAACGTTTTAACGGCACGGTCTGGAACCCACTGGCCCGCAAGCTGCCCACCTATCTCGGTGCCGAGATGGACAAGGAAGCCGCCAAGATCGCCCACAAGGCGACCCGCAGCGACCTGAAGGAGTTCGGCTCCTCCCGCCTGCTGCCGTCATGGGACGATTTCCGCGCCATGTGCGAGGAAGCCATCGCCAAGTACAATAACCGCCCGCATGACGGCCTGCCGCGCTTCCGCGACGAACGCACCGGCAGGTACCGTCACTATTCTCCTAACGAGTTCTGGGCGCTGCATGTTGCTGACGGTTTCGAGCCGGTCCCGGTCGATGACGATCTACGCGACGATCTGTTCCGCCCCTACGAAATCCGTGTCGCCCGTCGCGGCCTCGTGGAATGGAATACCAACCAGTATTACCACGCGGCGCTGGAGCGGTATCACGGCGAAGAGGTCATGGTCGGCTACGACTTCGCGCAGGCCCGCTATGTCTGGGTACGCGAGATCGACCGTGAGGAAGGTCAGCCGGGGCCGCTGATCTGCGTTGCCGATTTCACCGGCAACAAGGCCGATTATGTGCCGCGCACCTTCCAGAAGGCGGCGGAAGACGCCCGCCACAAGGGGCGCGTCAAGCGCAACGAGGCGAAGCGCCGCGACATCGATGCCGAATACATCGCCCCGTATCTGCTGGAAGAAACCCCGATCCAGCCCATGCCCTTCATCGATATCACGCCCGAGCCGGTTCCGGCTGGTCCCGTGCTGGTGATCGATAATTCGGAAACCCCTTCTGCGGCATCCGGAGCCGCAGAGACCAACCGCAGGCTGACCTTCGCGACCGATGAGGCGCTTGCGGCATGGGCGTTAGAAAATTCGGAAAAACTGACAGCCAATCAGGTGGGTGTTTTGCGTCGATGCCTCCAGAGGCAAACCACCATTGAGCTGTTTCGACTGTCAGGCATCGACGTGGACGCCCTTCGAAACGTCATCCGCGCCGCTGCCTGACGCCCACTAACACGAGGAAAAATACGCATGAAAAATACATTTGTCGAGACCAGCAACGTGAAGCGCTTTCTTTCGGCGTTGTCGGCTCTGGAAGATCGCGGCGCGCAGGAGGCTTGCCTTGCCGTGGTCGATGGCGAACCCGGCTTGGGCAAAACCACGACGCTCAAGAATTGGGTGGCCCAAAGCGGCTGGGTCTATCTGCGCGCCAAAAAGGAATGGAAATCGGGGTGGATGATGAACGAGCTGCTGGAAGCGCTGCCCGTCAAGCCGCCCTACAGCATCGAGAAAAAGTACGAAACCATCCTGCGCGAGCTTGGCAGCCGCCATTCCGCTGCCCTGATGTCCAAGCGCACCTTCGGTCTCGTCATTGACGAGGCGGACCATATCTCGACCAAGGAAGCCTTGCTCGAAACCGTGCGTGACATTTCTGACATGCTGGAGATGCCCGTCATCCTCGTGGGCATGGGCAAGATCAACGACAATATTTCCCGCTTCCCGCAGATTTCCAGCCGCATTAGCCAGCGCGTCAAATTTCAGAAGGCCAGTCGCGAGGATATCCGGCTGCTGATCGACCGCAAATGCGAAGTGAAGGTGGCAGATTGCCTCATTGATTTCGTGCTGAAGGTTTCGCAGGGCTTTAACCGCGAGGTTCTGGAAGCCATCGCCAACATCGAGAAATTCGGCCTGCGCGCCGATCCCGGCCCGGCAGGCGTGACCGTGGCCGATATGGCGGGTCTGAAGGTTCTCAGCGACCGGCGTACCAGCAAGCCCATCCATGTCCCGGAGTTTGCATGATGCAACGGGATAGTTCGACCCTGCATTTTGACCGCATTTTTGAGGCGCTCGACGGCACCGCATGCCTGACGCTGGATGCGCTTGAGGAAAAATCCGGCCTGACGCGGACACAGCTTGCCCGCGTCACGGCCAAGATGGTGACGGTCGCTCTGATCGAGCGCCGCAAGATGGGGTGCTATCAGCTCACCGCCGCAGGGCAAAAGGCGAAACGTACCGGCGTTGTTCCGACGCCGGTGCAGCCGGTGCGTCCCGCAGCGCCACCGTCCGACAGTTTTCGCCAGCGCCTTTGGGCCGTCATGCGGATGTCCGGGACTTTCATGGCAGCGGAGCTTGTCATGGCGGCGAACTGGCCCTTGAAGCGGCCGGAAGTGGAAGCCGGAAAATATCTGCTTGCCTTGAAACGGGCGGGTTACCTCATCGAATTGCCGCGAGGTCCGAAAGGCCAGATGCGCTACCGGCTTAGCCGCAATTCTGGATTGCTTGCCCCTGTCGTCAGCAGTGTCGATGGCAGCGTCTACGATCCTAACATCAGAGAGGCCATGCCATGCGCCAAGCAAGCCTGATGCCTCTTGTCGATCCCGCATGGCTGGACGTTCTGCGCGCCGAAGCTGCCAAGCCTGACCGCACGAAAAAGCAGATCGGTGACGAGTTGGGCGTGTCCCGCACCGCGATCTCGCTGCTTTGCTCCGGCACATACAGCGCGGGCATGAACAAGGTGCAGGCGAAGATCGCGCACAAGGTTATGGCGCTCTACGGGCAGCAGGTTTGGTGCCCGCATGTTCGTGACGCCATCGCCCCCGGCACTTGCGAAAGCCACCGCACCGCACCGATGGCGAAAAGCGATCCCGTCAAGCTCAAGCAGTGGCTGGCGTGCCAGTCATGCCCGCAGAACCCGAGAAACCAGAAGAAGCCGGAGGCCGCAAATGCTGTCTGACGCCGCCGCGCAGCTGCGCGACCGACTGTTGCCGCTCGTTAGCGGACTGGATGCCCCGGAGCTTTTTCTAACGCTTCGCCTCATCGAAATGGAGGCGAAGCACATGGAAATGACCATCGAATATCTGACCGGCCGCCCGCATGTGCCGCTCAACGGTCAGCTTCTTTCTTCCATCGCCCTTGTTTCCGACCACTGAAAGGAACCTAAAGATGCTGAAGCTTTCGGCCCTCCTGTCTCTCCTGAAGAACCATCTGATTTCTTACGATAACGGCCGCGTTGCCGTGCCGCCCGATGTGGCGGGGCATATCGCCTGCCTTCTTTCATCCTGCGAAGCGCACGCGAAAGACATGGAGGCCACGCTTTATCCGACGCCAGATGCACCGGTCGATCTGCGCCCGCTGCTTTCGGAGAAGGTGGTGTCCCTTTCCGCCTTCGCCAGCGCCCGCAAGGCCAATCCTTCCAGCAATCCTACTGAAACCGCCTGATACGAGGTCCATTCCACATGAAATCTGCACTGAAAAAGAAATCCAAAGCCATCTCCCGCGTTCCGCAGACCCGCGAGGGCGCTATCTGGGCAGTTGGCCGTGTCGGCACGCTGCGCCGCGAGATTGCCGCCAAAACGGCGTTAGCGGACGAAGCAATCAGGATGATCGGCGAAAAGTTCGAAGCCGATACTGCCGATTTTGCTGCCGAGCTGGCGGAGCACGAGCGCGGTGTGCAAGCATGGTGCGAAGCCAATCGCGTGATCCTCACCAACAACGAAAAGGTGAAGTTCCACGACTTCGGCACCGGCACCGTCCGGTGGCGCTCGCTTCCTGCCAGTGTCTCCATCCGTGGCGCTGAAGCCGTCATAGAGGCTCTCAAGTCTCTCGGTCTGAAGGCGTTCATCCGCGAGAAAGAGGAAATCAATAAGGAGGCCATGCTGAACGATCCAGACAAGGCGCGCACTGTCGCGGGCGTCACGATCAAATCGGAGGGCGAGGTGTTCGCAATAGAGCCGCTCGAACTCGAAATTTCAACGGTTCAGTGAGGCAAGAGGGATGAGAGAAACTCGTGTAGAGAACCCCACGACGCCTGAAGCTTTCTCACAAGCAATGGGGGAGTTGGGCATCGCTTTTCCGCTAGCCTGCTCTCAGCAGGATATGGGCGTCCTGCTGGATGCGGACGGAGAAGAGCTTCTTACCGTCGACTCTGCTGGCGTCATGCCGGATGAAATCGTTGCGTTGCTCGTGGCGAACATCGCCATGGTGCTAAACAATGCTGCCGGTCATACCGCCAGAGCCGCTCTGGTCTCTGTCGAGCAAGGCGGTGCGGAATGACAGAGCCAGTCAAGCTGAAGTGCCGTTGCTGCGATAGCAGCGGCAAGGTGAAAAGCATCATTGAGGGCGAAATGCGCCCCTGCTCGCGTTGCCAGTTCGATGCCTTCAGGGCTTGGGCGGACAGCCGCCGCCCCAAGCTGGAAACGGCAGGTGCTGCGTGAGCTACGATTACATCCGCAACTATTACGGCGTGGAAGTCACCGTCAATCAGTTCGTGCGTCACACCGTGACGGGTCGGATCGGCACGATCATGCCAGAGAATGCCAGCGCCGGTCATTACGTCCAGGTACTGTTTCGCGGCGACAAGCACACCATGTCTTGTCACCCGCAAGAGTTGGAGGCGGCCGATGAACTCTGATCGCTTCATACCTCCCTCCTTCGCACAGGGGTATGCTCTTTGCAGCCCTGAAGGAACGTTGCTGCCGCATAGTTTCCGCCCTACGAAAGCGGAATCGATTGCTGCCGTTTTTACCGACGCCGAAAGCCGTGACGCACATTGGATCGCTGCCGAACAGCAGGGTATGACGGTCAAATTTGTTTACGCCCGTGTTTTCACGCCGGTGTTCTTCGCAGCATCCGTACTGGCGGCAATGGCTGAAGCCGAAATGGCAGGTGTGGCATGAACACCATCGCCATGATCAATGTCGCTAAATCGCAGTTCGAGCTGGACGAAACCGAGTACCGCGCTTTGCTGGTCCGAGTGACGGGAATTTCATCGCTTCGCGCTATGTCGGAGCGCCAGCGCATCGCCGTGGTGGATGAGTTTAAACGTCTCGGCTTCAAGGTGCAGCCGGGAAAATCGGCCAAGGGAAAGCTTGAAAAACATCGCCCGACCGCCAATCGGCCGTGGTCGCGTTATATTCACGCGTTGTGGAAATCATGCGCACGGCTCGGCGTGATTGACGACGCTTCGGTGAAGGCGCTCAGCGCCTTCTGCAAGCGGTTCGTTTCGCCGGAAGACGCCAAGATTGTCGTCGATGTGGATTTTCTATCGCAGGCTCAGGCGGAGCCAATTGTGTCTGCGCTGAAGTCGATGGAGAAGCGTGGAAAGGCAGGCAAGATATGATCTCACTTGCAAGCAGCCGTTCCCATCGCCGTACCGCCAGCCTTGTAGGATGCGGGGTCGTAAATCCAAACGGTCTTCAACGCGCCAGCCGGGGCAGTGTCGGTGATGACCTCGCACAGATATTCAGCAAAACCATCCCTGCTGCTGCCGTCTCCCGCCATTGCCACCCAAAGTACGTTTTGGCTCGGCATACGCCATTTGGCGTCCAGCACGGTCTTTTCTGCCTTGACAGCGGAGAGCGCCTTTTTCTGCCAATCTGTACCAGCATGGGCCGCGAAAGGCGTAGCGAACGACAAAATGGCGGCAATAAGCAGCTTCATGGAAACAACCCCGTTTCTAACGCTCAACGTGTAGCAGCGGCACTCATCGTTATGCAATCGGTTTTGCGGAATATGGTTTCCGGCAGTCGGGCGGTGCTGGCATGACCGACGCCCGCCCGATGCCCGCATCCATTGAGGAAATCGCTGAAACCATCGGCATGCGTCTGGCGTTAAAGATCGTGCAGACGTACGGCGGCATGGAAATCAAGTTTCCGAAAAACCCGCACGATCAGCATGCCGTCATTCTGGCTCTTGGCAAAGAGGATGGGTATGAGGTATGCAAATATATGGGCGGATCGCTTTTGTCGGTCCCGCACTGCCGCCCGCCGCGCAGTATGAAGGCCGATATCAGGCGACTGGAGGCAGAGGGACTGTCCCGCGGGGAAATTGCCCGACGCCTTGGCATCACGCAGCGGTGGGTCCGCGAAGTTGCCAACGCTCCGCCAAGCAATCAGTTCGATCTCTTCGAAAACACCTGACCGGAACCGAGTTCCGGTCATTTTCTTTTGGTGACCTTGCCAATGTCCTCGCAACTGCAAACCGCACCCGCGAGGCGACATGTCCACGATCAAAAACCAGACCACCTTCTTTTCCTACATTCGCCGTGCGCCGTTCGGCGGCCGTCTGACGCAAAGCCAGATCGACGGCATCAACGTCATTCTGGAGCAGTGGGAATATTACAAGCTGATCGACCGCCGCTGGCTGGCAAACATCCTCGCGCAGATTTTCCATGAAACTGGCGGACGCATGCAGCCCGTGCGGGAAACTTTCGCAACATCCGACGCGCAGGCGAAAAGCCGTCTTGAAGCGGCTTGGAAGGCTGGCAAACTCGGTTCGGTAAAGCTGCCTTACTGGCGTGACGGCTGGTTCGGCCGTGGTGATATCCAGATCACCCATGAGGACAACTACGACCGCCTTGGGCAGCGTCTTGGCGTCGATTTGGTCGGTAATCCCTCGCTCGCCATGGACCCGGCTATCAGCGCCCGTATCGCCATCGTCGGCATGGCCGAAGGCCTGTTCACCGGCAAAAAGCTCTCCGACTATTTCAACGACAAGTCCGATGATGCCGTAGGCGCTCGCCGTATCGTCAACGGCACCGACAAGGCGAAGCTTATCGCCGGCTATCACAAGAACTTTCTCGATGCCATTGAGGCCGCTTCCGTTCCGCTTCAGGAAACCGATGCCAATCATGCGCTGGCGACGGCGGATGATGTCAAACCCTCCGCCAGTGGTTCGGTCAAAACCTTGATTGGCAGCACTGTTGTCACGGCCGCCACGTCTGCCCTTGTCGGCGTTAACAATCCATGGGCCTTTGGCGTCACGGCGCTGTTGCTGCTGATGGGTGGCGGCGCGCTCTACATGTTCGGTTCCGGCCGCTGGTCCGTCAATCGTATCAAGGGGATTTGATGACAGCTGCCCTTTTGCGATGGCTTTCCGGTGATCTCGCGGGTGCGTTGACCCGCGCCTATGAACTGCGGCTGAAGGCGGACAACGAGCAGCAACGGCTTATTGCCGATGCTGCTATTTCCGATGTCAACCGTCAGATCGACGCCGCCCGGAACGCGAAAGAAATCCGGCTGGCGTCTTCCGGTTTCTGGGAAATGCGGCTTATCACGGCGATCATCGCCGGGTGCTTTGCGCTGCATCTCCTGCTCGTCACCCTCGACACCTGTTTCAAGCTGGGCTGGGCAATCCCGAAATTTCCCGCGCCCTTTGACGAGTGGCAGGGCGCGATCCTTCTTTCCTTCTTCGGTATTCAGGCTGTCGGCGGCGGTCTCAATGCAATTGCTGCCGCCATTAGAGGACGCCGATGAACGGCTTTGACTTCCCTTCGCATATCGCCACCAAAGTCGATCAGGCGCACACCAAAATCGATAACCTTGCCGAACGCGTCACCGATCTGGAGCGCGATTCTGCCGTTGCTGAGGTCCGCGCCGTTGGCATGCAGACCAGCCTTATCGAAATCAAGAATTCAATCAGCAAGGTCGCGTGGCTGATCGTCACGGCGATCATTGGCGGCATCATGGCATTTATTCTGAAAGGCGGCTTGAGTGGCTAACGATATGGAAACCCGCCGCAAGGCCCGCTCCGATTATGTCTATCGGCGCATGACGCTTGCCACCATCGCCGTGACGCTGAACGTCAGTCAGGCCACTATCGGGCGCTGGAAGGCGGCGGCGAAGGCCGATGGCGACGATTGGGACATGGCCCGTTCGGGCGCGGTGCTTGCCGGTGAAGGTCTCGACGTTGTCGTGTCATCGGTTGTCGAAGATTTCGTCATCATGGCGCAGGCCCTGCTGGACGAGGTTAAGAACAACAAAGACCTCTCCATTGATCAGAAGATCAAGCACATGGTGGCGCTGGGCGATGCCATGGTGAAGGTCACCGCATCTGCTGGAAAGCTGGCACCTAAAATCTCCGAGCTGGGCGTGGCGCAGTCGGTTGTCCAGCACCTCATTGCCTTCGTTCAGGAGCAGTTCCCGCAGCACATTTCCGTGGTGCAGGAAATCCTTGTTCCGTTCGGTGACAGGATCGCGAGCGCCTTTTCGTCATGATGAAAAAACCGGTCCTGAAGGCGAAGGTCAGCGACAAGGATTTTCGCGACTGGATATCAAGCGAAGCCGACAAGCTTGCCCGTTGGGTGGACCTGTCGGTTTCCGCCTTTGCGGCCGATCCGAAGGCCAAAGCCGAGCGCCTGGCTAAAGTCAGAATTCCCGAAACGGGCTTCCAGTATTTTCTGGAGACCTACCTGCCGCATTATGTGAAGGGCGAACACAGCCTGTTTCACAAGACGATCTTTGCCCGTGTTCCGGAAATCCTCGCCTCCGAAAAGGGCGTTAGAGATTTGTTTATCGCGCCACGCGGTTCATCCAAATCCACGCACCTGTCGCTCGGTTTTGCGCTTTATTGCATCTGCCTTGGCTACAAGCGCTATATTCTGGAAGTCTGCGATGTCTATGCGCAGGCGGCGCTGCTGATCGAGGCGATCAAGGCAGAGCTGACGGAAAACCCGCGCCTTGCCAATGACTTTCCGGAAGTTGCCGGTCAGGGGCGTGTCTGGCGTGAAGGCGAGATCGTCACCAAGAACAATATCCGTGTCGAAGGGCTTGGTGCGAACCAGAAGCTGCGCGGCCGTCGCCATGGCCCGTATCGTCCCGACCTGATGTTCTTTGACGATCTGGAAAATGACGAGGCGGTGCGTTCGCCCGAGCAGCGCAAGAAGCTGGAAACATGGATCAAGCGCGCCGCTCTGAAGGTGGGGCCGCCAGACGGTTCCATGGACGTGGTCTGGGTTGGGACCGTTCTTCATTATGACGCCGTTCTTGTTCGTGCCGCGAAATCGCCGGTCTGGCGGGTTGCCGAGTTTCAGGCGGTCATCCAGTTTCCCGACCGGATGGACCTTTGGGACCAGTTCGAGGAAGTCTACCAGAATGACGGCGAGGACGCTGCCCGCGCATTCTACGCCGAGCGCAAGGCGGACATGGATGCCGGTGCCATCGTCAACTGGCCCGCGATCCAGCCGCTTATCTTCCTCATGCTGGAACGGGCGTCCGACCATGACAGCTTCGCGACCGAATACCAGAACAAGCCGATCAACGAGGCCAGCCCGTTCAAAGATTTGACGTTCTGGGTATTAAAGCAGCCCGATCTTATCCATTTTGGCAGCATCGACCCGTCGCTTGGCAAAAAGGGCCATGGCCGCGATCCGAGCGCTATTCTTGTCGGCGGCTTCAACCGGCTGCATGGCACCATGGATTTGCTGGAAGCGTCCATCCGCCGCCGTCTGCCTGACATCATCATTTCCGATGTCATCGCCATGCAGCGGCAATATCGCTGCCTGCTGTGGTTTGTGGAAGCCGTTCAGTTTCAGGAATTTTTGCGTACCACGCTGATGGCGACGGCGGCACGGCAGGGCGTTGGAATTTCCGCCGTGCCGGTCACGCCGATTGCGGACAAGGATTTGCGCATCGAGCGGCTTCAGCCCCCCGTCGCGGGCGGTTTGATCCGCCTCAACAAAACACACCAGACGCTGATCGACCAGCTTCAACAATGGCCGAACGCCGATCACGATGACGGCCCGGACTGCCTCGACATGCTCTGGCAGCACACGCTCGAATATGCGGGTGGTGCCACGGCCGGAGCGAGCGGCGGGATTAATACGGCTGCGAACAGCGGCCAGCAGAGACTTGGAGGGTATCGCCTATGAGCCGTCGCAAAAAACAGAAATCGGCCTCCTTTGCAGCGGAAGCGGTGACAGCAGCCGAGCGGAAGAACCTGCCCGCAGACGCCCGTGCGTTGATTGCTAACGCGACGAACGACATCACCATCCCGTTTTTCAGCGGCGCGCTTCAGCATGCCGACGATACGCTGATCCAGCGCGGCGGCGGCAAAGGTCTCAAAATCTATGACGAGATCAAGCGCGACACCCATGCCGGTGCCATCCTCACCAAGCGCAATAAGCATCTTGTCGCCCGCGAATGGGAATGCGTTGCGGCCTCCGACAAGCCGCAGGATGTGGAAGCGGCGGATTTCGTGCGCAAGACGCTGAAGAAGTTGCCCTTCGACCGTATCTCCGAAGACTTGTCCGGCGGCGCGATCCTGAAGGGTTTTTCCGTTTCGGAAGTCGTCTGGAAGCGTGACAACAACCGCATCGTGCCGGAAAAGATCGTGACACACGATCAGCGCCGCTTCGCTTTCGGCCATGACTGGCGGCCTCGCCTGCTCACCTGGACGAACATGAACGAGGGCGAAGAACTGCCTGACCGCAAGTTCATCGTGCATCGCCATGGCGTCGTCGGCAACAATCCATATGGCCTTGGTCTCGGTTCGCAGCTTTTCTGGGCGGTCCTGTTCAAGCGTGAGGGTGTGGCATTCTGGCTGCATTTCCTCGAAAAGTTCGCAGGCCCGACCGTCATTGCGGAAACGCCCTATGGCATGCTGACGGACGAACAGAACCTGCTTCTGCAGAAGCTTGCCAGCATCCAGACCAGCGCCGCCATCACCGTGCCGAAGGGTGCGGATGTAAAATTTCTGGAGGCGGCCCGCTCCGGATCGGTCAGCTACAGGGAATGGATGGAATATTGGGACCGCCAGATTTCCATCTGCATCCTTGGCGAGACCCTCACAACCGACATCGGCTCTCACGGTTCGAAAGCCGCCGCAGAAACCCACGCCGATATTCTCGACCTGCTGGTGGACAGCGATGCCGACCATCTGTCCGATACGTTCCACGAGCAGCTCGTGCAGTGGCTGATTGATTATAACTTCCCCGGCGCTGGCGTGCCCCGCGTCTGGCGCGTGCGTCCGAGCAACGAAAAGGCCAAGGCCGAAACCCGCAAGGCAAAGGCTGAAGCCGCCACGTCAGAAAATGCGGCGCTGGTCGAAATCCTCAAATCGGCCGCCATGATGGACGATGACGATACAGCCCGCGAGTTCATCGTTTCGTTCGAACTGACGCATGCGCTTTCGGAAACGGCCATCGACCGGCTGGTAGACGCACGCTTCGCCTTCTCGGAACATGGCAAGCGTGATGCGCTGTTGCGCAAGGCCGCCGCCGAAAACCCGGCATTCGCTGCCCTGTTTGGGCCGGTCGACGTAAAAAAAAACTCCGTAGCTCGGTAGGATTTGCCGCCGATCCCGATCCGGTCAGTGATGTTGCCGACCGGGTTGAGGAATTGACGGCGGGACATTTCACGCGCCGCCTGAATGCCATCCGCACCGCCGTAGATACTGCGGCCGATCTCCCGGCCGTCGCCCGCGCCATTCTCCAGCTCGGCGCAAAATGGTCTCCGGATGCGTTAGGAAAACTGATCGGTGACGCGCTGGAGCTTTCCAGCCTTCAGGGGCGTGAAGCGGTTTTCCTTGATGGCGAGGCGAAAAGTTTTATCGACGCCGATGTTTTCAACCAGCCTTTCAAGGAACAGATAGAGTTCTTCAGGCAGAAGCGCGGCAAGCCCACCAAGGTGTGGACCGATGCCATGCGCGGTACCCACGACCGCGCTTTCGTCATCGCCGGTGCCACCGATCTGGCGATGCTTTCTGATTTCCAGACGGCGATTGCTGACATAATGGAAAAGGGCGGCACCCTTCAGGATTTCCGCAACGACTTCGACCGCATCGTCTCGAAATACGGCTGGACCTACAAGGGCGAATACGGCTGGCGCACCCGCATCATCTTCGAAACCAACATGCGCACCTCCTATATGGCCGGTCGCCTGAAGCAGATGCGCGATCCGGACGTGCTGAAGCTGCGGCCGTTCTGGGAATACCGGCACGGCGAAACCCGCAAGCCGAAAATCCCCCGGCCATCGCATGAGGCATTGCATGGCAGGATTTATCGCCATGATGATCCATGGTGGAAAACGCACTTTCCGCCGAACGACTGGTATTGCTCCTGCGGCGTCCGATCGCTCTCTCTGCGCGATCTGAAGCGCCGGGGCAAGGACGTGCCGGATGAAGCGCCTGCCGATCTGATGATGCCGATGATCGACCCCGTCTCTGGCGCGCTGATCGAACAGCCGCAGGGCATCGGTTACGGCTGGGATTATATGCCGGGTGATCTCTGGGAACGTGGTCTAACGCCGTCCAGCCTGATGGATGAGGGCCGCGAGCTGCTCGATAATCCACGCATGGCCGTCGCGATCGACACGCCGGAGCCGGTCTCCGATCTCGTCAAGGCGGCAAAACCCTTCAAGGCGAAACTGCTGAAGGACGGCCAGACGCCGGAAGATTATGTTCGCGCCTTCCTCAAACCCTTCGGGGCCGATATCGACCGGGCCGTGTTGTTCGAGGATAAATCCGGCACGAAAATCCCGGTCTCCGATCTGCTTTTCAGAAATCGCCATGGCGAGCTGAAGGCGCTGAAGCGGAACCGGCATCGTGTCATGTCGATGATGGCCGAGGCACTTCTTGATCCGGACGAAATCTGGATGGGTGTCGCCCGCAAGGTCGAAAGCGGCGACATGGTCGTGGACCGGCGCTATATCCGCGTCGATCCAAAAACCGCCATGCAGATTGTTTTCGAGATCGGGGAGAAGACGTGGGAGGCCGTCACCAGCTTCGACTTTACCGACAAGAAGGGTGAAGCGGATTTCGCAGCACTGGAGAAACGGCGCGTCGGCAAGCTGATTTATAAGCGCCCGAAAAAGTAAAAGGCCGGGAGCGATCCGGCCTTTGTGCCAGCAAACTGGCGTGACCATCGCCGGTCTCGCTCACTGACAATGATAATATAGGCTCAGATAGCGGAAAAGTCCAATGGCAGGCATCAGCTACAAAACCACGATCAACGACGCGGATATGCGCGAGAAGCTGGCGGAGCTGGTCGAGCGCATGACGAACCGCGAAGGGTTTCACAAGAATGTCGGGGAGCATCTGCTGAATTCGACAGACGAACGCTTCGACAGCGAAACCGCACCGGACGGTTCCCGCTGGAAAACATTGTCGCTGGTGACGCGGGATCTGCGCATGAGAAAGTACGGCAATGCGCCGATCACCATCTTGCGGGCTTCTGGAGCCTTGCGCGGCTCCATTAACATGGTCGCCAGTCAGAACGATGTCCGTATCGGTTCGGCGCTGGTCTATGCCGCCATTCACCAGCTCGGGGGCGAAGCGGGCCGGAATCGAAAAGTCACCATCCCGGCGCGGCCCTATCTCGGTCTTTCATCCGACGATGAAACTAGAATTTTTGAGATTGCGGAGGACTGGCTGGAGGTCGAATAACGCCCTTGAAATTTTCGCCCGCTGGTGCGCATAAGCCTTTCGGGTGTCCGCTCATACCGATTTTGGGTTACCCCCGCGTTAGAGACGCGTTAGAAACCGGCTGTGAGCCGGTTGCGGCCTTGCTGCCGCATTCGGGTGCGATCCGGGCTTGAAACCAATCACGACATGGCGCATTGTCTGTCTGCAAACCCAATCTTGCTGACCGGAACCGAGTTCCGGTCATTTTCTTTTTCAGCGTGCCGCATGGTCGCTTCAGATGATTTCTGGAGCCGACATGACCACCGCTTCCGCCACTGCCCGTATCGAAGTTTTCCGCCCCGGCACTTTCAAGTCGATGGAAGGCACCGAGCTGACCTATACCGCCGCCGACCTGAAGGCGATGGCGGACGGTTACGATTATGAGACCGCGCCAGCACCTGTTGTCGTCGGCCACCCTTCCACGGATGCGCCTGCTTTCGCATGGGCCGAAAGCTTCGATTTCGACGCGACAACCAATCGCCTCTATGCGACGGTTAGCGAGATCAACCCGGCCTTTGCCGAAGAGGTCAAGAAAGGCACCTACAAGAAGGTGTCACTTCAGCTGTTTTCTCCTGATCAGGCGGCCAATCCGACCCCCGGCACATGGTACCCGAAACATATCGGCTTTCTTGGCGGCGCGGCCCCGGCGGTCTCCGGCCTGAAGAACGTCGCCTTTTCCTCTTCTGAAGGCAGCGCCACCTTCGCCTCGTCCTTCGGGGAACGCGGTTTCGAAGAGACTTCCAGCATCCTGCGGTCGCTGCGTGATTTCCTCATCGAGAAATTCGGCATGGAAGATGCCGACAAGGCGCTGCCCGCCTATCGCCTCGAATGGCTTTCTGAAACCGAGATCGAAAAACAGCCCGTTTCCCGCCCGTCATTTTCCGCCCCCGTTGTTCCCCCTTTGAAGGAGCCTGCCCCCGTGCCTAACCCCAATCCGTCCTTTGCGGCTCAGGAAGCCGATCTGAAGGCGCGTGAAGAGCGCATCAAGAAGCGTGAAGCCGACGCCGCCCATGCTGAAAACGTCTCGTTTGCGGAGGGCCTCGTGTCTGACGGCAAGCTTCTGCCCGACAGCAAGGACAGGGTCGTTTTGATCCTTGACGCCCTGCCTGCCGAAACCTCCGTTTCGTTCGCGGCCGGTGAAACCGCTGTTCCCGTCGCCAAGGCGCTCCGCGATATTCTGGCAGCGCAGCCGAAGATCGTTTCGTTTGGTGCTTTCGACATGCCGGAAGTTCCCGGTTCTGGAAGCCGTCCCGCTTCCTTCTCCGCTGACGGCAAGCAGGTCGATCCCAACGGTATGGAGCTGCATGCCAAAGCGGAGGCCTACCAGCGCCAGCACCCCGGCACCGCCTATCTCGACGCCGTGCGCGCCGTTTCCTGACAGGAGCTTTCCGACATGCAGTATTTCAATTCGATCTACAGCGAGACCATCACCGCAACGACCGTCTTTGCCGCCTATGATCTTGTCGATTTCAACGACGCGAAGATTACAGCCGACGACGCTCCCGTGAAGGCTGTCGCACAGAACCCGGCCACCGAAGTCGGGCTTGATGTTGCGGGCATGATGATCGGCACGGTTCGTGTCCGTGCGCGTGGTGCCATCGCCAAGGGCGACAAACTCATTTCCGCTGCGGCTGGTGGGGTCAAGACCGCCCTTGCCAATTCCGCCAACGTCTTTGCCCGCGCTCTTACGACTGCGGCCGATGGCCAGTTCGTCACCATCTTTGTTGTTATCCGTTAGGACAAAACCGAATGAGCAATACTCTCAACCAGCGTACCGCCGCAGTCGTCGATCCAATCCTTTCGACACATGCTCGCGGTTACAGAAACCTCGAATTTATCGCTCCGGTTCTTTTCCCGGCGGTTCCGGTTCCCAACCGCTCCATGAAGGTGCTGCGCTTCGATAAGAGCGCGTTTCGCCTCGTCAACACTCGCCGCGCCCCCGGCGCCAAGAAGAAGCGCATTCAGCCGGGCTACGGTTCCGATCCGATTTCACTTGTCCAGGACGCGCTGGAAGGCGTGGTTCCGGAAGAATATCTGGAAGAAGCCAACAGCGTCCCCGGTATCGATCTTGGACAGGGCGCTGTCGAAGAGGTTCTGGACATTACTGGCCTTGGCCTCGAATACGATTGCGCAAAAATGGCGCGTGACGCGGCGGGTTACAGCAACAGCAACAAAGTTGCTCTTGCCGGCACTGATCGCTGGTCCTCCTCTCTCAGTGACCCGGAAGCCGATATTTCGGACGCGAAAGAAGTCATTCGTCGCTCTATCGGGCGTTATCCAAACACGCTGGCTCTTGGCCCGACCTCCGGTGCTGCCCTCAAACGGCATGCGAAGATCAAGGAGCATTTCAAATATACCGGCCGTGAGAGCATCACGGAAGAAATGCTGGCGGCCTTTTTCGACGTGAAGCGCGTCGTTATCGGCAAGGCCGTCTACCTGCCGGAAACCTCCGGAGACGAAGACCCGGCTCTCGACGTATGGGGCGATGATGCGATCCTCGCCTATGTTCCGGAGAAGGGAAACAATTTCCGCGTTCCGTCTTACGGATACACCTACGAGCTGAAGGGATATCCGCACATTCAGAAGCCCTATTGGGACGATAGCACGGACTCGTGGGTTTATCCTGCCAAGTTCGAACGCCGCCCGTATCTCGTAGGGCCGGAAGGCGGCTTCCTCTTCCAGAACGCTGGCGCGGCTGCGGCCTGATAGGGGACGATCATGGACAAAAACACCATTTCCGTCACACTCACCGGCCCCGCCAAGGTTCATGGCGTTAGAGAACCGGTTGGTAAGACTGTCTACGTCACTCCGACGCTGGCACTCCAACTCGCTGCCTCCGGCGTCATCAATCCGGAACTTGCCGAGCAGCTTTCCAATGCACTCGACATGACCGACACAGTTCTGGAGAGCGATTTCCAGAAGGCGGTGGAAGATGCCGCCGCTGGCCGGATTGATGTGCTGAACGCGGATCATCTGCTCGATACCGCAACGCTCGAAAACCGGATTTTCGATCTGACGCATGAACTGGATCGCGAAAAGAGTGCGATCAGCACTGCCGTCAATGATCTTCAGGCCAAGGACAGCCAGCTTGTTGAGGCACGCAAGAAGATCGCGGATCTCGAAACTGACCTCACCACCGAAAAACAGGCCAAAGCCGACGCGGAAACCAAACTGGCGGACGCACAGGCCGAACTGGCGAAGCTTGCCGAGCAGTCGGCAGACAAGGCGAAGACGCCCAAGACCCCGAAATAAGGCCCGTTCCGAAGTCTCCCAAGCCGGGCCTTTCGAGCGGGATGGTGCACCACATCCATCCCGCTCGTTTTCACTCTCACCCATGGATTTTTGACCGATGCCACGTTTTCTAACGGTTGACGAATTTACGACGATGTTCGGCCTTGCCGAAGTCTCGCAGATCGCGGGCATCGGTAATCTGAACGATATGGTCGGTCGCACGCTCGACGTGGCGAAGATCGAAACCGCCATCACCTTTGCCGAAGATATTCTTGTCGGTTATTCCCGCGCCCGTTACGCCGTCATCGAAACGCTCACCCCCGAAACCACGCCTCAGCTCGTCAAGGGCTTGATCGGTGACGTTGCCCGTTACCGCCTGCGCGACAAGTCGGGTGGACAGGGACAGGTCGAAACCACCGTGCGTGAGCGCCATGACGCCGCCATGTCAAACATCAAGGCCGTCGCCACGGGGAAATTCGAGCTTCCGATTGCTGGCGAACCGATCAACGGTGAGGCCGGATCGACCCGCGCTGACGCCATTATCCCGCCCTCCCGCGTTGCCGGTATTCTCTACGGGTGGAATTCATGAGCGAGGTTCTGCGCACCGCCCGCCCGCCGCTCATCATCGAACAGGTCGAAGATGCGCTTCTGCCGCACCTGAAGGAGAACGTCTCCGGCCAGTGCAAGGTTGAGAATTTCCCGAACGATCCAAAGCTCTACGATTTTTCGAACCTGCCCGCTGCTCTGCTCGTCCACTATGCCGGTTCCCGTTACGTGGCCCCGAAAGGCCCCGCCAACACCGCACAGGCCCGCGCCATGGAATGGTCGCTCGTGCTGCTGGTCCGGTCTTTGCGCGGCGAAGGTGGCGCTTACGCGCACCTTGAGGACATCCGCCTTGCCGTGCAGGGCCGCTCCTTTGCCGGTGCTGGCCCCGCCGTCATGACCCGTGACCAACTCATTGAAGAGGTAGACGGCGTCTGGCGCTGGGAAATCCGCATTTCCTTGCCGGTCCCGGCTGTCGCCCGCCACCATCTCCAGCCGCCGATCCGGCCCGCAACAGCAACCCCCTGAAGGAAAGAAGGATATGGCCAAGACGCCTTTGAACCGCAAATCGTATCGCTACAGTGGCCCGGTCACGCCGCTGGAAGCGGACGGAACCACCCGCATGCTCTTTCCCGGCACGTCCTACGCCGATCTGCCGGAAGACAACGACACCGTCAAAAACCTGATCGCCCGCAAGCTGCTCATTGTCGAAACCGGCAAGGATGATGCAGCGCCTGCCGACGCATCCGCTGAAGGAGCCTAAAACATGGCGGCAACTTTCCACCACGGCCCCGAAGTCATCGAACATAAGGACGGCGTGACAGTCGTTCGCGACGTGAAATCCGCCGTCACCTATGTCAACGGCACGGCACCCATTCAGGACGTGCATGCCACTGCACTGGCACGGGAAGACTACATCAACAAGCGCGTTATCATCCGCTCGCGGGCGGAAGGTGCGGCGGCGTTCGGCGCACACAAGGCCGGTTACACGATCCCGGCCGCACTGGATGCGATCTTCGATCAGGGCGACGGCGGCACGATCATCGTCAACAACGTCTTCGATCCGGACGTTCACAAAGAGGGCGCGAACCCCGATCCCTCCAAGGTGACAACCGTTGACATCAACGGCACGATTTCCCCTGCCGGTCTCGCCTCCGGTTTTTCGGGCGCCTACGAGTGCTACAACAATTTCGGCTATTTCCCGAAGCTCATCATCGCGCCTGGCTATTCGCCTGCCGCAACGGTTCGCGCCGAGATGGACGTGGTTGCCAGCCGCCTGCATGCCTTGGCGATTGCCGACCTTCCACTTGGCCTGACGAAACAGCAGGCCGTCGCGGCTCGCGGCGTGACTGGAACGGCCAACACTTCCAGCGCCCGCACCGTGCTGACCTATCCGCATGTCGTTATCGAAGACACGACAGGGGCTGCGGAAACGCGGCTCGATCCGCTGTCTTCGCGTCTGGCTGGCGTCATCATCGCGACCGATCTCAACGAAGGCTGGCAGAATTCGCCGTCCAACCGCGAAATCAAGGGCGTTGTCGATCTGGAAGTGCCGATCAACTTCTATCCGTCCGATTACCAGAACGACACCAACTTCCTCAACGAAGCCGGGATCGTTACCGCCATGCGATCCTTCGCGACCGGCATCCGGGTCTTTGGCAACCGCTCGGCGGCTTTCCCGACCTCGTCTCATGTCGAGAACTTCATTCATGCCCGCCGCATCCTCGACATGATCCACGAGGCGATCATCTTCTACACGATGAATTACGTGGATCGCCTTGGTTCGCCCATGACCGTCGAAGCGGCCGAAGAAGGCGTGAACGCCTATCTGCGCTCGAAGACCGACGTTGCCATCTACGGCGGCACTTTCCGTTTTGACCGGCAGAAAAACACCGCCGAGCAGATCGCGGACGGAAAGTTCTATTACCGGCTCGAATGCCACCCGATTTCGGTCATGGAGCGCATCACCATCGACTCGTATGTCGATACGAAATTCAT
Organism: Rhizobium oryzihabitans; assembly: GCF_010669145.1. Taxonomy (NCBI): domain Bacteria; kingdom Pseudomonadati; phylum Pseudomonadota; class Alphaproteobacteria; order Hyphomicrobiales; family Rhizobiaceae; genus Rhizobium; species Rhizobium oryzihabitans. The sequence goes on from NZ_CP048632.1 coordinate 1,381,291, forward strand.
TTCCAACGCGCTTTCGCTCGCGGCCTGACAGGAGGCATAATCCATGGCACGTAAAATCGGTCAGATCACGCAGTCCGACTGCTACATCAACGAGGTTGATGTGTGCGGGCGCGTGGCCGAGCTGGACATGGGCGAAATCGCCCATGCCGAGATCGAACACCAGACGCTCGGCATGATCGGCGTCCTGAAGCTCCCCGGTCGCCCGGTGCAGGCGATTGACGGCAAGATCACCTTCGAATGGCTGGACGAAGAAGTGTCCCGCACGATCCTCAACCCGACCAAGGTGCACAAGCTCCAGCTTCATTCCTATGTCGATGTATTCGATGGCGAAGGACTGAACAGCAACCAGTCCCATACGCTGATCACCCACATCGGCTTCCAGATGATGAAGACGGGCGGCCGCACCGCCAAGCTCGGGGAAAATCTCGGGCAGGAGCACGATATTTCCATCAGCTCCTTCAAGCAGTCCATCTATGGCGGCGAAACCCCGATCATCGAATTTGATGCGTGGAACAACATCTATCGCATCAATGGCGCAGACGTTTGGCCGCGCTGATAGCGCGTCCTGACACACCTTGAACCCTTTCTGAGGAACCCATGGTAAAGCGATATCTTTCATTTCCTTATCTGGCACTGTTTGGCGCAGCGACATTCGTATTGGCCTCTCTTTTCTTCACATCGCCGGTCCCGGCTGCGACGGAAAGCCGAAGTGATTTCTACAGCGTTATCGTCAGCGCCGACGATATCGGCCCGTTCGTCATGCATGTTTCCCCCGTTGCCATCGCGTCCATGGAGGTGGACGAATTCATGCCCTGGCATCAGGCAGTCAGGACGGCGCACCCTCTTGCCCCTGAATATGCCGAAAGCCTGAAGACGGACGCGCTCAACTTCATCGAAACCCGCATGCGCTGCTAACTCGGCACCCCTTCCAGCCTATCGGGCCGCGTTAGAGGCGCGGCCCTTCTTTCAAGTTCTAACGTCACACAGGAGACAACCGTGGCAGAAGAAGTCAAACTGACCGGCGTTCGCGCCAAGCTGAAGGCCCACAAGGATGCCAACGCCGGCAACCGCACCGTCACACTGGATGAAAGTGGCGTCGTTTGCACGGTCCCCAAGTTCATCAATCACGGCAAGTGGATGCGGGCACAGCGCATCGCTAAGCGCGACCATGCCAAGGCGCAGGTTGCCTTTGTCGCGGAAACTGTCCTCTTCGAAGGCGAAAAGCTGAACATCACCGAAGTTTCCGAACTCCTGTCCGCTGGCGATACCCTCCAGTTGATCGGTGAAGTCTTCGGCGGCGATGATGAAGCCGATGGTGCTGGTGAAGACGGCGAGGGAAACGGGACGACGCAGACGAAGTAAAACTGTCCGATCCGGCGCAGCACGTCATGATGGTGCAGCAAGGCTGGACAGATCGTTACCTTGATGCCATGAATGAAGACGAATTCTGTTTCTGGTATGAAGAAACAGTCGCCTTGGAAGAGGCGAAGGCCGAAGCGATCAAAGCAGCTTCAGGCAAAAACTGACCGGAACCGGGTTCCGGTCATTTCCCTCAGGATAAAATGCGATCTCTGGTTCCGGGGTATTCCGTCCCGACCGGAGACGCACGCGCATGAAGTTCCAGATGATTTTCGAGGGCGTGGATCGCGCCAGCAAAATCATGAACAAGCTCAAGGCCGCCGAAGACAAGACGGCGAAGGCCATGCGGGCGGGTGCAAAAGCTGGCGCTGCCGCTTCAGCCGGTGCCACGCGGGCGACGGAACGTCATGCATCGGCACTTTCAAAAATCGGCTCCATCGCCCGTTCGGCGTACAACGGCGTTGTTGCAGGTGCGCAGGCCGCCGCCCGTGCGACCGTCGCTCTGCACAATAAGACCATTGCGTTAGCGAAATCGGGTTTAGGGCAAGTTGCCTCCGGAGCCGGAAAAACCTTTCGCGGAGTGGCGCTTGCCGCAGGGGTTGCGACCGTCGCGGTCGGAGCTGCTAGTTTGGCTGCGGGCCAACTGATTGGCACCGCATCAAAATTCGAAAAATTCCAGACCATTCTCGAAACGACAGAAGGCTCCAGCGCCAAAGCCAAAGATGCGATGGCGTGGGTGACCAACTTCGCAGCGAAAACACCGTACGAACTGGACGGCGTTATGGACAGCTTTGTGAAGCTGCGAGCGTATGGCCTTGACCCCACTAACGGTCTACTTCGTGATCTTGGTGATGCATCCGCCGCGATGGGGAAGCCGCTTGAACAGGCGGTGGAAGCCATCGCGGACGCCGTGACGGGTGAGAATGAGCGCCTGAAGGAATTTGGTATTCGTGCCGCCAAAGATGGCGATGAGATCGCGTACTCCTACACCATCAACGGCCAAAAAAGGATCGCCAAGGCACTGGCATCGGACCCCGGCGGCATCCAGAAAGTACTGCAAAAAATTATGTCTGATCGCTTTTCCGGAGCGATGGACAAGCTATCCCGCACATGGGAGGGCATGATTTCCAATCTTGGCGATCTTTGGATGCAATTCCAGCTCGCTATAATGAACGCCGGTCTTTTCGACTGGATGAAGTCGAAACTTGAAATGGTTCTCGCCACCGTCAACCGTATGGCGGACGATGGCACCCTACAGCAGTGGGCGACCTACATCAGTAACCGCCTCGTGACAGTGCTTACTGCGGCATGGGAATTTGCCACTGGCGTCTATCAGGTGCTCTCGCGCCTTGGCGAATACCTCTCCGTCGCTGCTGAATATGTTGGTGGATGGGAGCGCCTTGCCGCTATTCTCGCGGGCATGGCCTTTGCGCCGATCCTGATTTCCACAGCGGCCGGTCTCGTCCAGATCGCCATGGGCCTGTCGATGCTGAGCGCGGCGCTAATGGCCAATCCCATTGCGCTTGCCATTGCTGCCATCGTCGCCGGTGCTGCTCTGATCTATCTCAACTGGGAGCCGATCAAGGCGTTCTTTATCGATCTTTGGAACTCAATGGCCAATGCCGCGACCAATGCCTGGAACACCGTCAAAGGCTGGATCGGCTTTGATCCTATGCCCGTTCTTTCCAAACTTTGGGACGCCCACCAGTTACTCGCCGCAATGGGTATTGAGGCGTTGCGCGGCCTTGTAGAGGCGGCATGGAGTAATCTTAAAGCCGTCCTTGAATGGTCTCCTGTCGAGACGATTTCAAGGCTTTGGGCTGGCCTGTCCACGACAGCGACAGAAGCGGTGGAAAGCGCGTTTGCAGCCGTAGACGCTGTTTGGTCGCGGATCAAAGCGTTGTTCGAATGGTCACCGGTCGAGGCAATCCAGAGATCGTGGGCCGGGATTTCCGATGCGCTTGGCGGATTGATCGACGGCGCAGCCGCCCGAGCTGGTGCAGCATGGGAAAAGGTGAAATCGGTTTTGAGCTTCAGCGGTGATGATACCGCTGAAACGCCCGCCGCACCCGCCACCATGACGGACGCCGTTGCTTTGCGCGAAAACGCAACCGTCGCCTTGCAGAAACTTGCGGAACTGGACGCTGCCGCCGCCAAACTCGTGCCGTCGATCACCAATGTCATCGGGCAGGCCCGCAGCTATCTTGCCGGGGTATCATTCTACGATCAGGGTGCAGCGCTGATGGACACCATGGCGGCGGGCATGCGGGCGCGTGCCGCTGTTGTGGTCGAAGAAATCCAGCGCATGACGCAGACGATACGCGATCACCTGCCGTCCTCGCCTGCGAAGATTGGGCCGCTTTCTGACATTCATCGCCTCAAATTTGGGGAAACTATCGCCGCATCGATCCGGGCCGAACCGATGGTCAAGGCCATGCGCGCCGCATCGGCCGCGACCATGGCGGCCGCCGCGATCTCCGCGCCGAACGTCGCGACCGCATCCACCGGCGCTGACGCCGCCCGTGCGCAGGTTGCTCGCGCATCCGTCCAGTCAGCGGCTCCCGCCAGTTCGGGAAACGTCTACCATTTCAGCCCGACCGTCCCGATCCCGGCCGGAGCCGGTGCGCCTGCCGATATCAAGCAGGCCGTGAAGGACGCGTTGCGGGAAAGTGGCCGGGAGTTCGCGGCCATGATGGAAGAAGAAGATCGCCGTAGGGGCAGAAGGGAAACGTAAGATCATGCGTCATCGCAACCGGTTCGAAACCCGCAAGACCGCCCTCAATGCCGTAGCCGAAGAACGGTCATGGCAGTGCGATTGCGGCACCATGCTTGAAGAAGGACAGGAGCGCCATTGCCGTTCCTGCCAGAGCTATCAGGAACAGTTGCTTGACTGCACGTGGGAGCTTGCGGAGTGATCTATCTTCTCGGCACCATCCCCTTCGGCGTTGCGCCACTGACCGGCCCCGTGTCGCACGGCATCGAGCGTGCGGGAACCTTCGTCCAGCATGCCACCACGCGGGGTAAACCGGCTCTTCAGGAGATTGGCGAAGAACTCGATACGCAGTCCTTCAGCTTCTTCTTTTCTGAGGAATTCTGCGACCCGGCCGCCGAACTGGCGAAGCTGGAAATCGCCTTTGCGGTCAAGTCACCGCTGCCCTTGTCGCTTGGCGACGGCACTTTTACCGGCAAGCGCTACGTGATCGAAAGCCTGTCGCTCGGGATCACCAAGACGAACCGCAGCGGCAGCCCCGTTAGAATTGAGGCCACCATGGGCTTGCTGGAAGACCCGCTGGCGGGTGGCCTGTTCGCGCAACTGACCTCAATCGCCAAGAGCCGTGCCACGGCGCTCTCCGGCAGCGCCACCACCAATCCGCAGGTGCGTAAATGACGGTGAAGCTGACAGGAGAGTATTTCGAGCACAGGACAATTGCCGGGGATCGCTGGGATTTGCTGGCCTATCGCTATTACGGTGACCAGTACAAACAGACGGTCATTTTAGAGGCCAACCGGCACCTGATCCTTGATGACCTGGCTGTGCAGCCGCTCATGCTGCCGCAGGGTGTCACGCTCAAAATTCCGGTGATTGAGGAAGAGGCCGCTAACACCAGCCTGTTACCGCCGTGGAAGCGCGACAAGCCGGATTATGGTGTTTGACCATGGCGACGAAACCTTATTTCTCGCTCATCTATAGGGGCGTCGATATCTCATCGGATATCAAGCCCATGACCACGTCGATCACCTATACCGACAAGGCTCACGGTGAGATCGATGAAATCGACGTGACAGTGCAGGACAAGGATGGCCTCTGGAAGAATGACTGGCTTCCGGAGAAGGGCGACACCATGGCGCTCACCATCTTCGACGGCGCAGGCGGCGTGCTTCCCTGCGGCACCTTCGAAATGGATGAACCGGAAGCGTCGGGCAGTCGGAGCGGCGACGAAATGACCATTCGCGGGCTTGCCGCGCCGATCTCGAAACCGCTCCGGACCCAGAAAACCCGTGCCTTCGAAAAGCAGTCGCTACGCCAGATCGTGGAAAAGGTCGCAGGCGAAAACAGTTTGTCGGTCGAAGGCGACATCGAGGAGCAGAATTTCCAGCGCGTTACCCAGCGCAGGGAACGTGACCTTGAGTTTCTAACGCGGCTTGCCGAAGACACCGGGCATTATTTCAGCGTGCGGGGCAATCGAGCGATTTTTACCAGCATCAAATCCGTGGATGGCCGTGCCGCCGCCCTGACCATCAGCCATGCGCAGCTCGGGCTGCAATTGCTGAACTACCGTTTTCGTTTCCAGACCGACAAGACCTATTCCAAGGCCAAGGTGACGGCCATGGACGAAAACCAGAAGTCCAAGATCGAAGCCGAAGTTGAGGACAGTGACGTAAAGACTGGTGACGTGCTCAACATCACCGGGGAGCGGGTGGAAAATGCTGCGCAGGCCGAAAAGCTCGCGAAATCCCGCCTGCATCGCAAGAATCGGAAATCGCTGTCCGGATCGGTCGAGCTGGTCGGCAATGTCTCGGCCGTCGCCGGCGTCGTAGTCGAGACCAGCGGTTTCGGCCGTTACGACACGCTTCTGGTCATCGACAGTTCCAGACACACAATGAGCCGTGGCGGCTATACAACGGGGGCAGAGCTTGTCAAAGCGAAGCGATAGTGAATACGGGCAGAACCCGACAGCGCGGCGCGGCATCGTCGTTGACCGCGATCCGAAGACGATGCGCGTCAAGGTCCAGTTCGAGGACGAAGACGAGCTGGTGACGCAATGGATCGACGTTCTGGCGAAATCCTCAACCGGGGTTTCCGCCTTCCAGATGCCCGGTGAGAAAGACGAGGTCTGGTGCGCCATGGACGCCAAGGGCGAAAGCGGCTGTATCATCGGCTCGCGTTATAATGCCAAGGATGCGCCTTCAGGCGATGCCAACGAACAGGTCGTGATCACCTTCGCCGGTGGCCACATCCGGCTCGATACGGGGAGCGGCAATCTGGACATCAAGATACCGGGCAGCGTCAATATTGAGGTATCGGGCGAATTCAACGTGAAGGCTGCGAAGGGACATTTCTCCTGATGCCGAAGATTGTCCGTCTTGGTGACGCATCCACGCACGGCGGCACCGTGATATCAAGCGCCGCGAACTGGTCCGCTGAGGGGGCGCTGATCGCCCGGAAAGGCGACATGCATTCCTGCCCCATTCCCGGCCATGGCGTCACGCCCATTGTCACGGGTTCGGGAAAGTACAGTTGCGAGGGCGCACCCATCGCCCGCGACGGCGATATCTGCGGCTGCGGCGCTGCCCTGATCTCTGGCGCTGCTAAATGGGAGGTGGATTAGGTCTCGGGCTTGTCATTTTAGCCTTTTGCCGCTAACCTTCCTACACCTTCAGCGATTGACCGGAACCGAGTTCCGGTCATTTTTGTTTGTGGCGTGCGGCACTGTCTCCGCATGATCGACAAGGATAAAATCACCCACCGCCACTGGTCCATGAAGGTCGGCCGCGCCGATCCTCAGACCGCCATTGCGCCGGACACCTACGGCCAGATCGTTACGGCGGTCGAAGACCTGTCGCAGTCGATGACCAACCTTATCCTGACGCCAAAAGGCTCGGTTCCGACCGAACCAGAAAAGGGTGTCGATATTCTCGGCTCCATCGACCGGCACCCGGATATCGGCATTCCCTACCTGACCCGCGAGATTTGGGACCAGATCGCGATCTGGGAGCCGCGTGTCACCGTCGAGCGTGTCGTGGTCAACATGGTGCAGTTTTCCCATTTCCAGACACAGGTTTTCTGGCGGCCGGTTCAGTCCGTGCTGGACGATCTTCAGGTAACGGAGGTCGTTTATAATGGCTGATCCCGTCAAGCGCACCCTTGAAGAACTGCGCGCCAATGGCGCTCCCGAATTTTTTGAGCGCGATCCGGCCGTGCTGAAGGCGCAGTTCAAGGCAAAGTTCGAAGCGGTTGCCAACCGAACGCTCTATCCGGCGCAAACGGAAATGTACCTGATCGAAGTCGCGGCTTATGCCCTGTCGTTGCTCAACGAGGCGGCGCAGACAGGCGTTCTTCAGAACACGGTCGTTTTCTCCGAAGGTATTCATCTCGAAAACCGTGCCGCCAATGTCTCGACCTTCCGGCTTCTGGCGCAGGCCGCCACCACCACTATCGAGTTTCGGCTATCAGCCATTCGGCTGCTGGACACGATCATTCCCAAAGGTACCCGCGTCGGCGCTGGCAATGCCGTGACCTTCGCCACCGATTCCGATCTTGTCATTCCGGCCGGGATGCTGGCAGCGACCGTTGGCGCAAGAGCGACGGCAACCGGCGCGACATGGAACGGTCTCGGCGTCGGCAAGGTGACGGATATTCTCGACCCGGTGGCATTTGTCACCAGCGCCAGCAATATGACGGATATTTCGGGCGGGACCGATATCGAAGAGAAGGAACGATTTCGCCTTCGCGCCGCCAACGCCCTTCATACGATCAGCAAGGCCGGACCTCGCGACGGCTATCGCGAGCATGTCATGGCCGTCAATCCGGAGATCGTGGACGTTGCGGTCATCCGACCGGAACCGGGCCACATCGATATTTACCCGCTTATGAAAACCGGCCTTCCATCGAATGAGCTGAAGACGGCGGTTCTAGCCTACCTTGATCCGAACACCCGCCGCCCGATGGGTGATTTTGTCGTTGTCCACTCTCCGGAACCGGTCAATTTCAACATGGTGCTGACCGTCCGCGTTCGCGAGGCGGCGGCCGGTCAGCAGGTGCTGTTCGAAAGCGTGGCGCAGGCGGCATTCCAGCCGTGGACGCAGGAGCTTGGCCCGCAGATCGCACCGTCTGTCGTCACGTCAGCGCTGAAAGCCCTGCCGCGTGTCGCGGACGCCAAGCTGACCAGTTTCGATTTCACCGACCTTGCCGCCCACGAGTTCCCGGTTTTGGCTTCGCTTGTCGTTAACATCGTGGTGGTGCCGAATGAGTGATTTCATTCCTGCCATCCTTGTTCCTCCCGGCGTCAGCGACCAGCGCGACCGCGATTTCATTGAGGCACTGTCCCAGACGCTCGCCACCTTCAGGCCGTCTGCGCTTGTCGTTCAGGATGCCTTGACGGCCCCGGCCGCGCTCTTGGCCATCATGGTGGTGGAAGCGGCGCTGCTCGATTTCATCTCTCCGGACATGCGCGAGGATTTGATGCGCGCCATGATCGACGCTGCACCTGAAATCCATGCCATGCGCGGAACGGTGGCCGGTGTGAAAAAGGCGTTAGAAACCATCGGCGTGTCCGCCCGCTGGACGCAATGGTGGCAGGAAGAGCCGAAGGCTTACCACGACACGCACAAGGTCGTTCTCTTTATCAACGATACCGTCATCAACGGCCATGCACCGCTCGATCTGCCGAACCAGAAGGCGGCGGCCCGCATCATCGCTGCCGCCAAGCGGCACAGTCAGGATATCGCCATCCAGTACGGCGTGCGCGGCGAAGCAACCCTTCGCCTTGGTGCCGCGTCCCGCCGTGGCCGCACTGTCCGCATCATGGCTCCGCAACTCGGTGATGCGGCCTATTCGATTTCCACCTTCGCGGGGACCGGAGCTTATGCGCTCCGCAGCATCCGCATCAACGCAAAGGCAGCTTGAGGCATGGCGCAGGCATATTTCTCTCTCGTTACCACCAACGGCAAGGTCAAGCTGGCGCAGAGCGCTGCCGGTGGCGATGCGGTTGTTATCACCCATTTCGCCATTGGTGACGGCAATGGCGCGGAAACCAACCCGACCGCCGCCAGCACAGCTTTGGTTCGCGAGGTCTGGCGCACGCCGGTCGAAAGCGTCGAAACCGATCCGGACAACCCATCTGCTATTCTGGTGACGGCGATCATCCCGACTAATGCCGGTGGCTGGTGGATGCGCGAGTTCGGTATTTTTGATCAGGCCGGATCGATGATTGCCGTCGCCAAGCCCGTTAGCCAGTACAAGCCGACCGCGCTCGAAGGTCAGCTTGAAGACATCCGTTACGAATTCCAGATCATCATTGGCGAAAACGCCAATGTGACGTTGCTGGTCGATCCTTCCCTGTTGTTTGCCACACGGGCTTGGGTAGAAAACCGCAAGGTTCCGATGGGTCAGCTCATGCGTCTGCCTTGGTTGCCTGTTCTGTCCATGACACTCTCCAGCGCTCCCGGCAACCCGGCCGTGGGTGACACCTACCTTGTTCCTTCTAACGCTACCGGCGTATGGGCAACCAATATCGGCAAATTTGCCGAGTGGAATGGCTCAGGCTGGAATTATGCTTCGCCGCCCGATGGTCATGGCGTCAGCCTGCCGGATGGCCGCGTGTTCGAGCGTATCGCCGGTACCTACGTCGAAAAGCTCGCGCTTGATGCTCAGTCCGGCAAATGGAGCTATGCTGTCGCCGGTGGCACAGCCAACGTGCTTACCGCTATCCTAACGCCGACGCCTCTTTCTCTCGCCAGTCTCGTTGGCGCGCCGATCAGGTTGTTGATTTCGACCACCAACACAGGCGCGTGCACGCTCAACATCAATGGCCTTGGCGCAGCACCGATCAAGCTCGATAACGGTAACGATCCGGCCGCAGGTGATCTGCCTGCAGGGGCTATTGCCCAACTTGTCTACACCGGCGCTGCCTTCCAGATTTCGTTCTCGACATCCATTTTGAACTCACGGCTGAACAGGGGAAGCGTCGTAGTCGTCTATTCCTTGGCTGGAACTTATTCGTGGGTGCCTCCGGCCGGAGTCCGTTCCGGCTTCGCGCGTGTTTGGGCAGGCGGCGCAGGAGGTGGAGGAAACCAGAGTGTCGGCGCTGGTGGCGGTGGTGGTGGTGGTGGATATGCGGAAGGTTATGTCACCGTCACACCAGGAGTTGCAGTTCCGATCATCGTTGGTGCTGGCGGCGCGGGCGGTGCCGGAAACGCGACGTATGGGGATGGAGCGCACGGCGGGAGCTCGTCTTTTGGATCCGCCATCTCGTGCACAGGTGGCGGCGGCGGTAAAGGCGCGCCACCAAACAATCAAGGGATCAGCGGCGGCGGCGGTATTGGTATGGGTGGCCACTTCCAATCGACAGGGGGTCAAGGATCGTCCGGAACGATCATCGGTTCAACTGGCATCGGGGGCGTCGGTGGGGCTGGAGCGTCAGGCGGCGGACCTGGCGGAGGGACATCAAGTGGCCAGCCGTCAGTTGGACAATCGCCCGGCGGCGGTGGCGGTGGCGGCGGCTCAAACTACGGCGGAGCATTTGGCGCTCCGGGAATGGTCATAGTCGAATACTACTTACCTTGAGGCAAGAGATGACAAAATTCGCACGTATTGAGAACGGCAACGTTCTGGAAGTCATCACACTTCCCGAAAATATAGCCGCAGAGGATGCTTTTCACCCCACCTTGGCTGCTAAATTTGTTGCCTGCGGTAAGCCAGTGGAAGCAGGGTGGAGCTACGACGGGAAAGCCTTCAAGGCGCCAGTCGAAGCAGCTCCAACGGCAGATGAGCTGCGGACCTATGCCGCAATGAAACGCTTTGCTGTCGAGACGGGCGGCATCGTTATCAACAGCGCAACTATCGATACAAGCCGCGACAGCCAGTCGATGATAGCTAACGCACATTCCTACATCGTCAGTTCAGGCGCGCCGTCTACAAGATTCAAGGCCCTATCTGGTTGGATCACGTTGTCAGCCGCCGAGGTCACGTCGGCAGCCCTTGCTGTCGGAGCGCATGTGCAGGCGTCATTTAATGCTGAAGGTGCAGTGAATGATCTGATCGCCTCCGGGGCATCGTGGACGTAGCTGGGGTAGATGCATTCGCGTGGCCTGCGAACGGTCCGGGAAACACGATATGAGCGAGGTGTGGTTCGACAACGGCACTGATTGGGACCCCAAAAACCTGATCATTTGCGAGGATATCGCAGACGAATACGGGTCGATCGACATCGATATCCGATATCCGGGCCTTGTTCCCGCTAACGCTAAGAGCCTCATCTTGACCGTCGAGCGAGGATTTACCGCTCTTCCGACGAGCGGGACCGGATGTGTGTCTCTGCGAGTTATGCCTTCTCGTTACAATCTAAATCGTGTGCTGGATCGAGCCAAAACGCAGGAGTGGGTGGTAGACGAGATTGGTGTTGATGTCGTCGCTGACGACGTTCGGATGCCAATAGCTCAAGGTAGGCGTAACTTCTTTTACGCCCTTCAGAGCAGTTGCCCTACAGAACTCAATAAGATGATGATTATCGATCTTTGGGGGTACACCCTCTAGCTACTCGGGCTTGAGCAGCAACCATGGCAGGATCGTTTCCGCGTTGGTTTCAAGGTAGACGTTGCGTTCCTGCACACTCTTTCCGATGTAGGGATGGTTGAGAAGCGTTAGGAAAACGAAGGCAACACTAACCGGTAAGGCGACGGTTGTTTTTCCTCCACCTGTCCATTGGCGAGACAGGCGTTCAGCCACGATGGGGACAATGAATGTGTACGGCATTATGTAGAACTCAGTTTGGTTGCCGTGCCGGACCACCAATGTAAATGCAACACCGGTCAGGAAAGCGGCGGAAAGTATGCCTAGTCGAGCGGACGCCGTGCCAAAGAAGTCGCCAAAACCGGAATTGATATAGCGACGAAATACGAGCAACGAAGCCGTTGCGCTATACAGGCAATAAGCCACGACGATTGCAGACAGCGCGACCGCCCAAAATGATACTTCCGGAAGTCTTTCGGATCGATAATACGGCAACCATTGAAAAAGGTGCCCGAACAGCCAGAAGACATTGGCAACGATCAATGAGTTATCGATTTTTGAAAATTCGTCTTGAGAGCCGGGATCGGCATAAAGCACAAAGTTCTCTATCGCCTGTTTTAGAACACTGAGCACCGATGCCCCTGTCGCAATAAGAACGATAAGGTCTGCGAGGAGAAACAGACCCAATATCGCTAGGCAGCAGTTTAAGCGACACCTAGCATCCGCATATTTTTGGACCTCGTAGGAGATCATGAAAGCCAGCAGGAACGGCAGAAAGATGATCGGTGGGGAATAGCAGACGACACCAAAAACGTTGACCACCAGTGCTAGGCCATAAGTCGCGTATCGGCGGTACAGCGTTCGAGGTGCAGCGGCAACGAGCAAAAACGAAATGAGCAAGAGCGTCTGAGAGATGATCTGTCTTTCGACAATAGAGGACAGAACAACGTGTTGTGCCGTCACCGCGTATGCCAACGACATGAGGATGCTCGTCTTTCGGTCCGCTCCCATCGAAATCGACAGGCAGAAAAGAAGGGAAACGTTAAGTGCGCCGAGTATCTTCGGCAACAAACTGGCGACTAGAAGTGCCTGCTCGAACGACACTGTAGTAAGGGGATTTGCAAATTCACGTACGGGATAAAAGGCCTCAAGCCACCACTGATAGAGGTTGTCCTGATACCAGTATCGAAGTTTCACACCGCCTGCCTGAACACCTTGGAGGGTGTAATAAATCACAGTCTGAAGGATGTGATTTCCGTCTAGGTTCCACTCCGCATACGGAACCAGAAGGCGAACGGCCAAGGCAAACAAAAATAGCAGCACAGCAATAATCGCGGTTCTCGAAACGGAAAGTCGTCGTTCACTGCTATGCTCATATGTGACAGTCATCGCCTTGCCCCGCCTTCCAAGTGTTTAGAGAAAGAGGTATTTGGCAATCACACTGCGGTCAACGACCATGTTGATAGTGGGAGCGCTCGCTGAATTTTTGTTGCCAATCGTTGTTGCGCGACACGCCATTCGATTTTGCGCGCTATAGGATGTTGATAGATGAGGAAACGGAGACGCTTTCATTCGTGCGGCTGCATGCCAGTGGCTTGCACAGCTTTCAAAGCCATTCATCTAGCCGGAGAAAATCTATCAGTGTTATGCCGCGTGGATGGACCAGAATGGGCAGCGGCTGGCAAGCTAGTTCTAACGGTCTAGAAAAATTTCTGTCCAGAAGTTATTTCATTTCTGTCCAGAAGGCGGCGGCGCGCCACAGCATATGCGGCGCGGACCGCTGGTCGGCTGGTAGGAGTTGTCGTAAGCGCGATACGAGCGCCAACGGTTCTGGCACCAGGACACATGGCTGCCGCCATAGGCAGGACGCGGCTGCTGCACGGCGCCACCGATGATCGCACCTGCGGCGAAGGCTGCCAGCGGGAACCAGTAACCGTTGTGATAACGGTAACCCGGACGACGATCGCGATAGCCACGATGGCCGTTGTAATATCCGTCACGCGGCGGGCGCGGGCGATACATGCGGTCACCGTGCCTGCGGTCGTAGCGGCGGTCCCATTCGCGGTACTGCACCGGAACGACATTATTGTCGGTGGATATTGCCGGCTTCGGCATCGGCACGGGCGCCTGGAACGCCTGCGACGGCGTGAAGCTGGTGAGGAAAACGACAATCGCCGTGGCGACGCTCGTTGTCCGGAAATTCATCATGATCTTCCTCCGTTTGCTCTGACGCGTTGAACCGCGCCTTTTCATCGCTCGCTCTCATCGGAGGTAAGGGTCAGCCCCATGGAACACCCGAAAAGAATTCGATGACGTGCAAACGAGTTTGAGGAAATTTAGTTCCACGACAAAAACCGGTGGAACTGGAAGGTGGTGCACAGCCTGTCAGGCTTCCACCTTCACGTCCGTCAGCGGCCTCGAGCAGCAGGCGAGAATATAACCTTCCTCGATTTCTTCATCGAGAATACCGCCATTGTGGTTCATCTCCACCTCGCCGGAAAGTTTCAGCACCCGGCAGGTGCCGCAAATTCCCGATTCGCAGGCAGCGCCGATGCGCACACCGGCAGCACGCGCCGTCATGAGAACCGTCTGGCCGGGCTGGCACGGCATTTCTTTTCCGGAAACGGTAAAGCCCACCATCGACAGCGCTTCGCCATCCGCATCGACAAGAACGCTTTCGCCGACGGCAACGGGAGTGGCGGGCGAAAAGCTTTCCTGATGGTAGCGCCCCATATCGAAGCCCGACGCTTCCAGCATGGAGCGGACGGCGGCCATGAAAGGCTCCGGCCCGCAGCAGAAGACGGTGCGTTCCATGAAATCATGCGCAAGCAATGCGATCTTGGCCTTGTCGACCATGCCCTTCAGGCCGGACCACAGATCGGTGCGGCCGCATTTCTCGACGATAAAGCCGAGAGACAGGTTCGGCATGAAGCGCGCGAGATATTCCAGCTCGTGACGGAAGACGATATCGCCGGGAGTCCGCGAACAATTGATGAAGGCAATATCGCTCTGCGGGGCGCGGTCGCTCATGTCGCGCACCATCGACATCATCGGCGTGACACCGGAGCCTGCCGAGATGAACAGATATTTGTCGCCGGGATGTTTGACGTAGGAAAAGTCGCCGAGCGGGCCGAGCGCCCGGATTTTCATGCCGGGCCTCAGATTATCGAACATCCAGCGGGTGCCGATGCTATTGGCCTGCGCCTTGACCGTGACCGACAGCGCATAGGGCCGCGACGGGCTGGAGGACAATGTATATGTCCGGTAGAGCGAATCCTTGCCGACCGGCAGTTCCAGCGTCACGAATTGCCCCGGCAGATAACGAAACCAGTTCTGATCCTCGGAGCGGAACAGGAACGTCATCACGTCAGACGTCTCTGGTGTCACCGAGATACATTCCAGCAGGTGAAGCTTGTCACTCCACGGCTTCATCTCGTCTATGTGCTTGTAGCTCACAACCATATTCATCTTCGCATCACGCTACAGCCGAAAGCCTGGCCTTGTCGCCGGACAGCCGGTCGACCATGAAATCGGCATACCAGTTGACGAACTGCATCACGCCGCCCTCGTCCTCCATGGAATAGGGGCCGGGCTCATAGGCGGGGGAACGAATGCCGAAGGCATTTTCCTCAACGATGCGGCGGTCCTGATCGTTGGTTTCGTTCCAGACGTGGGTGAGGTCTTCCAGATCGTAATCCACGCCCTCGACCGCATCCTTGTGCACCAGCCATTTGGTGGTGACCATGGTTTCGTTGGCGCTGAGCGGCAGCACCCGGAAGGAAATGGTGTGGTCACCGAGGAAGTGGTTCCACGTCGTCGGGTAGTGGAACAGAAGCAGCGCGCCGATATGGCTGATGCTGACATCGTCGGACAGCGGCCGGCGCACGGCGCGTTTGCCGGACATGGTGTAGCTTTCGGCCTCGCCGATCAGCGGCATGCGGGCGACGCGGAACTGGCCCTTGGGGTCGATCTTGAAACGGCTCGGCAGGCCGGCGGCCTCGCAGCGCGCCCAGTGGCCGCCGATTTCAGGATCGCTCGCACCACCATCCGTTCCCGTCACGCTCGGATTTTCGGGATAGGTGCGGCAGAGTTCCGGGTGGTTGGCAGCGCAATGGTAGCATTCGCGGTTGTTTTCCCAGACGAGCTTCCAGTTGCCCTTTTCGATGATAGTGCTTTCATGCGCGACCTTGGCCTCCCAGATGCGGTGCGGGGCCATGTAGCTTTCGACTTCGGCGCGCATCGGCGCGAAATCCGCCGGCTGGTCGGCAAGGCAGATGAAGACGTAACCGGCAACGGTTTCGCAGGCGACCGGCTTCAGGCCGAAATCCCCTTGTCGAACTCCTCGCCCATATGGCGGGCGAACAGCAGCTTGCCGTCCAGATCGTACGTCCACTGGTGATAGGGACAGACGAGACGTGCGGACTGGCCCTTCTGCGTGGTGCAGACGCGGGAGCCGCGATGGCGACAGGAATTATGGAAGGCACGGATCTGCCCGTCACGACCGCGCACGATGACGACGGAATAGGCCCCGACCTGAACGGTGAAATAGCTGCCGGACTTCGCCACCTCGCAATCATGGCCGACAAACAGCCAGTCGCGATACCAGATCGTTTCCATGTCCAGCTTGAAATAATCCGGGTCCGTGTAGAAAGGCTGTTCCAGACTGAAGCCTTCGCGGCGGTTCTTCAGCTGGCGCAATACGGTTTCACGCAATTCCATGGCCAAATCCTCGATCAAACCGCCCTGCCCGGCACCATTCACGCGGGCTGCGGAAGCATGATCCCATCTAAACACCGGCGGGTATTTGCGGCAGCGCAAACAGCGACATCGGCTTCCGCATTGGCGACAAATTGCGACATGCGCCGATGGCCGTCGCAGGCCATTCCGCTTGCGAAATCCGCGCGCTATTCGGTCCGATAAACCGCGTCGCAATATGACGCATGATGCTGCGCACATCCTATCAACCCGTCAGAAAACGGGGGTAACGGCGCAACGGAGTTTTAACGCTGCCTAAACTATGTTGGCTTATCGACAGCAACGAGGGCGCTCCTGGTGGAGAAGGCGACACGCATACGTTATTTCGATGCGGCAAAACATTCGGTCACGCCGATACGTTCCAATACCGCGCATTCGGACTTCCTGCGCACCGGACGGATCACCCGTTACGAAGAACGCTGGCTGCCGAAGGAGCGCGTCTATTACAGCCATGACGAGGTGGCCGCGATAACCGGGCGCAAGCTAGAAGCTGCCGCCGACGCCACCCATAGCCGTCTCAATGGCTTTCACCAGTCCATCCGCTTTCCCAAGATGGTTTTCCACCATCTGCTCGATGAACGGCCGCATCTCGGCTATTGCCATGTCA
Source organism: Rhizobium oryzihabitans (assembly GCF_010669145.1). NCBI lineage: Bacteria > Pseudomonadati > Pseudomonadota > Alphaproteobacteria > Hyphomicrobiales > Rhizobiaceae > Rhizobium > Rhizobium oryzihabitans. The sequence goes on from NZ_CP048632.1 coordinate 1,398,243, forward strand.
CGGCGGCGAAAACCAGTTTCGACGCGCGCCGCCATGTTTTCTGGTCGTTCTATTTCGCGAATTTCTTTGCCGAGCTGAGTGGCGCTGAAAACTTCTTCGAAAATATCGATGCGCGTTATTCACGGATGTATTTCGCCGTCGCCATCAATGCGCTGCCCGATCGGGGCCTCGCGGTCGATACGTCCTTCCATCGCAGCGGCCTTCTGTTCCAGACCCATGATCCGCGTGTGGCCCTGAAGAACGTGCTGATGCTCGGCGCGCGCTCGGACGAGATGCGCAAGATCATCAAGGCAATATAAAAGCAGCGATAATGCTTCCCATAAAGGCTTGAAATACGCTATTGACCGCCCTGAAAGGCAGCATCATGGCGCGTCACATCAATATCGAAACCGAGCGGGAAACCGCCTTGCAGGCAGCCGTTAGCGAGCTTGCAGACGGCCAGCCCATCGCCCTGCCGACGGAAACCGTCTATGGCCTTGCTGCCGACGCCACCGATCCGGCCGCCATCACCCGTATTTACGAGACGAAGGGCCGGCCGCAGTTCAACCCGTTGATCTGCCATATGGCCGATATCGCCATGGCCGAACGTTACGCGGTTTTTGACCCCGTATCGCGCCGCCTCGCCGAAGCCTTCTGGCCCGGCCCGCTGACGCTGGTTCTGCCCCTCAAACCGGCAAGCGGCATTCATTCGCTCGCAACGGCCGGGCTCGACACGGTCGGCATTCGTGTGCCGCAGGGTTTTGCCGGTGATTTGATCCGAAGGTTTGACCGGCCGCTGGCCGCGCCGAGCGCCAATAGTTCCGGCAAGATCAGCCCGACGAGTGCGGCCCATGTCGAGGCCGATCTCGGTCAAAAGATCAATCTTATTCTCGATGGCGGGGCAGCTTCCGTCGGCGTCGAATCCACCATCGTCAAGGTGGAAGAGGATGGCCGGGTGCGGCTGCTCCGTCCCGGCGGCATTGTCACAGAGGAGATAGAGCGCGTTGCCGGCAAACGGCTCGAGCGGCCGAAAAAAGCCTCTGCCGCCATTGAGGCGCCCGGAATGCTCGCCTCGCATTATGCGCCGGGTGCTGCCGTGCGCCTCGGTGCAACATCGGTTTCCCCCGGCGAAGCGCTGATCCGGTTCGGCGGCATCGCCATTGCCGGTGAAGAGGCGGCACGCACCGTGCTCGATCTCAGCCCTTCCGGCGATCTTTCCGAGGCCGCCGCCAATCTGTTCGATTATCTCAAAGCCGCCGATGCTAGCGGTGCGGCTACCATCGCCATCACCGCCATTCCCACCCATGGTCTCGGAGAGGCGATCAACGACCGCCTTTCCCGCGCCGCCGCGCCGCGAGGCTGACGGCACCCAATCCTTTCGCCCATGTTTCAAAAGACAGCGAGACGCCGCCCATGACGACCACCGCCATCCCCTCCTCCGACATCCTCGACCGCTTTGCCGCCATTGTCGGCGAAAAGAACGCGGTCCGCGACCCGGCGGAAATGGCGCCGCGCCTTGTGGAAAATCGCGGGCTTTATCGCGGGGCCTCGCCGTTGCTCATCAAGCCCGGTTCGGTCGAAGAAGTTGCGGCCATCCTGAAGCTTGCGAGCGAAACAGGAACCCCCATCGTGCCGCAGACCGGCAATACCGGCCTTGTCGGCGGCCAGACACCGCGTGCGGACGGCACCGATATCATCCTGTCGCTCGAGCGCATGAACCGCATCCGCGATATCGATCCCGTCGCCAATATCATCGTGGCGGATGCCGGCTGCATTCTTGATGATATTCACAAGGCCGCCGATACGGTGGAGCGCATGTTTCCGCTGTCGCTCGGCTCGCAGGGGTCGTGCCGCATCGGCGGCAATCTGGCCACCAATGCCGGCGGCACGGCGGTTCTCGCCTATGGCAATATGCGCCAGCTTTGCCTGGGGCTCGAAGTGGTGCTGCCAACAGGCGAAATCTGGAACGGGCTGCGCCGGTTGAAGAAGGACAATACGGGTTACGACCTGCGCGACCTCTTCATCGGCTCGGAAGGCACGCTCGGCATCATCACCGGTGCGGTGCTGAAGCTTTTCCCGAAGCCGCTCGGTCATCAGGTGGCCTTTGCGGGGCTTGGCTCCACCGAAGACGCGCTGAGATTGTTCGAAATGGCCTCGAACCTTTGCGGCACAGCGCTGACCGGCTTCGAACTGATGCCGCGCATCGGCGTGGAATTCACCAAGAGACATATTCCCGGCGTGCGCGATCCTCTCGAAAATCCGCATGACTGGTACGCACTCATCGACATTTCCACCTCCGATTCAGCGGAGACGGCGGAGACGATGATGCAATCGCTGCTGGAGCGCGGGTTTACGGCCGGGCTTGTCGAGGATGCGGTGATCGCGACATCGGAAGCGCAGCGACAGGCGCTCTGGCACATGCGCGAAAGCATGTCGGATGCACAGAAACCCGAGGGAGGTTCGATCAAGCACGACGTCTCAGTGCCGGTTTCGAAGATACCGGAATTCATGGCGACTGCGGAAAAGGCGGTTATCGCCGCCATTCCGGGCGCCCGCGTCTGCGCCTTCGGCCATCTCGGTGATGGCAACATCCATTACAATATTTCCCAGCCGGTCGGCGCCGACAAGGCCGAGTTCATCGGCCGCTGGCGTGATATGAACGAGATCGTCCACAGCATCGTGCTGTCGCTCGGCGGCTCGATTTCGGCCGAACACGGCATCGGCCAATTGAAGCGCGACGAACTGGCCGCCATCCGGCCCGGCATCGAAATGGAATTGATGCGGCGCATCAAGCATGCCTTCGACCCTGCCGGTATCATGAACCCCGGCAAGGTGCTCTCCGCCGGTTAAGCTGACCGAAGATCTGATCGAATACGGGCGGCCCATCGCCGCCCGCTTTCCGTCAGGATAGGACAACTCAAACTAGCGTGCACATTCGATCAATTTCTCAATGCCGCCCCATTTGTCGAATTGCTCTTTTCCCATCGCGGCAATCTCGGCACGCCATTTTTTTGCGTCGACGGTGGGATGAGACGTTTTTCCGGGAAAAACGACCGTAATGACCGGGATCGGATCTTTATTTTTCTTCTCGTCGGCAATGCCTGATTTTGCTCTCAGGACGCCACCCTTGTTTACCAAAGGGTTGTTGCCGATATCCTGATGGAAGCGCACGGACGCTTCGCCAAGCTTACCGCCATCAGCATAAATCCCATAGGCGAAACGTTTGGTTGCCGGGCGATAAACGACGGCTATGTCGCCACCCTTCACACCATACTTCCTCACAAAACTACCAGACAAAACAACATACGGAATTTCGTTGGCATCGACCCAATGCCTTTGTGTTCCTGCCGGCCCATCCGGAACCGAAACGGAAGTCTCCGTTATGAAAGCCTTTCCCGGCAGGGGATCGCCAGCCTTTTGAACTATCGGCCTATTGTTCTCGTCTTTGGAAAAACCAAATATCCTGACCTTCGAATAATCACCGGTCGCAACAGCTTTCTTCCAGGCATCGCGGCATTTTTTCTGCCATCCATTCCGGTCAGTATCGGGTGTTGACCCCACCGCGGTCACTCCATCGCAGGTGTAGGACAGGCCTTCGCCGTTCACCAGATAGGAGTTCGGCGCCCCATCGGCATCAACTTTGAGTTCTTTCGTGGTGAAAACGACGCCCCCCGTTCCACATAGGGCCTGGGACAAAGCTGTCGTCGGCAAAGCTAATATTGTAGCAAAACAAAAGGCAGCGTGGATTTTAGAAGAATGAGACTGAAAGAATCCGCAGAACATGCAACCCTCCCCTGAAAGACATGTATAGGTTGCATTTATTCATGCAGAAGTCGAGTCCATCTTCTTGCTTCTCGGCAAAATTTTGCAGTTTCCAGGTATCGCAACCCAGTTCAGTCTTCAGTTGATTATACTTTGAGAGTTTAAGCGCTTCAGCTTAGCTTGAAGGTCGCGCTGTCCAGGCCGGAACCAGCTCTGCATTCAGGCGGCGCGGCTTTTGCGCGTGGACGAGCTGTGACAGGCCCATGCCGGGTTTTGCGATCGCCACCGCATGTTTCTTCGGCATCAGGTAGCCATATTCCAATGGCGGCTGGCGGCGGATGATTCGGCTGAAGAACGGGCGCTTGTGGTAACGGGATGGGGAAAACCGCGCCGGCTCCGCACACACTGCCACATAGTCGAGGATTTCCTCGATCCAGCCGCTCTGCGGGCGTGCGCCCGGTTCGACCAGCAGGATCCATTGTCCGCGCGCCGAATGCATGACATCGGCAATGTCCCATTGCACATAAAAACGGCAGCCGGCGGCGTCGGCGACACGCGACGACCCATCGCGCGAACCGTGATCGAGGACCACAACATCGCTTACAAGCCCCTCCACGGCACCGGTTACGAGCGCAGACAGCGTGTGCGCCAGTTCCGGTTCCTGATCCCGGCATTCCATTATGACTGTCAACATATGCATAGCTCTAACGCATCGCACAATAAATTGCCACTCCGCTCGTCACGGGAAAATCCACGATGGCCTTATCGCGGCACGACCAGGCGGAAGATGCCGATCGTGATTTTTTGTTCTTGTAATGTTCTCATTTCTGCGTTAGGAATTTAATCATTCGAAGCGGCAGTGAAAGCCTCTTCGAGCGGAAACGGTTTAGGGCGTTGGGCGTGCCTTCAAAGGTGCGTCATGACCTTGGAGCATCCAGATGAGAGACCATACGCTTTCAGGGCAGGCTGCCTTTCAGCCGCGCCATACGCCTGACATTGCCAATGCGCTGGCCGATGCATCGGGCCTGCGGATCGAGATCGACCGTCGTCGCGGCCGTGGCGCGGGTCTCAACCCGGACGGGCGTTTCGAGGCCCTGCAGCGGGAGGTTTTCGACGATGGCTGGCAAACCCTCGAAGAGTTGCCAGCGTTCCGCACCGAGGTGCAGGTGGAAAAGCCGCGCAGCATTATCAGCCGCAATGAATCGCCCGACATTCCGTTCGACCGCTCCATCAATCCCTATCGCGGCTGCGAACATGGCTGCATCTATTGTTTCGCAAGACCTACGCACAGCTATATGGGGCTTTCGGCGGGGCTGGATTTCGAGGCCAAGCTGTTTGCCAAGCCGGATGCGGCAAAGCTGCTCGAAAGGGAGCTGGCGAAACCCGGCTACAAGGCGCGCGTCATCGCCATCGGTACCAATACCGATCCCTATCAGCCGATAGAGCGCGAATGGCGCATCATGCGGCAAATACTGGAAGTGCTGGCGAAGGCCGAGCACCCTGTCGCCATCGTCACCAAATCCGCGCTGATCAAGCGGGATATCGATATTCTGGCGCCGATGGCCAGGAAGGGCCTCGCCAAGGTCGGCATTTCCGTGACGACGCTGGACCGCAAGCTGGCGCGCAGCATGGAACCGCGCGCCGCAACGCCGGAAAAACGGCTGGAGGCCGTCAAGGCGCTGACGGATGCTGGCATTCCCGTGGCCGTCATGATGGCGCCTGTCATTCCGGCGCTCAACGATCATGAGATCGAGCGCATTCTGGAAGCCGGCAAGGCCGCCGGCGCAACCGAGGCCTCCTATGTGCTGCTGCGCCTGCCGCTGGAGGTCAGCCCCCTCTTCCGCGACTGGCTGCTGCGCAACTATCCGGACCGCTACCGGCATGTCATGTCGCTGGTGCGCTCCATGCGCGATGGCAAGGATTACGATGCGGAGTTCGGAAAGCGCATGAAGGGCGCCGGTCCCTATGCCTGGCAGATCGGCAGGCGTTTCGAGATGGCAACGAAACGGCTCGGCCTCGTTCGCCGCGGCATTCATCTGCGCGACGATCTCTTCGTGCCGCCGGGTGGCGCGGGGGTGCAATTGTCGCTGCTTTAAGCAGCAGATGCGGAAAGTGTCCGAGGGTGATGAATGCCGGAACTGAAGACGGCGTCGTCCCCGGGCTCGGTCCGGAGATGACGCCGACCATGAAGGATAATTCGCCAATAATTGGAGGCTCTGTGAGCCTTTAACAGACGGAATTCAGAACCATAGGAGCAACCTTCTTGTCTTGTTGCTCTCGACGAAATGCCCGGCGGGTTTTCCCTGGCCTGCCGGACATCACCCCCCGGAACCGCCGCCTCGCGTGCGATCATTTTTCCTCTGCCGCCCCGCTGGAGGATCAAAGGTCATGACGACCTCAGGGGCACGGTGAGCCACGCCCCTCGATCCCGGCTCACCGCGCCTGTCATCGCCCGCTTCCGGGGGCTTGCAGGAGATCGGGTGTGTGTGCAAGTTTCGCCGCATGAAACGCCGCACCGCACCCGATTCTCCTGCCCTCTTCGATCTTGCCGATGCCGGCCCGGATTTCTCTTTCGAACTGGAAGCGAGAAAGAAGGGCCTCTGGCCCGTGGCCGGTACGGATGAGGCAGGCCGTGGACCTCTGGCGGGACCGGTCGTCGCTGCGGCGGTCATTCTCGATCCGGACAATATCCCAAAGGGCCTCGACGATTCCAAGAAGCTGACGAAGACAAAGCGGGAGAGCCTGTTCAGGCTCATCATGGAAACCTCTGTCGTTTCCGTCGCCTCCTCCGGTCCCGGACTGATCGACAGCATGAACATCCTGCGCGCCAGCCTCGATGCCATGCGCCGCGCCGTGCTCGGCCTCGAAACCTCCCCCGCCCTCGTGCTGGCCGACGGCCGCGACAAGCCACCGGGCATCACCTGCGAGGCCAAGGCCGTCATCAAGGGCGATTCCCGCTCCCTCTCCATCGCCGCCGCCTCGATCATCGCCAAAGTAACCCGCGACCGGATGATGGAGCGGGCTGGCATCGTGCATTCGTCCTATGGTTTCGAAGGCCACGCGGGTTACGGCACGCCGGCTCATCTTCGCGCCATCGAGAGCCATGGACCCTGCCCGCTGCACCGGATGAGTTTCAGGCCGCTGAAGCAGGATTGATCGTGGCGACGGACGCAACTTGAAATTCAGATAAATTCGTTCGATCAGCGCCTTCGCAATACAAAATAGGTCAACACGGGCGAAACCGGGAAGCGGGTGCAAATCAGAACCTGACTTTGTCTGCGACAAAGAGCGGCCAATCTTTTCAGCTTGGTGCGCTGGCGTCAGCCTCAGAACAGACGATCGGAAAATCGATCGATCTCCCACTTGGTGAGAAAATTAACCTGCCGCGGGATCCATCCGACAGAATTGCTTCCCCATTCGTGGGTTCGGCTTGCGTGTTCACCCATAAGCCATAGGTGACGAACCGTCACAAACCTCAGCGCCGCTTCGAAGTCGTCAGGCGATATCGGCCGAATTGCCCGATACCCATCCACGAAGGCGTGCCAGACGGTAATCTGTTCCCGGCCAAAGGAGATTTGAGCCCAGAGGAAGACAGCGAGATCATAAGCGAGATATCCCGGGCCTCCATCATCAAAGTCGAAGAATACGGCTTCACCAGCCTCATTGATACGCGAATTGAAACCGTGGCAGTCTCCGTGACAATATGTCCAAGTCAGATTATCGGACGCCTCGATCGCCGTTGCTGCGCGCTTGGCGATGTCTTGAAGATCAACGAGAACCCGCGCATCATCCACAATTCCGCTGTCACGTATTCGCGCGAGAGGCCGATGCAACAAATGTTCGAGATCAAGTCGATATAGCGTTTCGCCAATGGGAAATGTCTCTGCCGCGTTGTGCACAAGAGCAAGGGTCTTTCCGTTAGCCCGGGCATCGCCAGTATCAGCGGCATGGACTTCACGCCCACCAAGCGCGTTAAAAAGCACGCCCTCGCGTACACCTTCCGGCGACTGGCCTCGAACGAAGAAAGTACCGTCACGTGTCGGAATTGGCCCGGCGACTGGAACTCCTGATTTAGAGAGATGGGACAGAAATGCAGTTTCGCTTTTGACGTCGGCTGCGCCACGGGCACGACGGTGGGAAAGCCGAAACACATAACGCTCGCTGTCGTTCACGGTAACGAGATAAACGTCATTAAATCCACGCTGAAGCAGCTTGCAGGAGACTGGTCGTTTTAGTTCGTAGTGCCGATTGATAAAATCTTCGATCGCTTCACTCTGTGGGGTAGAATACAGCGGATAAAAGTCGATCATTCGGCTATGTCCTGCGGAGCTTCATGAGGCTGTCTCAGCATCGCGACCAAGTCGCTTGCTCCGTAGAATAAGGAAATCTGCTGCTGCGGCAATAAGCGGACGCGCGATCGAATATTTAGGGTCGAGAGCCAAACCCTAACGCTTGCCAATACCCGCCCTTTTTTAACCTGCCCTCCACCCCGCAGGCTGACCGTTTGTATGAGTGGCCCATTAAGAGAACAGCATTTCGACAGGCCTGTCGGCACTGTATTTCCAAACAATCCCAGCGCCGAAAATAAAAAACCCCTCGCGGCGGAAGCCGGAGGGGTTTTGAACAATACCGAGATAAATCTCAGTTCAGCTTCGACTTCACGTCGCTGATCGTCGCAGCGAAAAGCTTGGCCTTTGCGGCGGCAGTGGTCTTTTCGGCAATGAGCTTCTCGGAAGCGGCAATGGCGATGTCCACGGCGGCGGCGCGAACGGCGCCGATGGCGTCTTCTTCGGCCTGCTTGATCTTCTGCTCCGAAAGGGCCGTGCGGCGGACGACGAATTCTTCCGTCTTCTGCTTGGCTTCGGCGGTCAGGGCGGCGGCTTCGCGTTCGGCAGCGGCAACGATGCCTGCTGCTTCCGCTTCCGCTTCCTTGCGCTTGCGCTGATATTCGGCCAGCAGGTGCTGGGCCTCTTCACGCAGGCGCTTGGCTTCGGCCAGCTCGTCCTGAATGTTCTGTGCGCGCTCGTCCAGAGACTTGGTGAGCATGCCCGGAACCTTGAGATAGGCGATCAGGACGAAGAAAAGGATAAGGCCGACGAGAGCGAAAAATGATGCATCAAACGCCATATCAGGCTCCCTTCACATTCGAAGCGGCGGCAATGGCGGCCTTGACGTCGGTGTCCTTGACCTTGGCGCCGACCAGCTGGTCGACAATCGCGGTCGCGGTTTCCTCGGCGATAGCGCCGACATCGGCAAAAGCCTGTTCCTTGATGCCCGCAATGCGCTTTTCGGCGGCGACGAGCTTTTCAGCAAGTCCGGCTTCGATCGCGGCGCGGTCGGCATCGGCCTTCGCCTTGGCGGCGTCACGTGCCGCGGAGCCGATCGAGCTTGCCTTGGCGCGGGCTGCCGCGAGTTCTTTTTCATAGGTTTCGACGGCAGCGTCAGCTTCGGTTTTCAGCCGTGCCGCTTCATCGAGATCCTGTGCGATGCGTCCATGACGGTTTTCGAGAATGCCGCCGACGCGAGGAACGATGACCTTCTGCATGAGCAGGTAGAAAAGGCCGAACGTGATCGCCAGCCACAGGACCTGCGATGCATAAGTAGACTGGTCGAACGGCGGGAAAACGCCGGAAGCACCGTGTTCAGCGCCGTGCGCTACACCGGTTTCCGTGTGCGTGGCTTCCGGTTGCGGCTGGCCGACAGCCGGAGTTTCCGTATGCGTTTCACCTACGGTCGGTGCTGACTGGGCATAAGCCTCGGTCACGAACATGCTCACCTCCAGGGGGACTGCAAATGCGAAGGATCACGGCACGCCATTAGCGCGAGCCGTGATCCAGACCTGATGCCGATATTAGACAGCGAACAGGAGAAGGAGAGCAACGAGCAGCGAGAAGATGCCCAGAGCTTCCGTAACGGCGAAGCCGAATACCAGACGGCCGAACTGGCTGTCGGCAGCAGAGGGGTTGCGCAGTGCGCCGGACAGGTAATCACCGAAGATACGGCCGAGTGCGAGGGACGTACCAGCCATGCCGAGGCATGCGAGACCTGCGCCGATGTACTTTGCTGCTTCCGCTTCCATGTGAGACTCCTTGAGATATAGGTTGTTGCGGCTGTTTTTGACGCCCGTTTCCGGGGTCAGCGACTTTACTTCTCAGTGACCACCATGCACGGCGTCGTTCAGGTACATGCAAGTCAGTACCGCGAAGACGTATGCCTGCAGGAAGGCAACGAGAAATTCGAGAGCGGTCATTGCGACCGTCATGATGAGAGGCAGGACAGCGCCGCCGATGCCGAGCGCGCCGAGCGCGCCCATGGAGGCGACGAAGCCTGCGAAAACCTTGAGCGTGATGTGGCCGGCCAACATGTTCGCGAAGAGACGAACGGAAAGGCTGATCGGACGCGACAGGAACGAGATCATTTCAATTGACGCGACAAGCGGCAAAAGCGCTTTCGGTACGCCCGAGGGGGCGAAGATGCCGAAGAAATGAAGACCGTGCTTGTAGAAACCGTAAACGACGACCGTGCCGATGACGAGGCAGGCGAGCGCGAAGGTGACGATGATCTGGCTGGTGACCGTGAAGAAATACGGGAACATGCCGAGAAGGTTTGCCGTCAGCACGAACATGAACAGCGAAAAGACGAAGGGGAAGAACACCATGCCCTTCTTGCCGGCGCCTTCGCGCAGCATGGAGGCGATGAATTCATAGGACATTTCAGCGACGGACTGCATGCGGGTCGGGATCAGACCGCGGTTCGACGTCGCGAAATAAAGGAAACCCGAAGCGGCAGCCACGGTCGCAACCATGAAAAGCGACGCATTGGTGAAGGAAAAATCGACGCCGCCAATTTCGATCGGAATGATCGGCTGCACCAAGAACTGATGGGTCGGATCGTTTGCCACCGGCTGCCCTCTTTACCTGTCGCCGCGACTGCGCGGCATCTCAACTGCAAGAAAAAACAGCTTAAACGCCGCCTTTTCCACCCTCGTCTCGTCTGTCCGCCTTTTCCAGCAGCGGCGACTTGGCCACCGCGCCGGTCGAGCGCAACACATTCAATACGCCTGCGCAGAAACCGAGAAGAAGAAGAACGATCATCCCCCACGGCGTCGTGCCGACAAAATAGTCCAGAAGATAACCCAGCATAGCGCCGACCACGATGGCCGAAATGAACTCCGATGAGAGCTTCACCGCCATCGCAAAACCTTTACGGTTTTCAGCAGCGTTGGTCTCCGCCCTCACTTCCGCCTCATCCTCCGCCTTCACCTTTGCCAGCTCGTCAGCAAGGCGCTTGCGGCGCTCGTCCAGACTATCGTCACGGTTGCCAGTCATCTTAAAATCCCACCCATTTTCTCCGTTCCAGCCATGCCAGAACCCTTTGGAGTTGTAAACGGTGACGGATTAAGCCTGTTCCAGCCCGCTCTGAAGTCGCGCGCAACATAGTTTTAGGGGCTTCTCTAGTCAAGGCACTGAGGGCGCTTGTTTCAGCACAAATTAATCATTGAAAAACAATGACTTGATGCCAAATCGCCGTTTGACGGCGATGTTTCGCGAGGGAATCGGCATTTTTGACACGGAAAATGCGACAAATTGGCGGTGTGATCAGCTCCAGCCGCCACCATAGGTACGGTAAAAGACGTGCAGGCCAATCCTGCCGACCTTCTTCATGGTCTTGCCCCAGGCGGGACGCACATAAACGGCATGATAATGGGTGGCGGAACCCACTTCCTTCAGCCAGATCTTGCCGGCGGTGGTGGCCATGGCCACTTCACGCGCCATTTTCCAGTGGCGTTCGGAATTCACGCGGTCCTTGATATTGTCGCAGGCGAAGGAAAACTGGCAGCGGTTGCGCCAGTCCTTGTTCTGGTAGACCACGCCGCAGATGGTTTTGGGATAAGCGGGGTTGCGGACGCGGTTGAGGATGACCTGCGCGACGGCCGCCTGCCCCTTCACCGATTCTCCGCGCGCCTCGAAATAGATGCCGGATGAGAGGCATTGCTGTTCGGCCGGCGAAAACACCTCGGCCGGCAGCGGGGTCGCAGCCCAGGCGTGGTCCTCCTCGCTGATCTGCGGCACGAAACGTCCAGCCTCGGGCTTCCTGAGAATGGCGTCGAAAGGAGACTCGCGGGCAAAATCCGGTGCGGCGGGCGCGTAAGCCGTGGCGAGAATGTCCGGGGTCCTGTTGGTGATGAGTTCCGCCAGCATCGGCGAGACGCTCTTGTCCGCCTTCTTTTCATCACGGCGGAAATAGAAAGAGGCGAGTTCGACATCCTTGCCGCGCTTCGGCTTGACGAAAGCGGTGCGGTCCTTGCGCTTCAGCGGCTCTATATCCAGCATGCTGGTGCGCTGCAGAACGGAACCGGCAGTGAAGGCCTTCGGCGGCTGCATGATTTCGGTTGCGACGATGCGGCCCTTCTTGGCGGCGCGGTTGACGCGGTCGCTGTCAGGTGTCGTCTCCTCACCCTTCTTGTTGGTCACGAAGGCCACCTTGCGGCCATCGGGCAGGGTCATGCCGCTGCCATGCAGCGCCGCCTCCCCTGCCGCATCGTTGAAAGTGAGCGAGGCGTTGTGAACGGAGCCGGCCGGAGAGGCTGTCAGCACCATGCGCCATTGCTCGCCGCCATTGTCCAGCCCGGCCAGCAGGGAGGCGAGATCAGCACGCGCAGCGAGGGAGGGAAAGACGAGCCAGGCGGCAAGGCCGAAGACGACCGGTGAGGCCCATCTGGACGTCCATGTCTGAAAGGACGCGGAGGACCGACGACGCATTACACTTTTCGAACGCAAAACCAGCACTCCGAACACCGACAACCAAATTTGCTACAGGTGTTCGAGAATCTCTTATTAACCTTGATGCTTGGTTAACGCCGCGCCCGGACGTGGCTTCACGTTAATGTGTAACCATCTTCCAGGGTGCGGGCTCACCAAAGCCGAGGCAGGCGTTTCAAGGGACGAGCCCGCGTGACTACGATATCGGAAGATTGTATGTTTGCGGCATGGGACTATTGACCTTCAGCATCAACGTGACCTTGGACGGCTGTGTCGACCACCAGGAAGGTATAGCCGACAACGAGACACACGCCTTCTTCACTCGGCTCATGGACGAGAGCGGGGCGATGTTGTGGGGCCGCGTCACCTACGAAATGATGGAAAGCTATTGGCCGGCAGTCGCCCGCGGCGAGGCGGAGGCATCTCCGCCGATGCGCGATTGGGCGATCAAGCTGAATGCCAAGCCGAAATACGTGGTGTCGTCAACGCGAACCGACTTCCTTTGGAACAATAGCCACCACATCGCCGGTGATCTGCGAACAGCCATACAGAATCTCAAGGATGCGACCCCGGCGGGCGTGCTCCTGGGCAGCGGCAAGCTTGCGGCTGCGCTGGATCGGCTGGATTTGATCGACGAGTACAAGTTCCTCGTTCACCCCAGGATCGCCGGCCACGGCCCCACTTTGTACGAGAACGGCTTGCCGGGCGCGCGACACCTCGAACTGATTTCTGTAAAACCGCTCCGCAACGGCGTTGTCGCCATGCATTACCGACGCTCCTTGACGAAGCCGTAGGGCAGATCTCCATAAGCTTCGACCAGATTTTCTCCGCGGTAGCCAACGAGCATGCGACCCAATGGTCAGACGACGACGTGGGAGCCCAGTTCCACCACGCGGTTGGCCGGAAGGCGGAAATAATCCGACGGGTCGGCTGCCGTTTCGGCGAGCGCGATGAACAGGCGGTTCTGCCAGCCCGGCATGCCCGACTTCGGATCCGGCACCAGCTTGCGACGGCCGAGATAAAACGAGGTGGACATGATGTCGAACTTGTAGCCGGTGCGCCTCAGGTAACCCAGCGCCTGGGTGACGTTCTGGGTTTCCATGAAGCCGAAATGCAGTTCGACCACCGCAAAGCGATCGCTCAGTTTCGTGAGAGTATAACGATCTTCCGGGCGGACGCGCGGCTGGTCCTCGGTGCGTATCGTCAGGATGACGTTCTTGTCGTGAAGGACGTGGTTATGCTTGAGATTGTGCAGCAATGCGGCCGGTGCGGCCTCCGGATCGCCAGTCAGGAAAATCGCGGTGCCGGGCACACGCACCGGCGCATGGGCGCTTTCCTTCTCGACCGAAGCGACGAAGGCCTTGAGCGGCACATCGCTGCGACGGGTCTTGGCGAAGAGGATTTTCGAGCCGCGCTGCCAGGTGGTCATGATGATGGTAAAGGCGATTGCCAGCATGACCGGCACGTAACCGCCATCGTGAATCTTGAGCAGGTTGGCGCCGAGGAACACCAGTTCCAGCAGCAAAAGCGGCGCCAGCACGGCAAGCGCCAGCCAGATGGACCATTGCCAGCGCTTGCGCACGAATTCGAAGAACATCAGGCTGGTGACGACCATCGCACCGGTGACCGAAATGCCATAGGCGGTGGCCAGCGCATCCGAACTCTTGAAGGTGAGCACGAGCGCGACCACGCCGAACAGCAGGATGGTGTTGACGGCGGGAAGGTAGATCTGCCCCGTATTCGTTTCCGAGGTGAAGAGGATTTCCATGCGCGGCAGGTAGCCGAGATGGATGGCCTGACGCACGAGCGAGAACGCGCCTGTTATGACCGCCTGGCTGGCGATGATGGTGGCGGCGGTGGCCAGAATGACGGCCGGCAGGATCGCCCATTGCGGGAACATCAGGTAAAACGGATTGGACATTGCCGCCGGATCCTTGAGAACCAGCGCGCCCTGACCGAGATAATTCAGCGTCAGTGCCGGGAACACCAGACAGAACCATGCCCACTGGATGGGACGGCGGCCGAAATGGCCAAGATCGGCATAAAGTGCTTCAGCGCCCGTGATCGTCAGGAAAACCGCGCCCAGCACGACGATGCCGTAAAAGCCTTCATTGGCCAGAAACTCGACCGCATGCCAGGGGTTGAACGCATAGAGAATGCCGAAATCATCGGCGATGTGAATGAGGCCGGCCACACCCATGACCAGGAACCAGACCGCGGTGATCGGTCCGAAGAATTTCGCCACCGTTCCCGTGCCGTGCGACTGGATCGCGAAGAGGCCGATGAGAATGCAGACGGAAATCGGTATAATAAAGTCATCCATCGCCGGAGTGACGAGTTTCAGACCCTCCACCGCCGAAAGCACCGAAAGTGCAGGCGTGATCATGGCATCGCCCAGGAAAAGGGCAGCGCCGATGAGGCCGAGCACGATGAGAATGCTGCGGTGGGTGCCGGCCGTCTTCATCAACAGCGCCAGAAGTGAGAGCGTGCCGCCTTCGCCGTCATTGTCGGCGCGCAGCAGAAGCGTGATATATTTGAACGTCACGATGATCGTCAAAGCCCAGATCATCAGCGATGTCAGGCCGATGACTTCCTCCCGCGTCACGCCATCATAGGCGATCGGCCGCAGGGCTTCGCGGAAGGCATAAAGAGGGCTGGTACCGATATCGCCATAAACAACACCGA
Source organism: Rhizobium oryzihabitans (assembly GCF_010669145.1). NCBI lineage: Bacteria > Pseudomonadati > Pseudomonadota > Alphaproteobacteria > Hyphomicrobiales > Rhizobiaceae > Rhizobium > Rhizobium oryzihabitans. The sequence continues at coordinate 1,413,431 of NZ_CP048632.1, forward strand.
TGGAACCAAGGATCGCGGCATAAAGCCCTTGTTCTGATGTTTGTCGTCCGAATCCGGTTTCTCGGCAACGTCCTTGTCGACGATTTGAGACATGATGATCCTGGCTCCTCAGAGCCAGCCCTTCCAACGAAAAAAGAGAAACGGGATGATTGCGGACATCAGCATGACGACGAGCGCGAGTGGATAACCAAACGTCCAGTTCAACTCCGGCATGAGCTGAAAGTTCATTCCGTAAACCGAAGCCACCAGGGTCGGCGGCAAAAACACCACCGAGGCAATAGAGAAAATCTTGATGATGCCGTTCTGCTCGATGTTGATGATGCCGAGAGAAGCGTCGAGCAGGAACGTCAGATTGCCGGAAACGAAGGAGGCATGTTCGGTCAGCGACTGGATATCGCGCCCGATCGACTTGCCCTGCTCCCTCACCTCCTTGTCCTGCTGCACCTGCGTGCTTGTGTGCAGAAAACCCTGCACACGGGCAAGCGATGCGAGACTGTCGCGCACTTTTGAAATGAGGCGGTGATAGGCGGCGATATTCGTCAGGCGTTCCTCGAGATAGCGCGGTTGCTTGCGCTTGCTGCGCGCCTGGCTGCCGAGAATCTCGGCGGCGAGATTGTCGATGCCGGCCACCGAGTTTTCGAGGATTTCCGCCGTGCGGTCGACGATGGTTTCAAGCAGCTTCAAAAGCAGCACGGTGCCGCTGCGCATTTCATGCGGCGCGCGGGTGATGGCGGCGATGAAAAGGTTGAACGACTTCGGCTCGGCATAACGGATCGTCACGAGGCGTTTGCCGGCAAGAATGAAAGCGACGTCGGTCAGGCGCGGATCGTCGGAGTCCGCCTTCCACACCAGAGAAGCGGTCATGAAGACATTGCCGTCTTCCATGTAGAGGCGGCTGGAGGGCTCGATGTCCTTCAAATCCTCGCGGGTGGGCAGGTCAAGCCCCAGCAGCTTTTCCACATGATGCTCTTCAGCCCTGTCCGGATTGACGAGATCGATCCAGACGACGTCGTCGAGAATCTGTTCGGAGCCGTCGTCTGGCGACAGGCTGATCGCCTCGCAATTGGCGCGATAGGCTTTTATCAATCCGTTTCTCCGGTCCGCATCGCAGGCTTCAGCCGCAATGCTGCTTAACATATCCTGTTCAAGGTCGGCAAACCTTTGGACGACACTTCAGGGAACGCTGGAACGGGCGGGATTTTCACATCTCGCCAGCCCGACGGACCAAGAGCCAAACGGCGCAGGCGTATGCTCCCAAAGCGAGAAGCAATCAAGCAATATTTTTTCGCGACAGCCTTGCAGGCGAAGCATCTCTGGAGATTAAACCCGAAGACCCTCTCCGAATGCACCGATTAATCTACTGTATTTAAATGATATTCTTCCTATCCCACTATTGGGTCGGCTTGTTGAACGCTATTCGAAAACGATTTTCGGCGCCGGTTTTCTTTCGTCCGCGCCGATGCGTGCCCAGACTTTTTCCGCAATATCGCGGTAGATCGCAGCCTGCGGGCTGTCCGGTTCTGCGGCAACAACAGGCGTTCCGGCATCCGACATTTCACGGATGGAGATGGTGAGCGGCACCTCGCCGAGGAACGGTACGCCGATCCTCTCGGCCTCCGCCTTTGCGCCGCCATGGCCGAAAATATCGTAACGCGCTCCCGTATCCGGCGCGATGAAATAGCTCATATTCTCGATGACGCCGAGCAGCGGAACTTCCACCTTGCGGAACATGGTGATGCCCTTGCGCGCATCGATGAGCGCCAGATCCTGCGGCGTGGAAACGATGACCGCGCCGGCGAGCGGCACCTGCTGGGCGATGGTGAGCTGCGCATCACCCGTGCCGGGCGGCATGTCGAGCACCAGCACATCGAGCTCGCCCCATGCGACTTCGCGCAGCATCTGCATCAATGCGGACTGCACCATCGGCCCGCGCCAGATCATCGCCGCTTCCTCATCCACCAGGAAGCCCATGGACATGACCTTCAGCCCGTAATTCTCCATGGGAACGATGATGCGGTCTTCCTGCTGCTGCGGGCGACCGGAAATCTTAAGCAGCCTCGGCAGGGACGGACCGTAGATATCGGCGTCAAGCATGCCGACCCTGAGGCCGAGCGCCTGCAGACCGAGCGCCAGATTGACAGCAGTCGTCGACTTGCCGACCCCACCCTTGCCCGAGGCAACCGCTATGATGGCGCCGACGCCCGGGACCCCGACCTTGGAAGAGCGTGGCTGGGCGGCCGGGCGGCCGGGCGCGGCGGCGGGGCGCGGCGGCGGCTCTTTGCCCGGCTTTCGATCCGCGGTCAGCGCCACGACTGCGCCGACAATACCTTCAACACTATTGGCGGCCTTTTCCGCCGAAAGCCTCAACGGTTCCATATCGGCTGCCTTGTCGGCGGGAACGGTGATCGAGAAATAGGCTTTCGCGTCGGCAATGAAGATTTCAGAGACCATGCCGAGCGCCACGATGTTTTTATCGCTGCCGGGATAGATGACGGCCTCCAAAGCCTTCTCGACCTGGTTCTTGCTGACCTCTGCCATAATTTTACTCCGCTACATCATCCCGCCGGATAGGGGCTCAATTCCGCGCCATCCATAGACAAGCCAGAGCACTTAGCCAATGCTAAAGAAGATGGTGCGGACATTCGCGACGATTTAACACTCCGGTTTCAGATTTCGTCGTCCATATCGAGTGTTTCCGGGTCGAAAACGCGGCCATCGAAAAAACAATCTGGACCGAGCACGAGGCCGGTGCGCGAGGCACCGACATGCACCGGCTCCCTAAGCGTGCCTTCCAGCTTCAGGTTTGCGCCCGGCACGGGCACAAAAAGCGGCTTCATCGCCTTGCGGAAGATATCCGGCCGGTAGGCATTGCGCGCAGCCTCCACCACCACCGCGTCGAACCGGCGCTCGGCGGGAACCTCGCCCCAGCGCAACATCTGGCTGAAGAACCACAGGGCCTGACTCTGCCAGGGGAAATTGGCGGCCTTGGCACTCGTCACGAAAAATTCCGGATAGCGCTGCATGTCCCTCGGAGACGTGGAAATATATCCCGTCAGCGCCGGAAGCAGGAATTCGCCGTTTTCGTCAATATAATGGGGAGCGGCGAGAATGCCGGTGAGTTCTTCTATATTGGCGGGATTCGCGCACCATTCGCCGGCACGGTAAAGTGCGCGCAGCAGCCCTTCCAGCAGGGTGGCGTTCGCCTCCGCCCAGGGCCGCTTCGTGGCCAGCATCTTTTCCGGGGCATTGTGCCAGATCAGTGCTCCGGTGGTGACGATCCGCCCGGTACCACCCAGAACCACGGCGCTGCCCGCCGGCTCGGCGGTACAGAGCGCGTCGACCTTGCCGCTTTCCAGAAGTGCCGGCATCGCCTTCGGCAGGGCTTCGACAATTTCCATATCCCGCCCGAGCAGCACGCCACAGCTTCCGAGCAGATATCGCAGGGCATAAAACGGTGTGGAGACGATATCCTCGACCGCGAATACAGGCGGGTTCCCGCCCGCGGCCCGGCGCGCGGCGCAGACACGGGCCATGGCTCGCCCGAAGGCCGCCGGATCCGGCAGCTTCAAACCTTCACGGTAAAGCTCGTCGTAAAATCCATGAGAAACGGTCGTTGCCGATCCGCCAAGGGAGAGTGTGAAGACACCGATGATATCGGCGGGCAGATCATCGAGGCCAACAGCGGAACCGACCGGAAGCGGCGCGGGCAGATGCGCGATCTGAACGTCATTCTCGTCAAGTGCGGCAAGCACGGCGCGCGCGGACTGCTTTCGGACGAGTTCCAGTTCTATGCCTTCATCGGCAGCAAAGCCTTTCTCGGCAGCGGCTACCAGCACGGCGCAGTCGACAGTCGGAGAAAATCCCGCTTTTACCTTATGCCGTTCCGGCAAACGATTTCTCCTTTCCGGTGATTCGAAAGAAGGATCGCCCAGGAACCCGTTTATCACAATGATAAAATTGCGATTTCGCTATTTAATCAGGCCGACGCGCAGAGCCTTGGCAACCGCCTGGGTGCGGTTGACCGTGTCGAGTTTTTTCGTCGCGCGGTTCAGGTAATGATTGATGGTATGCTCAGACAGCATCATGATTTCAGCGATTTCGGCGCTGGTCTTGCCGGCCGCCGTCCAGTTCAGACAGTCTATTTCCCGCTCGCTCAATGTTTCGGGCACGCGCAGGTCCAGTCGGCGGATTTCAGATAGCCGGGCAAAGATATGGCTGGAAATATAGAAAAGCTCCGCCAGCTGGCTGAGCGGCAGAACCGTCTTATTGCCGGAGAACGACACTGCGCCCCTCGTCGTGGTGATGTCGTGAACGGGAAACCAAACCGAATTGATCATTTCGAACCGCTCGAAGAGACCGATTACCGATTTCCTGGCGATATGTTCGTCACCCTTGGCCAGAAAATCCATGGAAACGGAAAAGGGTGCGGTCGATTTTTTCAACTGCGCCATCACCCGGCTGTTCTGCAGCATGCCCTCTTCATCGTAACGCTGCAAAAGTTCGGCCGGCCAGCTGGTGATGATGGTATATTGCGACAGCTCGCTCGCCATTTCGGACGACAGGTCGAGTACCATGAAGGCCTTGAATTCCCATGCCTCCGTCAACCGTTTCAAAAAACGGAATATGTCGAATTGCGTGTTCAGATCGGCGATCTCGCGAACGCAATCCACACCAATCGACTGAACGGCGGCCGTCTCTGTTTTCTGCATGAAAGCTGTTCTTCGAGAATGAGAAAATGCCGCCGCAAAGACCCCCTTTGCCCGGAATTGCGGATGTTACTCACCAAATCGATTCATGCAAACAAAAGTTGAAAACTTAATTCAGAATAATCGAAAATACGATTTCACTTTCACAAACCCGTTCTCTGCCAGCGTTTCTCTAGCCCTGCTTTATTCAACCGCCCGCAACCGGGGATAATTTGAAAGCAAGTTCCGCCGCAATTTTATCCGCGGTTTCGCGCACCAGCGGTCCCCATTTGCGAAGCTGTTCCAGATCAACGCGATAGGCGGGACCGGTGACGGAAATCGCCGCATAAAAATTGCGCCCGGGCGCCCGCACCGGCGCTGCGACACAATGGATTCCGATCTCATGCTCCTGCAGGTCGAAGCCATAACCGTTTTTACGGATAGCCGAGACATCCTCAATCAACGCCTCCGGGGTTATGAGCGTGTTTTGCGTGAAGCGGTGAAAGTCCAGCCCTGCGGCGACCCCCGCCAGATCCTTGATGGCAAGCAGCGAAAGCGCGGCCTTGCCCACCCCCGTGCAATAGGCCGGCGAGGTTTTGCCGACCTGCGAATGCATGCGCAGACTTTGCTTGCCCTCCATCTTGTCGAGGTAGGTGACCTGGCCGCCGTTCAGAACGGCGAGATGCACGGATTCCTGCGTCGCTTCCTGCAGCGCTGCCAGGTGGGGGGCGGCAATGCTGCGCAGATCGTTGCCGCTCCAGGCTTTCGCCGCCAGTTGCAGCAGCCTCAAACCCACGGCATAGGTCTGGTCGGCGGCATGGTCGATCAGACCTTCGGCGACGAGATGGGAGAGCTGGCGATGAACGGTGCCGCGCGGCTGGCCGCAAGCCTCAACCACATCAGTAAAGCGCATCGGTTTCTCGGCAAAGGCAATGAGTTCCAGAAGCGAGACGGCCTTTCCGAGCGTGCCGGTCACGGTTTCCGTTTTTCGCGCGCGGCCCGGAACGGCGTCATGCTTTTGATCATCGGGCTTTTTAAGATCAGGCATGGCAACATCCACCGTCATCTGCCTTGACATAAGCGTGACGCCAAGAGAATAATTCCATTTAGTAAAATCTAGTTCCATATATTGGAACAATCAAGCCCTCAATGGATGAGACGATGCCGATGACGCAAGCCCATTTCCATGACCTTAAGGACGCGGGCGTGCTCGTCACCGGCGGCGGCTCCGGCATCGGCGCATCGCTGGTGGAAGCCTTTGCCATGCAGGGGGCGAAGGTCGCCTTCATCGACATTGCGGAAGAGCCGAGCCTCGCGCTTGTCCGGCGGCTGTCGGCCACCGCGCCTCACCCGGTGCATTTCTTCAAGACCGACCTCAGCGACATTCCTGCAATCGGAAGGACAGTGGAGGCGGCGGCATTCGCCACCGGCGGCCTCAAGGTGCTGGTCAACAACGCCGCATGGGACGACCGCCACGACATCGACACCGTGACGGAAGCCTATTGGGATGCCAATCAGGCCGTCAATTTGAAGCAGATGTTCTTCACCATTCAGGCGGCGCTTCCCCATTTGAGAAAAGCGAAGGATGCGTCCATCGTCAATTTCTCCTCGATCTCGTTTCTACTCAACATGGGCGATCTTCCCTCTTATGCGGCGGCCAAGGCCGGGATTATCGGCCTGACGAAAAGTCTTGCCGGCCGGCTGGGGCCGGAAAACATCCGCGTCAACGCGCTTTTGCCGGGCATGATCGTGACGGAGCGGCAGAAGGAACTATGGCTGACGGATGACGGGATTGCCGCGACCACGGCGCGGCAATGTCTCAAGCGCACGCTTGTCGCCGCCGATCTGGCGGGGCCGTGCCTGTTTCTCGCATCATCGGCATCGAGCGCCATCACGGCGCAATCCATAATCGTAGACGGAGGCCTGTTATAATGTCTGAACCCGCTTTTATCGCCGTTGACTGGGGCACGACCAGCTTCCGGCTCTGGCTCCTCAGCCGATCAGGCGCGGTGCTGGCCGAACGACGCAGCGCGGAAGGCATGACGACAGCCATGCGCACCGGCTTTGCCGAGGTGCTGCAATCCCATCTCGATGCCATCGGCGCGCCGGACAACCTGCCGGTTCTCGTCTGCGGCATGGCGGGGGCGCGGCAGGGCTGGGTCGAGGCTGGCTATATCGACGTGCCGGCATCGCTTTCCGCGGTTCTTGACGGTGCAGTTCGTGTGCCGGGTCAGGCGCGGGATGTGCGCATTCTGCCGGGTCTGGCGCAGCGGGATAAAAACGCGCCCGATGTGATGCGCGGCGAGGAAACGCAATTGCTCGGCGCGCTCGCTTCCGCCGATGCCGGCGAAAAGCTGGTCTGCATGCCCGGCACGCATTCCAAATGGGTGACGGTCAAGGGCGGCGACGTTACCGGCTTTGCCACGTTCATGACCGGCGAACTCTTCGAGGTCATCTCCAAGCAGACGATCCTTTCCCATGCGGTGGCCGAGGCCGAAGCCTTTAATGGCGAACACGAGGCCTTCAAGGCGGCCGTGCGCGACATCTACGCCAATCCGCAGCTGGCGACCAACCGCCTGTTCACCCTGCGCTCCGGGCAGTTGCTGCATGGCCTTGCCGCAACCGACGCCAAGGCCAAGCTTTCCGGCATCATGATCGGGCTGGAAATCGCCGGCGCGCATTCCACCGCAAGGCGGGATACGCCGGTGGTGCTGATCGGCTCCGGCGCACTTGGCGCGCTTTACGAGGGTGCATTCGCAGCCCTGGACATTCAATATACGGTCATCGATGCAGATGAGGCCGTGCGGCGCGGATTGCTGGCCGCTGCAAATGCCATCTGGGCCTAAATAATATAGTGTGAGCGGAATTTCTCGCGAAAACCGCTCGCACTTGTCGCCATTCCGCTTCAGGACGAAAGAACCACCATGCGTATCCCCTTCCCTTCCATAAAATATCCGCTGATCGCCATTCTGCGCGGTCTGAAACCCGAGGAAACCGAAGGCGTCGTCGGCGCGCTGATCGAGACCGGCTTCCGCGCCATCGAAATCCCGCTTAATTCACCCGATCCGTTCCGTTCGATCGAGATCGCCGCGAAGATGGCGCCCGCCGATTGCCTGATCGGCGCGGGCACCGTGCTCAGTGTGGAAGACGTGGAATCGCTTGATGCGGCCGGCGGCAAGCTGATGGTCAGCCCGAACGCCGATGCCGACGTGATTGTCGCCGCGCGCGTCAAGGGCATGGTGACGATGCCGGGCGTTCTCACCCCCACCGAGGCGCTGGTTGCCGCAAAGGCCGGAGCGACGGGACTGAAGTTCTTCCCCGCCAGCATCATCGGCCCCGCCGGTATCAATGCCATCAGGACAATCCTGCCGAAGGATCTGGTTATCGCCGCCGTCGGTGGCGTGTCGGACAAGAATTTCAGCGAATATACAAAGGCTGGCATCCTTGCCTTCGGGCTTGGAACAAGCCTCTACAAGCCCGGCATGACGGCGGCGGAGGTTCGGGAACGTGCCACCGTCACGCTTTCTGCCTATGATGCCGCAACCGGAGGATAAGAGCTTGGCAACCGTTTTTCCCTTTGCCGGACAGGTTCTGGACGAGACGCCGATGACGCTTGGCGAAGGCCCGACCTTTGACGCCGCGACCGGCACCGCCTGGTGGTTCAATATTGTCGAACGGGAGCTGCATGAGCTGCATTTCGCTTCCGGCCGCAAAACTGTCTATGCCCTGCCTTTCATGGGTAGCGCATTGGCCAAGATCAGCGACAGCAAGCAATTGATCGCCTCCGATGACGGCCTTTTCCTGCGTGACACGGCGACCGGCGTGCTGACGCTGCATGCGGAACTGGAAAAGGACATGCCCGGCAACCGCTCCAATGATGGGCGCATGCATCCCTCGGGCGCGCTCTGGATCGGCACAATGGGCAGGAAGGCGGAAACCGGCGCGGGCAGCATCTACCACGTCGCCAAAGGCACCGTCACCAAGCTGTTTGCTGAAGTCAGCATTCCGAATTCCATCTGCTTTTCACCTGACGGCGCGACCGGATATTACGTCGACACCAAGGTGAATAAACTGATGAAGGTGCCTCTTGATGCCGAGACAGGCCTTCCCTCCGGTAAGGCCGAGGTGCTGGTCGATTCCGCCGGTATCGATGGCGGCATAGACGGATCGGTCTGCGATGCGGAAGGTCATATCTGGAACGCCCGCTGGGGCATGGGTGCGGTCGATCGTTACGATGCCAGTGGCAATCATATCGAACGCTATCTGGTGCCGGCGGGGCAGACCACCTGCCCGGCCTTCATTGGGCCCGATGCGTCCCGTCTTCTCGTCACATCCGCCCGCGAAAATCTCGACGACGACGCCATTGCTGCCAACCCGCAGCACGGAAAGACATTCGAGCTTGGGATTGAGGTGAAAGGCCGGTTCGAGCCGCTTTACCGGTTGTGAGGCGTAGCACGCTCCGCCCTCCCCTCATTCCTGTGCTTGTCACAGGAATCTAGCCAGCCCAAGTCCTTGGGCTGAGAGGAGTCGTTTCGCCGCGCAGACGCGCGTCGGCTGGATTCCTGTGACAAGCACAGGAATGAGGGAGGTGGGGAGGTCCCGCCACCGCCTCTTAACGGCCATTTCACTTCTCAGGGAATATCCGACAGGATCTCGCGGTAATTCTCGTGCAGGTAACGCTGGGTTGCGGCGGCATCGGCGGGGCGGCCGTAAAAATAGCCCTGGCCCATGGCGCAGCCGAGCGCGCGCAGCTTTTCCTCTTCCGCACGCTCCTCGATACCCTCGGCCACCACTTCAAGATCGAGACCTTCGCACATGGCGACGATGGCCTTGATGATGTGTTCCGAGGGGCGATCGCTGCTGATGCGGGAAACGAAGGCGCGGTCGATCTTGACCTTGTCGAAGGTGAAGTCGCGCAGGCGGCCGAGGCTCGACTGGCCGGTGCCGAAATCGTCGAGGGAGATGCGAACACCCGCGCTCTGCAACTCGCTGATGATGCGCTGCGCGGTATCGGCGGAGGTCATGACAGCCGTTTCGGTGATTTCAAGCTCCAGCCGATGTGGGTCGAGACCGACACGCGACAGGATAGAGAGAATATTGTCCGCCGTGCCAGGGTCCATCAGCTGCGCGGAAGACAGGTTGAAGGACAGGAAGAGCTCGCGCGGCCAGAACAGGGCTGCTTCCGCCGCCTTCCTGAGCAGGGCTTCCGAAAGGGCGTCGATAAAACCTCTTTCTTCAGCCAGCGGCACAAAAACGGCGGGCGATACGAAGCCGAGATCAGGATCGTTCCAGCGGGCAAGCGCCTCGAAACCGATGACTTTGGCCTCTTCCAGCCTGACGATGGGCTGGAAATGCACATCGATCGCATCGGTGATGATGGCGTTTCGCAGAGCCTGTTCCAATTGGGTGGCGCGCTTCATCTCCTGCGCTATCTCGCGCGAATAGACCGTTATCTGGCCACGGCCGCGCCGCTTGGACCGGTAAAGCGCCGTCTCGGCGCTTTTCAGCAGATCCTCGAAATCATCGCCGGCAAAAGGGTAGATGGCAAAACCGAAGGAAGAGGAAAGCCGGACGTTGCGATCGCCGAGATCGTAAGGGGCGGAGAGCACGTCCTTGATCATGTTGCCGATGCGCTCGGCACCGGTGCGCTCGAAGACCAGCGGCAGCACGAAAGCGAATTCATCGCCGTCATGGCGCGTCACGACCGCGCCATCGGGAATGCAGGCCTTCAGGCGATGCGCCACCTGGCACAGAATCTCGTCGCCCGCCTGCACGCCGAAAAGATCGTTGATGGGTTTGAAGCCGTCTATATTCGCAATGCCGACCGTGAAGGGTGCGGGATCGCTGGAGCGTTCGCTCGCGAGCATGCGAATCTTGTCCCGTAGACGGTATCTGTTGCCGAGCCCCGTCAAAGGATCGCTGTAAGCCATCGCTTGCAGCTCGTTCTGGCTGACCTGCAACGTCTGCGGCTCTGGCCGTTTCATTCCTGCATCTCGTGAATCCTGTGTGATCGCGCTCACAATGCAGGGCAAGTATTAAAAAAGCCATAGAGCCGCGAACCGAAAAAGCGGCGGCGTTTTCCGGCAAATCCACGGCTTGCCTCAAAAAGACCCGAGCAGCGGCAAAAAATGTGCTGTGTTTTCACCGTGGCGGCTGGATTTCAGGCTTGCAGTCGCAGGGTATCCTTGCCGAAAAGGCGCAGGAAAACAGCCTCGACCATATCGGGACTGACGGGTTTCAGCAGCATGTCGTCCATACCCGACGCCAGGCATTTGTCGAGATCACCCTCGAATGCATGGGTGATGACGCCGACAATGGGAATGCGATCGTCACCGGCGAGCTCGCGCATGCGGCGGGCAACCTCGAAACCGTCGATATCGGAAAGTGTCGTATCCAGCAGGACGACGGAGGGCGCCTGTTCCGCAAAAAGACGCAGCGCCTCTTCGCCCGAGGTGGCGAGCCGGTAAGACAGCCCCAGGCCTTCGAGGATCTGCGAGAAGACGATCTGGTTGACCCTGTTGTCCTCGACGAGAAGTATCTCGCAGACGCCCCCGGTCTTGAGGATTTTGGGCAGGTCCTCGGTCATGATCTCCCAATCTTCTTCAGAGGATTTTTCCCTGGGAGAGGAGCTGAGGCCAACGGCAAGATAATGCAGCAGCGATGCATCGATTTCGTCTTCCTCTATGGTGACGACGGGCAGGCCATGGGCTTCCGCGATATCAAGGCATGCGACGCTCATCTGCGCATCGACGACAACGACATCGATGCCGACGCCGGCAGAGGCGGCAATGTCGATGAAACTGCGCTGTTCTTCCTCGCTCGTCACGACGGCATAATCCATGCCGCCTGCGGTCAGCCTTCGACCGGCAACGTCTCCAAAACGACCGTTTTCGGATACGACCAGCACCGCCTTGCTCTTCAGCAGGCCGCTTCTGGCATCGCGTTCATCATCCTTGCCATAGGTGGAGGCGACGAAAGCAACGTGTTCGAGCGAAGGAATGACGGGCATGCCGTTCGCATCGATAGTGGCAAGTGCCGTCACATCCTCCATCGTCGTCACGAGGAAATATCGGCCCGAACGCCCAACACGCTGCTTGCGCGTGATCGTCAGCACCTCTTCGCCGTTCAGGCGTCTCACCCTTTCGGGAATGACGCTCGGCGTGCCGGTGTCCAGCACCATGCGATCGGCAGCGTCGATGCGGCCTGCGACCTTGCGCGAATGGAGATCGAAAACGGTTCTTCCGAGAATGGCTTCGGCACTGGTCTCGACCATGGCGCAGGCGGATTTGTTGATTGCGGCATAGGCCATGTTCCGATCCTTAACGAAAACCGGAAACGGCAGATTGTCGAGAATATCCTCGATCAGCTGGACGCGCTCAAGATCGATGCGCCACTGCTCTTCTCTTTTCTTCTGTTCGGAAATATCGGCAACGACACTGATGCCGAGACCGGAAGGCAGGCGGTTCATGACGAAACGCAGGAAGCGTTCCCCCTTCAGCCGCTCGGTCTTTTCCGCCCGTTCCTTCCAGTGCAGCGCCAGACGCTCGCCGATCCATTCGTCCCGCCCGAGCTGGCGGGCATTGGCGGCCAGGCTTTCCGCCTCCAGAAGATAACAATCGTAGAGCGCGCTCAGATAGTCGCGCAGCCGCGCGCCCGGTCCGACAACGCCCTCTTCGAGCGGAAAAAAACTTAACAGCTTCCGGCTTGCGAAAATAATGTGATCATTACGGTCGTAAACGACGATCGCCGCGCCAAGCGCGTCGCAAAGGGCATCAAGCATCACCGTATGAACGCCCGCGCCAGAGGACGCCAAATCACTCAACTGCAAACTCCCGCCTGTTTTTAAGGGGTCAGGCTTATGTTTCTATTGGAATCGTCCGAGGCGGATGCCGGGATGAAACGACACATTCCGAAAAAGAGACATCAGGGTTCGCCACTTGAAGCAGTCTTGAGGAGATGATGACGCTCACCCATAGTCGACGTCACACACCACCCGAAAGGGGGGCCTCGTTCCTGCGGTCATTTCAAGCCGCCTCACCATAACCAGGGCCGATTAAAGTCGGATTAACGCTTAACCCGGCGTTGACGGAAATGATTAAATGCCGAACAGGCCGGAAAACATGTGCAAACTCTCGTCGTCAGAGTTTTTTGCTTTCGAAGCGGTGACGAATCCGCGAAAATGACGATCATGGCCATCAAGCAGCTTTCAGAAACCCTCATCAACCAGATCGCCGCCGGCGAGGTCATCGAAAGACCCTCCAGCGCCACGAAGGAACTGGTGGAAAACGCCATCGACGCCGGCGCGACGCGGATCGAGATCGCCACGGCGGGCGGCGGCAAGGGGCTGGTGCGCATCACCGACAACGGCTCCGGCATGTCGCCTGCCGATCTCGAGCTTGCTGTCCGGCGCCATTGCACCTCGAAAATATCCACGACGCTGGATGATATCCGCACGCTCGGCTTTCGCGGCGAGGCCCTGCCCTCCATCGGCTCGGTCGCCAAGCTGTCGATCACCAGCCGCCAACAGGGCGCGGAACAGGGTTCGGTCATTTCCGTCACCGGCGGCAAGGTTTCGGACGTGCGGCCTGCCGCCTCGAATGCCGGCACCATCGTCGAGGTGCGCGACCTGTTCTTCGCCACGCCTGCGCGGCTGAAATTCCTGAAGACGGAACGCGCCGAGGCGGCCGCCATCACCGAGGTCGTCAAGCGTATGGCGATCGCCTTTCCGCATATCCGCTTCGTGTTGTCAGGCACCGACCGTTCCACGCTCGAAATCCCCTCGACCGGCGATGACCACCTCGCCCGCATGGCGCAGATTCTGGGTGCGGAATTCAAGGACAACGCCATCGAGATCGATGCCGGGCGCGAGGATGTGACGCTGACCGGCTTTGCCGGCGTGCCGACCTTCAACCGTGGCAATTCGGCGCATCAATATGTCTTCGTCAACGGCCGTCCGGTGCAGGACAAGCTGCTTTTATCCGCCATTCGCGGCGCCTATGCCGAAACCGTGCCGCATGGGCGATATCCCGTTGCGGTGCTGTCCCTGACGCTCGACCCCGCCTTTGTGGATGTGAACGTGCATCCGGCGAAATCCGACGTGCGCTTCCGTGATCCCGGCCTTATTCGCGGGCTGATCGTCGGCGCGATCCGCCAGGCGCTGACGCGCGACGGCGACAGGGCGGCAACGACGGGTGCGAGCCAGATGATGAGCGCCTTCCGCCCGGGTTACAGCCCGTCCAATCTCCGGCCTTCTCCGTCCGCAACATGGTCCGCCGCGACTTCTCCTTCCCGGCCGCTTGCCGTTTCCAGCGGAACGCAATTTTCGGAGGCCGTGCAGTCGCGCTTTTCCGACATCACCATGCCGACGGCGCGGGCCGAGCCGCGGGAGACTTACGAGGCCGCCGCAAGCCCCTCGCCAGAACCGGTGCTTTATCCGCTGGGTGCGGCACGGGCGCAGCTGCACCAGAACTACATCGTGGCGCAGACGGAAGACGGTCTCGTCATCGTCGATCAGCATGCCGCGCATGAGCGGCTGGTGTTTGAGGAAATGCGCAACGCGCTGCATTCCAGACGCCCGCCTTCACAGGTGCTGCTCATCCCCGAGATCATCGACCTGCCGGAAGAGGATTGCGACCGGCTGATGGATCATGCCGCCGGTTTCGATGCGCTGGGCCTCGTCATCGAGCGTTTCGGGCCGGGCGCGGTCGCCGTCCGGGAAACGCCCGCCATGCTCGGCGAGGTCAATGTGCAGGGGCTGGTGCGGCAGCTTGCCGACGAGATTGCCGAATGGGACGCCGCCTCCACGCTTGCCAACAAGCTCGAATATGTCGCCGCCACGATGGCCTGCCACGGTTCGGTGCGTTCCGGCCGGCGCATGCGGCCGGAGGAGATGAACGCGCTTTTGCGGCAGATGGAAAACACGCCGGGCTCCGGCCAGTGCAATCACGGCCGACCGACCTATATCGAGCTGAAACTTTCCGATATAGAACGGCTCTTCGGCCGCAGCTGATCTCGTTACCCGGCGGGCTGGCCTTGGGCCGCGTCGAGAGATATAAATTCAAGGGACTGGAGCATCCGGATTGTTCAGGAGAACGCTGCGCCGTTTCGGGCTGGATGCACTGACAGGACATAGCAGGAGACGAAAACGGATGAACAGATTTGAAGGAGGCGGAAACCGTCTCGCCGTCATCGAATATCTCGACGGTGACTTCCGGATCGTGCAGACCGGCTCGCATGTTGCCTGCGCCATCACCGGCAAGACCATTCCGCTCGACGAACTCCGCTACTGGAGCGTGGCGCGGCAGGAAGCCTATGTGGACGCCGCCGCTTCGCTGGAGGCCGAAAAGAAAGCTGGTAATTTGCCTGCGTGATCAGGCGCGGAAGCACGCCCATAAAGAGCCATGCGTGAGAACGCTTCTTTTCACGCTGAGACTGCTCAACTCTCCACCCTCATCCCTGTGCTTGTCACAGGGATCCTGTGTATTGCGTCTGTGCTAGAATGGTAGCGGACGGAAGGCCGTCGGGATCCTGGTCGTTTGAGACCGCTTGCTGGCTCTGGTCCTCCGTCCGCCTTTGATATCCCAACCTGAACAGTTGATTGAGGCCGTGAGCGCGGACCTCGAAGCACAGGATGAGGCTTGCCATGATACACCCTGTTTTCATTGGATGCGACGTCGCCAAGGCGCATCTTGATCTTTTCGACGGCCGGACATCCCGGCATATCCGCATCGACAACACCGCTGCCGCCATTCATGCATGGCTGCAAAGCCTGGAGGGGCAGGAGGCGACGGTCATTCTGGAGGCGACCGGGCGTTATGACAGGCAGCTGCGCGCGGCTCTCGATCGGCAACAGCGTCCGTATTGCCGGGTCAACCCCGCCCGGGCGCGCGACTTCGCAAGAGCCACCGGCCGCCTGGCCAAGACCGACGCCATCGATGCCCGCCTGCTGGCACGCATGGGCGAAACGCTTGGCCCCGCAACCAGCACACCACCCGATCCGGCCCGGCAGGCGCTTGCCAGCTTCCATACAAGGCGCGATCAGCTCGTTGCCATGCGCCAGCAGGAGCGGCTTCGCCTTTCCAGCGCAGAACCCATGGAGCACGATAGTCTGGAGCGCCATCTCATCTGGCTGGACGGCGAGATCGAGGCGATCGAAAAAGCCTGTCACGCCCATGTCCGGGAAAACGCGGAACTGAACGAACAAAGCACCAGGCTTCGTTCCATTCCGGGCGTCGGGCCAGTCACCGCATTCACGCTGATGGCGCATATGCCGGAACTGGGCGGCAGCTCTTCCAAAGCCATGGCGGCATTGGCGGGACTTGCTCCCTTCAATGCCGACAGCGGCATCAAACGCGGCCAGCGCCATATTCGCGGCGGACGAAAGCGCGTGCGCGATGCCCTCTACATGGCGGCGCTGGTGGCTTACAGGCTGAAGACCGCCTTCGCCCGCACGGCGCAAACCATGCAGACCAAGGGCAAACCGTTCAAGGTCATGATCATTGCCATCGCCCGCAAAATCCTCGTCGCCGCAAACGCAATCCTCAGGGATAAAACCGTCTTTGCTAAAACCTGACAATACAGTTGCCAGCCAGCCCAAGTCCTTAGGCTGAGAGGACTATTCTCGCCGCGCAGACGCGCGTCGGCTGGATTCCTGTGACAAGCACAGGAATGAGGAGAAGTAGGTGCACGGCGGTTTATCTTCTTAGGTACTCTAAATCGACGGTCGCGCATGTTCCCGCAGCAGGCGGGCGCGGCAGTTCACCACCGCCGTCTCGATGATCGTTCCAGCCGCATTGGGATCGTCGAACACCATGTCGATCTCGATCACCACGCTGTTCCACAGCAATTCTTCCGCCCGGCCATGGTGACCGTTGAGGCGTATGGCGTCCTTGGCCGTCGTCACCAGCTGCAAATTTTGCTTGCCGGCGTCCTGCAGAAGATCGGCGATCTCGTCGTCGCTGAAATGGTGATGGTCGGGAAAGGAGCGCCGCTCCACGATCTCGCCGCCCACAGCCTCGACGGTTCTGAAGAATTTGGCCGGATCGGCGATGCCCGCATAGGCCAGCACGCGCCTTCCCCTGAAATCCTGCGGCTCCTGCGGCGTGATTGCGGCTACGAAAACCGGTTTTGCAGCCTTTGCCGCCATTCTCACCAGCGGATCGGCTGCATGGCCGTTGCCGACCTTCAGAAGTCCCGTCATATGCCGCATCTGTTCGGCAAGCGGCGCCCGGACCGGACCGCCCGGCACGAGATGGCCGTTACCGATGCCGCGCACCGTGTCGATGACGACGAGCGCATAATCCAGCGTCAGGCGGGCGCTCTGGAAACCGTCATCCATGATGATGAGGTCCACGCCCTCCTTCACCAGCCGGTGCGCGCCTTCCACCCGCTTGCGGGAAATGACGGTCACCGCCTCGCGTGCAAGCAGCAGCGGTTCATCGCCGACATCGGCGGAGCGGTGCTGCGCGGGATCGACAAGGGTGGTGACATCAAGCGTGCCGCCATATCCGCGACTGAGAAATCCGGGTTTGAGGCCTTTTGCGACGGCGGCTCTGGCGATTGCCATCGCTGTCGGCGTCTTTCCAGCACCGCCCACGGTGAAGTTACCGATGCAGATGACCGGAACGTGAACGCTCGCCCGTTTTGCCGTACGCATCCGCCGGCCGGCAATATTGCCGTATAGAAGGGAAAACGGTGATAACAGCCAGGCCTGCCAGCCTGCTTTCTGCCACCAGAACGGCGGCGCTTCAGAAACCATATATGCCCGCTCCCGGCCGCGTCGTCCGCAGCATTCCGTTCGGATGTCATGTCCGGAGGTTGTTTGCCAGAAAAAACCGTAAATTGCAAAAATGGACTGAGTGGGTTTCCCTTGTCTGTCCCGACACCGGCTTGCGGTGCTTTACTCGACATGTCTGTGCGCTGGGGACACCCACTCTCCGTCTTTCCGGCCTTGTGCCGGAATCCAGTCGACGCGCGTCTGCGCGGTGGGAAGGTCTCCTTTCAGCCCAAGGACTTGGGCTGGCTGGATTCCGGCTCAAGGCCGGAATGACGGAAAATGGACCTTATCGTCCTAAGCAACCCGTTCCGGCAGCAGTGCTTCCAGCGCGGTAATGTCATCGAAACAATAATGCGCATCGGCGCCAAGGCTTTCGCGTGATCCCGTGCCCGTCAGAACTGCGATGCGCAATCCCGCGCCGGCATTCCTTGCCATATGCAGATCGTGATTATTGTCGCCGACCACCGCCACCCGCTCCGGCGGGAACCCAACCGCCTCGCAGAAACCGAGAACCATGCCGGGTTGCGGCTTGGTGCCATAACCGCTGTCATAACCCGCGACGAAATCGACATCGCTTTCGAAACCGAAGCGAATGGCCGTCTGGCGAATGGAGTTTTCATTGTCGCTGGAAGCGATGCCGAGCTTGTAGCCGCGTGCCTTCAGCCTTGCGAAAAATGCCTTGAGGTCGGTGACGGGCACGGATTTATCCGCTGCCTCAGTGAAAAGCCGATCGAGCCGCGCAGTCAATTCGCCGACATCGCAGGGCGAACCGGCCGCGACCAGACCGGCGGCGATTTCCGCCGTATTGCCGGCGGCCAGCAGGCTGTCGGGTACCACATGGCCGGTGACGGGGTCCATGCCGCAGGCGGCGAGCAGCTGGTCTGCAAGAACGGGATCACCCTTGGCCGCGATCGCCGCAAGCTCGCGGTTCACTGGTCCCCAGCTTGCGTCATAGCCCAGAAGCGTGCCGTCCTTGTCGAAAAGGACGGCCGCGATCGACTGCGTCACATCACGTTCGATATCCGCTACCATGAACCGATGGCGCTCCGCGGTTGCAGCTTGGCGGTAACGGTGAGCGGGTTGATATAGGGTTCCAGCGCCTTGACGGTGGAGGAAAGCGCGCCGCGCATATCCTGAATGACCCGGTTGCCGGCATCGATCATCTTGTAACGCTCATTGTCGTTGACCAGCAGATAATGCACCGCCTTGGCCAGCATCTCGACATCGCGGATGATGCGACCGCCGCCGGCACGGATCAGTTTCTGATAGGCCTCACGGAAATTCTGCACATGCGCGCCGGATAATACCGCGCAGCCGAGCATCGCCGGTTCCAGCGGGTTCTGGCCGCCCTCAGCCGTCAGCGAGCGGCCGACAAAGGCAAGTTCGGTCAGCCGCAGGTAAAGCCCCATCTCACCGATGGAATCGCCAAGGAAAATATCGGTTTCCGGCGTGATGACGTCGTTGCGGCTTCGGCGGGCTACAGTCAGCCCCATGGTCTTCAGCATGGCTTCCACATCGTCGCCCCGCTCTGGGTGGCGCGGCACGATGATAGTCAATTGACCATTGCGCGACTTGATCGCCGCATGCACGGTGGCGGCTGCCTTCTCTTCACCGTCGAAGGTGGAGATCGCCGCCCATGTCTTGCGGGTTCCGACCTGCTTGCGATAGTGCTCGAGCAGAGCCTCGTCGCAGGGTGGCGGATCGGTATCACCCTTGAGGTTGCCGGAAATGACCACCGGCCAGGAGCCGAGATCGCGGAAGCGTTCGGCATCGAGATCGGATTGCGCGACAACGAGGGCAAGCTTGGAAAACAGCGATTCCGCAATATCGTGCCGGTTGTTCCAGCGATCGAAGGAACGGTCGGACAGGCGCGCATTGACCCTGATCTGGGGAATGTGCCTGCGCTCCAGCTCCATCATCGTCACCGGCCAGATTTCCGATTCAGCGGTGATGGCGGCATCCGGCGCCCAATAGGCGAGGAAACGATTGACCGCGATCTTGATGTCCAGCGGCACATATTGATGGATGACATCATCGCCAAGCCGGGTGCGGGTCAGCTCGGCCGAGGTCACGGTACCGGTGGTCAGGAGCACGTAGATGTCGCGCTTGCGTATCTCGCGGATCAGCGGAATGAGAGCGAGCGTCTCGCCGACACTTGCGGCATGGAACCAGACGAGCGGCCCGCGCGGGCGCTCGGCGCTGGCATAACCGAAGCGTTCGAGGCGACGGCGCTTGTCTTCCTTGCCCTTTGCCGCCCGATAGGAAAGATAGGGACGGGCAAAGGGATAGGCGGCAATCCCGGCAATCCGGTAACCGGAAAGAGCGAAGCGTGCGAGACGGCTGCTCATGACATTCTGCCCTTGATCATTCCGCTCAATGCCCTGCCCCTGTTCTTTGTTGTTATCGCCGCCTACTTCTTCTCAAATTGCGTCATTTTTTGTCATCGGAAACGAAAGCGCGATCACATTTTCTCGCAATCCAAATCCCGGCCTGCACGTCTTTGGCAGGAATCACGGGAAAACTCGCCTTCACCCGATAGTATTACAACGCAAGGGCAAAGGTACTCAAATTTTGTCGTCGGGATTGAGAAGACGGTGCATATGCACGATAAAATAACGCATATGGGCGTTGTCGACCGTCATCTGGGCCTTGGATTTCCACGCGGTCAGCGCAGAAGCATAGTCAGGATAGATGCCGACGATATCGAGCGCATTCAAATCCCGGAACTGAACATCCTGAAGGTTTTCCAGTTCGCCGCCGAACACCAGGTGCAGCAGCTGTTTCTGTTTGCCAGATTCCGTCATGTCTTTATCTCTTTCTTAAGCTCTGAGAGAGCCCCTCATCTGCGGGATTTCCCGGCAAACGTCAACCGTCGGACAGATGCGAAAACGCTTTCAAAAGCGCAGGCAGCGCATAATCTGCTGCAGCGCACAATGCGGGGTGGTTTACCTCACGGCGATTATACATCAGAGGTTTTCCATCAAGGCCGACCAGAAGGCCGCCCGCCCTTTCGAGGATAAGGTCGGCGGCGGCCAAATCCCACTCGTGCGAGTTCGCCTTGACGAGCGTTCCGTCGATGCGGCCATCCGCCACCATGGCCAGCCGATAGGCGAGCGACGGCACATGCGGAATGCGCTTGACGCCGTCCCGAACCTCGTCCGGCAGGTGCGCGATCACATCTTCAGGTGCTGCCAGATGGAAGGTGCCGGTATTTTCGCGGGCAGCGGAAATGGGTTCCCCATTCTTCAGCGCTTCGCCGCCTTCCATTGCCGTGAATTCCTCTGCGAGCGCCGGCGCGACAAGGGCAGCCGCCACCGGCCGCCCCTGATGCACGACCGCGACGCTGACGCACCAGGTGTCCCTGCCGCCGATGAAGGCGCGGGTTCCGTCGATGGGGTCGACGACGAACACGGTGGAACGGGCAAGCCTGTCCGTGTCGTCGTCCGTCTCTTCCGACAGCCAGCCGTAGTCAGGCCGGGCGGATCGCAGGATGGTTTCGAGAATTTCGTTTGCGGCGTAGTCGGCCGCACTCACCGGCGAAAGACCGCCATTTTTCCACCAGACCTCGGGATCCTTGCGGAAAAAACCGAGCGCCGTCTCGCCGGCCTTGCGCGCGGCCTCGAGGACCAGCCTCAAATCGGAAGCCCAGCGGGCCTCTGCAATATCGTTCATTTTGCCGTCTTTTCCGCGCGCCTCAGGCGGCGCGCCTGTTTTTCTCTTCGCACTTGCACACAAAGTGCCGGCGAAAACAACCCGCAGGTTGCCTCACTTGCCCGCGATCGTCATGCCTTCGATGGCGAGCGTCGGTGCGGCGACGCCGTATTTGCGGTCGATATCGTTGGCCGGCGTGACACGCATGAACATGTCCTTCAGGTTCGAGGCAATCGTCACCTCCGAGACCGCGAAGGACTTTTCGCCATTCTCGATCCAGAAGCCGCTTGCACCACAGCTATATTCACCGGTGATCATATTGGCGCCATGGCCGATCAGCTCGGTGACGTAAAAGCCGCTTCCGACCTGCGCCAACAGTTCTTCCGGAGATAGTTCGCCCGGCTCCAGCGCGAGATTGGTGGAGGCCGGCGATACCGAGGTTCCGCCGCGCACGCCGCGGCCGTTGGTTTCAAGGCCGAGTTCACGCGCTGCCGAGGTGGAGAGGAACCAGTGCTTCAGCACCCCGTCCTCGATCATCGTCATCTTCTCGCCCCTGACACCTTCGCCATCGAAGGGACGAGAGGACGGGCCGCGAACGATCTGCGGGTCATCGGTGAGGTGGAGGCCCTTTTTTAGAACCTGCTGCCCCATCTTGTCACGCAGGAAGCTGGTCTTGCGGGCGACGGAAGCGCCGTTGATCGCGCCGGCAATGGCACCAACGAAACCGCGGGCGATGCGGGGATCGAAAACCACGGTAATGTTGCTGCCGGTATCCACCTGGCGCGGGCCGACCCGCCGCACGACTTTTTCACCGGCGCGACGGCCGATCTCTTCGGCCGCATCGAGATCAGCATAATAGAGGCGGCTGTCGAAATCGTAGTCGCGCTCCATCTTCGTGCCTTCGCCAGCGATGACGCTGACGGAGCGGCTGAAACGGCTGCCCATGTAGCTGCCGGAAAAACCGTGCGAAGTAACGAGGACGAGGCCGCCCATGCCGCTCGATGCGCCGGCGCCGGAGGAATTGCTGACGCCCTTGACGGCAAGTGCCGCCTCTTCCGAGGCGAGTGCCGCTTCGCGCAGCTGATCGGCCGAGACCTCGGTCGCATCGAAAAGTTCGAGATCGTCGTAGGATGTCGCCAGCCGTTCCCTGTCTGCCAGACACGCAAACGGGTCTTCCGGCGAGACCTTCGCCATGGCCACTGCCCGTTCCGCCAGCGTCTTCAGATCGAAGCCGGGATTGGCCGAAACACTCGCCACCCGCCGTCCGACGAAAACGCGGAGCGAAAAATCGTCGCTCTCGGAGGATTCGGTGCTTTCCACTTTGCCCAGCCGCACGCCGACCGATTGCGAGCGTGAACGGACGACAACGGCGTCCGCCTCATCCGCACCCGCTGCACGGGCAAGATCGACAAGTTCACTGGCGCGATCGAGAAGTTTGGAAGAATCTATTTCTGAGGACATGAGTTGGCCTTTCATTCCTGTTCCATTTATTGTGCCAGGCACCCCGCATCAAGGGCGAAACGCCGCTTTCTCCATCTGAGCGGCTCCATCGCCGCCATATTCGAAAGTCCGCCCGCATGACCGAGCACGACGCTCTCTTTTCCGAACCTTTGCTGCTTCTGGCCGGCGCGGTCATCGCGGCCTCGGTTTTCCGCAAACTCGGGCTTGGCACCGTGCTCGGCTATCTGGTGGCGGGCATCATCATCGGGCCCTTCCTGCATCTCGTCACGGACGCCAAGGACATCTTCAATGTCTCGGAACTGGGCGTCGTTTTCCTGCTCTTCATCATCGGCCTGGAACTCAAGCCATCGCGCATATGGCAGATGCGGCGCGACATTCTGGGGCTCGGACTGGCGCAGGTGCTGGTGACGGGCAGCGTGCTGGCCGCCATTGCCTGGTGGGCGGGTTTGATCGATGCACGCGGCAGTCTCGTCGCCGGTTTCGGCCTTGCGCTTTCCTCCACCGCCTTTGCGCTGCAAATCCTTGCCGATGACGGCGACATGAACACCCGCCACGGCAATCGCTCCTTTTCGATCCTGCTGTTTCAGGATCTCGCAATCGTACCGCTTCTTGCCCTCGTCACCATTCTTTCGAACCGCCCGGACGTGCCGACGGATTCGATGTCCTACGATCTCCTTGCTTCGATCATCGCGGTGGCGGGCATGGTGCTGGCGGGGCGCTACCTGCTGACACCGATGTTCCAGATCATTGCCCGCACGGGTGCGCGGGAAGTGATGATCGCCGCCGCCCTCTTCGTCGTCATCGGTGCTGCCGCCATCATGGAGGCGGTCGGGCTTTCGATGGGCATGGGCGCGTTGCTGGCTGGGCTGATGCTGTCGGAATCCTCCTACCGGCACGAGCTGGAAGCCGATATAGAGCCGTTTCGCGGGCTGCTTCTGGCGCTTTTCTTCATGGCGGTCGGTATGTCGCTGCATGTCAACATCGTCTATGAGCACATCGTCCTCATCCTGATCGCCGTTCCGGCGATGATGGCGGTGAAGGCGGCCGTCATCTACAATCTGTGCCGCGTCGCCGGCTCGTCCCGTTATGCGTCGAGCCGTATCGCGCTGCTTCTGGCGCAGGGCGGTGAATTCGGTTTCGTGCTGTTCACGACGGCCGCTGCCTCCGGACTGTTTCCGCAGGCGACCGCCTCGATCCTCGTTGCCGTGGTGACGCTTTCCATGGCGCTGACGCCGTTACTGGCCGTGATTTCGCGCCGGCTGACGGCGGAGGATGCTGAGGAAGACACTCTGGACGAGGATTTCGACGGGGCGGGCGCGGATGTGCTGATGATCGGCTTTTCGCGCTTCGGCCAGATCGCCTCGCAAATCCTTCTGGCGGGCGGGCGGGATGTGACTGTCATCGACAGTTCGGCCGATCGCGTGCGTCAGGCCGCACGGTTCGGTTTCCGCATCTTTTTCGGCGATGGCACCCGCAAGGATGTGCTGATCGCGGCCGGCATCGAACGGGCCGATCTGGTGGCGGTCTGCACCCATAAGAAGGAAGTCACCGACCGCATCATCGACATGATCCAGTCGGAATTTCCAAGCGTGCGCATCTATGCCCGCTCCTATGACCGCGTGCATTCTCTCGATCTCAGGAAAAAGGGCGTGGAATATGAAATCCGCGAGACGCTGGAATCGGGCCTGCTGTTCGGCAGGCGCATTCTGGAAGGGCTGGACATGGACGGCGAAAGGGCGCTGGCGATCTCCGACGACATACGCGAACGCGACGAGGAGCGGTTGCAGCTACAGGCCGTGGAAGGTCTCGCCGCCGGCAGGCAGATGCTGCACAACAAGCCGGTGCGCGAAGTGAAGCCTGAGCCGCTGATGAAGCCGAAGAACAAGGCGGAGAAGCGTGAGGAAGAGGAAGACGGGGAAACGGAAGTTTCGTTGTAGGTGACGAGGCAGGCATTAGCGCAGGGAGCGCGCTGCTTGTTTCTTCTCCCCGCCGGGGAGAAGATGGCCCGAAGGGTCAGATGAGGGGGCAAGCTCTCCGTATATCGCTACCGTCGCCCTCTCATCCCGCTGCCGCGACCTTCTCCCCGGCGGGGAGAAGAAGAGAGTGGCACCCGCTCGCTCGATAGTGAATATTCACGGAGTACCGCTCAAGCCTCCACGCCCTGCCCGCGGTGAAACAGTTCCACCTGCATGTCGATCTGCCGTTTCAGATCGTCCTTGATGCCAGCGGATGCGTTCAGCACCTCCTCGGACTTCAGGAAATCCAGCACGCCGAAACGGTGCACCGGCGGGCGCAGGAAAATGTGCGGCGGACGTAACCTCAGTTTCAGGGCAATCGCCGCCTGCATCATCAGCTGGCTGGCGCCGAACAGGCTGTCCAGCCGGTTCGGCATGGTGGTGCCGTCGCCTTCGGGACCGCCGACCACATCGACGCCGATGACGATATCGGCCTGATCCAGCAGATGTTCATAGGGCACGGGGTTGAAGATGCCGCCATCGATCATGATGCGGCCATCGATACGCACCGGCATGAACAGCGCCGGAATGGCGGCGGACGCCGCCAGCGCCTGGATGATTTCGCCGCTCTCCACCACCACTTCGGTCTGGGCGTAATAGTCCGTGGTGATCACTTTGAGCGGAATGGCAAGTTCCGAGAAATCCTTCGGCAGGGCCTGCGGCATCAGTGCGTGCAGAATGAGTTCGAGATTGAACTGCCCGAGGCGAAAACCATCGACCGCATGGCGCATCGATGCCGGGCCGAGGCTCCAGAGCCGGTTGGCCACCGAGCCCTTCCGCCCCATGAGTTCGAGCGTATATTCACGGATTTCCCGGCCCGTCATACCGGCCGCCATGCCTGCACCGATGATGGAACCGATCGATGAGCCTGATAGTGCCACCGGCCGGATGCCGAGTTCGTCCAGCGCCTCGATGACGTTGATGTGGCAGATGCCGCGCGCACCGCCGCCACCGAGCGCCACGCCGAATGTCGGTTCCTGGCCACCCGTGCCGCCGCCTTCGAGAACATCTTCTCCGGCGCGGACGATCGTGACGCTCTCGTTTACACCCTGCTCCATGCGAATACCCAAAACTCTTTCCCCGCACAGGTCCTGTCTGCCGGCATAGCCTATCCGCGACACTGCCTGACAGTATAGGTCGACAGGACGCAGGCTCTGCCTATTCGGCAAACAAGACAAGACCGTGGCGTGACGGGAAGGTGTTCCCGTCAGGGCTCGTAACGGTAGAAATGCATTTTCGTGTCGCCGAAGATACGGCTTTCAAGCAGCTTGAACGCTGCATCGACATTGACCGCGACATCGCCGCGCTCTTCCAGAATGGCAAGCGCGCCGGGTGTCAGCCAGCCGCCACCATGGGCAGCAGCGAAAGCCTTCTCGCCATGGCCATGGCCATAGGGCGGATCGGCAAACAGAAGATCGAAAGGCTCGATATTGTTGACGCCGCCGAGCTTGGTCGCGTCACGCCGCAGGATGCGGGCACGCCCGTGCAGCCCCAGCGCATCGATATTCTCCCACAGAAGCCCCCTGCCCTCGACGCCGTTTTCGACGAAGAGCGCCACGCGACAGCCGCGCGACAAAGCCTCCAGACCGACCGCGCCCGTTCCGGCAAAAACGTCCAGAACGCGCGTGCCATCCAGACTTTCCGGATAGGCGTGGCTCAATATGTTGAAGAGGCTTTCCCGCGTCCTGTCGATTGTCGGACGAATGGAATTTGTTTTCGGCGCGGCCAGTGTCCGGCCGCGGAACTCACCGCCTACGATCCGCATTACGTGTCATTCCCCTGCCTCCAGAAGGTTTGCCACCCGGGCCTTTGCCACCCGGCTTGCCGCCGCCGGGGCCATTGCCGCCGGGGCCTTTACCCTTGCCCGAAAAACCCGAACGTTCGCCACGCTCGCCCGGTTTTCCAAAGGATGGCTTGCCCGATGCGGGTCTGCCACCCGGTTTTGCGCCCCGGGGCTTATCCCCGAAAGGTCGCTCGCCACGCGGACGATCGCTGCGTGGGCGATCCCCCTCTTCACGCGGCTTGTCACGGAACGGCCGGTCACCGAAAGGTTTTTCGCCACGCGCGGTGCGATCGCCGAAGCTCTTTTCGCCGCGCGGACGGTCGCTGCGCGGGCGATCACCCTCCTCACGCGGCTTGTCGCGGAACGGCCGGTCGCCGAAAGGCTTTCCGCCACGCGCGGTGCGGTCGCCGAAGCTCTTCTCGCCACGGGGGCGGTCGCTGCGCGGGCGGTCACCATCCTCACGCGGCTTGTCGCGGAATGGCCTGTCGCCAAAAGTCTTTTCACCGCGAGGCGCGCGATCGCCAAAGCTCTTGCCGCCACGCGGACGGTCGCCGCGTCCGCGACCACCTTCCTCTTCGCGGGGGGAATCCGAACGGATCCACTCGCCCTCGGCATCGGCATGCCTGACGACGTTGCGGCGCGCCTCCGCCTGGGCGGATGGCTTCTTGAACAGGCTTTCGGCTTCCGCACGGGCGGAAGACTTGCGTTCCTTGCCGTCACGGGTCGGCCTTGCGCCGGGCGCCATCCACACATTGGCGGTGCGGTTGGTGCCGGCGGGCTGGCGGGGGCTGCGGCGCTCTTCGCCATCGTCCTCGCTGCGGCCCTTCGCGCCGAATTTCCCGGCGGGCTTGGAGCCGAACTTGCCGGCAGGTTTGTCGCCACGCCTGGTGTCGAGCCGGCCAAGCGCCTTTTCGCGACGGTCTTCCGGCTTGCCGGCGGTCTTTTCAAAACGGGGCTTGCCTTCCGGCGCGTCGCCCTTTGCCCATTCCGGCTTGGCGCGCTTTGCCGGTACTTCTTCTTCGTCGTCAACCGTCGGCGCATCGTAGATCGGCGCGTCGAAATTGGCGCCAGCCTGCTCGATGAGGCGTGGGCCGAGCTGGTCGCGCAGCATGCGGCCGCGCACTTCAAGCACCTTGCCCTCAGCGAGATCACCGAGCTGGAACGGGCCATAGGAGATACGGATCAGGCGGTTGACCTCAAGGCCGAGCGCGCCGAGCACGTTCTTGATCTCGCGGTTCTTGCCTTCGCGCAGACCCATGGTGATCCAGACATTGTGGCCCTGGGTGCGGTCGAGAGTCGCGTCGATCGCGCCATACAGCACGCCGTCAACGGCGATACCCTCTTTCAGCTTGTCGAGTGCGGCCTGATCGACCTCACCATGAGCGCGCACGCGGTAGCGGCGCAGCCAGCCGGTGGTCGGCAGTTCCAGCACACGGGACAGGCCGCCATCATTGGTCAGAAGCAGCAGGCCTTCGGTATTGATATCAAGGCGACCGATCGACAGGACGCGCGGCAATTCACCCGGCAGATTGTCGAAAACGGTCGGGCGGCCTTCCGGGTCTGAGTTGGTCGTCACCAGGCCGGCGGGCTTGTGGTAGAGCCACAGACGCGTGCGCTCGGCACCGCGAATCGGCATGCCGTCCACTTCGATCTTGTCCGAAAGCGTGGCGTTCACCACCGGGCTATCCAGCTTGACGCCATTCAGCGACACGCGGCCTTCCATGATCATCCGCTCGACATCGCGTCGCGAAGCGACACCGGCACGCGCCATGATCTTGGAGATGCGCTCGGGCTTGGTGCCGACGACGGCTTCCTGCGCCGTGGCAGCCTTTGCTTCCACCGGTTTCTTTTCACGCTCTGCGGCGGGCTTGCCGGGGCCTTTCGGCTTCTTGTCGCGGCTAATTGTCTTGCCGCCGTCACGCTTCGGCTTGTCTTTAAAAGTCATTTGCTGTTTGCCTGTTGTTTGGGCTGTCCTATCAGGTCCAAGCACAAGGGTTAAGAGGAAATTGAAACACAATGGCCGAAAGGACGCATTTCATGGAACTGGCGCTGGCGGAAGCCCGCGCTGCCGGCGAACGCCAGGAGGTTCCTATCGGCGCGGTGCTGGTTCTGGAGGGCCGCGTCATTGCCAGTTCCGGCAATCGCACCCGTGAATTGAACGATGTGACGGCGCATGCCGAAATCGCCGTCATCCGCATGGCCTGCGAGGCGCTGGGGCAGGAACGGCTGCCTGGCGCCGATCTCTATGTGACCCTTGAGCCCTGCACCATGTGCGCGGCGGCGATCTCGTTCGCCCGTATCCGCCGCCTTTATTACGGCGCGGAAGACCCCAAGGGCGGCGCGGTGGATAATGGTGTACGCTTCTTCAGCCAGCCGACATGCCACCATGCGCCGGATGTTTATTCGGGACTTGCGGAAAGCGAAAGTGCGGAAATCCTGCGGCAATTTTTCCGCGAGAAACGTCTCGACGATTGAGCGACCGGCGGGAGGCGCAAGCTTTCTCGCAGGCCATCAGCCATTGGTTTTTACTGGAAGGGGTTCCACCAGCTCTTGCCGGTATTTGCGACAGCCGCTTCTTTCTTGCGGCGCTTTTCCTTCTTCTGCTCCGGCTCACCAAGATCGGTCAGCTGATCCTGCGGAACGCTGCGATATTCGGCCGGCGGATCAGTAAGGAACCGGCGCTGGGCGTTAACGACCGAGCCGCCCTGGGCTTCGGCCTTCGCCTTGCGGAAGGCTTCCCATTTCTGGCTTTCGGTCATCTGGCCGGCAGTGCCGTTACCGGCGAGCAGCGGCGAGCGGTAGTGCGGATTGTTCTTGTTGGCATCCGCCTCGTCGCGCAGACGTTCGCGGGTCTCTTCCGGCGATTCGACCCATTGCGGGTTGTTTTCGCGGCTTGCCATGTTCTGCTGCGGCGCGGCCAATTGTTCGGCGCGGGACTGGGCCGGAACGACGAGGCCCGGGCGGGGGCTGTATTTCAGGTTACGCTTGGTCTGATCACCGGTGATCGACGTCGCGTTGCCGAGGTCGTCGACAAGCTGTTCCGCCGCCGTCTTGCCCGTACCGTAGGTCGGGCTCGTGCAAGCGCCGAGCAGCACCCCTATCGCCGTGATGCCTGCAACCGTGCGAAACATGCCCAAACCCTGCGCATTACCCTGCATCGTCTTCATCGAAACCCTTCCAGCCGTCTGTCCCACTGCGCCAGACATCGTCTTTCGGCAGGCGGCAGCCCGCATTGCCGTGCAAATCCGGCCATTTTCAGGCAGGTGTACCGGATGAAGAGCCAAAGCGCAATTCATCCGGCCATTTTCATTATGCCAGGGCCGCAAGCTCGCGCAGCGCGGCCGCATCGCGGGCCGAAACCTCCGGATAATCCGGATCGGAACCGACATCGGTGGTGATGCGCCACGAGCGGGCGCATTTTGCACCCTCCGCCAGCTTCTGCTCGACCACGACCTTTGCGACTTCCGGCAGGCGGAAGCCATCGGCCGGGCCTTCATCACCCACCACCGAAATGGCCGAAGTGATGCAGATTTCGGCAAAATCCTGCCCCTTCAACGCCGCCAGCAGGTCGGCATCGGCAATATGCACGACGGGAGCAGCCTCAAGCGAGGAGCCGATGCGCTTTTCACGACGCTCCACTTCCAGCGCACCTGTCACGACCGTGCGGACCTTGCGGATTTTTTCCCACTTCGCTTCCAGCGCATCGTTCTTCCATTCCGCCGGGATTTCCGGGAACTGGGCAAGATGCACCGATTCAGCATCCGGATAACGCGAAAGCCACGCTTCTTCCGTCGTGAAGGGCAGCATGGGCGCGAGCCACGAGACGAGGCAATCGAACAGCTTTGCGATGACCGACAGCGAAGCACGGCGCTTCAGCGACGACGGCGCGTCGCAATAAAGCGTGTCCTTGCGGATATCGAAATAGAAGGCCGAAAGCTCGACATTGGCGAAATCCACCAGCGCGCGGGCGATCTTCTTGAACTCGAAGCCGTCATAACCTTCACGAACGACGCCATCCAGTTCGGACAGGCGGTGCAGCACCAGCTTTTCCAGCTCCGGCAGATCGGCATAGGCGATCTCCTCGCCCTCATAATGGGCAAGGGTGCCGAGCATCCAGCGGATGGTGTTGCGCAGTTTGCGATAGGCATCGACATTGGTCTGGATGATGGCCTTGCCGAGGCGCTGGTCTTCCCAATAATCCGTGGTCATGACCCACAGGCGCAGGATATCCGCACCGGCGTCCTTCATGACTTCCTGCGGCGAAACCACGTTGCCCTTGGACTTGGACATCTTCTCGCCCTTCTCATCCATGGTGAAACCATGGGTGACAACGGCGTTATAGGGTGCACGGCCGCGCGTCGCGCAGCTTTCGAGCAGCGACGAATGGAACCAGCCGCGATGCTGGTCGGAACCCTCAAGATAGACATCCGCCGGCCATTTCATGTCCGGGCGGTCTTCCAGCGTGAAGGTGTGGGTGCAGCCGCTGTCGAACCAGACGTCGAGGATATCCATGACCTGCAGCCATCTGGCGTGGTCGTGGTCATTGCCGAGGAAGCGTTCCTTGGCGCCTTCGGCAAACCAGGCATCCGCACCTTCAGCCTCGAAGGCCTCGAGGATGCGGGCGTTGACGGCCTCATCGACCAGGACTTCGCCCTTTTCGTCGGCGAAGACGGCGATCGGTACGCCCCAGCTGCGCTGGCGCGACAGAACCCAGTCGGGCCGGCCTTCGATCATGGCGCGCAGGCGGTTCTGGCCGGAGGCCGGGACGAAGCGGGTGTCGTCGATGGCGCTAAGCGAGCGAGAACGCAGCGTCGTGCCGTCGCCCAGTTCCTTGTCCATATAGACGAACCATTGCGGCGTGTTGCGGAAGATGACCGGCTTTTTGGAGCGCCAGCTATGCGGATAGCTGTGCTTCAGACGGCCTCGGGCAAACAGGTTGTTTTCCGCGATCAGCGCCTTGATGACACGCTCGTTCGCATCGCCCTTCTTGCCGTTGTCGTCCATGACGCGGGCAGCACCGCCTTCGGCGGACGGGCCGAAACCGGGGGCGTCCTCCGTGTAGAAGCCGTCGTCGCCGACCGGGAACGGGATGGCCGGCGACACGCCGCGCGCTTCCAGCTCACGCTGATGCGCGGTCCAGACGTCAAAGTCTTCGCGGCCATGGCTCGGCGCTGTATGCACGAAGCCCGTACCGGCATCGTCGGTAACGTGATCGCCTTCGAGCAGCGGAACCGCGAAATCGTAACCGAGCGACGCCAGCGGATGGGCGCAGGTGATGGCGGCCAGTTCTTCGCTTGTCACATCGCGAACGAGCTTAAAGGTCAACTTCGCCTTGGCGGCGGCCTCATCGGCCAGCTTCTTCGCGAAGATCAGCTTTTCGCCCGGCTGCGGACCGAAATCGTTCTGCGCGCTTTCAACTTCGTAGAGGCCATACTCGACCCGCGACGAAAACGCGATGGCGCGGTTACCGGGGATGGTCCACGGTGTGGTCGTCCAAATGACGACTGAAGTACCCTCAAGATCGTTGAGATCATTGACTACAGGCAAAACTGAGTTGGCTCCTGATACCCACTCTGCTTTTGCTGCTCCCTTCACATCCACGACCGGGAATTTGACCCAGATCATGTCGCTCTCGACATCGGCATATTCGACTTCGGCTTCCGCCAGCGCCGTGCGTTCGACCACCGACCACATGATCGGCTTCGAGCCGCGATAAAGCTGGCCGGTGCGGGCGATCTTCAGGAGTTCGCCGGCGATGCGGGCTTCGGCGTGGAAGTTCATCGTCGTATAGGGATTTTCAAAGTCGCCTTCGATGCCGAGGCGCTTGAACTCCTCCGACTGAACCTTGATCCAGCCAGCCGCAAAGTCACGGCATTCCTTGCGGAATTCGTTGACCGGAACCTCGTCCTTGTTCTTGCCCTTGGCGCGATAGGCTTCCTCGATCTTCCATTCGATCGGCAGGCCGTGGCAATCCCAGCCCGGCACGTAATTGGCATCGTAACCGCGCATCTGGAACGAGCGGGTGATGACGTCCTTCAGGATCTTGTTGAGCGCATGGCCGATGTGGATATTGCCGTTGGCATAGGGCGGGCCGTCATGCAGCACGAATTTTTCGCGGCCGGCGGCGGAGGCGCGCAGCCGCTTGTAAAGGCCCATCTCCTGCCAGCGCTTGACCGTTTCCGGTTCCTTCTGCGGCAGGCCGGCGCGCATCGGAAAATCCGTCTGCGGCAGATAGAGGGTGGCGGAATAATCGAATTTTTCTGCGGTGTCGCTCATAATCGTACCGTTGTTGCGCGCCGTGTCGGTCGCGCCGTCTCAATTTCAAAGAGGGCAAATTCGGAAAGCACCGTCACAAATGCCATGACAAGCGCCAAAATCCCGGACCTTCCGGCTCTTCAGAGCGGGCGGAAGGCCGGGCCAATAATTCGGCCAATCTGATTTTTAAACATCAACCGGTATTGGGACATGGCCGGTTGTTTATGCGGTTTTCCAGCAAAAAGGAAGAGAAAAGCGACAGCAATATGGGCCGGAATACGGGCTGACCGGCCCTGCGCGCTCAAAACGCGATCTTCTCATCAACTTCGCTCAGCGGCCGCACGCCTGAGAGCATCGCCCTCGCCTCTTCCTCATCGCGCCTGATCTGCGCGACCAGCGGCTCCAGACCGTCGAATTTCAGCTCGTCGCGCAAGTGTCCGAAGAAGGACACCGAACATACTTCGCCGTAGAGATCGCCGGAGAAATCGAAGACATAGGTTTCGAGCAGCGCCGCGCCGTTTTCGGTCACCGTCGGGCGGTAGCCGAAACTTGCGACACCATCTCGGATCGAACCATCGGGACGGCGGAACCGCACGGCATAGATACCCGCCTTCAGTTCCGTTTCAGGTGCCAGCGCCATGTTGGCTGTCGGATAACCCAATGTGCGCCCAAGCTTCTGGCCGCCGATGACTTCGCTTTCCACCGTGAAGCGGTAATCCAGCAATCCGGCCGCACCCGCCACATCGCCTTCGCACAAATGCGAGCGGATGCGGCTGGAGGAAACGACATCCGAGCCCTCGTCGCGGAAGGCATCCACCAGCGTCACATCGAAACCGTGGCGCTTGCCGGCCGCCATCAGAAATGCCGGGCCGCCTTCGCGACCTTTACCGAAGTGAAAATCAAAGCCGGTGACGACGGCGCTGGCGCCCAGCCAGTCGACCAGAATGGACTTGACGAATTCTTCCGCCGAACGCTGCGAGAATTCCCTGTCGAAGGGGTATTCGATGACGGAGCGGAAACCGATGGCTTCAAGAATGCGCGCCTTCAACGGTGCGGGGGTGAGGCGGAAGACCGGCGTTTCGGGGCGGAACACGAAACGGGGATGCGGCTCGAAGGTCAGAACCAGCGCGGGCACGCCACGCGCCTCGGCCAGTTCCAGCGCACGGTCCAGAACGGCGCGGTGGCCGCGATGCACACCATCGAAATTACCGATTGCGATCACGCCGCCGCGAAGAGCTTCCGGCAGCGGCTCTTTTTTTTCGTTGCGATGAAAGACGGTCATGGCAGTCGATCCATTTTTTACGTCAGCTCAGGCCAGATGTTCTCGGGCCAGACGTTCTCAGGCAAGGCGTGGCATCCACCAGCCGGGAGCAGCACCCTGCCCCTTCAGATAGGCGTTCAGAAGCGCCTCGTCCGTGTGGCCGTTCAGCGTATATTCGGCAGCGTGAATGCCGCCGCTGATATAAAGAAGGTTGAGGCCGCTCGCAATCGCGCCCTTCACATCCGTCGGCATGCCATCGCCAATGGCGAGCACGCGATCCTTCGGGAAGGAACCGCGCACTTCTTTGGCCGCCGCAAGGCAGGCTTCATAAATCGGCGCATGCGGCTTGCCGGCAATGCGGACTTCGCCGCCGAGCTGTTCATAATAGGCGGCCATGGCACCGGCGCAGGGAATGATGCGCTCGCCGCGCTCCACCACCAGATCGGGATTGGCGCAGATCATCGGCGCGCCGCGGGCGATGAAGCCCTTGAGCATCTCGGTATAATCCTCGGGGGTTTCCGTCTCGTCGTCGAAGAAACCGGTGCAGACGACGGATTGCGCTTCCGCCTCGCCCACCCGTTCGACATCGAGACCTTCGAGCAGCGGCATGTCCCGCTCCGGGCCAAGCAGGAAGACTTTCTTCGGACCTTCGGCGATCAGGCCGCGGGTAACGTCGCCGGAGGTGATGATGCGGTCATAGGCCTCATCCGGCACGCCGAGCACGCGAAGCTGGGCAATGACACCGGGGCTGGACGCGGCGAATTGGTGATGAGCACCACCGTCTTGCCGGCCTTGCGCGCTTCGTGCAGTGCAACCGCCGCATGGGGAAAGGCGCTGACGCCATTGTGCAGCACGCCCCAGACATCCGAAAGAATAACGTCGAACCCATCAGTGATTTCGCCGAGGGTGAGAATGCGATGGGCCATGATATGCTTTCCGGATGCGAGAAAAGGGTGTGCGTCACATCGCAAAGCGGGACGCCGATGGCAAGAAAAAAAGCGGTATCGAGCGGGGCTTCGGCCCGAACGGAATGCCGCCTCACACTCGCCGTCATCCTCGGGCTTGTCCCGAGGATCTAAACACGTCGAGAAAATCAATGCGTTGGCAGATCCTCGGGACAAGCCCGAGGATGACGGCGGCGACTTTTCGCGCCGTCCAAGCTCACGATGTGGAGTTTTATGACTTCTCCCAAGCATGGGAAATTTCTGTCATGGAACGCTGATAACCATAGCGCATAAAATTTTTCCGACGGCGCGTTCTTGACTCAGGTAGAACGCCTCCTTATCTCGGTTTCGCTGGCACTCCAACAAGGGGAGTGCTAACACCCATCACGTGAACCTCCAAAAGGTTCCTGAAGTCATTTGATCGAGGGATTAGGCAATGACAAGCACCAATTTCCGCCCGCTTCATGATCGCGTCGTCGTTCGTCGCGTTGAATCCGAAGCAAAGACCAAGGGCGGCATCATCATTCCCGATACCGCCAAGGAAAAGCCGCAGGAAGGCGAAATCGTCGCCGTCGGTTCCGGCGCACGTGACGAGGCCGGCAAGGTCGTCGCTCTCGACGTCAAGGTTGGCGATCGCGTCCTGTTCGGCAAGTGGTCGGGCACTGAAGTCAAGCTCGACGGCGAAGACCTTCTGATCATGAAGGAAGCCGACATCATGGGTATCATCGGCTGATTTCGCCGGACCCATCGTTTCCGTAAATTTCAAGCCGGACCCGGTCCGGCCGTTCGAAACCAGGAGTTTTGAAAATGGCAGCCAAAGAAGTCAAATTCGGCCGCACAGCGCGCGAAAAGATGCTCAAGGGCGTCGACATTCTCGCTGATGCAGTGAAGGTCACCCTCGGCCCGAAGGGTCGTAACGTCGTAATCGACAAGTCCTTCGGCGCACCGCGCATCACCAAGGACGGCGTTTCGGTCGCCAAGGAAATCGAACTGGAAGACAAGTTCGAGAACATGGGCGCACAGCTCGTTCGCGAAGTCGCTTCCAAGACCAACGACATCGCCGGTGACGGCACCACCACCGCAACGGTTCTGGCCCAGGCCATCGTTCGCGAAGGTGCAAAGGCAGTTGCTGCCGGCATGAACCCGATGGACCTGAAGCGCGGCATCGATCTGGCCGTTGCAGAAGTCGTCAAGGACCTTCAGGCCAAGGCCAAGAAGATCAACACTTCGGAAGAAGTTGCTCAGGTCGGCACGATCTCCGCAAACGGCGAACGTCAGATCGGTCTCGACATTGCTGAAGCAATGCAGCGCGTCGGCAACGAAGGCGTCATCACCGTTGAAGAAGCCAAGACCGCTGAAACCGAACTCGAAGTCGTCGAAGGCATGCAGTTCGACCGCGGCTACCTGTCGCCCTACTTCGTGACCAACCCGGAAAAGATGGTTGCGGACCTCGAAGACGCCTACATCCTTCTGCACGAAAAGAAGCTTTCGAACCTCCAGGCCATGCTGCCTGTTCTCGAAGCTGTCGTTCAGACCGGCAAGCCGCTCGTCATCATCGCTGAAGACGTCGAAGGCGAAGCTCTTGCAACGCTCGTCGTCAACAAGCTGCGTGGCGGCCTCAAGATCGCTGCCGTCAAGGCTCCTGGCTTCGGCGACCGCCGCAAGGCCATGCTGGAAGACATCGCCATCCTGACCGGTGGTACCGTCATTTCCGAAGACCTCGGCATCAAGCTCGAAAGCGTTACCCTCGACATGCTCGGCAAGTCGAAGAAGGTTTCGATCTCCAAGGAAAACACCACGATCGTCGACGGTGCCGGCCAGAAGTCGGACATCGAAGGCCGCGTTGCCCAGATCAAGGCGCAGATCGAAGAAACCACTTCCGACTACGACCGCGAAAAGCTGCAGGAACGTCTTGCCAAGCTCGCTGGCGGCGTTGCCGTGATCCGCGTTGGCGGTTCGACGGAAGTTGAAGTGAAGGAAAAGAAGGACCGCATCGACGACGCTCTCAACGCGACGCGCGCTGCTGTTCAGGAAGGCATCGTACCGGGCGGCGGCGTTGCCCTGCTGCGTTCTTCCACGAAGATCACCGCCAAGGGTGCAAACGACGACCAGGAAGCCGGCATCAACATCGTGCGCAAGGCTCTGCAGGCTCTGGTTCGCCAGATCGCAGAAAACGCTGGTGACGAAGCTTCCATCGTTGTTGGCAAGATCCTCGAAAAGAACGAAGACAACTACGGCTACAACGCCCAGACCGGCGAATATGGCGACCTGATCCAGCTCGGCATCGTCGACCCGGTCAAGGTTGTTCGCACGGCTCTGCAGAACGCAGCTTCGGTTGCTTCGCTGCTGATCACCACCGAAGCCATGATCGCCGAACTTCCGAAGAAGGAATCGGCAATGCCCCAGATGCCTGGCGGCGGCATGGGCGGCATGGACTTCTAATCAGTCCTGTCTCTGGAATAAGAAAGGGCGGTCTTCGGATCGCCCTTTTTCTTTGCCGCCCATGCCACCTTGGTGGTCTGGCGTCGCAAGCGCACCAGACGGGCGGCATGGACTTCCAATCAGTCCTGTCTCTGGAATAAGAAAGGGCGGTCTTCGGATCGCCTTTTTTCTTTGCCGCGGGGGGAACCGGCGACGCCAAATCCGCAGGATATTGCAACCTGGCCGATGCGGGCTAAAAATATTGTCTCTTTTTGGGACAGGATCGACCTTAGCCGGCTTGTTTTTGGAAGCGCATGCAATAATAGGACAGCCCAAAGAGCGAATCGCAATCGCATATGGGGCGGAGTTTCGCCCTTGCCGGCTTATAAGTTCGACACATAGTTGTCTTTTTTCATATATTTCGCGATTGCGATGAAGGAATACATAATATTTTTGATTTTCTCTCTGACAGGTTGTTGTGGGTAAGAGAAAATAAACTATAAGTCAGCCCCCGTAAGGGTGCCGCGACAGAACGCAAGCATTGAAGGGGTTCGATGCCTGGCTAACACGTTCGACTGCGGGTGGCGGTGGAAGTTCAACTTGGCAGCGACGCTTGAAATTGCGGTGCTGGTACGATGTTCATGCGGGGGCGCGATTTGTTCGAAATATCAAGACGCAACGATGCTCTGCCTGCGGCCGTGACGACCACGCCCGATCCCCGAACCCTGTCCAATTTCTTCATTTCGGAGGAGTGGAGCAGCGATCTTTCAAGCGGCGTCATCCGGCTCGGCGAACAGGCCTCCTTCATGCACGGCCTGCCGCCCGGCGAATGCGGTCTGCTCAGCCTTGTCCGCTGTTACGATCGCAGCGACCATGCCCGCGTCCTGGAGCTTTTCGAGCAGGCCTCCACTGCGCCTTCACGATTCTGCTTTTCCACCAACCTCTTCATCCTGCCGGCGATGCGACAGCCCGTCATCTGCATGGGTGAATCCGCCGGTTTCGAGGACGACCGGCAAGGGCGGATTTCCGGGCTCTTCCTGTTTCCGCGTTTCGAAGATATTCGCTTCGCCGCCTGAACAACTTGCCGAAGGCTTGCCATCGTTCACAAAATGACGACAATTCGTCTCCTCTTGTTCATCTTTATGAGCGAGTAATTTTCGGCCATTGATATCTCCAGACATTGCCCTGCAGCTTAACCGGCGACACGCCGATCAATTACCGGAGATTTTCATGTCCAGCAGCCAGAACGTTCTCGTTCTCATCGCCCGCATTCTGCTTTCCTTCATCTTCATCTCTTCAGGCTTCAGCAAGCTTGTCGATCCAGCCGGTACGGCCGGCATGATCACGGGCGCCGGCCTGCCCGCCGCAACCGCGCTTGCCTATGTTGCAGGCCTGTTCGAACTCGTTGCCGGCCTTGCCATTCTCACTGGTTTCCAGACCAAGATCGCCGCCTGGGCGCTTGCCGTCTTCTGCGTCTTCACCGGTCTGGTGTTCCACAGCGGCACCGTTGCCGTTCCCGGCTGGCCTGAGCCGGCTCTTGGCTGGATCAACACGCTGAACGGCATCATGATGGTGAAGAACATCACCCTTGCCGGCGCCTACATCCTGCTTGCCGCCTTCGGCCCCGGCGCCTACTCCGTCGACGCTAAGCGCGGCGCGGCTGTGGCCCACGCATAAGCCAAATGGATCGACTTACAAAAAAGCCGCCGGATCGCTCCGGCGGCTTTTTTGTTTTACGTCGTCAAACCGCAGCCCTGATGCGCGAGGCGATCTCCTGAACCGCCGCATCGCCCTCATGGTCCGCCTTGCGGGCGCGTACGAAGCAGGCTTCCGAACGGACGATGATGCCGTCGGAGAGAATTTTCAGGTGGTTGGCCTTCAGCGTCGAGCCGGTCGAGGTGATATCGACGATGATATCCGCCTGCCCCGCCGCCGGCGCACCTTCGGTCGCGCCAAGGCTTTCGACGATGCGATAAAGCTGGATGCCGTGCTGGCGCGAAAAGAACTGCTGCGTCAGCCGCCAGTATTTGGTGGCGATGGCGAGCCTTCGTCCGTGACGGGCGCGGAATTCCGAGGCCACGTCGCCGAGATCGGCCATGCTGTCCACATCCAGCCAGATTTCCGGCACGGCGACAACGACATCGGCATGGCCGAAACCGAGGCGGGCGCAGAATTCCACCTGTGCATCGGCGTTGGTCAGCCCCTCGCGCACGAGGTCCTCCCCCGTCACGCCGAAATCCACCGTACCAGCGCCGATCTCGCGGGCGATCTCGGAGGCTGACAGATAAGCGATCTCGATATCGTCGCGTCCTTCGATGCGGCCGCGATAGGAACGGTCATTGCCGACAGCCGCGACTTTCAGCCCGGCACGTTCCAGAACAGCGGAGGCGTCTTCCTTCATCCGGCCCTTGGAGGGCAATGCGATGGTGATCATGGCTTGCTCCCGCGCACCGTTTCGATGCGATCCAGCCAGAGCGAAAAGCCCACGGCGGGTATTTTTTCCTGCGCGCCGAGCAGCGTCAGCAGCCGGTCGAAACGGCCGCCACCTGCCAGCACGCTATCGCCGCCCGTTTCCACCACCTCGAAAACAAGGCCGGTATAATAATCGAGCGGGCGGCCGAAGGCTGCGCCATAGGTAACCGTTTCCAGATCGACGCCAGCATTGGCAAGTGCTGCGACACGTTTATCGAAAGCGGAAAGCGCGCCATCCAGTTTTAGTTTCGCCTTTGCGGCGAAGTCAGCCAGAATTTGCGATGCCTGCGGCAAGGGCGCCTGCAGGGCCAGGAACTGCTTGAGCAGCTCGAAGCTCTCATCCGGCAGCCGCGTGGCGGCAAGCGCCAGCTTTTCCCGCAGGCGGCGGGCAATTTCCTGCGGTGAGCGGCTGGCATTGGTGGAATAGCCGGTTTCCTGCATCACCGTGTCGAGATAATCGACCAGCACCGCCTCTTCGCCTGTGGCCAGAAGGCCGGCGACCCGCGCGTCGAGGCCGGTCATGGGTTTGGGATGCACGAGGCTTTCCAGCAACGCGTCCAGCTGCGCCATATCGCCAAAGGCCTGCACCAGCCGCTTCTGCCAGCCGAGCGGCAGGCCGAGAGCTGCGACGACCGCTTCGAACACCTGCTGGTCTCCCAGCGTGACGGAGAGTGAACGGCCGGGCAGCAGCCGCTTGAGGATGGCGGTTGCGTCTATCACGGCGCGGGCATCGGCAGCGGCGATATCGGTGTCGCCAAGATCCTCGATGCCAGCCTGATAAAATTCGTTCGCACCTTCACGGCGCTGGCGGAAGACCTCGCCCAGATAGGAATAACGCTTCGGCGTACCGGTCGCCGTCTCGATATGGCGCAGGCAGACGGGAATGGTGAATTCCGGGCGCAGGCACAGGCTCTCACCCGTCTCGCTCTCCGTCATGAAAATACGGCGTCGCAAATCTTCGCCCGCCATATCCAGAAAGGGTTCGGCGGGCTGGATGACCGGCGTGTTCACGCGGCTCGTGCGGCGCGCGGCGAATTCTTCCAGTAGCTCTCCGGAAAATTCCGGCATGTCGATCAGGGGCATGGAACGGTACTTTTCGTTACGGTTCGAGCGGCTGCATCATTTCGATGCGGTTTCCGAAGGGATCATGGACATAAAACCGGTGATACCCTTCAAGCGGCTCATCCTCAACCACATGGCAGCCTGCTGTTTCAAGTGTTTTTCGCAAGGTTGCCATATCATCGACCAGAAAGGCCGGATGGGCTTTCTTCGCCGGGCGGAAATCCTGCTCGACGCCGAGATGCAGTTTTATCGAACCCCGGCTGAACCAGCACCCGCCGCGCGCGGCGAGATTAGTGGGCTTGGCCTGCTCCGCAAAGCCGAGCAGGCCGCCATAAAAAGCGCGCGCCTCATCCTCACGGCCCGCCGGCATAGCCAGTTGAACATGGTCGAGCGCGAGGATCGCCATGACCTTAACGCCCTTCGGCGGCGCGGCGAACGTCCTCTGCCTGATGCTCCAGAATCTCGCGGACCTTCGCCACCAGATCCGCCTCCAGTACGGTGACCTGCGCCACACGCGCCTCGCGCCAGCTGGCATTGTCCTCGATCTCGCCGGAGAGACGCTTGCCTTCGATCAGATCCTTGATCTGCACCACACCTTCGGCGCGCTCATCACCGCCCTGAATGATGGCGATGGGGGAACCGAGGCGGTCGGCATATTTCAGCTGGTTGCCGAATTTCTTCCAGTTGCCCTGATACATTTCAGCGCGGATGCCCTCATTGCGCAGCGCCTGCGTGAATGTCTGGTAACGGCCCATGCTCTGCACATCGCCATCCATGACCGTGATCAGAACGGGGGCAAGCGGCTTGACCTGACCGAGCTTGCCGAGGTTCTTCAGCGCCGTCATCAGGCGCGAAACGCCGATGGAGAAACCCGTGGCCGGAACCGGCTGGCCCATGAAGCGCGAGACGAGGCCGTCATAACGACCGCCGCCGCCGACCGAACCGAACACGACCTTTTCGCCCTTTTCATTAGTAACATCGAAAGTCAGTTCGGCCTCGTAGACGGGGCCGGTGTAGTATTCGAGGCCACGCACGACGGAGGGGTCTATCTTGATGCGATCGGAGCCGTAACCAGCAGAGTGAATTATACTCCGGATCGTGGACAACTCCGCGATTCCCTCAGAAAAGCGTTCATTCGAAATCAAGCGGTTGCCGTCGTATGGAAACATCGCGTGAGGCATCAGCTTTGTATCAACGCTCTGATCGCTATTCTCGTACGCTATCTGATGACTTCCAATGCTTACTGTGGACTGAAGGAAACCAATCAGAAGTGTGATGTCTTCGGCATCCAGCCCCGCGCCCTTGGTGAAATCACCGGACTCGTCCTTGCGGCCGGGACCAAGCAACAGCTTCACGCCTTCAGGACCGAACTTGTCGAGCTTATCGATGGCGCGCAAAACATTGAGGCGACGACCGACATTGTCCTCACCGCCGAGGCCGATGGCTTCCATCACGCCATCAAGCACCTTGCGGTTGTTGACGCGGACGACGTAATCGCCACGCTGAATGCCGAGCGCTTCCAGTGTATCGGCCATCATCATGCACATTTCGGCATCGGCCTGCACGCCGGCGGCGCCCACCGTATCGGCATCGAACTGCATGAACTGCCGGAAGCGGCCGGGGCCGGGCTTTTCATTGCGGAAGACATAACCGGCGCGATAGGTGCGGTATGGCAGCTGGATTTCGTTAAAGTTTTCCGCGACATGGCGGGCGAGCGGCGCGGTGAGATCGTAGCGCAGGCTCATCCATTGGTCGTCATCGTCCTGCAGCGAAAACACGCCTTCGTTCGGACGGTCGCTATCGGGCAGGAAT
Organism: Rhizobium oryzihabitans; assembly: GCF_010669145.1. NCBI lineage: Bacteria > Pseudomonadati > Pseudomonadota > Alphaproteobacteria > Hyphomicrobiales > Rhizobiaceae > Rhizobium > Rhizobium oryzihabitans. Next base: position 1,456,028 of record NZ_CP048632.1, read on the forward strand.
TTGCCGAGCGCATCGGTATATTCGAACAGTGGGGTTTCCACCGGATCGAAGCCGTAAAGCTCGTAGACCCTGCGGATCTTCTCGATCATCTCATTGGTGGCATGAATATCGGCAACCGAGCGATCCACGAAGCCGCGCGGCAGGCGGGCTTTCAGTTTCTGAGGCTTTTTTGCTTTTTCGCTCATGATGCCGATCCGATATTTTCCTGAAATTATGCCGGTGTATTAGAGGATGAAGCCCTGTGCGGCAAGCTGCAAAGGCTCAGTTCTGCTGGCCGGCGCAGCCAAGCGGTGCTATATGGGATACATGTATCCCAATTCGGATCGGGAAGGACGCGACCCATGAGCAAACAGACGGCCATTCGCCTGCCGGACGAGACCTATGAACGGCTGAAAGCGCTGTCTGCGCGCACCGGCCGCACATCCGCTTTTTACATCCGCGAGGCGATCGAGAAACATATCGAGGATATGGAAGATCTCTATCTCGCCGAAGAGGCAGTGCGACAAATCCAGCGTGGCGAAGCAAAGGTGATAAGCGCCGAGGAGTTCTGGCGTGATCTGGACAATTGAGTACCACACACTTGTCCAGAAAGAGATGCGCAAGTTAAATCCGGAAATACGCCGGAGAATCCGCGCCTTTCTCCACGAAAGATTGGCGGTGCTCGACGATCCCCGTCAGACAGGTTCCGCCCTGCAAGGCTCCGAACTCGGAAATTTCTGGCGCTACCGGGTGGGCGATTACCGCATATACAGGATCACAAGCTTGTCGTGCTGGTGGTCGAAATCGGCCATCGCCGCGAAATTTACCGTTAGGCATTCATGATCCTCGAAGCCCTGCAATATGCCGCCACGCGCGCGGCCACGCCGAAGCCCTTTCGGCCGCATATCCGATATTCCGTCAACCTCTGGGCGCGCGCCAGCCGCTGCGCCAAAGCCTGGGCGGAGCATGAAAACAACAGCCGGCAATTCGTGCTGCAATCGGCGAGAAAACTGAAACAGAGGCGAACGGCCGTGGTGCTCGGCTCGGGCCTGCTGCGCGACGTGCCCTATGATGCGCTGGTGGCAATGTTCGACACCGTCGTCCTGGTCGATCTGGTGCATCTCGCCAGCGTGCAGGCGAAGCTGCGCCTCAATGCCAAAAAGAATGTCCGTATCGCCAACCGCGATCTTTCCGGTTTTGACGATGTTCTTGCCGGCCGGCCGGCCGAACCGCTCGATTTTCTGCGGCGGGTGCCCTATCTCGATTTCGTCGTATCGGCCAATCTTCTGTCGCAGATCGGCACGGGCGCGCGCCATCGGCTGGAGCGGGAAAAGATCGCAGATGCGCCGAACGACCTGCTGCCGAGGCTTATCCAGACGCATCTGGACGCGCTTGCCGGACTTCCCTGCAAGGTATGCCTTGTCACGGACACCTCCTTCGAGGTCATCGGCAGGGATGGCAGCTTGCAGCAGCACGAGGACTTGCTGCATGGCATCGATATTCCCATGCCGGCCGCCGCATGGGACTGGCCGCTCGCGCCGCTCGGGGAGGAAAGCCGGAATTATCGCATCGTGCATCACGTCATTGCGCGCGAACTGACCTGATCGCCATGCTTATTCCATAATTTTCACGGCAAATTCGCACCATGTCTCAGGTGGTTCGCACATTGATGTTTCTTGCCTGTCTGCTTTTCGGCGCCATGCCGGTGCAGATGGCGCTGAGCATGCCGACGGCCACGGGCAAGACTGTTTCCTCACAGACCCCGATGAAACATGATGCCCATTCACACCATTCCGATCGGGACGGCGGCTCTCATACGCAAGGCAAGAATGCTCCTTATAGTGCAGCCATGGGTGGCTGCTGTCCGCATGGCGACAACGCCGCGCATCCCGGCTCCTGCGCCGCCTGCCTGATCGTGGTTCCGCGAACGATCTTCGCCGATAGCGGCCGGATGACATTCGCCTATCCGAAACCACAACGCAGCACCCTCTTCAATGGCGAGGCTTTCGCGCCGCCCCTGCCGCCTCCCCGCGCCTGACGCCATATTTTTCCAGACAATCCATCGAAAAATACGTCGGACACAGGAAGGATAATCCATGTCTATCAAAACCATCACGCTCGCCGCCGCTTTCACCACCGTCTTCGCCATGCCCCTTCTCGCACAGGAAGCGGGCGGCCATGCCGGACACGACATGTCAAAGAGCGCAGCAGGCGAAACCGCGTCCACCAAGGCCTTCATGGAAGCAAGCAAGAAGATGCATGGCGATATGGCGATCGACTATAGCGGCGATGCCGATGTCGATTTCGTGCGCGGCATGATCCCGCATCATCAGGGCGCAATCGATATGGCAAAGGTTCAGCTGGAATACGGCAAGGACCCGGAAATCCGCAAACTGGCCGAAGAGGTGATCAAGGCGCAGGAGGGCGAAATCGCCATGATGAAGGCCTGGCTGAAATCCAAGGGCAAGTGATTGCTGTTGCTGAAGGAGGGGCGCTGGCGACGGCGCTCCTGACGTTATTTATCAGGGACTTCAACCCTCTCGTCCAGCCATCCTCGGGCTTGACCCGGGGATACACAAGCCGCGACGCCATGGGATCCTCGCCTCAAGGGCGAGGATGACGCTGAAGAGGGGGGAAGCTTGCCCAACACGCTCGCAAAGGCCAATGGTGCCGCCCCCCTTCGCACCGCTATACCCCGGCGAGACCAGCCTTGTAGTCCTCCGACGCCGCACGGCTCAGTCGTTCCAGTTCCATTGCCGCACGGCTGGTGTGGCGTTCCTTGTGGCGTAACAGGGCGAAGTTGCGGGCGGGCAGATCGATGCCCGAACGGACCAGCAATCCCTGCCGCAGGAAAAGGGAAGCGACGGATGCGGAAACCGCCGTCGCCGCGCCGCCGGAGCGCGCTGCCATCACCACCGCCTCGTTGGACGGCAGTTCGAGCATGACAGACAGTTCAGCCGGGTCCACGCCCATCTGCCGCACCGCCGCCTCAAAGGCGGAGCGGGTTCCGGAGCCCTGCTCGCGCAGCACCCAGGATGTTCCGTAGAGCATATCGAGAGCGGTGAGATACCGACCGTCAGCGAAGGGATGGGCCGAGCCGGTCACCACCAGAAGCTTGTCGGATACCACTGGCTGCACCATCAATGCGGGCTCGTCGATCCTGCCCTCGATGAAACCGACCTCCGCCAGACCGTCGAGCACGGCCTGCGTCACCGTTTTCGTATTGCCGATATCGAGTTTCAACGTGACACCCGGATAAAGCTTCTTAAACTGCATGAGGATTGGCGGCAGCCAGTAGCTTGCAATCGTCTGGCTGGCGCAAACGGTGATTTCGCCGCGTGTCAGGCCGCCCATTTCGGAGAGGATCAGTTCGGCGTTGCGGACGCGCGCCAGCGTCGCCCTGGCCTCACCCAGAAACACCCGGCCGCTTTCGGTCAGCTCGATATTGCGGCCGACGCGATGAAACAGTTCGACATTATAAAAGGCTTCCAGATTCTTGATGGAGGAACTGACGGCGGAGGCGGTCAAACCGATGGCTTCGGCAGCCCTTGTCAGGTGCTCGCGCTCAGCGACGGCGATGAAAATGCGGAGTTGCTCGAAGGTCATGGCTCTTCATTCGATTTTACCGAATAATATATGCCATATTATTTGATAGAATAAAACAGGCCGCTGCGGCATTGTCTGGCCATGGCACAGCATCGCACCCTCACTCATCCTTTTCAGTTCTCCCTTCGCTGGTTGACCCCGCTTCTGCCGGGAATTCTGCTCTGCGCGGCAGTCAGCTGCGCGGCTATTCTCGCGGAGCGTTTTCAGGTGCGCCTTGCCGGTCATGCATGGCTGGGCGATCTTGTGCTTGCCATTCTGATCGGCACGCTTTTACGCTCGCTGGTGTCGCTGCCGGCGGTTGCTGCGGCCGGGATCAAGTTCAGCGCCAAGACCCTGCTCGAAATCGCCGTGGCGCTTCTTGGCGCGTCGCTCAGCCTCGCCATTCTCAAGGGCGCCGGCGGCCTGCTGATTGGCGGTATTGCGCTGATTGTCGCCCTGTCACTGGTCGTCAGCTATGCCGCCGGGCGAATGCTGGGGCTGCCGCCGAAACTGGCGACACTGATTGCCTGCGGCAACTCCATCTGCGGCAATTCCGCCATCGCGGCGGCCGCACCCGCCATTGGCGCGAAGCCGGAAGATGTTGCTGCCTCGATTGCCTTCACCGCGGTCCTCGGTGTCGCCGCCGTTCTGCTGATGCCGTTCCTGCCACAGCTTCTCGGTCTCGACGCCACCCAATACGGTATCTTTGCGGGCCTGACGGTCTATGCCGTGCCACAGGTTCTGGCCGCCACCGCACCGCTCGGCGCCGTCGCCGTGCAGACAGGCACCATCGTCAAGCTCATCCGCGTGCTGATGCTGGGACCGGTCATCGCCGCCCTTTCCGTCATCCACGGCCAGTCCGGCACGGGACGGCTGAAATTGCAGCAGATGGTTCCGTGGTTCATCATCTGCTTCGTGCTGATGATCATGGCCAGATCCTTCAGCCTTATTCCCGAGGGTCTGCTCGGTCCCCTCGCCTCGCTTTCCAACATCCTCACCATCATGTCGATGGCGGCACTGGGCCTGTCCGTCGATATTCGCAGCCTTCGCCATGCCGGCGGCAAGGTCATCGTCGCCGCCAGCCTGTCGCTCGTCCTGCTTGGAATTCTGAGTTTCGGCCTGATCATGCTGACGCAAGCGGGCTGAACGGTACTACCGCTACTTTTCGGTGCTGACCGTCAGCGTATAATGCGCACCGAGACCGCGACGGGGTAACCCCAGGATTAGCGTCGGGCGGATCAGCCATTCCGTATCCGCCTTCGGCGTCAGCGTTGCCGTTTTACCTTCGGAATCGCTGAAGAAGATCGCATCCTCATCCGGTGTGGAAAAATCGAAGATCGCCATCAGGACGAATTCGCTGGAGGAGGCAAGCTCCACCTTCACCGTCTGCCCGGCCTTGACTTTCAAACGGTAGACATCGCCGCGCCCGCGCCGCGTCCAGCCATCGAGCTTCAGCGGCCCGGTCGGCGGCATGGCCACTTCCTTCAGCCTTTCGCCATCATCCAACCAGATGCCATCGACATTGCGGCTTTCAGCGAAGGACTGATGCGGCACGGCCGCCATCGCCATGGTAAGCGCCAGAAGAAGGGAGGTTACCTTCATGGACGTACAAACTCCCGCCGCATGACCTCGATCGGCTCGCGGCAATGACAACCTTCGATATGATCGTTGACCATACCCATGGCCTGCATGAATGCATAGACTGTCGTCGGACCGACGAAACTCCAGCCGCGTTTCTTCAAGTCCTTGGAAAGACGAATGGACGCGGCACTGGTGGGATTGGCCCTTAACGTCGCATAGTCCAGCTTTTGCGGCCTTTCTGCGGCGGCGGGCTCGAAACTCCAGAAATAACGGGCAAGAGAACCGAATTCGTCACGCAATTCCAGGGCGCGGCGGGCATTGTTGATCGTTGAGACGATCTTGCCGCGATGGCGGATAATGCCCTTGTCCGCAAGGCAGCGCTCGATTTCGGCTTCACCGAACTCCGCCACTTTTTCGAACTCGAAATTGGCGAAGGCAAGACGGAAAGCCTCACGCTTGCGCAGAACCGTCAGCCAGGAAAGCCCGGACTGAAATCCTTCCAGGCAGATCTTCTCGAACAGGCGACGGTCATCGGTAACGGGGTAGCCCCATTCCTCATCGTGGTAACGGCTGTAATCCTCCAGCCCCTGCTGCCAGAAACACCGCACACGGCCATCCGCACCGGTTTCAAGTCCCGCCTCATCCATTCCGCAACAACCCTTTTCCGCTCCCGCAAATCACCGGCGGGACACGCGCACTTACCACTCATTCACCACGTTTCAAAACCCGGTGCTAACCCTAAATACAGGTTGCACTAATGAAGCGCTTTTTAATGAACAGCCATTTACGATTCACTTGCGTCAAGGTGCGAACGTGTCCGGCAATGCGGGCGAATAAACCCGCGATTTCCATTGTTGCGACATCCCGCAGAGAGAGTCCACCCGATGACGATGAAGTCCGTTTTTCTGGCGCTGAGCCTCGTTTCCACCTTCACGGCGCCAGCCGCCATGGCCAATGAGCGTTATCGCGAGCGGCCGCCCGTCATCGTCAGCCCGGACCTTTCCGCGCCCTGGGTAACGCAGCTCGGGCGTGGCAATGTGCGCCCCGTGGTTTATCCGCGCGCACCGGCCGCACGCCAGCCGCTCTTCCAGCAGCGTCAGGCCGCAGCCATGCCCCAGCGCCCAAGCTCGGGCGTCACATCACAACGCCCGGCACGGGTGCAGAACGCCGCCGTGCGCCCGAACGCGCCGGTGCGCACGCAGATCGCCCCGCAGTTCCTGCCGCAGATCGTGAGCTACCAGACCACCCAGAAGCCCGGCACCATCGTCATCGATACGCCGAACCGCTTCCTCTATCTCGTCATGGCCGATGGCAAGGCGCGCCGCTACGGCGTCGGCGTCGGCAAGCCCGGTTTTGAATGGGCCGGAACGCACAAGGTGACCCGTAAAGCGGAATGGCCGAGCTGGACCCCACCGAAGGAGATGATTACCCGCGAAGCGGCGAAGGGACACTACCTGCCGGCCTTCATGGAAGGTGGCCCGGCCAATCCGATGGGCGCGCGCGCCATGTATCTCGGTTCCACCCTTTACCGAATCCATGGCACCAACCAGCCCTGGACGATCGGCAGCAACAATTCATCCGGCTGCATCCGCATGCGCAACGAGGATGTCACCGATCTTTATGAGCGCGTCAACGTCGGAACCACCGTCATTGTGATATGACGGCAACGGGTTCCCCTATTCCGGGTGATATCGGACCACATCGCGGCGTATGCGCTTGTATTGCCGCCTTGCGGCGGTACACTCCGGGCAAATCTGATTGATCGAGACTTGGCGGGGGACGCCAGGCGCCGGACCTCTCTCAGGGGGATGATGGAACGGCCTTAAAACGGGTGGTCAGCTGACCGCCCGTTTTTCGTTTCTGTCATTTAAATGTTACGAAAAAACGCTTTGGTGCATTTCTGATATCAATCTGGATTCTCTTCATGCCGCGCCACGCTTCTTTTGTCTGCGCCCTGTTGTTCAGCGGCGTTTCCTTCTCCGCAGCCATGGCGGGGGAATTTGAAATTTCCGGTTACGGCGGCTGGCAGAGCGCCCCGCATAGCGACGTGAAAGTGTCCGACGGACCGGACTTCCGGGCTGGATGGGAAGGCAAGTCGTTTTCAAGCCCACCCTATTGGGGCGTGCGCGGCACCTACTGGTTCGACGAGGGCCGGCTCAACAATTTCGGTATCTCGCTCGATTTCACGCATGACAAGGTCTATGCCGATGACCAGACCCTTGCCCGCTCCGGCTGGTCGCATTTCGAATTCACCGACGGCCTGAACCTGTTGACGCTGAATGCGCTCTACCGCTTTCCGCTGGAGAACCTGCCGCTGACACCCTATGTCGGCGCGGGCGTCGGCATCAACGTGCCGCATGTGGAGGTCACACGCGGTTCCGGTCGCACCTTCGAATACCAGTTCGGCGGCGCAACCCTGCAGGCACAGGCCGGTCTCAGCTACCGCATCACCGACAACTGGTCGACCTTCGTGGAATATAAAGGCACCTATTCCTTTATCGACGTGGATATCGACAATGGCGGCAAGCTCAAGACCGATATCATGACCAATGCGGTGAACTTCGGCGTCGCCTACAAGTTCTAGCGTTGGGCTGGAAAATCGGGCGACAGGGCACCCCCTGAACCTCATTCCCGTGCTTGTCACAGGAATCCAGTCGACGCGCGTCTGCGCGGCGGGAGGAGCCCTTTCAGCCCAAGGACTTGGGCTGGCTGGATTCCTGTGACAAGCACAGGAATGAGGGACGAGTGCGCACCACAGGCATTGCGCTCTAAGCGGAAAGCCTCGCCGGTTTCGGCCCGCCATAGGCCCAGTCCAGCAGCTCGACCGTGTGCAGGATCGGCATTTGCGTGCCGGTGGCGATCTGCGTGATGCAGCCGATATTGCCGGTGGCGATGACATCCGCCTTCGTTGCCTCGATGTTCTTCACCTTGCGTGCCTTCAGCTTTCCGGAAATCTCCGGCTGCATGATGTTGTAGGTTCCGGCAGAGCCGCAGCAGAGATGCCCTTCCGCCGGATCGCGGACGGTGAAGCCCGCCGCTTTCAGCAATTGTTTCGGCGCCATGGTGATCTTCTGGCCATGCTGCATGGAGCAAGCCGAATGATAGGCGACCGTCAGTCCCTGGCTCTCCTTTTGCGGTAGGTCGAGGGTGGCAAGATATTCGGTAATGTCCTTCGCGAGCGCCGATACCCGCGCGGCCTTGTCCGCATAAGCCGGATCGAGCCGCAGCATATGGCCGTAATCCTTGATGGTGGTGCCGCAGCCGGATGCGGTGATGATGACGGCGTCGAGGCCGCCATTCTCCATCTCCCGCATCCAGACATCGACATTGCGGCGGGCGGCGGCCAGCGCCTCGGCCTCTCGCCCCATGTGGTGCACCAGCGAACCGCAGCAGCCCTCTCCCCTGGGAACCACGACCTCGACGCCGAGCCGCGCCAGCAGGCGCAGCGTCGCTTCGTTGATACCGGGATCGAGCACCGGCTGGGCGCAGCCGGTGAGGATGGCGACGCGACCGCGCTTCTCGCCTTCCGCCGCCCGTTCACCCGGCCGGGCGGAAGCGGAAACGACGGGGATGGAGGCGGGAGCAAGATCGAGCATGGATTGCAATGGCTTCAGTGCCGGAAACTTCGCGAGCAGCCCGGCAAAGGGTCGCGCGATCCTTGCCAGATGCAGGGCCAGGCGGAAGCGACCGGGATAGGGCAGAACCGCAGCCAGAAGATTGCGGGTCAGGCGATCCATGAAGGGGCGTTTATAGGTCTGTTCGATATGGGCGCGGGCATGATCGACAAGATGCATGTAGTCCACGCCGGAGGGACAGGTGGTGGTGCAGGCAAGGCACGAGAGGCAGCGGTCGATATGGGTAACGACCTCCCGGTCGGCCGGGCGGCTGTTTTCCAGCATGTCCTTGATGAGGTAGATGCGGCCGCGCGGACTATCCAGCTCGTTGCCGAGCGTGACATAGGTGGGACAGGTGGCGGTGCAGAAGCCGCAATGCACACATTTGCGCAGGATCTTTTCGGATTCCGCCACATGCGGATCGGCCAGCTGCTCGGGCGTGAAGGATGTTTGCATGGTTCAGACGGCCCTTTCCATCGTTACAGCCATCTTGCCGGGATTGAAGATGCCCACTGGGTCGAGCTTTTCCCTGATGCGTTCAGACAGCATGGCTTCCGCCGCCGGGCGTGGTTCGAATGCCGGCACGGTGGCGCGTATCGCATCATTTGCCCGCATCAAGGTGGCATGCCCGCCGCCAAGCGCGCGAATGGCGCCGCGCAGCAGCTCCGCCTCCGGGTCTGCTTCCATCTGCATCCAGACGAGACCGCCCTGCCAGTCGTAAAAGGCATCGATGCCGGCTTCCATGCGCAGGGCGGCCACCAGCCGGTGGCCTTGCGCCGGCGCGACCGAGACTTTCCAGAGCGGTTTGGCGTTTTCCCCGGCATAGGGCGCGACATCCCGCACCTGACGCCACAAAACCGTGCTTTCCTCGCCTTCCAGCAACGCCCATGGGCCAACCCTGTCCATGACCGAGAGGAGTTTGGCCGCGCGCGCCTCCACCGACGCCGCGAGACCTTCCAGCCTGAGGATCGTCGCCGGACCTTCCGGCAGGGCGCCATCGATGAAACGGGAGCGTACGCTTTCCGGCAGATGGGCCGCACCGGAGACCTCGACGCTCATCGCCATGGCCGCCGCCATGATCCGCGTCGCTGCCTCATCATCCAGCCCGGAAACAACGACTGTCTTTTCCGAAGGCGGTTTCGGCAATACGCGGAAGGTGACTTCGGTGAGAAAACCGAGCGTGCCGTGCGAACCCGCCAGAAGCCTCGAAAGATCGAGCCCGGTCACATTCTTCATCACCCGACCGCCGGCCTTGATGACTTCTGCGCGACCGTTGACGAAACGGATGCCGAGCAGGCTGTCGCGCGCAGCACCCGCCACATAACGGCGCGGGCCGGAGACATTGGCGGCGAAAACGCCGCCGATGGTGGGTTCGCCTGCGGTTGCCATGATCGCGCGATGGTCCATTGGCTCGAAAGCCATCATCTGGAAATTTTCGGCAAGGGCGGCTTCGACGGTGGCGAGCGGCGTTCCGGCCTTTACGGTCATGACCATTTCGGCGGGCAGATAGGAGACGATGCCGTTCATGGCGCGGGAAGAGAGTGCTTCATCTGCTGCGACAGCATTGCCGAAACCGGAGCGGGTGTTGCCGCCGATGATTTTCAGCGGGCTTTTACGCGCGGCGTGGTCGCGGATGATGTCGGCGGCCTGGGTTTCTGCGTAGGGGGTCAACATGGGGTGGCGGGCTCCGGGCATGGGATAGCGACGTTTGCGCGAGGGATACCCCCCTCTGCCCTGCCGGGCATCTCCCCCACAAGGGGGGAGATCGACTCGCGGCAAGGCCCCGCATTTTTCTTCGGTCGAGATGGAGCGACGCAGGTGCGTCTTGCCAATCTCCCCCTTGTGGGGGAGATGCCCGGCAGGGCAGAGGGGGGTGAGCCACACCCACAGAGAGCACAAAATTCACACCCATCATCCCCTCCCCTCCAGCGGAAACACCTTGGAAGGGTTCATCAACCACCCCTCGTCAAAAGCCGCGCGCACCGCCATCTGCTGGGCCAGATCGGCCTCGCCATATTGGTGGCGCATGAGATCGCGTTTTTCGATGCCGACACCATGCTCGCCGGTCAGGCAACCACCGGCATCGACGCAGAGCTTCAATATCTCATTGCCCGCCTCTTCGGCCCGGGCGGCATCATCAGGGTCATTGGCGTTGAACAGGATGAGCGGGTGCATGTTGCCATCACCCGCATGGAAGACATTGGCAACGCGAAGGCCGAGCCGGTCGGTGATTTCACTCGTCTTTTTCAGCACATAAGAAAGCTGGGAAAGCGGCACCGTGCCATCCATGCAGATGTAATCCGCGATGCGGCCCGTTGCGCCGAAAGCGGATTTGCGGCCTTTCCAGATCGCCGCCGCCTCCATGGCCGACTGGCATTCCTTCACCGTCTTCACGCCGTGTTTTCTGGCAATGGTAACGATATCCGCCAGCATGGCGTCCATTTCCGCCTCGGAGCCTTCGACCTCGACGATCAGAAGCGCGCCGACATCCAGCGGATATCCCGCCTTGGCGAAGGCCTCGCAGATCTCGATTGCCGGCTTGTCCATGAATTCGATGGCGACCGGAATGATGCCCGCGCCGATGATATCGGCGACGCAGGAGCCCGCTTCTTCGGAGGCTTCGAAACCGAACAGCACCGGCCGCGCACCCTCCGGCTTGGCGATCAGCCGCACCGTCGCTTCCGTAACAATGCCAAGCTGGCCTTCCGAGCCGCAGACGAGGGCCAGCAGATCGTAACCGGCGGCATCGAGGTGCTTGCCGCCCAGCTCCAGCACCGTGCCATCGACGAGCACCATTTTTACGCCGAGCAGATTATTGGTGGTGACGCCATATTTCAGGCAATGCGCGCCGCCGGAATTCATGCCGATATTGCCGCCGATGGTGCAGGCAAGCTGCGAGCTTGGGTCCGGCGCATAAAAGAAGCCTTCCGCACCCGCCGCATCGGAAATGGAAAGATTGGTGACACCCGCCTGGACCTGCGCCGTGCGATTGTAGAAATCCAGTTCGAGGATCGAGGACATCTTTGAAAGACCGATCACCACCGCATCCTCCTGCGGGATCGCGCCGCCGGAGAGCGAGGTGCCGGCACCGCGCGGTACGACCGGAATGCCATAACGGTTACAATATTTCAGCACCGCTGCGACCTGCTCGGTCGTCTTCGGCAGCGCAACGGCCAGCGGAAGGCGGCGGTAGGAAACGAAGGCATCCGTCTCGAAAGGCACGAGCTCACGCGGCTCATGCACAAGACAGCCCTCGGCGAGGATATCCTTCAGATCGGATATGATGCGGTCACGGCTCGCCACGACCTTTGCCCGCGGCTCCAGAAACTTGATCGGCTGCGTCACCGCCCCTCCTCCATGCACGTCTTGCCAAGTGGTATTCTTTCTTTACCACTTTGAAAGAGCGCAATCAAATGTTATGGATTTTTTCCATTACGGAAACAATCAGAGGTCAACTGTGACAAATCTGGGCGATCTGGAAGTCTTCGCAACCGTTGCCGCCTCCGGCAGCATGTCGCTTGCCGCCAAGGAGCTTGGCTATTCCCCAGCCGTCATTTCCAAGCGCATCAAGCGGCTGGAAGAGAAACTCGGCGCACGGCTGTTCCAGCGCACCACAAGGCAGATTTCGCTGACCGAAGCGGGTCAGGGTTTTTACGAGCGAGTGCTTGCCGTGCTGGAAGGGCTGGAGGATGCGGAAGATTTCGTGTCCGGCCGGGCGAATACCGTCAACGGCACGCTGAAAATCTCCGCCCCCACCTCTTTCGGGCGCATGCATATCGCGCCGCATCTGCGGATTTTCATGGAGCGGCACCCGGACCTGTCGGTCAATCTGGTCTTGAGCGACGAATTCATCGATATCATCGAAGGCGGCTACGATCTGGCGATCCGCATTGCTGATCTCAATTCCTCCAGCCTCGTCGCGCGCCGTCTGGCGCCCGTGCGCCGCGTGCTGTGCGCCTCGGCGGACTATGTGGCCACCCACGGCATGCCGGAAACGATCGAAGATCTGAAGAAGCACCGCTGCCTGCCTGCCCACAACAACGATATCTGGCGATTGGAGGGGCCGGGCGGCGCGCTCAGCATCCGCCCGGAAGGCATGCTGGTCACCAATTCGAGCGAGGTGATCCGCGAGGCGGTGATTTCCGGACTCGGCATTGCGCTGCGCTCAACCTGGGATATCGGCCATGAACTGCGCGCCGGTAAACTGGTGCAGGTTCTGCCCGCCTATGAGGGGTCGCGAAACGTCACGCTGTCGGCGGTTTATCCGAGCCGGCAGTTCCTGCCCGCGAAAGTGCGGCTGTTCATTGACTATCTGGCCGGGCTTTATGGGCCGTCGCCCTATTGGGAGCAGGGCTAGAACGGCGGAGGCGCTGGCCAATGCCACTTGTTCTGCCCTCGTCCCTGTGCCTGTCACAGGAATGAGGGAAGCGCGAGTGTGCCTTAATGCCCACCCTCGGCATGGGAGCGACGGACGCGGCGCACCACCCACCAGACGCCCAGCACGGCAAAGGGGACGGAAAGACCCGTAACCACGGTGGGGTCGACCGGCAGCACGTCGTGGCTGATGGCCTTGGTGAGATAACCAATAAGGCCGACGACATAATAGGAGATGGCGGCGACCGAGAGACCCTCAACCGTCTGCTGCAGGCGAAGCTGCATGGCGGCGCGCTTGTTCATGGTGTTGAGCAGCACCGTATTCTGCCGCTCCAGTTCCACGTCGATCCAGCTTCTGACGAGAGCCGTGGCGCGATAGAGCTTGCGTGACAGGTTGGCCTGCCTTTCTTCGACGGACTGGCAGGTGCGCATGGCGGGCGCGAGCCGCCTTTCCAGAAAGCTGCCCATGGTCTCGTGCCCCTGAACCGGCGTTTCCGCAAGCGCGCGAATACGTTCGCGCACAATGCCGTCATAGGCGCGGCTGGCGCCGAAACGATAAAGACTGAGCGCGGCATTGGCTTCCAGTTCCGCCGCAAGCCGGGTCATCTCCGCCAGAAGCGCATCGGCCTCGTCGCGCGCGCCGTTCTTCATGCGCTGGGTGATGCCCGTCAGGCCATCCTCGATGCGGCGGATTTCCGGCGAGAGTGTCTGCGCCATCGGCAGGCCGAGCATGGCGAGCGTGCGATAGGTCTCGATATCCAGCAGCCGCTGCACCAGCGCGCCGCGGCTGTAATCGCTCAAGCCCCGGTCTATCACCAGGATCTGCGTCAGCCCATCGCGATCCTGACGGAAATCGGTGAGGATCGCCGCCTGACCGTCGCGCACGTCGCTGTGACAGAGGCTTGTCGGTTCGAACAGCGTCTCTGCTTGCGAGGCGAGCTTATTGTCGTTGCGAATTTCCAGCCGCACGCCTGATATCAGCGAGCCGGGCGGCGAAAAACCATCCCCGAAAGGGTCGCCGGCAATATCGCCGCCGAATTTTTCCGGTGCGGGGCCATCCCAGAACCATGTCGAGAATTCGGTATGCCGCTCCCACCGCAGTGTGCCCTGCCCCCAGGGCATGGCGTGATGGCGGGCGTCGCGTTCCGGCGGCGCAACACCCCGGCTGCGCGACATTTCCGCGATGACCGAATGATGCACGGCCGAGCCGCCATCCATCATGAAGGCAAGCTGGACGATGATGCGCGACGGAGCCAGCAGCACTGTTGGCCGCGCATGAACTTCCCCGAGCGCCAGCGACCTTTCCGGCGCGCTTGCGAAAGCAAATCTACCCTTGGCCATTGCGATACCGTCCCCGCCTGTTCCGCCGGTTTTCTAAAGCATCAATGGCGATGACGACACCGCAATCGAGGCCGATGTAATTGTTTTGATGCACCTGGCGGAGAAAACCCGCCATCATCACCCTGTCCGGGCACAGCTTTAACAAAAGCCAAGTTAAATAGGCAGATGCCGTGTTGACGCAGGGCAGCTGCTTCAAGTGAAAGGCATGAACTGGACAGAATATTTGACCAGTACGATATTCCGCTGATAATTTGCGTTCCATTGCACCTATGGGCACACACAGAGGGCGGATTTTTACCGGAGAATGCTGCGATGGATGAAACGCTGTTCGCACGGATAGAGCACAGCCGCACAGCGCAGGAGGTGATCTTACGTTTCGAGGAACTGATCCTCGACGGCATATTGCGTGACGGCGACCGGTTGCCTGGCGAGCGGGAACTGGCGCAACGGCTCGATGTCTCACGGCCGATCCTGCGGGAAGCGCTGAAGGAACTCGAAACGCGCGGCCTTCTTACCAGCCGGCATGGCGGCGGAACCTATGTCGCCGATATTGTCGGGCCGGTCTTTTCCGACCCCTTGAGTGCGCTGATAACCCGCCACAGCCGGGCAACACGGGATTTCCTCGAATATCGCCGCTATATTGAAGGCATGACCGCCGAACTTGCAGCGAAACGCGCGACGGAGCCGGACAGGCGTAACCTTGCGGCCATCGTTGAAAAGATGCGGGAGGCCCATGAGGCTGGCCGTTTCGATGACGAGCTGACGGGGGACGTGGAATTTCACAATGCCATCGGTGAGGCGGCACATAATATCGTGCTGATGCACACATTGCGGTCCTGCTACCGGCTCCTGAGCGACGACATCTTTTATAACCGCCATCTCATCTTCACCGTGGCCGGTGCTCATGACGAGGTGCTGCGACAGCATATCGCCATCCACGATGCCATCACACGCAGCGATCCGGCGGCGGCGAGGGCCGCGGCGGAGGCCCATATCGATTTCATCGTGGATACGACATCGAAGGCGCATCAGGCGCGGGAATGGGACCGGATTTCGCGCCTCAGGCAACAGCAGCGCGACGCCTGAAAACGGCGAAAAACGAAATACGGCAGCTCTTTTATTCAGGTTTTTATGGAACCTTTTGTCCTCTTTGGTCTTTTTCTCCAGTTAATTGGAAAAATTTACCAAGATGGGACCCATGACAACCACGAGCGAAACTGAACGCTATCCAAGGATAGCTCTCATATCGACGCATGGCTATGTCGCCGCGCACCCGCCACTGGGCGCCGCAGACACCGGGGGACAGGTGGTTTATGTGCTTGAGCTTGCACGCAAACTCGGCCAACTCGGTTACACTGTCGATCTTTATACCCGCCGCTTCGAAGACCAGCCGGAATTTGACGAGGTGGACGAGCGCGTCCGCGTGGTTCGCATTCCCTGCGGCGGCCGCGATTTCATTCCCAAGGAATATCTGCACCGCCACCTGATGGAATGGTGCGAAAACGCGCTGCGCTTCATCAAGAAAAACGACCTCAACTACTCTTTCGTCAACAGCCACTATTGGGATGCGGGCGTGGCCGGACAGCGGCTGTCCGAAGCGCTGAAAATTCCGCATCTGCACACGCCACATTCGCTCGGTCTCTGGAAAAAACGCCAGATGGAAACCGATTATCCGGAAAAGGCCGATACGTTCGAACTGGAGTTCAACTTCAGGGAACGCATCCAGCACGAACTCATCATCTATCGCAGCTGCGACATGGTGATCGCGACGACGCCGGTGCAGCTCGACGTGCTGATCGAGGACTACGGCCTGAAGCGCAAGCATATCCACATGATCCCGCCGGGTTATGACGATAACCGCTTCTTCCCCGTCTCGGATGCGACGCGCCAGATGATCCGGCAGCGTTTCGGCTTCGAGGGAAAGACGGTGCTGGCGCTCGGACGTCTCGCCACAAACAAGGGTTACGACCTCTTGATCGACGGCTTTTCGGTGCTGGCGCAGCGTGAGCCGGAAGCGCGCCTGCATCTCGCCGTCGGCGGTGAAAACATGGACGAGCAGGAAACAACCATCCTCAACCAGCTGAAAGACCGGGTGAAATCGCTCGGGCTGGAGGACAAGGTGGCGTTTTCCGGTTACGTGGCGGATGAGGATCTGCCGGATGTTTACCGGGCGGCGGACCTGTTCGTTCTGTCCAGCCGTTACGAGCCCTTCGGCATGACTGCCATTGAGGCCATGGCCAGCGGGACGCCAACTGTCGTGACCATTCACGGCGGGTTGTTCCGGGCGATCAGCTATGGCCGCCACGCTTTGTTCGCAGATCCCTTTGACAAGGAAGATCTTGGTATCACCATGATGAAGCCGTTCAAACATGAGCGGCTTTACGGGCGACTTTCCCGCATGGGTGCGCACAAGGCGCGCAGCCTCTTCACCTGGACGGGCATCGCGCAGCAATTGCTGGCGCTTGTGGAAGGCCGGACCATGATGCCGGTTCTGGAAGAAGCGGATTGGGCCGAACCATGGAACGATGGCGATTGAAACCGCTTCGCCTTTTCTCCACCGATCTCGACGGAACCGTCGTCGGCGATAACGACGCCACGCGCCGGTTCCGCGATTTCTGGCAATCGGTGCCGGACGATCTTCGCCCGGTTCTCGTCTTCAACAGCGGCAGGCTGATCGACGATCAGCTTGCGCTCATCGAAGACACCCCCTTGCCCAAACCCGACTACATCATTGGCGGTGTGGGCACCATGCTGCACGCCAGGGAGCGGAGCGAGCTGGAAAGCGCCTATACCCATTCGCTCGGCACGGGTTTCGACCGGCAAAAGATCACCGACGTCATGGCGGGCCTTCCGGGCGTGACCATGCAGGCGGAACGCTATCAGCATGGCCTCAAGTCCAGCTGGTTCCTGCATGACGCGGATGAAAGGGCGCTTGGCGATGTCGAAGCCGCACTCCTGACCGCGGGTATCGATGCGCGCATCGTCTATTCCAGCAATCGTGACCTCGACATATTGCCGAAGGCCGCCGACAAGGGCGCGGCATTGGCATGGTTATGTGGACAACTGCGCATCGGCCTCGACGAATCAGTCGTGGCGGGCGATACTGGCAATGATCGGGCGATGTTCGAATTGAACGGCGTTCGCGGCGTGATCGTGGGTAATGCCCTGCCGGAGCTTGTCTCGCTGGCAGATCAAGACAGCCGTTTTTTCCTCTCCAGCGCGACGGAAGCAAACGGTGTGATCGAAGGTCTCCGGCATTGGGGACTGCACCCCGGTCAACGCAATTCCGGCGCCAACTCATAGCAGCGTGCCGAATGGCCTGAAAACAGACAGATACGGTATTACCGCAATCGGCTGATTGCCCGGAAAGCACCGGGCAAAACCCCTGTTCGCAAACCTGCTGCATCGATTTTGCCCAAAGGCTTCATCAGCGTGAAGACAGTAGTGGGTTAAGGGTGATGGGGGATTGGCGGCGCATGCGGGATATCTATATTAGCAACTATGACCGACGAAAAATAAGGACTTATTCGGATTGAAGATTTTGAATCGATTGGCGACAGATGTTGGCTTGATGTTGCGCAGACCGCCGCGACAGCAATATGCGGCGCTGTGCTATCGATTGTCCAAAAAAAATCCGGAACCTGAAGTTCTGCTGCTCACCAGCCGGGATACGGGCCGGTGGGTCATTCCGAAAGGCTGGCCGATGGGCGGCAAGAAGGCCCATGCGGTTGCCGAGCAGGAAGCCTATGAGGAAGCCGGTGTCAAAGGCACGGTCGAGAAAGCGCCCTTCGGTTTTTATGAATATGAGAAAAAGCTGAACAGCGGCATCAATGTTCTGTGCAGGGTTCAGGTGCATCTGCTCGAAGTATCGGAGCTTCAGGACAGCTTTCCTGAGAAAGACTCCCGGCGTCTGGAATGGGTCAGCCCGCAGGAGGCGGCCAAACGGGTCAATGAGCCGGAACTGAAAGCTCTGATGCTCACTTTCGACAAGCGAATGGCGCTTTCGAAATAGCGCGCCCGCGCGAATAGTGGCAATTTGCAGTTTGTTTTTCCAACATGGCTTTTACCGTCTTTCATTTTGGAAAGATGTGCGAGATGTAACAGTCTTTCTGTAAATTGCCTTCAGCCCGCGAGACTGCCGGACGAAAAGGAATGCTGGCAAACGAGGTCTGAATGGCAATGAAGCCGCCACCCAATATGAAGCCCACGCTCGACAAGGATCTCGACAAGATCACCCGTGTCGAGGAGGCGACGCTGCACGTCACGCAGCAGCTTGCCGGCCTTGGCGCGGGGTTCATGTTCGTTGTCCTGGCGGCCATATTTGCCGGCGTCTTCGTCACCGGCACCTCGGGCGCCGTCATCATCATCGCGGCCGTCGCCATCGGCGCCTATATGGCGATCAACATTGGCGCGAATGACGTGACGAATAACGTCGGCCCGGCGGTCGGCGCCAAGGCGATGCCGCTTGCGGCGGCGCTCATCATTGCCGCCATCTGCGAGATTGCGGGTGCCTTGATCACCGGCGGCAATGTCGTCGAGACCATTTCCAGCGGCATCATCAATATCCAGACCATCCCGGACCGGACCGTGTTTTCCTGGGCGATGTTGTCGGCGCTTCTTGCCGCCGGCCTCCTCGTCAATATCTCGACCTGGACGAAAGCGCCGATTTCCACCACCCACACGGTGGTCGGTGGCGTTGCTGGCGCGGGCATGGCAGCCTATGGCATCGGGGCGGTCGACTGGCTGTCGCTCGGCAGTATCGCTTTCGCGTGGGTTCTGGCGCCTTTCATCAGTGCCGCCATCGCCATCGTCATCCTTGCCTTCATCAAGGAATTCATCATCTACCGCGAAGACAAGATTGAATCCGCGCGGCTTTGGGTGCCTGTCCTCATCGGCTTGATGGCCGGGGTTTTCGCCGCCTATCTCATCTGGGTCGGGTTGCGGCAGCTCATGCATGTGTCGCTTGGCCATGCCAGCGTCATAGGCCTCGTGACCGGGCTCATCGCCTGGCGGCTCTGCGTGCCGATCATCCGCAAACAATCGGAAGGATTGGAGAACCGCAACCAGTCGCTTCGCATCCTGTTCCAGTGGCCGCTCGTTCTTGCTGCCGGATTGATGTCCTTCGCACACGGGGCAAATGACGTTTCGAACGCCATCGGCCCGGTGGTGGCGATTGTTCGGGCATTGCATGACGAGGCGGTGCAGACCTCCGCCCGCGCACCTCTATGGGTGATGCTGGTCGGTGCTTTCGGGCTTTCCTGCGGTATTCTGCTTTATGGCCCGCGCCTCATTCGCCTCGTGGGTGAGCAGATCACAAAGCTCAACCCCATGCGGGCGTTTTGCGTTTCCGTGGCGACAGCGCTTACCGTTCTTGTGGCCTCGCGCTTCGGCCTGCCGGTCAGCACCACCCATACGGCGATCGGCGCGGTGTTCGGCGTCGGCTTCTTCCGTGAATGGTACACGCAGGCATCGCGACGGCGGCAGGAACTCGTGCAGGCGGGTGACGGCGCAATCCGCCGGGCTGACAGGTATGCGGAGAACCCCTCCGAGGTGCGCCGCCGTTATCTCGTCCGGCGCTCCCACTTCATGACAATCATCGCCGCCTGGCTGGTAACCGTTCCCGCGAGTGCTACGCTTGCGGCGCTGCTCTATTGGCTGATGTCCTTCCTCTTTCTCTGACGCTGAAACCGAAAAGTCCCATGCGCGCAAATTTCCGGATGCAACGCCTGTTCGTCGAAACCCCGCTTGAAGCGGGGGTGACACAGGAAGCGACGACCGAACAGTTCAACTATCTCGCCAATGTGCTGCGCATGAGCGACGGCGCGGAAATCCTGCTGTTCAACGGCCGAGACGGCGAATGGAAGGCCAGGCTCTCCTTCCCGAGCCGCAAGAAGATCACCCTCATTCCCGTAGAGCAGACGCGGCCGCAACCGCCGGCAGCGGATCTGCACTATCTGTTTGCGCCACTGAAAGTCGGGCGGATGGATTATCTGGTGCAGAAAGCGGTCGAGATGGGCGCCGGTCTCTTGCAGCCGGTGATGACGCAGCATGTGCAGGGCAAGATCCACAATACCGAAAAGCTGCGCGCCAACGCCATCGAGGCCGCCGAGCAATGCGGCATCCTTTCCCTGCCCGATGTCGCCGAGCCGGTGAAACTGAAGGATATGCTCGAGACCTGGCCCCATGACCGGCGTATCATCTATTGCGACGAGGGCGATGCGGGGCAAAATCCGCTGCCCGTTCTGCAATCCGTCAGGGAATGCAAGCTCGCCCTGCTGGTCGGTCCGGAAGGCGGGTTTTCCGAAGAGGAAAGGGAGCTCCTGCGCAGCCTCGCCTTCGTCACCCCCATCCCGCTCGGCCCGCGTATTCTGAGGGCCGACACGGCCGCCGTTGCGGCACTTGCGGTCATTCAGGCATCAATCGGCGACTGGAACTGACCTCTTTGGCGCATGTCTTTATCGCAAAACCGCTGCACAGTTTTGCGCTACATGCGCTGGACCATTGCGCTTCATGCATCTTTAAAAGAAATTCATTTGCCTCCGGATGCGATCCGGCTCTATCTGCCAAACATATGCCTCGCCGCAACAGAGACGTCATAACAAGGTAAGCCATGGCACGCGACACGACCGACCAGACCCCCCTCTCCTCCGTCACGGAGCTTACAGATTATCTGGCGGGCGGTTGCAAAGCTGAAACCGATTTCCGCATCGGCACCGAACACGAAAAATTCGCGTTTTTCCGAGATGGCAACCGGCCGGTTCCCTATTTTGGCGAAGCCAGCATTTCCGCCCTTCTGAAGGGCATGCAGGAAAAGCTCGGCTGGGAACCGATCATGGACGGCGAAAACATCATCGGGCTTGGTGAGCAGCACGGCATGGGCGCCATCTCCATCGAGCCCGGCGGCCAATTCGAACTATCAGGCGCGCCGCTTGAGAACCTGCATCAGACCTGCAAGGAATCCAACCAGCATCTGGCGACGCTGCGCGAAGTGGCGGAGCCGATGGGCATCCGTTTTCTCGGCATCGGCGGAAGCCCGCTGTGGAGCTATGACGAAACGCCGCATATGCCGAAATCGCGCTATGCGATCATGACACGTTATATGCCGAAGGTTGGGACCAAGGGTCTCGACATGATGTACCGCACCTGTACGATCCAGGTTAATCTCGACTTCTCCTCGGAAGCGGATATGCGCCAGAAGATGCGCGTTTCCATGAAGCTGCAGTCGCTGGCAACCGCGCTGTTCGCCTCCTCGCCCTTTACCGAGGGAAAGCCGAACGGCCTTCTGTCCTGGCGCGGCGATATCTGGCGCGACACCGACAATAACCGCTCCGGCGTGCTTCCCTTCACATTCAATGATGATTTCGGCTTCAAGGACTACGTCGAATGGGCGCTTGATGTGCCGATGTATTTCATCGTGCGCGACGGCAAATATCATGATTGTACGCATGTCACCTTCCGCCAGTTCATGAACGGCGCGCTGAAGGGCGAAATCGCCGCATGGGAACCGACCATGGGCGACTGGACGAACCATCTCTCCACATTGTTTCCGGATGTGCGCCTCAAGCGTTTTCTTGAAATGCGCGGTGCGGATGGCGGTCCGTGGCGGCGCATCTGCGCCCTGCCCGCCTTCTGGGTCGGCCTTCTTTATGATCAGGAAGCGCTTGATGCGGCCGATGCATTGACGGCCGGCTGGAGTTTCGACGAGGTGATCGCGCTCCGCGATGCCGTGCCGGCCAGGGGGCTCGGCGCTGAGATTGCCGGCAAGCCGCTTCTCGGCCTTGCCCGCGAGGTGCTCGACATTTCCCGCACCGGTCTCAAAAACCGCAACCGGCTGAATGGCGACGGCCAGGACGAGACAGTGTTCCTGTCATCGCTGGACGAGGTGCTTGCCAAGAAGACAACGCTCGCCGACGACCTGCTGTCGCTCTATAACGGCCGCTGGGGTGGATCGGTGCTGCCGGTGTTCGAGGAATATCAGTACTAGGGCCGAGCCCCCAGCGCCCACCAGGGTGTAAACGCTGCGATTTGACATTGCCGCGACAGCGGTCCCGGCTTGTCATCTCGGCTGGCAACACCTGCCACTCCGTGAGGCGGCCGGCATAGCTTCAATGATATTTCTACGTTTGCGTCCCGGGATCGCAGGGGGATGAGCGCTTGCGTGATGGATTGTTTGGGAATGACCCGCAATATCACAGGGCCCGTGAGAAAGGTGTGCAGGGCTGATTGGTCTGAAGCAGATGTACGGGGACTTCCATTCCTCACCATCCAGTGCGATTTTGCCGCCATCGTCAAAGCCATCCTCGCTCGACGGACTGAATGTCATTTATAATCAAAAGGGTTGGTTAAGTTTCGCCTCCTCGGCCCCTGAGGAAAACACCGGCCATAAAATATGAAAACTGGCGGCCTTCCGACCGCCAGTGTGTGATTGGGTCTCGGCAATCAGACCTGCTAATTACCGTTATTATTTTCGTGATTGTGATGGCCATCGTGGTCGCCACCGCCGTCATGATCGCCACCGCGGCCATGGTCGCCACCGCCGTCGTGATCGCCACCTCGGCCATGGTCGCCACCGCCGTCGTGATCGCCACCGCGACCATGGTCGCCACCGCCATCATGATCGCCACCACCGCCATGGTTACCACCACCGCCGTGGTCACCACCACCGCCATGGTCACCACCACCGCCGTGGTCGCCGCCACCGCCGTGGTCACCACCACCGCCATGGTCACCGCCACCGCCATGGTCACCGCCACCGCCATGGTCACCACCACCGCCATGGTCGCCGCCACCGCCATGGTCACCACCACCGCCATGATCGCCACCGCCGCCGTGGTCACCGCCACCGCCGTGGTCACCACCACCGCCATGGTGACCGCCGCCACCGTGGTCGCCTCCGCCGCCATGGTCACCGCCACCGCCATGGTGACCGCCGCCACCGTGGTCGCCACCGCCACCGTGGTCACCGCCGCCACCGCCGGGGTTGTTACCTCCGCCGCCACCGCCGGGATCACTCGGTCCGTTGCTGCTGCCAGGATTAGACGGCCCGCTGCCTGGATTGCTCGCTCCTACAACATTGTTGTCGCCGTGGTCGTTTTCATCGACGCCGGGAATGGAAGCAGTCGCCCTACAGAGCGCAGCCTCAAGAGTTCCGGGCCTTACGAATTCACATCGCTGCAAACGCGTCTGCGCGGTTCCCAGTGTCGTACTGGACAGCAAGATTGCAATACACGAGAACACAGTTGTTACCTTACTGCGCATGGGTTTTCCTCCCTTATCGGCAGTTATAACTGCATTCTCTAATTTATATTAATGCAACCACATTCGCAACATACTGAAATATACTAACTATTTTGCATTAGTACTTCAGATGTAATCAATTCAAGCTATAAGAAAAATCACATTTATCGAAAGTACTATTACACTTAAGATTTTCTAAGCTTGAAAGTATTATTTTTTAGATCGCCGAGTTCATCTCCAGCTGCCCCCAAATATTTTGCTGGCTAAGCGTTCTTTTCCGATTTGGCACACATCCCAACAGGCGATGTTAATTTTTTTTTGAAATTTTGGGCTAATCATGCAATGAGGTGAGCTTTAGCGCGTTTTGGATGTGTTTTTTTAGTTCGAGCATGGCGTGGGATCTGGTGATCTTCAGTCAATGTTTAACTTCTGTGAGATCGGGCGGCATGAAGCCAGCATCACGATCATCAGCTACCTCGAAGGAACTGATATAATCATGAAGATTTATGTTCTTGCATTCGCTCTGCTGGGCGCGATGACGCTTGGCACAAAGGTTTCTGCCAGCGAACTTTCTGCCACTCGCTCAATTGCCGCGCCGGTCGGCTTTTCCTCCGCCTGTCAGCGTTACAGCTGGCTATGTTCCTCCAAGGGGGCGCGAAAATGGGTGATGATCAGACGCGCGAACTGCTTTCTGAGGTCAACCGCAAGGTCAACAGCTCCATCAGGCCAGTGGAAGATACCGTCGTTTATGGTCGCAGCAACTACTGGGCCTTGCCGAAAGACGGGCGCGGCGATTGCGAGGATTATGCCATCGCGAAGACCAAGGCTTTGCTGGACGCCGGTCTGCCCTCCAATAAAATGTCCATTTCCGTCGTGCTGGATCGCAGCGGCAACAATCACGCCGTGCTGCTGGTTCGCCTGTCTGACGGGGAGTATGTTCTCGATAATCTGAGTGGCTCGATCAAGCCGTGGGACCGCACCGGTTATACTTTTCTTGCACGCCAGAAATACGCCAACAAATCCGCTTGGGAAGTCGTTCTGGCCGGTCCCCGCGCCGGACAGTTCAGAGAAATGTGAGCCACGGTGGCCACCCAGGCTACACGCAGGTAAAAAAAGCCCGATGCGGCCGAGGGGCCGGACACCGGGCAAAGGCAGGGCTATTGGCAAATCACCCTGCGGGGAAAACCTGTCCGTCAGAAACAATTCCGGCAGCTGGAGGTCTGCTGGAATTGTGTAGACGGTCTAGAGCGTCTCGAACCGCTTGACGGCACGAAGCCGTGCGGCGCGGCTCAGATGGGTGGTCGGATCCTCGAGCAGGCCGGTATTGAGCGCGCTCGTCACATCCGATCGCGCCAGCCCGACATCGGCGAGCAGGCGGTCGTCGAGCTCCATGAGATCATTGGCGACGATACGATTGTAAATGCGCTGCACAAACGTTTTGACGGTGGAAGCAACGACAATGACCACGCGGCGCAGGGTATCGCCCTGCCGGCCGGTTGCAAGTTCCAGTTCCATTCTCCGTTCTGCCGTGCGCATGACACATATCCTTTCGTAACGGCACGATGCGGCACCGCCCCGGCGCACCATGCGCTAGAAGCTGCCTTGGGTTGGGGGCCTGACGCGATGTCCGCCCCGGGGTTGAGATTGATTTGCTGGATGTCAAAATGTCGCAAGACTATTGATCAGTCCAACGAATGTTTCTAATGTAAGACATCAATCATTCTGATGGATGACCATCCATGTCCGCACCTCTCGACATAGACCAGCTGCACACCTTCATCGCCATCGTCGATACGGGTAGTTTTACCAAGGCCGCAGACCGCGTTTTCAAGACGCAATCCGCCGTTTCCATGCAGATGCGGCGGCTTGAAGAGCGCATCGGCAAACAGCTTTTCGCCAAGGACGGACGTGGCAACCGCCTGACGGCGGAGGGCGAAAAACTGATGAATTACGCCCGCCGCATCATTCGCCTCAACAACGAGGCGATCGCCGCCTTTGACGACAACAGGCTCGAGGGCACGTTGCGCATCGGCACGCCTGACGACTATGCCGACCGTTACATGCCGGAGATCATCGGGCGTTTTGCCAAAACCCACCCAAATGTCGAGCTGTACATCGTCTGCGAACCATCGGTGGGGCTTGCCGAAAAAATGGCGCGCGGCGAACTGGATATCGCGCTCGTCACCCATAATCCCCGCGCCCGCTCCTCGGATGTCGTGCGCACAGAGCCGCTCTGCTGGGTCGCCTCCGCCAACCATCCGCTGAAGGACGATGCGCCCGTGCCGTTGGCGGTCGGGCGACGCGATTGTCACTGGCGCCAGCTTGCCTGCTCGGCGCTTGATGCCGACGGCCGGGATTATCAGGTTCTGTTCACAAGCTGGTCTTCCACCGTGGTCGCCGCCGCCGTGCTGGCGGGCATGGCTGTCTCCGTACTGCCGGAATCGGCGCTGCGCACCGGCATGAAGGTTCTGACCGCCGCGGACGGATTCCCGCCCCTGCCGCCGGTGCAGATCGGTCTGATGAAACGGCCCGGCCTGTCGCCCTCGCTGGTGAACGCCATCACCGACCACATCACCGCCTGCCTCGACAATATCTCACCGATGAGCGTGACCGACGAGCTGGACAATGATGTGAAGACCTACCCGAAGATGCCACGCCTGCGCGCCGGGCATATGCTGCCGGGCTGGTAGGCGGATGCGTTAGCCGGAGCAGGTTTCGGCTAATGACTAAAGATACACCAAACTCGGCGTCATCCTCGGGCTTGACCCGAGGATCCATTCTCTCCACGGCTTGTGGATCCTCGGGCCTAGCCCGAGGATGACGGCATGGAAACCTCAGCGATTTATATCGCGGAACATCCCCGGTTTCCCCGCCTACCGCGCGCGCAGTGACGCAACCGCCAGCAGCGTGTCGCCGCTGATGCCGACCGACCCGCTGCCATTGAACAGCATCATGATCGGATCGGTGGTGTTCTGGGAGTTATCATACATGATGGTGAAACGGGCGATCAGCTTCTTGACCTTTTCCGGGTCCTGAAAATCCTGGATGTCGAAATATTTTTTCATCATCGTCACCTGCGTATCAACTCCTGCATTGCCGAGCTCGTCAGGAATACCGAAAGTGGTCTTGATGAAATTCTGGATCGCCGTGTCGGCCAGAATGGAATAATAGGACGTCGTCCCCGCTGCCATCCGCTGGAAATAAAGCGCCAGACGCACACCGGCATTTTCTTCGCCCGCCTGCGTTTCCAGCGTCTGGGTCAGATAGTTGTCCAGCGTCTCGTAAAGGCCGCGCCGCGTCTGGATCAGGCTGCGATCCTCATGAAGAATATTGCCGTCTGTATTGAAATTGAAGGCGGTGACGAGACGGCGGAAAACCGGGTCCATCTCCTTGTTGACGTAGCTCTGACTGTCGTCGAGATTCGAGGTGAAAATCTTCTCCAGCTGCTCCTTCGTCACGCTTTTTGGATCGATCCCGAGTGATTCCATCGCGAACTTCGTCAGGCGGTCATTGGCCAGAAACTCCTTGAGCGTCTTGATCTTCTGCATCTCGTCCGTGAAATATTCCGCTTCTTTCTTGGCCGTTTCTTTGTCTTTTTCCGTGCCGAAAGCCGATTTTTTCTTGATGTAGTCGGCCGACATGGTTTGCAGTTCGATTTCCGACTGCGCCAGAACTGGCGTGCCTACCGTACCGTCGGAGGCGAAATTGAAAAGCTCCGCCAGCTTGACGTAACGCTCGTCTTTCAGCGTATAGACGAAGCTCTTCTTATCCTGCAGGTCGCTGGTGAGGACCTTGCGGATATCTGCAGGGTTCACCTTTGCCGGATCGAGACCAACCGCCTTCAGCGCATAGGTGTAGACCGCGCTGCTTTCGAGGAAATCCTTGACGGAAGTGACACTTCTTATGTCGCTCTTGAACAGCGTGAGCGCCTTTTCGTCGGCAGCATCGTCCTTGTCGTTGTAATGGGTCATGTAACCGCTGGTGGTGGCTGCGGTCTGTGTCGTCGTCTGCGGCGCCGTACCGGCCGCAAGCGTTCCATCTGTCTGGAAGTTGAACGCATTTCGCATGGCGATATAGCGTGCGTCGTTCTTGCCGAAGGTCGCTATGTAGTTGTTCGGATCGCTCAAATCACTCATCAGGATGTTCTCGATCGTCGCCTTCACAATTGTCACATCGTTCAGGTCGAAGGCAACCTTGATATAGTTGAGAAGCCGCGTATCAGAGGTCAGTTCCGATACAGTCTTGATCGAGCCGATCTTCGATTCGAAATAATCCCTGTTCAGGGTGGCGACGGTCGGCGTGACGCGCGGCGCGCTGCTGATATAGGCATCCGTCATTATCTTGACATTCTCGGCCTTCTGGGCGCCGCCGGCCTCCACTGTGCCGTCGTTCTTGAATTCGAAGGCGGCGGCAATGTATGACATGGTATTATATTGCGTGACGGTATTCGACAGCTTCGTCTGCTCCGCCTTGATCGCGGCGAGCTTTGTTTCCCACTCGGCCTTTGGCGGCAGCACGGCTTCAAGCTGTGTCAACTGATCCTGCCGGGTGACCTTTTCCGCCTCGAGTTTTGTGCGCTCCTCGTCGCTCAAACCAGTCCCGGCAAGCGCGGTGTCAATCGCCGTAATCCGGCTAGTAACCTGGGCATGCATTTCGATATTGCCCTTCATCGCCAGTTTTTCGACGGCATCATTATAGGCAGCGCCGTATTTCTGGTTGATGTAGCTATCGGGATCGGAAACATCACTCGTCATCAGACCCTTGATATGGGCGTAAGAATAGGTCTTCTCATCGACGCCGAAGACCTGAAAAATATAGGCGCGGGTTCTGTCGTTGCGCAGCAGCTGGTCCACATTGGTCACCGTGCCGATGATCGCCTTGTAATAGCGCGTCTCTTCCGCAAGGCTGTCATTCATGTCGGTGATCGACGTGCCGTAGAGCCCGATCATCTTGTCGAGCTGGGCTTCCGTCTGCACTGTCTTCGTCGACGAGGTGAAATTGAAGGCGGCGGCGAACTCGCGATAACGCTCGTCGGTCAGCTTGTTGGCGAAGCTGTTCTGGTCGTTCAGGTCGCTATCCAGCACCTTTTTCATGAAGGCCTTGGCATAGGTCATCTCGCCGAGACCGAAGGCATCCATGGCGTAGGAATAGAGCTGGTAGTTATTGAGGAACTCGTCGACGCTTTTCACATCGCCGATGTTCTCCTTGTAATATTTCGTCTGCCGCTCGATCATTCCCTGCTGCGACACGCGCGAAATGCTTGCCTTCATATCACGGTTGATGAGGTCGTAGCTGAGATAAGTCGATACCATCCGAATGCCCCCTGGAGCGCCGCGCATCCCCTGGGATACCGAAAGCTCCGGTTTTAAATCCATACATCGCGCCTCCATCCGGAGGCACGGCAAGCCTTGGCGGGACTATGCATGAAGCGCCTTGCCCGGAGCTTGAAAGAGCACAATTTCGGCCGCGATAAAAATCGCATTGTCCCAATCTGCTTTACCTAAGCGAAACCATGCCACAGTGGGTTTTGCTAACCATTTGGGAATGCAAAGTTTTCTTAACCGCGATTTTTAAGCTGTCTCGAAGATACGGCGGATATTCTCCCTGACATCAGAGGACGAAAAGTCCCGATGAGAAGACCGGAAACCGGCTCTCAGGTAAAACAAGGGTAGAATAAACATGACCAAGACCGTTCTGAAGCCCGACTGGGCCGTCGCCACACTCAGACTCGACCCGGCACGTTTTCCGCAACAGGTCACCTACGGCAAAGGCAACGGCGCGACCGACATCGCCGTGACGCTCGACGAACGGGGCGCCGTTCTGCGAAAGGTCCTTTCCTCTTCCGGCCTGCCTTTGTCCTTCGCTTTGCCAGCCCGTGCCTTCAAGGGCGTTGCCGCCCGCGCCATCGACCATGGCGACGGACAGGTAACGGTGACGCTGGAGCTGCACCACGACGATCCGGATCTGTGCGTTCCGCTTCTGGTCGCCCACGATCTCTGCGACATCGCCGCCGACTGGCGCAGCTGGTCCGAAGCCTACCGCATTCCCATGCTGATGGTGGAAGCCGATGGCGTTGCCCGCCCGCTGGAAGAACATCTCGGCAAGGTGCGCACGAAGAATAGCCGCCCGCGCCGCCGCCATTCCTATTTCGCGGATCGCCGCCCGCGCTTCCTCGTTCGCCGCTCCACCGGTTCTCTCGGCATGAGCATGAAGATCGAGGGCAAGGAAATCATCGCCCGCAGCTGATAATCTTCAGCAGAAACAAACAAAAGCCCGGCGCGCACCATGCGGCCGGGCTTTTTTGTATCCTGCGTTGCCGCAGCCTCACGCCAAGAGAAGCGGCAGAATGAGGCCCGCGAAAATCAGCACGCCGACACGGTTGTTGGATTTGAACAGCACGAGGCATTGCGCCACGTCATCGATATCGAGCACCCATACCTGCCGGAACAGCATGATGGCGGCAGCAGCAAGGCCGCTATAGGCGATGACGTTAACACCCGCCCCCAGAAGGACAGGGCGATCATGACAAGGGCTGTGCCATAAAGAAAAACCAGCCAGCGATGTGTATTCTCTCCAAACAGCAATGCGGTCGAACCGATGCCGACCGCAGTGTCGTCTTCCTTGTCCTGATGGGCGTAGATTGTATCATAACCGATCGTCCAGGCGATGGAGCCGACATAAAGCAGGACAGCCGGCCAGGCGATCGATCCGAACTGCCCGGCCCAACCCATCAGCGCGCCCCAGGAAAAGGCAAGGCCGAGGAAAAATTGCGGCCAGTTGGTGAAGCGCTTGGCGAAAGGATAAATCGCCACGAAGATCAGCGAGAATATGCCTGTCGCAATCGCGAAACCGTTGAACTGCAGAAGCACCACCAGACCGGCAAGCGCCTGCAGCACGATGAAGACCTTGGCCTGCAACCGGGTCACGCGGCCGGACGGCAGGGGACGGGAACGGGTGCGCGCCACGGCCATGTCGATCTTGTGGTCGGCGAGATCATTATAGGTGCAGCCCGCGCCGCGCATCGCGACCGATCCGATGAAAAACAGCGCCAGGTGCCAGATGAGCGTACCCCAGGAAAATCCGCCACTCGCCACTGCGGCGTTGGCAGCAAGGGCTGCGGACCAGAAACAGGGCCACATCAGCAATTGCCAGCCAATGGGGCGATCCCACCGGGCCAGCTGCGCATAGGGCCAGAGGGGCCTCGGCAAAATCCGATAGACCCAGTTATTGGATGGCGCGTCCGAAACGCGGTCTGACAAATCGCTGTGGTGAACCATGCGGATGTTCTACAACATCGGCGGGCAAATCGGAACGGTTTTCAAAGTGCAAAGATGTGCGGTTTTTGGCGGATTGCAACACGCCACCGGCAAAGCGCCTTACCTCTCCACCGTCACCCTCGGGCTTGACCCGAGGATCCACAACCCTTTGAAATCAATGGATCCTCGGGTCAAGCCCGAGGATGACGTCGGACGCGGATTAGCTGAAACATCAAGGCCCGCAACGGTTTCCTGCGGGCCGTCAATCTCAGACATTCGGTTTATTGTCTCAGGGCAGCGAGAAATTGAATTTGTAGCTTGCCTGAACGCCGATGATGAACTGGTTCTTCGAACCACGCTCGCGCACCAGCGAGCTGTCGGCGGCATCACCGGTGAGACGGCGATATTCCGCAAACGAGCCGACTTCGGCGTTCTCCGTGACTTTCCAGGTGATGGCTGCGCCGACACCGGCGGAATGCAGGCCGCCGCCGGGGCTATAGGGCGATGGTGCGCCGGCGGCCGTCTGTGCGGCGCTTACGCCGTAATAACGCTCGTTATATTTGCTGCTTACCCATGTGGCACGCGGGCCGGCGGAAATCTGGATGCCGGGGGCGATATCGGTGAAGGCATCAACGGCGACATCGCCGACCACGCCGCTATGGCTGCGGATGCCCTGACGGACTTCACCGCGAACGCGCAGCCAGTCGGTCGGATAGGCCTCGGCGAAACCGCCAAGTTCGCCGCCGCGCTTGATGCGGGTCATGCCCTTAAGATCGGAGGAATCACCGTCATCACGCGCGGATACCAGCTTGCCGGCCAGACCCATGCTGATCGGACCATTGTCCAGAAGCGAGATCGAGGCGCTGTCATTGCGCGAGGTGAAACGCGCGCCCTGTCCCTGACGGCCAAGGGAGATGATGGGTGAAAAGCCGAATTCATTCTTGTTGTCGCCCTGATATTTCGGCGCGGTGAAGCCGGCACCGCCGAGCTTCAGATACCAGTCGCCGGAAAACCAGCCCTCGGCATGGGCATTGCCGACGGCAAAAAGCGATAAGACACAAGCGGCAACCGCCGCTGACGGCTTGAACATGAAAGAACCCCAGAAACGCAATACAGACAGGTGCCCGTAGAATTAGAGGGATTGTCTTTCCATTCCATTAACCAGCGTGAGAAGAAATGCGGCGACAACGTCCATCTTCACTCCGGCGCTGAGACACTGCCGTCCAGTTTAAATCAGGATGTTAATCGGAGCGCGAAAACCTCTCGTTTCCGTCATTCCGGCCTTGAGCCGGAATCCAGCCGACGCGCGTCTGCGCGGCGAGAAGAGTCTTTTCAGCCCAATGACTTGGGCTGGCTGGATACCGGCTCAAGGCCGGTATGACGGAGGAATGCCTCAGAACGCCACCTTCTCCAGCGGCGGCCGTGTCTTTTCGAACTCCAGAAGCCTCTCCTCGTTGCGGGCGATGTAGTCGCGATTATGCGGAACGGCATCGCGGTCCTTGGCGAGCTGGATCTGGAAAATATGGAAGTTTTCGTGGGTAAAGGCCATTTCCGACCCCGCCAGATAGAACTCCCACATGCGGAAGAAACGCTCATCGTAAAGTGCGATCGCTTCGGCCTTGCGTGCCACGAAACGTTCACGCCAGTGCCTGAGCGTATGGGCATAGTGCATGGGCAGGATTTCGATATCCTTCACCAGCAGCCCGGACTTCTGGATCGCCGGCAGAACCTCGGCAAGCGAGGGTATATAGCCACCGGGGAAAATATATTTTTCGATGAAGGGATTGGTCGCCAGCGCCGGATAGGGCTGGCCGATGGAATGCAGCACCATCACGCCCCTGTCGTCCAGCACCTCCGCCACCTTGTCGAAATAATCGCGATAATGGGTCGGCCCCACATGTTCGAACATGCCAACCGAGACGATGCGGTCGAATTTCCTTGAGGCCGGCAGGTAACGGTAATCCTGCAATTCGAAACGGACATTGCCGGCAAGCCCGCGTTTTGCCGCCCGATCGCGGGAAACGCGCAACTGCTCTTCGCTAAGCGTGATGCCGGTCACATCGGCACCCGCACTTTCGGCGATATACATCGCCATGCCGCCCCAGCCGGAGCCGATCTCCAGCACGCTCTGGCCCGGCTCAGTCATCAGCTTGGCAGCGATGTGACGTTTCTTGGCGACCTGCGCTTCATAGAGGCTGATACCCGGCGGATTGAAATAGGCGCAGGAATATTGCCAGTCCTCATCGAGGAAGAGGTCGAACAGCTTGGCGCTCAAATCGTAGTGGTGGGCGACGTTGCTCTTGTTGTGATTGACCGGCAGATGCATCCTGATGCGGGCGGCGATGATGCGCGCCATGCCGCGCCAGATCATGCCAAAAGACAGCGCCTCGCTCAGCGTGTTGCTTTTGACGAGCGCCAGAAAGTCGTAGATATCGCCCTCGACGACCTTCATACGGCCTTCCATATAAATCTCGGCGAGTTTGAGTGCAGGATCGGCAGCGATCTCCTGCATGGCGGCTTCGTCGGTGAAATTCAGAACCACCTTTTTTCCCGTGCCGTCGCCAAATATGCGGCTACCACCCGGGCTGTTGACGGTGAGATCACCGACCTTGATTATCTTTTCGAGAAGAACATGCAGAGACGACGCCATGGCACCCCCAATTGCTAAGTCTCACTTATCAATTTTGCTGACCGTATTCCTTTCGGCACAAGTTTCAAGATAGTCTTATTTCAAAAAAATTGAACGATTTCATCAAGCAAAAAGCCCCACCGCGTGTCGCGATGAGGCTTTTTGGTAAAAAAACATTTCAACCCAGGGTCAGCGCCGCTTCATCGCTTCAGCCAGAGCAGCGGCAAGCGCACCACCTGTTTGCGACCCTTCGTTGCGATCTTTCGGTTTGGATGTCGCGTGCCGCATGGCGCCAGCATTGCCCTTCTCGCGCATTGACTGGGGCGCGGCCTCCCCGCCGTCCTTGCGCATGGTGAGGCCGATTCGCTTGCGCTTCACGTCCACCTCCACAACCCGCACCTTGACGACATCGCCCGCCTTGACCACCTCATGCGCATCTTTCACGAAACGGTCGGCCAGCTGCGACACATGCACAAGCCCGTCCTGATGCACGCCGATATCCACGAAAGCACCAAAGGCGGCGACGTTGGTGACTGTACCTTCCAGGAGCATGCCCGGTTTCAGATCGGTGATCTCGTCCACGCCATCGGCAAATGTCGCCGTCTTGAAGCTCGGGCGCGGGTCGCGGCCGGGCTTTTCCAGTTCGGCGATGATGTCCTTGACGGTCGGCAGACCGAACTGCTCGTCGATGAACCGTTTCGGGTCCAGCGCCTTCAGCGTGGCGCTGTCACCCATCAGCGTGCGCAGGTCGCGGCCGCAGGCGGCGACGATCTTTTTCGCCACGCCGTAGGCTTCCGGGTGGACCGAGGAAGAATCCAGCGGCTCCTTGCCGTTCGGGATGCGCAGGAAGCCCGCGCATTGCTCGAAGGTGCGCTGGCCGAGGCGCGGCACCTTCAGCAAATCCTTGCGGCTGGCAAAGGGGCCGGTCTGGTCACGATGCGCAACGATGGCATCGGCAATCGAGGTGCCGAGGCCGGAAACCCGCGCCAGCAGCGGCGAAGACGCCGTATTGAGATCAACGCCGACGGCATTCACCGCATCTTCAACGACCGCATCAAGCGAACGGCTGAGACGGCCCTGATCGACATCGTGCTGATATTGCCCGACGCCGATGGATTTCGGCTCGATCTTCACCAGTTCCGCCAGCGGGTCCTGAAGGCGACGGGCGATGGATACCGCCCCGCGCAGGGACACGTCGAGATTGGGGAACTCCGCTGCCGCCCGTTCCGACGCGGAATAGACCGATGCGCCAGCCTCCGAAACGATGACCTTGGTGGGCTTTGCGCCGGAAGCCGAAGCGGGCATCTGCGCCAGAAGGTCGGCGACCAGCTTTTCCGTCTCGCGGCTACCCGTGCCGTTGCCGATGGCGATGAGTTCGACATTGTGCTTGCGGATGAGCAAGGCGAGTTCCGCCTGCGCACCGCGCACATCGTTCCTCGGCTGGAAAGGATAAACGGTTGTGGTATCCAGGAGCTTGCCGGTGCCATCCACCACGGCCACCTTGACGCCGGTGCGGATGCCCGGATCGAGCCCCATGGTGGCGCGCGAACCGGCCGGTGCTGCCAGCAGCAGATCCTTGAGATTGCGGGCGAAAACATTGATCGCTTCTTCTTCCGCACGCTCGCGCAATTCGCGCATGAGATCGAGCGACAGCGACATGGAGAGCTTCACCCGCCAGGTCCAGCCCGCCACCTCTATCAGCCATTGATCGGCGGGGCCGGCATTGCGGATATCGAAGGCGGCGGCGATGGTGCGCTGTGCGGGCTTGACCGGCGAGGGATCATCCGCATCGACATCGATGGTCAATGTCAGCACTTCCTCGTTCCAGCCGCGCAGCATGGCCAGCGCCCGGTGGCCCGGCACCGTTGACCAGCGCTCGAAATGATCGAAATAGTCGGAGAATTTCTCACCCGCCGCCTGCTTGCCGTCCACCACCTTGGCGCGGAAGGTGGCGTTCTGGCGCATGTAATCGCGCAGGCGTCCGAGAAGATCGGCGTTTTCCGTCATCGTCTCGGCCACGATGTCGCGCGCACCTTCAAGCGCCGCCTTAACATCGGCGACTTCGCCCTTGACATAGGCTTCTGCAAGTTTTGCCGGATCGGCGGTGCGGTTTTCCCAGATGGCTTCGGCCAGCGGGCCGAGACCGCGCTCGCGGGCGATTTCCGCGCGAGTGCGGCGCTTCGGTTTATAGGGCAGATAGAGGTCTTCCAGCTCCGCCTTGGTGCCCGCCTGCATGATCTTGACCATCAGGGCGTCCGTCATCTTGCCCTGACCGTTGATGGTATCGACGATGGAGGCGCGGCGCGCATTGAGTTCGCGCAGATAAACGAGGCGTTCCGCCAGCGTTCGGAGCTGGGTGTCATCGAGGCCGCCGGTCACTTCCTTGCGGTAGCGGGCGATGAAGGGCACGGTCGCTCCCTCGTCCAGCAATGCCACTGCCGCCTTTACCTGATCGGCGCGGGCGTTGATTTCGGAGGCGATGAGCGTGGCGAGGCGGGCATTATCTGCGGTCATGAGGTTCTCTGATGTCACATCTGGAGCGGCGAACATAATGTCTGATTGTGGCGTGACAACAAGAGGCGACAACGATTCCACAGGAAAGGCTGCGTTCAAGGGAAAGACGGGCATTTACGGCGCTTTCTCCTTGACCTTTCGCCCCCCTGCCCTTAACGCCGCTCAAACAAGGTTACTGGCGAATTTGCAGGGATATTGACCATGAAAGTTCTGTTGATCGGTTCCGGCGGACGCGAACATGCGCTGGCGTGGAAAATCGCCCAGTCTCCCCTGCTTGAAGAATTTTACGCCGCTCCCGGCAATCCCGGCATCGCCGACCACGCGACACTCGTTTCGCTTGACGTGGAAGACCACGCCGCCGTCATCGCCTTTGCCAAGGAAAAGGCGATCGACTTCGTCATCATCGGACCGGAGGCGCCGCTGGTTGCGGGTCTGGCGGATGATCTGCGTGCAGCTGGTATCGCCACCTTCGGCCCTTCGAAGGCAGCCGCCCAGCTTGAGGGTTCCAAGGGGTTCACCAAGGATCTCTGCGCCCGCTACGATATTCCGACCGGCGCTTACCAGCGTTTCAAGGCGGCCGAGCCAGCCAGACAGTATGTCCATGAACAGGGTGCCCCAATCGTCATCAAGGCGGACGGTCTTGCCGCCGGCAAGGGCGTGACCGTTGCGATGACCGAGGCCGAAGCGCTTGCCGCCATCGACGACTGTTTCGACGGCGCTTTCGGCGCGGCCGGAGCGGAAGTGGTGGTGGAAGCCTTTCTCGATGGCGAGGAAGCCAGCTTCTTCTGCCTTTCGGATGGCAAAACGGCGTTGGCGCTCGCCACCGCGCAGGACCACAAGCGTGTGGGCGATGGAGACACCGGCCCGAACACCGGTGGCATGGGCGCCTATTCCCCCGCCCCTGTCATGACGCCGGCCATGGTGGAACGCACCATGAAGGAGATCATCGAACCGACGATTTCAGGCATGGCCAAGGACGGCAATCCCTTTTCCGGCGTGTTTTTCGCCGGCCTGATGATCACCGCGAAAGGCCCCGAGCTGATCGAATACAATGTGCGTTTCGGCGATCCGGAATGCCAGGTGCTGATGATGCGCCTGAAAAGCGATCTGCTGCCGATCCTCTATGCCACCGCCACCGGCACGCTGGACAAGGTGGAAGCGGAATGGCGCGACGATGCAGCGCTGACCGTTGTTCTCGCCTCGAAGGGTTATCCCGGCGCCTATGACAAGAACACACCGATTGCCCATATTCCCGATGCCAGCGAAGAGGCAAAGGTGTTCCATGCAGGGACGGCGCTGAAGGACGGCAAGCTGGTGGCGACGGGCGGACGCGTGCTGAACGTCACCGCCTTCGGGAAGAACGTGACCGAGGCGCAGGCGCGCGCCTACGCTCTCACCGACAAGGTGGAATGGGAAAACGGCTTCTGCCGGCGCGATATCGGCTGGCAGGCCGTGGCCCGTGAAAAGGCCTGAGGTCTGAAGCAGACAGAGTAGTCGGCGCGAATATTTCGTTCAATTTTTACCAAGTTTGCTGACCTGATGGAAAGGAAAGATTGGTAATACTTGCCCCAACATTGAATGGTGCATTGTACCTCTAACAAGAGGCAGCACTGTTATTTCGGGGGTTTTTCGATGCGTCGTCTTCTTCTCACAGCGATTGTGGCGCTGGCCAGCGGCTCGGCGATGGCGTCTTCCGTCGAATATATCAATGGCGTGCATGTCGCCAATGGCAGTTTCGTGCGTCTGGATTGCGGTGGCTGCCAGCCCCTGAAGGGCAAGACCGTGGCGCAGGGTTACGCCATTCCCTCCATCGAGCCCGGCACGCAGCATATGGAAATGCGCGAAGTCGATGGCAAGCGCGCGCTGGTGCGCACGGAAGCCTGGCTCGGCGGTGCTCCCGTCACCTTCGTCAGCACCAACCCCGCATGGATGCCTGGCGAGAGCCCGGACGCCGCAATCGCGACCTATGAGGATGCCGAACCCGCCCCGCATCCTGCCGAAACGGCATCGACACCCGCCGGCATCGACGTGACGACGACCACCGCGGCCGTCAAGGAAATTTCGGCAGATAGCGCGCAAGCACCTGCAAACGCGGCAGTCATTGCTGCACCCACATTCCCGGATTTCCAATTGCGCGGCAATTGACGGGCGGGCGGGAACGGCGCTTTTTCATGACAAATGTCAAATAATCGCGTCATCGCTGCATTCGTCACAATTCACGGCAACCATTCGGGGAATAATAAGTTCTTCGACCCCTATTCTGCCGGGCGAGCTGATAAAGCTCTGTCTAATTAAATATTTATTCAAATTTTTGGCCGCTAAGTGATTTCATAGTGCGATGCAGCACGACATCAGGCCTGTGGCGGACGCTCGCTTTTCAGGCTGTTCCCCGCGCATCAGGCGCCATTCCCATTTCCGAAACTTCGGCAGCGCGCGGCTTTTTTAAGGCGCGCGAAGCCAAACGCTTGTGAGCGCCCATGAAGAACCTTTCCATTTCCCGTCAGTTGATCGTTCTCGTCGTGGCCCTGATGGCCGCCTTCTCCGTTGCGACGTTTTACCAGCTGAAATCCGCCACCGACGCGATCTATGAGGAACGCTACGGCATGTTGCGGACGCAGGTGCAATCAGCCATTTCCATTCTGCAATCCTTCCACGACAAGGAAAAGGCCGGGACGCTTTCGCGGGACGAAGCCATGAAGCAGGCCTATGCCACCGTGAGCGCCATGCGATTCACCCCTGATGGCTATCTGTTCGGCTACGATTACGACGTGACGATGAAGTTCCATCCCGATGCCAAACGTGTCGGTGAGAACTTCAAGGGCAAGCCGGACAGCAAGGGCTTTGCCTATCGTGACGAGCTCGTGCGGCTTGGCCGCAATGGCGGCGGCCAGACGGATTTCTACGGTCCGAAGCCCGGCATGGAAGGCAATGACTACGCCAAGAGCTCCTATGCCCTTGCCTTCGATCCCTGGCAGGTGGTGGTCGTGACCGGCGTCTACATCGACGATCTGAATGCGCAGGTGCGCGGCGAGGTGATGAAGGCGCTGTCGATCGGCGCTGCCATCTTCGTGCTCGCACTGGCCGCCGCCTTCTACGTCATCCGTGGCATTTCGAAACCGCTTGGCGATATTCACCGCGCGCTCGGCGAAGTGGCCAATGAGAACGTCTCGCTCACCATTCCCCATACCGGCCTGACCAACGAAGTGGGCATGATGGCAAAGGCCACGGCGTCTCTTCAGGACAAGGTGCGCGAGCGCCACGCCATGCAGCGCCGCGAGGAAGAACAGCAGCAGCAGCTGAATGCCGAGCGTCAGAACAACCTCGACATGCAGCGCGACGAGGCCGAATTGCAGGCGCGTGTGGTCGCTACCATCGGCGAATCCCTCGAAAAGCTGGCGGCTGGCGATCTGACGGTGCGTTGCGGCGACCTCGGTAGCCGTTACGCCGCGCTGCGCGATAATTTCAACGAAGCGCTGACGCATCTCGATGCCGCCATGGCCAAGGTGAATTCCAAGAGCATCGACATTGGCGGCTCCAAGGAGGAAATCCGCAAGGCCTCGAACGAGCTTTCGCAGCGCACCGAACAGCAGGCCGCCAATCTGGAAGAAACCTCCGCCGCGCTCGATGAATTGACCGTTGCGGTGCGCCAGACGGCGGAAGGGGCTGCGGACGCCGCCAAGCGCGTCACCACCGTCAGCTCGGAAACGACACGCAGCGACCGGGTGGTGGAAGAAGCGATTGCGGCGATGAGCGGCATCGAACAATCCTCCGATCAGATTTCGAACATCATTGGCGTTATCGACGACATCGCCTTCCAGACCAACCTTCTGGCGCTGAACGCCGGTGTGGAAGCCGCGCGCGCCGGTGAAGCCGGTAAGGGCTTTGCCGTGGTGGCACAGGAAGTGCGCGAACTGGCGCAGAAATCCGCCGCCGCCGCCAAGGAGATCAAGGACCAGATCGCCCGTTCTTCCGCTCAGGTGGAAAACGGCGTGCGCCTCGTCGGCGAGGCCGGCGATGCACTGAAACGCATCTCGGACCAGATCAAATCCGCCAACGAGATTGTCAGCAAGATCGCCCATTCGGCGGCCGAGCAGGACACGACGCTGCGCTCGATCTCCACGTCGCTGAACCAGCTCGACGTCGCCACCCAGCACAATGCCGCCATGGCGGAAGAGACCACGGCTTCGGCGGAAGCGCTGGCCGTGGATACCGAAGAGCTGCTGAACCTCATCCGCAGCTTCCGCGTCTCCTCCGGCCATCAGCTTCATGGCATGGCGCAACAGATGCGCATGGCGGGGTGATGACGGATAGTCATCATACCGATGAAATAAAAATGCCGGGTACAGACCCGGCATTTTTGTGATTACTTCCCCGCCTCCTCGACGTCATCCTCGGGCCTGACCCGAGGATCCAACGTCGCGTCGGGTCATGAATCCTCGCCTCGAGGGCGAGGATGACGGCAGAGAGTGTTTGTTACGCCCAGAGCCAAGTTGCACCACCTCGCCTCACCGCGTCAAAACATCCAGCCGGTCAATATCGGCAGGGGAAAAAACCGCGATGCCCGCTCTCTTCAGCAGCGCCGCCGTTACGCCATTGCCCGCATGTTTGGTGCCGGAGAATGAGCCGTCATAGATCGCAACCGACCCGCATGACGGGCTTCCGTCGATCAGAAGCGCGTGAGTGCAACCATTGGCCCTGGCGAAGGCGACCGCCTTTTCCGCACCGGCGATGAACTCAGCCGTGACATCGCCGCCTGTTACTTCCAGCACACGGGCGCGGCCTTCCAGAACATCGAGGCCGGACGCGCCATTCTCGATTTCCGCCGGTGGACGCGGAACGGGCATGCCGCCGGCCATTTCCGGACAGATCGTCACCAGCCTGCCTTCTTCCCGCCACCGATCTACCGCCGGGTGGAAGAGGGGTTTGCCCTTGCCGTCATATCTGACCGGCTGGCCGAGGAGGCAGGCGCTGATGAGGATTTTCGGGGGCGCGTGGGTCATTGGGAAATCATCCTGCGGGGGTCGCGGTCGTAGCTTACCCCCCTCTGCCCTGCCGGGCATCTCCCCCTCAAGGGGGAGATCGAATCGCAGCAACATGTCGATCATCTTCGACGTTGCAAATTTTGCGGGGAGCGACCGTCTTGCCGATCTCCCCCCTTGAGGGGAGATGTCCGGCAGGACAGAGGGGGGTGAACCGCGCACGCTACCGTCACGGCCGCCCCCAATTCCCTCACCCGGTAATCTTCGAGAAATCCGCAACCGTTCCCGTAGCTTCGCGGATGGCCTTCAACAGCGCCAGACGGTTT
Source organism: Rhizobium oryzihabitans (assembly GCF_010669145.1). Taxonomy (NCBI): domain Bacteria; kingdom Pseudomonadati; phylum Pseudomonadota; class Alphaproteobacteria; order Hyphomicrobiales; family Rhizobiaceae; genus Rhizobium; species Rhizobium oryzihabitans. Next base: position 1,497,443 of record NZ_CP048632.1, read on the forward strand.
GCACGGATGGCCGCATCCTCGTCGTTCACAAGCACATCCTCGAAGAACTTGTCGACAGGCGCGCGCAGCGTCGAAAGCGCCTGCATGGCGGAGCGGAAATCTTCCGCTTCGACCGCCTTTGCGGCATCGGCAGAAGCCGTCTTGATCGCCGCATAAAGCGCCTTTTCGGCATCGAGCTTCAGCAGCTCTTCCGAAACACTGTTCGCCACCACAGTGCCCTTCTTTTCCTCGGCGGCCAGAAGCTGTGTGGCGCGTTTGGTGCCAGCCAGAAGGTTCTTGCCATCCTCACCGGTGATGAAGGCGGTGAGCGCCTCGACACGGCGGGCGATCATCAGCAGATCATCGGAATCCGGTGTGAGAACAGCATCAATCAGATCGTAACGGGCGCCGAGGTCGCGGAGGTAGACCTTCAGGCGATCATGGAAGAAGGAGAGAAGATCCGGGTCCTTCACGACGCTCAAAAGCGGCAGACGTACGTTTTTCTCAAGCAGAATACGCACCACGCCCAGCGCCGCGCGGCGCAGCGCGAAGGGGTCCTTCGAACCCGTCGGCTTTTCATCAATCGCCCAGAAGCCGACGAGGGTGTCGAGCTTGTCGGCCAGAGCAACCGTGATGGCCACCTTGTCTGCCGGCAGGCGGTCGGAGGGACCCTGCGGCTTGTAGTGATCTTCGATGGCCGCCGCGACGCTTTCGTTCTCGCCCTGCAACGCCGCATATTTACGGCCCATCAGGCCCTGAAGCTCGGGGAATTCGCCGACGGCTTCGGTGCGCAGGTCGGCTTTCGCCAGCACCACGGCGCGGTCCACCAGAGCAGCATCGGCACCCACAACGGGGGCCAGAGCCTTGGCCAGTTCGCGAATACGCGTCACGCGCTGCCCTTGAGTGCCGAGCTTGGCATGGAAGGTCACGTTCAGCGCATCGAGCTTTGCCATGCGCTGGTCGAGCGGCTTTTTGAGATCGAGGCCGAATTTTGCAGCCGAACCTTTGAGCGTTTCCAGATCTGGCAGATCGCCCTGGTCGCGGTTCCAGAAATGGCGGGCATCCGACAGGCGGGCGCGAACGACCTTGCCGTTGCCGTGAATGATTTCCTTGCCGCCGTCGCTTGCCTCGATGTTCGAGATCAGGATGAAACGGTTGGAAAGACCTTCTTCCGCACCCTGATTGCGGGTGACGAAACACTTCTGATTGGTCTTGATGGTGAGGCGAATGATTTCCGCAGGGATTTGCAGGTAATCCTCCTCGAAGGTGCCCATCAGCACCTGCGGCCATTCGACGAGGCCGGAGACTTCTTCCAGCAGGCCTTCATCTTCCACCAGTTCCAGACCGTTGGCGAAAGCGAGATCCTTGGCGTCGTGCAGGATGATATCCTTGCGGCGTTCGGCATCGAGAATGACCTTCGCCTTTTCGAGGCTCGAGACATAATCTTCGAAACGGCGCACGGTGATCGGGCCGGGTGCATGGAAACGATGGCCATAGGTGACGTTGCCGGCGACGATGCCGTCGATCACGAAAGGAATGACCTGGGTTTCATCATGTTCGGGGCCGAACAGGCAGACGATGGATTGCAGCGGTCGCACCCAGCGCAGGCTTTCGGAGCCCTTGCCTTCGATGCCGGCATAGCTGGACCCCTTCGGCATGGAGGCCGGGCCGGAGCGCATGGATTTCGGCCAGGGGAAGGAACGGATGATGCCGGGCATCACTTCCCCGATGATCTCTTCCGCCGGGCGGCCGGGCTTGTTGATGATGGCGATGTAGAAATCGCCCTTCTTCGGATCGGAAACGACCTGCGCTTCCGAAATGTCGTTGAGGCCGGCGCCGCGCAGAAAGCCTTCGATGGCCTTTTCATTGGCGTCGGTGCGCGGGCCCTTCTTTTCCTCGCGCACATCGGCGGAGCGGGCGTTGAGGCCGCGAATATCCAGCGTCAGGCGGCGCGGCGTCCAATATTCGCGCGCGCCCTCATAGGTCAGCCCTCTCTCCACCAAGGCATCGGTGACGAGTTTCTTCAGATCGCCCGCCGCCTTGCGCTGCATGCGGGCGGGGATTTCTTCGGAGCGAAGTTCAAGCAGAAGATCGGGCATGGGATAAGGACTTTAATCTGTTGCAAAAGAGTGTCGCGGACTTAGCAAGACCAGCGGCAAAAGTCACCAGCTATCGGTTAAATAACAGCCGGCGGGCGTTACCAGCCGCCGCCGCCGCCGCCGCCACCGCCGGAGCCGGAAAAACCGCCGCCGCCACCGCCCGAAAAGCTGGAGCCGGAAGAACTGACGGGCTGGGGAATGGTGGAGGCGATGGTGTTCGCCATGGAGGTGGAAAAGCCGCCGATCCTGTCGCCAAAGCTGCCGTAATTGCTGCCCGCATACCAGCCGGGCGCATAACTTGCAGCAGCGGCACCGGCGGCAGCCGTGGCAAGCCAGGCCTCGAAAGTGCGGCTCCACGGTTTTTCGACGCCGAGCGCCACGGCATAGGGCAGCAATGTCTCGAAATGCTGCGGCGACATGGCGGGCGCACCAGCCATGTTCATCCGGTCTTTTTCCGCCAGCGTCAGATAGGTTCGGAGGCCTTCGATGCCGTCCATCAGCTTGCGGCCGAGCGGCGTCGGCGCGCCCATCAGGAACAGGAACAGCGCGTTGGTCAGCACGATGCCGCCGATGGCGGCCAGCGCCAGCGACTTGGTATCATGCGTCACATCCAGCAGGATTTGCGTGGCGATGCCGCCAATGGCGGAAAAGGCCACGAAACCGGCAAAGGCCAGCATGACGATGCCGCCGATCCGCTTGCGCAGCGGTGCGCCGCGCGAAAACTGGCGACCGATACCGATCGACAGGATGCTGAAGAAGAAGGCGAAAAAGCCGAAGACCAGCACGGCGGCAATGGCGCTTTCATCCAGATCGCCAAACACCAGCGTCGCGACGATGAGGGCGATGCTGAGGAAGATGCCGAAAACGATGTAACCGGCATTGCTGCGGTAATATTTGCCGCGATGTTCTTTCTCTATCGCTGCGCGAAACTGTGTTCCGACCTTTTCGACCTCCGCACCATGGGCCTTGTCGATGGTCAGCGTCTTGCCAGGGCCGCCGATGGAGGACAGCAGCGTTTTCTGGCCGGTCGGCAGATCGGCAGCGGTCGCCTTTTCCGTGCGGCGAATGACGATGGCGTTCTTCAAGTCCTCCAGAACGACATAACCCTTCACCGCCAGATCAAGCGCCGAGGCAGAGAGCGCCGTCCAGCCGGCACCCGAAAAACCCCTGTTATCGACATAGTTGACCAGAGCCGGCGAAAGCCCTCCGGCGCATCCCAGCGCGGCACGACCACGCCCTTCGCCGGATCGCGGCCGACGGCGAACCAGGCGCGCAGGTAATAAAGCAGCACGACGAAAAGCCCGCCGCCCGAAAGGAGGATGGCGAGATTATCCCGCAGCCACCAGCCCGCCGCCTGTGAGGTGTCGGGTGCTGCAATGGCGCCCTTGGGGAGCTTGACGGCGACCGTCATGCCCTCGCCCACTGTGAAGGGGCGGGTGGAGGCGAAGAATACCTCGTTACCTTCGTTCAGAATGCGCGCATCCTTGCCCTTCGCACCCAGAGGACCGGTGAAGACGGCCGTATCTGTCGCCCTGATGCCCTGCGGCAGCGTGATGGTGGCGGAAATCTCGCCCATGGGGAATTGCCAGCCATTGCCGGTGACGTTCCAGGTCAGCTCGTCATAATCGCTGAAATAACGGATCTGCCGGGCAGTGGTGTAGGTTATCTGGAAGATATGCTCGCCGGTCGGCAGAAAACGCTCGGCGCTGCCGGTATAGATGCGGATGCCGCCATCGATATTCTCGGTGCGCCAGTTTTCCGGCGCGCCATCGCGCTCTACTGAAACGACGTTGAAATCCACCTTGGTGCGGCGATTATTGGCATCCAGCGCATAAAGCGGGAAATCGCGAAATATGCCGCGTTTGATGTTCTGGCCTTCGGCACGGGCGGTGATGGTTTCCGTCACCGTCAGCTTTCCATCCGCCGCCACCTCGATGACGGAATGGTAGGAGCGGATGAATTCCTCCGCGAAGGCCGGGAAGGTCGCGCCCAGGAAGACGAACAGCGCGAGAAGTCTTGCGGCGATGGTCTTCACGGGCGGTTCTCCTTAAGGGAATGGAGCGTTTCCGGTTTCAAGTGATGATGCGCAGCACGGTCATTCCGTCATACCGGTCCCCGGATCAAGTCCGAGGATGACCCGGTATCCAGCAGCTGCGCGTCTGCGCGGCTTGAAGAGTCTTTCGCGATCAAGGACTTGACCGCGCTGGATTCCGGCTCAAGGCCGGAATGACGGAAAACCAATACCGTTCTTCTAATGCTGCGGCTCGGCAGCGCTTTCCTTTTCCGTGTACTCGACGCCGAGCGAGGCGAGCTCTTTCCAGTAAGCCGGGTAGGTCTTGCCTACGCAGGCAGGGTTCTGGATAGCGATTCCACCGATCTTCAGCGCCGCCAGCGCAAAGCTCATGGCGATGCGGTGGTCGGCAAAAGTGTCGATGGAGGCCTTGACCGTCTGGCCCGCAAGAGCCGGATCAGAATGCACGATCAGGTCGTCGCCTTCCTCATGTGCCAGACCGTTACGGATTTCGTTGAGGCCCAGCGAGACGGCGCGGATACGGTCGCATTCCTTGACGCGCAGATTGGCGATGCCGACGAAGCGCACCGGCGTTTCGTTGAAGGCGGCGAGAACCGCGATGGTCGGAATGGCGTCCTGCATCTGCGAACCGTCGATTTCGGCGGGCAAATGCGGAAACTTCGCCATGACCTCGTAGGCCTTGGCATCCGGCTGGGTGAACTTATCGGCCGGCGTGCCGATATCGATCGCGCCGCCAGTCAGCAGTTCCGCGCCCCAGAGATAGGTGGCGGCGGAGGCATCCGGCTCGATGTGGAAATCGGTCGCCGTGTAACCCGTCGGATGCACGCGCCAGATGGCGTTGCTGACCCGCTCCACCTTCGCGCCAAAAGCTTCCATGGCCGAGGTGGTGAGATCGATATAGCCCTTGGCGCCGATTTCCTCGCCCTTGAGGATGATATCGACAGGCTTGTCGCCGCAGGCGGCCGCCATCAGAAGTGCCGACACATATTGGCTGGAGAGGTTGGCATCGATGGTGACGCTGCCCTCCGGGAACCCTGTGCCCTTGCCGCAGACGGTGACGGGCGGGCAACCGGTTGGCGCTTCCGCCTCGACGCCGAGGGAGCGCAGGGCCTCCACCAGCGGCATGATCGGGCGTTTGCGCATGTGCTCGTCGCCATCAATGATGACGGCGCCATCCACAAGTGCGGCAGCAGCGGTGAGGAAGCGCGTGGCGGTGCCGGCATTGCCGAGGAAAAGCGGCTTTTCCGGCTGCTGAAGTACACCCGTGCCTTCCACCACGAAGGTGGTGGCATCAGGCTCGGTTACCTTGACGCCCATCTCGCGCAGGGCTTCGGCCATATAAAGCGTGTCGTCGCTTTTCAGTGCGCCGGTCAACCGGCTTTTGCCCCTGGCAAGACCAGCCAGGAGAAGCGCACGGTTGGTGATGGATTTGGAGCCGGGCGGCTCGACCTTGCCGGAAAGCGGGTGGTCGGGCGGGGTGATGGTCAGTTCGATCATGATTGTCGTCTTGTCAAAGAATGCGGCGCGGGGCCGGATTATCGGAATTTGAACGGAAGGTCTTAAGCCGCCGCGGGAACAGTGCGCTTAGAATTTCACTGTCGGCACGGCGCGGTCGGCCGGGTTCTCGATCTCGAAATACGGCGCCTTGGCAAAACCGAACTGGCCTGCGACCAGATTGGAGGGGAAGCTTTCCACCTTGACGTTGAGATCGCGGGCGGCGCCATTGTAATAACGGCGCGACATCTGGATTTCGCCTTCGATGGTTTCCAGCGAACGCTGCAATTCCAGAAAGTTCGTATTGGCCTTGAGATCGGGATAGGCTTCGGCAAGCGCGAAGAGCTTGCCGAGCGCCTGCGATAGCAGCCCTTCCGCCTGGGCGCGACCTTCGACATCGCCCGCCGGCACGGCCTGTGCCCGGTTGCGCATGGCGATCACCTCCTCGAAGGTGCTCTTTTCATGCGCCGCGTAACCCTTCACGGTCTCGATGAGGTTGGGAATGAGATCGGCGCGGCGCTTCAGCTGCACGTCGATGCCCGACCACGCCTCTTCCTTCATCTGCCGCGCCTTGACGAGGCCGTTATAGATGAAGACGACATAAAGCGCGATTGCCGCGATGATTGCCAGCGTGATGAACATGAATTGCGATTCCCAGCTTCGTTGCGCGCACGATAGCCGCTCATTACCGCAAAGTCATGGGGCTTCGCTCATTCTGTCCGTTTTTGCCGGGAGGGTACAAGCTCAGGGAAGTAAACATCCGTCATTTGTGAAAAACGGTACAATACAACCTCAGCCCGGATACCTTGCGCACAAAAAGAGTATAGGAGGCGAGCCTGAAGCCGCGTTCGGCCCAATATGCCTTGTTTTCCTCTAGATGGTTCCAGCCATCTATTCTCCAGCTGAGGTCGTTCGTATTGCGTGTATAATGCATTCGGACAAGGGCACTTCCCACATCGAGGGTTCGCTGGCCACTATCCTTGCAATCCATGCGAGTGACGATCATTCCGAGCGAATGCAGCTTGTTGGCGCGGGGAAACGCATCCTTGCCACTCATCCATTCAGTCGTTTCGGCAACGGCCGCATTGCCGAGAAGACATCCAAGCGTCAATACAAGCAAAAAACGTAAGCTTCTAATATTCATAATCAAATCCAAGGTGATTTTTCACCGGAACAATCAACACAAAATAAAAGGCCGTCAAGAACGGCCTTTCAAATTCAATAAAATCTTCGGTGCGAACCTTCCTCCAAAAATCAGGCGGCCCTGTTCCAGTTCAGCCCGCCCGCGTCCGTCAGCAGGAAGGCCTCGCCGCAGGCTTTCGCCAGCGTGCGCACGCGCAGGATGTAGCTCTGGCGTTCCGTCACCGATATCACACCGCGCGCATCCAGAAGGTTGAAAACGTGGCTGGCCTTGATGCACTGGTCATAGGCCGGGAACACGCATTTGTGCAGGCGCTGATTATCATCATCACCGGGCGCACCGGCAGCGAGAAGCGCCTGGCATTCCTTTTCGGCGTCGATGAAATGGCGATGCAGCATGGCTGTATCGGCAAATTCGAAGTTATGACGGGAATATTCCTGCTCGGCCTGCAGGAAGACGTCGCCATAAGAAATCTTCTCTTCGCCTTCGCGGCCGTTGAAGTTCAGGTCATAAACATTATCAACGCCCTGAACATACATGGCCAGCCGCTCCAGACCGTAGGTCAGCTCGCCCGCAACCGGCGAGCACTCGATGCCGCAGACCTGCTGAAAATAAGTGAATTGCGAGACTTCCATGCCGTCGCACCAGCATTCCCAGCCGAGACCCCAGGCGCCGAGCGTCGGGCTTTCCCAGTCGTCTTCAACGAAGCGCACATCGTGCAGCAGCGGATCGAGGCCGATCGCCTTCAGCGAACCGAGATAGAGTTCCTGCAGGTTGGAAGGGTTGGGCTTCAGAATGACCTGATATTGGTAATAATGCTGCAGACGGTTGGGGTTTTCCCCGTAACGACCGTCGGACGGGCGGCGCGACGGCTGCACATAGGCGGCCTTCCACGGCTTCGGCCCGAGTGCACGCAGCGTCGTTGCCGGATGAAACGTACCCGCGCCCACTTCCATATCGTAGGGCTGCAGCACCGCGCAGCCCTTATCGGCCCAGTAATTGTGCAGCGTCAGGATGAGCGCCTGAAAGGAACGCTTCGGGTTCATATGGTCTGGAATATCGGTCATTGCAGTCATCGCGGCGTTAGGAGGACAAGTAAGTACTTACTTACTTCGGATGCGGACTGGTGCCACGGCATCGCCTGAGGGTCAAGGTTTTATGCGTGGAGGCGCCGCCTTACGCCTCATCCTCGCGCTTCACGCGATATTCGCCGGTTTCCGGGTCCTTGATCAGGGTGCCAATGGCGCCGGTCTCGCGTTCTTTCTCGCGCTGTTTCGATTTCGCCGAAAGCTTTTCGGCATCGCGAACGAAGCGGCGGTAGAGGATGACCGATCCCACCACCAGTAGAAGAATTGTAATCAGCTGCGCCATAAGGCCCTATTCCTGCGACATCATAGACCGAAACGCGACCACAATGCCTTTTCTTCGGCGACCTCCGCAAGTCCCGAGACGGCCCCTGCGGCCAGCCTTTCGGCATTGACGTCCAGCGCCGCATTGACGCCCGGCACCTTTTTACCGAACAGCGAGCGCCCGCCGGTAACGAGCTGCAGCTTGACCTTTTCGCCGAAGCGGCGGCGCAGAATGTCCCTCATGTCGCCCAGCCCGTCGATCAGGCCGAGGTCGAGACCACGCATGCCGGTCCAGAACAGGCCGGAGAAGAGCGTCTCATCGTCCTTCAGTTTCGAGCCGCGACGCATCTTGACCATATCGATGAAAACATTGTGGATTTCGACCTGGAGCGACTTCAGATATTCGATATCGCCTTCCTTTTCCGGCTGGAAGGGATCGAGGATCGCCTTGTTCTCGCCGGCTGTATAGACGCGGCGCTCAACGCCGATCTTCCGCAGCATTTCCGGAAAACCGAAACCGCCCGAGACGACACCAATCGAACCGACAATGGAGGTAGGGTCGGCGATGATCTCGTCGCCGGCAAGCGCGATCATGTAGCCACCGGAGGCCGCCACGTCTTCCACGAAGATCAGGACCTTCTTTTCCTTTTCCTCGGCAAGCTGACGGATGCGATTATAGATCATCCGCGCCTGCACCGGCGAGCCGCCGGGAGAGTTGAGCGAAATGGCAACGGCCGGCGCGTCCTTGATGGCAAAGGCTTTTTCAAGCAGAGGCGCGTAGGAGGCGAGATTGAGAGCGGGGCGAAACTGGTTGCCGCCCGCCATGATGGCGCCATGCATGCGCACGACCGGGATGACGAGTTCTTTTTTGCGAAAGCGTTTCGGTACCAGATACTTCAGAAAACCCACAACTCAATCCTCGCAGCAATTGCCTGTTGGTCAGGCATGTATGTATCGCCCGGGAAAACGCAATGGTTTAGGCCCGTCGGAACCGCGATTTTATAGGCCCGGCCTGATTGCCTTTACATTACGGCGATAGGCGGTGCGGCCATTGTTCAGGTCATCCACGAGGGGCGTGAAGGCGTGGCTGTCGGCCTCATGCATGACGAGCGGTGCCCGGAACGATAGCTTCGCGCGCGACCCTTGATGGCCGTGACGAGCATGCGCACCGCATCTTCCCCGGGCGCGGATGGATGAGGGTTATCTCCATGCCGCCGAAGCGGCTGCCGCAGGCAGCGATGATTTCCGCCACCGATTGCGGCCGTGAAATCAGGGAAAGCTGCCCACCCGGAACCATGATTGCACCCGCGGTCCTGATCCAGTCCTCGAACAGGCCCTCCGTCATGGCGTGGGCCTCGGCCTTCAGGGCATCGGGCGTGCGTCGGTCGCCCGCATCGTTATAGGGCGGGTTCATGATGACGTGGTGGAAATACCCGTCCGGCAGACCAGCTTCGATGCGCGCCTTGGCACGCAGGGTCACATCGGCCTCGCGCACGTCGATACGGCCGGAAAAGGCAGCGTTTTCCGCCAATGCGAGACTGCGGCGGGCAAATTCCGCCATTTCCGGCGAGCGCTCGTAAAGCGTCACTTGCGCCTTTTCGAGCCGGGCTGCGACCGCAAAGCCCGCCGCACCCGCGCCGGCGCCGAGATCGGCGATCCGGCAGGCGCGATCATCAGCCACCAGCGAGGCCAGAAGCATGGCGTCCATGCCAGCCCGATGCCCCTGCCCTTCGGCTGGAGAATGTGGAACCGGCCCCGGTGAAATGCATCAATGGTTTCGGAAATATCGCCGCCCACCGTCTCGTCAAGCCTCTTCGTTGCGCAACTCGTCACCCAGCCCGGCATCCATGAGAATGCGGCGGGCCTGATCGGCACGATCCTCTTCGACCAGAAACCGGCGGGGCAGAAGACCGAGCGACCCCTCCAGAATGCTCATCGCCTGATCGGCGACGAGGCAGTGGATCCCGGCGTCCTTCATCAGGCTTTCGGCGAAGGACAGAAGCACGGCATCGTTGGTACGGATCAGTTCACGCATGGATAAGCCCTAAATTCCCATCTTTTTGAATGGCTAGCGGCAATTCGCCCCTTGCCGCGACAGGCGCCAGTTTTTATTGTCGAATTCAAATTCGAACAGGAGTCCTGTCCCTTGGGCGTCGTCATACCGCTTGAAGAAAGCAAAAACAAACTCGCATCCGTCAAGCCGCTTGTCGACCTGACCCGCCCCGACATGGAACGGGTGAACCAGCTTATCCTTTCCAAGGCCGGTTCCGATGTCCAGATGATACCTGAGGTGGCCAACCATCTGATCTCGTCGGGCGGCAAGCGCCTGCGGCCGATGCTGACGCTCGCCTCGGCCTCGATGTTCGGCTACGAGGGCGACCACCACATCAAGCTCGCCACCAGCGTGGAATTCATGCACACGGCGACGCTTTTGCATGACGACGTGGTGGATGAGAGCGACCTGCGCCGTGGCAAATCCACAGCCCGCACCATCTGGGGCAACCAGGCAAGCGTTCTCGTCGGCGACTTCCTGCTCGGCCAGGCCTTCCGCATGATGGTGGATGTCGGCTCGCTCGATGCGCTCGACGTGCTGTCCACGGCTGCCTCGGTCATCGCCGAGGGTGAGGTGCTGCAGCTTTCGGTCGCCAAGAACATGGAAACGACCGAGGACGACTATCTTCAGGTGATTCGCGCCAAGACCGCCGCCCTGTTTGCAGCGGCGGCGGAAGTGGGGCCCATCGTTGCCAAGACCGACAAGGCGACCCGCAGCGCGCTCAAATCCTACGGCATGAATCTCGGCCTCGCCTTCCAGCTCGTCGACGACGTGCTGGACTACGGCGGCAAGTCCGCCGATCTCGGCAAGAATACCGGTGACGATTTCCGCGAGGGCAAGATCACGCTGCCGGTCATCCTGTCCTATCGTCGCGGCACGCAGGATGAGCGCGCCTTCTGGCGCAACGCCATCGAAAAGGGCGAAAGCAGCGATGAGAACCTCGAAAAGGCGCTGGGCCTGATCACCAAGTACAATGGTCTTGGCGATACGATCGGCCGTGCCACGCATTACGGCACCATTGCCCGCGATGCGCTCGCACCGCTGCCTGAGAGCCCGTGGAAAAATGCGCTTCTGGAAGTGATCGACTTCTGCATCGAGCGTCTCAACTGACGCCCAGGCCCCAAACAAACGGCGGATGGACAGGCCATCCGCGCGATGTTTCGGGCCAGCTTCTCCGCAAGGCGTGATTGTGGCCGGGCCATAATTTCTTGCGGGGCTGCTTCAAAAAAGCCATTCTATCGTGACCAAACAATGGAAACTGATTTTTCCGTGCTTCTGCACAAAGGCAAAGGTTCCCTCATGCGGCGTAAACCAGCACTCCGTCTTCTCTGCAGCGCGGCTCTTGCCGCCGCTCTCGCAATCGGCGCGGGTGCCAGCCCCGGCTTTGCGGAAACGAAGGCGAAACCGGAAGACAAGGCCGTCACGTTCGATCCCGGCAAGGTGAACACCTTCTCCGGCGCCTTCCTCGCCGGACGCAATGCCGACGTCGACCAGGATTATCCCACCGCGATTTCGCTCTACAAGAAGGCGCTGGAATTCGATCCGGCCAATACGGAGATCCGCCAGCGCCTGATGATTGCCGAACTTCTGAGCGGCAATTTCGAGGCCGGCGCCAAGATCGCCGATTCGATGAAGGATGACACCTCCGTCGAACGCGTGACGACCATCGTGCGCGGTCTCGACGCCATCAAGGACAAAGACTTCGCCAAGGCCGAGAAGATCCTGAAATATACCGGCCCGAACGATCTCGACCGCATGGTCAACACGCTTTTGACCGCCTGGGCACGCGCCGGTTCCGGCAAGCCGAAGGAAGCGCTGGCCCTCGTCAACAACATGAAGGGCCCCGGCTGGATCTCAATTTTCCAGAAATACAATGCGGCAGCGATCGCCCTTGTCGCCGGCAATACCGAAGCCGCGCGCAAGAGCCTCAACGAGGCGGTGACGGATCGCGAAGGCGGGGCAACCGCTTCCGATACCTATATGCGCGCGGTGATGGCGCTTGCCCGGCTCGAAGCTTCCGCCGGCAACAAGCAGAAGGCGCTTGATGCGATCGCGGTCGGCGATACTTTCGCACCGAATTACGCACCGCTGAAAGCGCTTCGTCAGTCTATCGAAAGTGGTGACAAGCCCGAGCAGCAGATCACCAATGCCGTGGAGGGTGCCGCCAGCGTCATGTTCTCCATCGCTGGTGCTTTGAACCGCGAAGGTGCGGAAGAAATCGTCACGCTTTATTTGCAGACATCGCGCGCGCTCGATCAGAAGAGCCCGGACACGCTCATTCTTCTCGGCGGGCTTGCTGAAGCCATGAAGCAGCCGGAGCGCGCCATCGCGTTCTACCGCGATGTGCCGAAGGATTCGCCGATGTACCGCATCTCCGAGCTGCAGCTCGGGTTGACGCTTGCGCAGACCGGCAAGGTGGACGAGGCGCGCACGCATCTCAAATCCCTGCTCGAATCCGATCCGAAGGACGTCCGTTCCTATCTCGCCTATGGCAGCGTGCTGTCGGACGCCAAGGACTACCGCGCCATGGCCGAAAACTACGACAAGGCCATCGAGGTGATCGGTGCCGTGCCGCAGAAATCCGACTGGTCCGTGTTCTTCCAGCGCGGCATCGCCTATGAGCGGCTGAAGGAATGGGACAAGGCCGAGCCGAATTTCAAGCGGGCATTGGAATTGAACCCCGAGCAGCCGCAGGTGCTGAACTATCTCGGTTATTCTTGGGTGGACAAAGGCATCAACCTCGATGACGGCATGAAGATGATCAGCCGCGCCGTCGAGCTTCGCCCGAATGACGGTTACATCGTCGACTCGCTTGGCTGGGCGCATTATCGCCTCGGCGCTTTCGACGAAGCCGTGACCGAGCTGGAGCGGGCCATCGAACTCAAGGCCGGTGATCCGACGATCAACGACCATCTGGGTGATGCCTACTGGCGCGTCGGCCGCAAGATCGAGGCAGTCTATCAGTGGAACCGCGCCCTGATCGGCGACAGCGACGATGTGGACAAGGCCAAGGTGAACGAAAAGATCGCCAACGGCCTGCCGCCCCTGGAAAAGGATGCCGAAAACACCGCCAAGAAGGAGGTTGCGCCGCAGCCGCCTGCTCCTCCGGCTCCGGCACCGGCCGCCACTCCGGACAAGAAATCCTGACGCCGCATGCGCGTGCATGACATTTCCGGGGCCACCGAGACAATCGAGGCGGCCCCGGCCAAGATCAATCTGGCGCTGCATGTGACCGGCCAACGGGCGGATGGTTATCATCTGCTCGAAACGCTGGTGGCATTTACGGAAGCCGGCGACGTGATCCGCATTCGCGACGCCGATGCCGACAGTTTCTCCATCTCCGGTCCCTTTGGTGATCTTCTGCGCGCTGGCGACGGCGGTGATAACCTCGTCACCCGCGCCAGGGACTTGCTGCGCGACGCTCTTGTCTCAACCGGTCAACCGGCCCGCCCGGTCGCCATTCATCTCGAAAAGAACCTGCCGGTCGCTTCCGGCATCGGCGGCGGCTCAGCGGATGCGGCGGCGACCCTGCGGGCGCTGTTGCGGCACTGGGATGCCGGGATCGATCCGCAAAAGCTTGCCTCTCTCGCGCTTAGACTTGGTGCGGATGTGCCGATGTGCCTTGAAAGCCGCTCCCTTGTCGCGCGGGGTATCGGCGAGGATATCGAGGCAGTCACCGACCTGCCGGAACTCTTTCTGGTGCTTGCCAACCCGCTGAAGGCCGTTTCGACGCCGGAGATTTTCCGGCGATTGCAGACCAAGAACAATCCACCGCTACCGGAGCGGACATCAGGCAGCTGGATGGATTTTCTCGGCCAAAGCCGAAACGATCTGCAGCCACCCGCACAGGTTCTGCTGCCGGAAATAGGCGAGATCGTCGAGCTGCTGTCGCAGGAAGGCGCCACCCCTGTGCGCATGTCCGGTTCGGGTGCGACCTGTTTCGGGATTTTTCAATCCGTCGAGGCGGCTCACAAAGCCGAAATGTCGCTTCGAGAGAGCCGGCCCGGCTGGTATTTTCAGGCGACGCGGACAATTTGATAAGCGAGCAGATCGAGGATTAGACCATGGCAGGCGAAAGACCCTTCATTCCTCTCGGCATTGCGGTCTTGACCGTTTCGGACAGCCGCACGCTGGAGAATGACAAATCCGGCGATACGCTCGTCGCCCGCCTTGAAGAGGCGGGACATCGTCTTGCCGCCCGCGCCATCGCTCCGGACGACAGGCAAGCCATTTTCAATACCGTGCGTGACTGGACCCTCACCGAGGGTGTGGATGTGGTCATCACCACCGGCGGCACCGGTTTTACCGGCCGCGACGTGACACCCGAGGCGCTGGAACCACTGTTCGAAAAGCGCATGGACGGGTTTTCTGCCATCTTCCATCGCATTTCCTATGAAAAGATCGGCACCGCCACCATCCAGTCACGGGCGACCGGCGGCGTGGCGAATGCGACCTTCATCTTCGTTTTGCCGGGCTCGCCGGGTGCATGCAAGGATGCGTGGGATGGGATTCTCAAGGCTCAGCTCGATTATCGCCACTTGCCCTGCAATTTTGTGGAGATCATGCCAAGGCTCGATGAGCATTTGAAGCGCGGGGCTGGTGGCGTTTAGATCAGCGGATCGAGGGCGCGTGGAGCTTACCCCCTCTGCCCTGCCGGGCATCTCCCCTCAAGGGGGAGATCGACTCGTGGTTGGGTCTCGCCCATCTCAACATTTGTGAATGAAGTGGCGGTAGCGCCTCCTGCCGATCTCCCCCCTCGAGGGGAGATGCCCGGCAGGGCAGAGGGGGTAAAGCCCCACCCGCCTCCGGCTCGCAGACAATGCACACCTCAAAAACCCCATCACGCCAGATATTTCTTGAAGAACTCCGTCGTCCGGCCCCAGGCGAGATCGGCAGCTGCCTTGTCGTATCGCGCCGAGGACGTATCGTTGTTGAAGGCGTGGTTGACGCCGTCATAGACGAAGATTTCGAAGGTCTTGCCGTTTTCCTCCAGCGCCTTCTTATAGGCATCGATGCCGGCATTGATGCGCTCATCGAGACCCGCATAGTGCAAGAGCAGCGGCGCCTTGATGGCAGGCACATCGGCCGCCGGGGCCTGCTGGCCGTAATAGGCGACGCCGGCATTCAGGCCTGCCGATTTGGTGGCGAAACGGTTAACCAGCCCGCCGCCCCAGCAGAAGCCAACCGCACCGACCTTGCCATTCGCACCCTGTCTTGCGGCGAGCCACACCCGGCCCGCTTCGGCATTGGCGACCGTTGCCTCCATGTCGAGGCCGCTGAACATTTCCCGCGCCTTATCCTCATCCGCAGGCGTGCCGCCCTGCGGAGAGAGGAAATCGACCGCAAGCGCCCTGAAACCGGCGAGCGCCACACGCCTTGCCACATCGCGGATATGATCGTTGAGGCCCCGGTTCTCATGGATGACGATGACCGAGCCGATGGGGCCGGAAACGGATTTCGGCGTAACGAGATAACCCTTCATCTCACCACCGGGGCGGGATATGTCACCTCTTCCGCAACGATACCCGCATCGTCAGGCGCGACGATTGCCGCACGGGCGCTGTTGGCCGAAAGGAGCGGCGCGATGGCCGCCGCAGCTGCGCCGGACCCGGCAAGTACCGTGAGCTTTTCCATGAATTTGCGGCGGTCGAGGCTGAGATGGGTATATTCATCATAAGCGTCGATCATGGCCTGCGTGATCTTGGGCTTGTCCATCGCTCTATCCTCCTTGAACGCGCGGATGCGGAAGGATAACGCAGATCGTCTCGGGGGAACGAGGCGGGGCAAGCGGCGCCACACATTTGCGTGAGCGCCGCGGCCAGGTTTTCACATCAGGCGGCGAGGTCCACGACGATACGGCCGTCGATCTTACCCTCTTCCATGCGGTGGAAGATATCGTTGATGTTTTCGAGCTTGTCCCAGGAGAAATGGGCGGCCACCTTGCCTTCACCGGCGAAGGTCAGCGCTTCCTCCAGATCCTGCCTTGTGCCGACGATGGAGCCGCGCACCGTGATGCGCTTCAGCACCGTGTCGAACACCGGAATGGAGATGAAGCCCGGCGGCAGGCCGACAAGCGCCATGGTGCCCTTGGAGCGCAGGAAACCGTAAGCCTGCTCCATGGCCTTGGGCGACACCGCCGTCACCAGCGCGCCATGGACGCCGCCGGTCGCCTTCTGCACCTGCTCCACCGCATCCGGCGCGCGGCCGTTGACGGTGACATCGGCACCGAGTTTCTTCGCAAGCTCCAGCTTGTCGTCGAAAATATCGGCGGCGACGACATGCATGCCCATGGCCTTGGCATATTGCACGGCCATGTGGCCAAGCCCGCCAATGCCTGAAATGACCACCCATTCACCGGGTCTCACTTCGGTTTCCTTGAGACCCTTGTAAACGGTGACACCGGCGCAAAGCACGGGTGCGGCGGGGCCGAATTCCAGATTATCCGGCAGGCGACCGACGAATTTCGGATCGGCAAGGCCATATTCGGCAAAGCTGCCATTGACGGAATAACCCGAATTCTTCTGGCTCGGGCATAGGGTTTCCCAACCGGTGCGGCAGGGAATGCAGCATCCGCAGGCGGTATAAAGCCACGGCGTGCCGGCGCGGTCGCCCTCCTTGATCCCGGTGACGCCAGCGCCGATCTTCGCGACATAACCGACGCCTTCATGGCCGGGGATAAAGGGCGGGTTGGGTTTCACCGGCCAGTCGCCCGTTGCGGCGTGCAGGTCGGTGTGGCAAATGCCCGTCGCCTTGTAGTTGATGAGAATTTCACCGGGGCCTGGATCCGGTATCGCCACTTCCTCGATGGTCAGCGGTTTCCCAAACGCGCGGACGACGGCTGCCTTCATTGTTTTCGCCATGACATACTCCTCAATCTCTGCTCGCCTGAAATCCTCGACGGCAAGGCAGAGATTAACGGGGATGAGGTCTCATGGAATTGACCTATCGCAAATCGGGTTATTTTAAGGGCGCGATTGTCTCACTTATGAGGCAACCTGACGGTGCTGTTTTATTCCAGAGCCAACCAGATGGCGAGCCAGCCCAGAGGCAGAGCAGAAGCACAAAGCCGATGCCGAACAAAGCGCCGCGATGACGCAGGCGGTTGCTGGTGACATGGACATAGGAGTGGGCGTAGCGCGAGAGCACGAACAGCCAGGCCAGCACGATGGTGACGATATTGTCCGCATCGGTGATATAAAGCAGCAGGCAGGCGATGTGAAACAGGACGGGAAGTTCGAACTGGTTGGCGATGTTGCGGTTCACCAGATAGCTTTCCCGCGCTTCCTCGCTCTTGTCGCGAAGCCGGATGGCCGATTCACGATCCGTGAAGGTGTATTTCTTGCGACGGTAGAGCAGCAGCCCGTAGAGCCAGAAAACGAGAAAGACATGGGCGATCATCGGCCAGAACATTGCGGTCGTCGGTGACATGCTTTCTCCTCCAATCATGAAAACGCTCCCCGATCCGGCGTGAATCGGGAAGCGCCAAATACTCACTATCCTTTTAAGGATTCGTCTCGAAAGATCAAACTGCGCCGGGGTAGTTCGGGCTTTCGCGGGTGATCGTCACGTCATGGGCGTGGCTTTCACGCAGGCCGGCGCTGGAGATGCGCACGAAGGTGGCGCGTTCCTGGAATTCCTTGATGGTGCCGCCGCCGACATAACCCATGGCTGCCTTCAAGCCGCCGGCCAGCTGGTGCAGAACGCCGGAGACCGGTCCCTTGTAGGGAACCTGACCTTCGATGCCTTCCGGAACGAGCTTCAGCGTGTCGCGCACTTCCGCCTGGAAATAACGGTCTGCGGAACCGCGCGCCATGGCGCCAACGGAACCCATGCCGCGATAGGCCTTGAAAGAACGGCCCTGATAGAGGAACACCTCACCCGGGCTTTCGTCCGTGCCGGCCAAAAGCGAGCCGATCATGACGGCGGAGGCACCGGCGGCAATGGCCTTGGCCAGATCGCCCGAGAATTTGATGCCGCCATCGGCGATAACGGGAATGTCTGCCGCATTGGCGACTTCGACCGAGGCCATGATCGCGGCAAGCTGCGGAACGCCGACGCCGGCGACGATGCGGGTGGTGCAGATGGAGCCGGGGCCGATACCAACCTTGACGCCATCGGCGCCGGCATCGATCAGCGCCTTGGTGCCGTCGGCGGTGGCGACATTGCCGGCAATGATGCGAACCGAGTTCGACATCTTCTTGACCACCGAAACGGCATCGAGCACGCGCTGCGAATGGCCGTGCGCGGTATCGACGACCAGAAGGTCGACGCCGGCATCGATGAGGCGCTCGGCGCGCTCAATGGCATCGGCCCCGACGCTGATGGCGGCGGCGGCGCGAAGGCGGCCCTGCGCATCCTTGGTGGCGTTGGGGTTCAGCTGCGACTTCTCGATGTCCTTGACGGTGATGAGGCCGACGCAATTGCCCTTTCCATCCACCACCAGCAGCTTTTCGATGCGGTGCTTGTGCAGCAGGCGGCGCGCTTCCTGCTGATCGACGCTGCTTTCCTTGACCGTGACCAGGTTTTCGCGGGTCATCAGTTCGTAGATCTTCTGCTGCGGATCGGAGGCGAAGCGCACGTCGCGATTGGTGAGAATGCCGACGAGGCGGCCGTTCTTGTGGCCGCCGGAACCGCCGTTTTCAACCACAGGAATACCGGAAATGCCGTGCGCCTTCATCAGCGCCTGTGCTTCAGCGAGCGTCGCATCCGGGCCGATAGTAACCGGGTTGACGACCATGCCGCTTTCGAACTTCTTCACCTGACGGACTTCTTCGGCCTGCTCGATGGGGGTCAGGTTACGGTGGATGACGCCGATGCCGCCGGCCTGGGCCATGGCGATGGCAAGGCGACCTTCCGTGACCGTGTCCATGGCGGAAGAGAGGATCGGAAGGTTGAGATCGATATCGCGGGCAATGCGGGTTGCGATATTCGTCTGTCCCGGCATAACCTCGGAATGTCCGGGTTGCAGCAACACATCGTCAAATGTGAGAGCGTCCAAACCAGTGGGTGTTTGAATGATGCGTGCCATGACCAAATTCCTTCATAATGAAAATGCGTGGCCGTTCCGGAACGAAAAGTTCACCCCGGCGCCCTGCAAGGATTGCTTGGAAGTTGGCGAGGGCTGGTAACACGTTCATGACAGGAAGGGAATAGAAAAAACCCGGAATTGCCTTCCGGGCTTCTTCTGTTGCTGCATTGCAGCAGAGATCAGATGTCGAACTGGTAGGATTTCGGCACGAAACGATAACCCGCATCCAGCTTTTCCGCATAACCGACAGAAGGGAAAGGCATGTGATAACCGAGGAAAGGCAGCCGGTCGGTGGCGATCATGTCGTAAACCTTCTTGCGGGTTGCTGCCGCCGCCGCCTTGTCCATGTCGAACTTGACCTCCCAGTCCGGCCTTTGCAGCGACAGGACGAAATGGTTGGCCGTATCCGCCGTCAGGATCAGCTGCTTACCTTCCGATTCGACCCGGAAGATCATGTGTCCCGGCGAATGGCCGAAAGCCGCAATGCCGGTGATGCCGGAAACCACATCGGCGCCATCCCCGATGAAGGTCGCCTTTTCCGCCAGCGGCTTGACGTTGGCGATGACGCCCTTCTGGCCGCCTTCGGCCGGTGTGCCGACCCGCTTCCCGTCCGTCCAGAAATCATATTCCGCCTGACCGAAGACGTAGCGCGCCTTTTCGAAAGCCGGCGCACCCTTTTCCATCAGCCCGCCTATGTGGTCGCCGTGCATGTGGGTCAGAACCACCACGGTCACATCCTCAGGCGAGTAACCGGCAGCCGCCATGCCTTCAAGCAGACGGCCATTGCCGGCGCCACGGCCCGCTTCACCGAAACCGGTGTCGAACAGCACGAGGTCCGTGCCGGTATTGACGAGGACAGGCGAGAAGGAATTGACGAACTGGTCCTTCGGCAGAAAATTGTCTTCCAGCAGCTTGCCGACGGTTTCCGCCGACTGATCCGTGCCGAAGGTCTCGCCCGGATTGGGCGCCGCGCGCGCGCCGTCCTTCACCACCAGCACTTCGAAATTGCCGAGCTTGAAGCGATTGGTTTCAGGCGGCATGGCGTATTTGATCTCCATGGAGGTTTGCGGCTGGCTCGTCTGGGCCGTGGCAGTGCGTGTCATCAATAGCGGTGCGCCGAGGACGCTTGCGCCGGCTGCGCCAATGAGGCCGCGTCTGCTCATGCTCAAGGATTGGGTCATCATCTTGTCTCCGATAGCGCCAACTGGCCATGATCGCCAACTGAACTGTGCCCAACGGACAATAGAGCGAGAAAGTTGCAAGGAAACCGGCCTCACGCAGGTTTGATCGGAACTTGAGAAATTGATAATTAACGTGTTGGCAAGCCCGCTTATCAGGCGTAGGAGGAACGGCGATATCCTTTGTCGCAGCGGAAAGCCGCAGGCAGCCTCATGAACCGCATCATTCCCCTGATCCTGGCAGTCGCTCTCTTCATGGAGCAGATGGACTCCACCGTCATTGCAACTTCGCTTCCGGCGATTGCAGCAGACCTCAATGTCGGTCCGATCACGCTCAAACTCGCGCTGACGGCCTATATGGTGTCGCTGGCGATCTTCATTCCCATCAGCGGCTGGATGGCCGACAAATACGGCGCGAAGAAAATCTTCCGTCTCGCCATCGGCGTCTTCGTTGTCGGGTCGATCTGCTGCGCGGTCTCGTCGTCGGTGTTCGAATTCGTGCTCTCGCGTTTCCTGCAAGGCATGGGCGGCGCGATGATGACACCCGTTGGCCGTCTCGTTCTGCTTCGAACGACGAAACGGACCGAACTCGTCTCCGCCATGGCGCTGTTGACGATACCGGCGCTTGTGGGGCCGCTCACCGGCCCGCCGATCGGCGGTTTCATCACCACCTATTTTTCATGGCACTGGATTTTCCTGATCAACGTTCCCATCGGCGTCATCGGCATCTGGCTGTCGACGATCTTCCTGCCGGAAATAGAAACCACCAATCCGCCGCCGATGGACGGCAAGGGTTTCGTGTTATCCGGCATTGCCGCCTCGGGCGTTGTCTTCGGCGTTTCGGTGGTCAGCCTACCGGCATTGCCGCCCGCCATCGGCATTGCCTCGACGGTCATCGGTTTCATCTGCGGTTTTCTTTACCTGCGCCACGCCGCCCGTCACCCCGCTCCCATTCTGGACTTCCGCATCTTCCAGAATGCGACCTTCCGGGCGGCCTCTGTTGGCGGCACCATTTTCCGCATTTCGACGGGTGCCATCCCGTTCCTGATGCCGCTGATGCTGCAGATCGGTTTCGGGCTCAATCCGTTTCAGTCCGGCATGATCACCTTTGCGGGTGCGATTGGCGCGATCACCACGAAATTCATGGCCAAGCGGGTCTTTGCGGCAACGGGGTTCAAATCGACGTTGATCGGGGCTGGCATCGTCGGTGCCTGCACGACGCTTGCCAACAGCTTCTTCACGCCTGATACCCCCTATTCGCTGATCATGATCTTTCTGGTCACGGCGGGATTTGCCCGGTCGTTCTTCTTCACCGGGTCGAACGCGCTCAGCTATTCCGATATCGAGGACAGCCAGGCCAGTCAGGCGACCTCGATGGCCTCGGTGATGCAGCAGATCAGCCTGGCGCTTGGCGTGGCTTTCGCCGCTTCCATTCTGGAGGTCAGCAGCATGATGTCCGGTACGCATCTGCAGCTTGCCGATTTCCACATCGCCTTCACCATCGTCGCGCTCGTCTCGCTCTTCGCCATCGTGCCGATCATCCGCATGGATGCACAGGCAGGGGCGGCCGTCTCCGGCCACCGCGGCAAGGTCTCGCAACCGGCGGAGTAATGATCAGTCTTCGGCCGCCTCGGTGGTGTCCGCATCGATTGCGGGCGCGCTTCTGCGGCCCTTGAAGTGCTTGGCAAGCAGGAACATCTCGACCGATTCCGAGCGTGACGACGCCGGCTTGATGTGCAGCACCTGCTTGAAGTTCTGCTTCAGCATATCCAGCAATGCCTTTTCCGTGCCGCCCTGGAAGGTCTTGGCAAGGAAATGGCCGCCTTCCGCCAACACCTGAACCGCGAAATCGGCTGCGACTTCGCACAGATGCATGGTGCGGATGTGGTCGGTCTTCTGGTGGCCGGTGGTGGGTGCCGCCATGTCGGACAGTACCAGATCCGGCGTGCCGCCCACGGCTTCCATCAACTGGTCCGGTGCGGTCGGATCGAGGAAGTCGAGCTGCAGGATCTTCACGCCGGGAATGGGATCGATCTCGAGGAAATCGATGGCGGCGACGCGAATATCGTCCTCGGTGGAATCCGTCACCTTCGAGGCGATCTGCGACCAGCTTCCGGGTGCCGCACCAAGGTCGATGATGCGGGTGGCACCCTTCAATATCTGGTGCTTGTCGTTGATTTCCAGAAGCTTGAAGGCGGCGCGGGCGCGATAGCCCTCAAGCTTGGCGCGCTGGACGTAGGGGTCATTGATATGACGTTCAAGCCAACGGCGCGATGAAGCCTTGAGTTTGGTCTTCTTGACCTTCTGGCCGATCTTTCGGCCGGTGCGATTGGTGCTTGTGGGCGCCTTGCTCATGTCAAACCTTCCGTCCTGTCCTGCCGTGTCATCTGCATGCGCCTTATGCGGTTGCGCCGCCAGGCGCCGTCATCCGCCATCATATCCGTCAGGAGCCCTTCGCGCAGACCGCGATCGGCCACGCGCATGCGCCGCGCCGGCCAGCGGCGGCGAATGGCCTCGAGAATGGCGCAGCCGGCCAGAACCAGATCGGCCCGATCAGGACCGATGCAGGCATTGGCGGCGCGGCCAGCGAAATCCCACGCCAGAAGCTTGTCCTGCATGGCCGTCACCTCGGCGTCGGAAAGCCAGAGGCCATCCACCTTGCGGCGATCATAGCGCGGCAGATCGAGATGAACACCGGCAAGCGTCGTTACCGTACCCGAGGTCCCGATGAGATGAAAATCCTCATGATGCAATTGCGGCGCCAGAGGCGGGCAATGGAACGCATCGAGCAGCCCCTCGACTTCCCGCACCATGGCCGCGAAGACATCAGGCGTCACATCGCGGCCGCCATGGCGTTCCGAGAGCGTGACGACGCCGACCGGAAGCGATGTCCAGTGGGTAATGTGGTTGGCAAGCCGGTTGGAACGGTTCTCACCGACCTTGATGACCGCGATTTCCGACGATCCGCCGCCGATATCGAACAGCACCACCGAACGCGCCTCGCGCCCGACAAGCGAGGCGCAGCCCGATACCGCAAGGCGGGCTTCCGTCTCGCGGCTGATGATTTCAAGCTTGAGCCCCGTTTCGCGGGTGACCCGCTCCAGAAACTCCTCGCCATTGGACGCGGCCCGGCAGGCTTCGGTGGCGATCAGCCGCATGCGCCTGATCGGGCGGCCGGCGAGTTTCGAAGAGCAAACCTTGAGAGCCTCGACCGCGCGGTCCATCGCATCGTCGGAAAGCCGGCCGCTCGACACCAGGCCCTCGCCCAGCCGGACGATACGCGAAAAGGCGTCGACAACCCGGAACTGGCCGGGCCGTGTCGGCTGCGCGATCAAGAGACGGCAATTATTGGTGCCAAGATCGAGCGCCGCATACATATCCGTCGCCTGTTCCGCGCCATGATCGTGATGGCGGCCGGCGTGACGGGCGGAAATTTCAGATTGCTGCCGGTGCGTTTCCTGAGCCGCCCCATTGGCGCGGCCATTCTGCTTGCCGACATGTCTCGGCGCATGGGAAGGGACCAGCGGGCGGCCCTGCGGATCGCGACCGCGTGGATCGCGATGAGCCCGCTTGCGGTTGCGCGACTTGCGGCCGCCGCCTGGGGCACCGATGATGGGTTGCTGACATCGGGTGCGGTCGAGGCCTGCACCTGCTCGCCGGGCGCAGACGTCGTCTGCTGAGAAGCGCCTTTGCCGCGAGAACGCCGGCGGCGCTTTCTCTTGCGCGGCTCGGAATCCGGCTCGAGAGCCGATATATGCGGGGAACCGGCCGGAACATCCGCGGCAACATCATGCGACAGCACAGCAGCGTCACGGGGTTTACCGTCACGCTTGTGTTTCTTGCCACGACGGGATCGCTTCGCTTTCCCTTTGTTTGCCACCGACGCCCCTTGGTCCGACGGCTTTGGGCCGTTTCCGGGGTCGATCACTGTCTTGTCCATTTCGCCGCGCACAAGCGTAGACGCTATGCTGCTGGCTTTCATAAGGTTTCGTTGGGCCGACAATACCAGCGCAAGAGATTTTAGCCAAATGGTTTTTGGGGTATGAAAACGGCAACGCGCTCACACGCAAGCAAAGGCTGTGCGCGGGCTGGCAAAACAGCGGCAATGATTTCTGAGGATTTTCGGAAACCGTGAAACGGAGAAAATACTCCCATCTCCCGGTAAGTCCTTGTAGCATTTGAACTTATCGGGAGAAGGGAATGGTACGGTTGAGTGGGGTCGAACCACCGACCTCAGGTGCCACAAACCTGCGCTCTAACCAACTGAGCTACAACCGCACATGAAACGCCGAAGCGGCGTCACGGGGGTGACATAAAAGGAGTTTCCCCCATTTGCAAGTGCCTCATTGAATTTTGCGAAAAAAGGCATCGAAAGGCAAGCGCTTTTCCTGCCGTGGGGCGAACGGCGAGTGTCAGCCGGCGGTCTCGCCCGCACTCGGCAACGGCCTCGCCGCAGGCCTGTTCATGTTAACTCTATTTGGCGATTCATCCAGCGGATGGTGGACCCGGCTGGCCTGTGAAGTTATTTAAAATTCTGTTAACGTGGTGCCTGCGCGGGTTTACGTTTCAGCTTCATGAGGAAGCTGACAAAGCCTCGCAAGGTCCGGTAGTGCCAGAATAGGTTTCGACATGCCCGCCGTCCAATATCCCTTTATCGATATAGCAGTGCATGAACGGGTGCGTGAAGGTTTCGGGCGCGGCGAGGCGATGGCTTTGTTTTCTCTCGACCTTCAAAGCGCCCTTTGGGCAAACGGGCGGGGCGCTGCGCTGTTCGGCACACCGATGGTCTATGATTTTCTGGAACAGGGCCCGAAGCGGCAGGACGTGACCTTCCGGCAGCTGGCAGCGACGGCGGCACGGCTGTCCAAGGCGGGCGACAGCCTGCCGTTTACCATTCGCATCAATGCCGGTTTCCGCAGCGTTGCCGTCACCGCCAAAGCGGAAATCATCGAGGCCGAGCCGGGCCAGCCCGTCATTCTGTTTTCCGCCCTCACAGACCAGAGCGCGCCCGACACAGCGGAATGCGCGCGGCGCATGATCGAAGGCTTTGACGATCCCGACATCCATATCGCGGTTATCAATGGCGAAAACGAAATCGTTGCCGCCTCGGCCAAGTTTGCATCGCTCGGCATCACACCACACACGGCAAGGACGCTGGTGAGAATGGCCGCTGGCCAGTCTGGCCATCTGGTCAAACGGCCCGTGCCGACTGGAAAGGGTTATCTGCCCGCAGCCACCGGCCAGATCACCACATCGCCCGAACTCAACCTGCTGTTCGTGGTCGAGACCGCACTCGGGACGCTTGATCCCGTCAACGGTTTTGCCGAGGACAAACCGCAGGAAACCCCGCCTGCCCCCAGCCCGCTTTGCCGGTTGCGGAGGCCGCACCCGTTGCCGCAGCGGCCGCGTCCTTCGATTCCGTGCTCGACGCCGTCGCCGGGATCGAGGATGTCGAGGACCTGCAGGAACTGTCTACGGACGCCGACGACGAAATGGCGGCGGATCAGGAAGATGCCACCATCCTGCCGGTTGCCGCAGAGGAACAGGCGGAGGCCCCGCTGGATATCTCCGTGGAGGACGCCGAGGCCGCTGCGAACGAGGCGATGACCGACGATATTGCCGATCTCTTCGAGCTCGATGCGGATGACGTGGAGGTTCCGGCGAGTGACCCTGCGGCGGGCGAGAACCATGCTGCAGCGACGCCTGAAGACGCCGGGAGCGAACCGGCTGCTGTTGAGATCGCGGAAGCGGTGACGACGGATATTGCTGCACCGTCTGAAGACGATGTCTCGGCGGAAACAGAAAAAGCGGAGGAAGCTCAGCCCTTTATCTTCAACGCCGGCGCACGCGCATCCCGCTTCGTCTGGAAGATCGATGCGGAAGGACGCTTCAGCTCCATCTCACATGAATTCGCAGAGGCTGTCGGCGAAAAGGCAGCGGCTGTCGAAGGCATGGGCTTTGCCGATGTGGCAACGCTTTTCAATCTCGATCCGGACGGCAAGATCCGCGAGCTGCTCGGCCGTCGCGACACATGGTCGGGCAAGACGATCTATTGGCCGGTGGAGGGCACATCCCTGATGGTGCCGATCGATCTCGCCGCCCTGCCCACCTATACACGCTCGCGTGAATTCGACGGTTTCCGCGGTTTCGGCATCGTGCGGCTCGCCGATGCCACCGAAGATCCCCATGCCATCGGCCTGACCTTCCTGGAAGAGGTGGAGGCTGCTCCGACCGAGGTTTTGCCGCAACCGGCCATCGAGGATGAAAGCCACGAATTGCTGGCATTTCTTGACGACGGCGATGAGCTGGACACAGCGCGGGCAGATGCCGACATGGCGGAAGGCGATGATGCCCCGGCAACGGCAGCCGATATATCTGACAGGACGCTGCCCGAAATTTCGGCAGAGGAAGAGCACCACGATAACAGCCCGCCGGAATTTGAAGTGCCGGTGTTGGCAACAGCGCCAGCCCCGGAGCCAGAACCGGAACCCGCTTATTCCGACAAGATCGTGCATCTTGAAGAGCGCCGCTCGCGCTCCCGCGAGGGCCTGACCGCAGGCGAACAGGCCGCTTTCCGGGAAATCGGCCGGACGCTGGCGCCCACGGATGCTGTTTCGGACGAAAATCCGACGTCGGAGAAAGAAGCTCTTTTCGCGGAGCCGCCCGTATCTGCCGATCCGGTCGTGCAGGATGCCCCGACGATATCGACGACGGAGTGCAGGTGGATACGCCGCCCGCCATGGAAGAAGACGTCAGAACGACGGAAGCGGCCGAGGAAGACGATCTCTTCGCGGACTACGTTCGCGGCGAAGGACCGGCAGCCATTCACGCGCCCACGAATACAATCGATACCGACGAGAAGGAAGAAGTCGCCACGGATGTACAGCCGGTGGCCGATATTGCCGCCGCGATGGTCAGCCCGCCGCTGCGCCCCGCCGATGCGCTGAGCGCCGAAACGCTGGACCAGATGCCCGTGGCGCTGCTCGTGCATGCCGGCGACCGGCTGATCCACGCCAATCCGGATTTCCTGCGACTGACGGGTTACGGTTCTCTCGATGAATTGCAGGAGGTCGGCGGACTGGAAGCACTGCTGCAACGGCAGGAGCTGGAGAATATGCCTGACAACGAAGGCGGCATGGTCGTCGTCAGTGCCGAAAACGACATCATTCCGGTCAAGGCGCGGCTGCAATCCATTCGCTGGGAAGAAACCAAGGCGCTGATGCTGTCGCTTGTTCCGCTGGAAGAAAAGCAGACGCCGGTTGCAGCGGCGAATGAAAATACGGCAGCCGCCGAAACGGCGAATGCGGAGGCCGGCAGCCTTTCCCTGCTGCAGGGCGAAGTCGAGGAACTGCACTCCATTCTGGAAACGGCGACCGATGGTGTGGTGCTTTTGGGAGACGACGGCGAGATCCGTTCGCTCAACCGCTCCGCTAGCGCGCTGTTCAACTACGACAATGGCGAGATTGCCGGAAAACCCTTCGTCACGCTGTTTGCCCATGAGAGCCAGCGCGCCGTTTTGGACTATCTGTCCGGCCTTGCCAATAATGGCGTGGCCAGTGTGCTGAATGATGGCCGTGAAGTGATCGGCCGCGAGGCATCAGGCGGCTTCCTGCCGCTGTTCATGACCATCGGGCGGCTCAAATCCTCACACGGCTATTGCGCCGTCATCCGCGACATCACCCAGTGGAAACGCACGGAAGAAGAGCTGCGCAACGCCAAACGCGCGGCAGAAACCGCCAATGCGCACAAGACCGATTTCCTGGCCCGCGTCAGCCATGAAATCCGCACGCCGCTCAACGCCATTATCGGCTTTGCGGACATGATGGCGACTGAACGCTTCGGGCCAATCGGCCATTCGCGCTATGTGGAATATTCCAACGATATCGGCCGTTCGGGCCGGCATGTGCTCGACATCGTCAACGATCTTCTGGACATCTCCAAGATCGAAGCAGGCCAGATGGATGTGGATTTCATCGCCGTACCGCTGAACGAGACGGTGGCCGAAGCGGTCTCGCTGGTGCAGCCGCAGGCCAACAACCAGCGTGTCATCATCCGTACGGCACTTTCGCAATCCGTGCCGCAGATCGTTGCCGATCTGCGCTCGATCAAGCAGATTGTGCTCAACATCCTGTCGAACGCCATCCGCTTTACGCCATCGGGCGGCCAGATCGTCGTTTCCACCGCCTATGAGGCCAATGGCAGCGTGTCGCTGCGCATTCGCGACACCGGCATCGGCATGACGCGGGCGGAACTGGAGCAGGCGATGAAACCCTTCCGGCAGGTGGCATCATCAGGCAAGCGCGTGCGCGGCGACGGCACCGGGCTCGGCCTTCCGCTGACCAAGGCCATGGTGGACGCCAACCGCGCCAACTTCTCCATCACCTCGACGCCGAATGAAGGAACGCTGGTGGAAATCACCTTTCCGTCACAGCGGGTTCTTGCCAACTGAGGTCGTGCGGGCGTAGCAATGCGAAAGCCGCCGGTGCAATGGTGCCGGTTGAGGCCTTTGCACGACAGTAGACTGGCATGTTCATGACGGTTTCCCTTCCGGCAACGAGACGCTTTTCATTGTTGCCCATAGCGGCGGTCATCGTCGCAGCCATCGCCGCCATGCCCATTCTGGCGATCTTCTGGCTGGCGCTGACCGGCAGCACCGAGGGATGGCAGCATCTTCTTGCCAATGTGCTGCCACGCGCCGGGTTTCGCACCTTCCTGTTGCTGGGAATGACAGCAGCGACGACGGCATTCTTCGGCATCG
The DNA here is from genome assembly GCF_010669145.1 of Rhizobium oryzihabitans. Lineage (NCBI taxonomy): Bacteria > Pseudomonadati > Pseudomonadota > Alphaproteobacteria > Hyphomicrobiales > Rhizobiaceae > Rhizobium > Rhizobium oryzihabitans. The sequence goes on from NZ_CP048632.1 coordinate 1,526,554, forward strand.
TCTGCGCCTGGCTCGTCACCACATTCGAATTTCCGCTGCGGCGGGTGTTGTCCGCAGCGCTTGTCCTGCCGCTCGCCATCCCGTCCTATCTGGCGGCCTATGCATTCGGCGAGTTTCTCGATTTCACCGGCCCGGTGCAGAGCGCCATCCGCGCCGCCTTTGGCTACCACAGCATCCGCGACTACTGGTTCCCAGACATACGGTCGCTTGGCGGCGCCGTGGTGGTTCTGAGCTCGGTGCTTTACCCCTATGTCTATCTTTCGGCCCGCGCCGCCTTTTCCATGCAGGGGCGGTTTGCGGCCGAGGCAGCCCGCACGCTCGGCGCAAAACCATTGAGCGTGTTCTTTTCCGTGCAATTGCCCATGGCACGACCGGCAATTGCCATCGGGCTTTCGCTGGTCCTGATGGAGACGCTGAACGATATCGGCGCCGTCGAATATCTTGGTGTCCAGACACTGACCTTCACCATCTACGAAACCTGGCTCAATCGCGGCAACCTCGCCAATGCGACACAGATCGCCGCCGTTATCCTGCTCATCGTCGGCGCGCTGATCGTGATCGAACGCAACGCCCGCGAAAGGCAGCGCTTTGCCGCGCCGAAAGCGACCAGCATGGCGCAGCGCCACCGGCTGAAAGACCTTGGCAGCTGGCGGCGCTGGTCCGCGAGCCTGTTCTGCCTCATTCCCGTGGTGAGCGGTTTCCTTATTCCCGTGATCGTTCTTTGCGGTTACGCCGTGAAAAGGCTGGATGCGCTGTTTGCACCCAAGCTTCTGAAAGCGCTCGGGCATAGTCTTGAGGTCTCGCTTTCCGCCGCCTTCGTGACGCTGATTGCGGCTTTCGTCTTTTCATACGCCATCCGCACCGAGCGCTCCCGCACTTCAAAGGTGGCCGCGCGCCTCGGCTCCATGGGCTATGGCGTGCCGGGAACGGTGCTTGCCATCGGCGTGCTCATTCCGCTGGCCGGTCTCGACAATCGCGTCGATGGGCTTCTCCGATCGCATTTCGGATTTTCAAGCGGCCTGCTGCTGTCCGGCACCGCCTTCGCCATCATTTATGCCCATGCCGTGCGCTTCATGACCATGGCGGAAGGCACGCTTGATGCCGGGTTCCAGAAGCTTTCGCCACATATCGACATGGCCTCGCGAACGCTCGGGCGCAACCGTCTGCAGACGCTATTCAAGGTGCTGTTGCCGAACATGCGGCCTGCGGCGCTGACCGCCTTTCTTCTGGTGCTGATCGAGTCCATGAAGGAGTTGCCGGCGACGATCCTGCTGCGTCCCTTCGGCTTCAACACCTTGGCCACGCTGGTCTATGAGGATGCCTCCCGCTCGCGGGTGCAGGATGCCGCCGTGCCGGCCATCATCATCATTCTCGCCGGCCTTATACCCGTGCTTCTTGTCTCAAAATCGATGGATCATCCGGAAAACCACTGAGGGCAACCGGCATGATGGCAAAAAGAAAGGCGGCCTTGCGACCGCCTGTATTAGTTGTGCTTTTTTTAACGAGAAAAAGGGGGACAACCTCGCCATATGGAAATTATCAATCCCGGCTATCAGAAATTTGACAGCCCTGCGTTGGGTTTACTTTCCGCCAACTCCTATTAACAAGCGGTTAAAACCAAAATCGATCAATTACCGACGATAATTCCTATTTTTAGACCGTAGAGGGCCAAAACTAAATTATGAGTTTCTAATTTTATCGCGATTACAACAGTAACGCGTAAAAATCGAAACGGATCATTCGATCAGTTTCGCGCGGCCGCGTGCTCGTCTCTCATCCGCTGCAATTCGGTGCGTTTGGAGACAATGGAAGTGGCAATCACGCCGATGGTGACGAGGCCGATGAGGATCGTACAGATCGCGTTGATTTCCGGCGTCACGCCGAGGCGCACCTGCGAGTAGATTTTGATCGGCAGCGTGGTTGCGCCGGGACCGGTGGCGAAGCTGGCGATCACCAGATCGTCAAGCGACAGCGTGAAAGCCAGCATCCAGCCGGCGATGACGGCCGGGAAGATCAGCGGCAGCGTAATTTTGAAGAAAGTCTTGACCGGCGGGCAGCCGAGATCAAGCGCCGCCTCCTCCAGACTGCGATCAAAGGTGAGGAGCCGGGACTGCACGACGATCGCCACATAACACATGGTGAAAGTGGTATGGGCGATGACAACCGTCCAGAAACCGCGATCCACCCCGACGGCAACGAACAAAAGCAGTAGCGACAGGCCGGTGATGACCTCCGGCATGACGAGCGGCGCATAGATCATGCCGGAAAACAGCACGCGCCCCGGAAAACGGGCGAAGCGGGTGAGCGACAACGCCGCCAGCGTTCCGAGGATGGTGCCGATCGTGGCGCTGAGGATACCGACACGTAGCGTCACCCAGGCGGCATCCATCAACCCCTGGTTCGACCACATGGATCTGTACCATTGCAGCGAAAAGCCACCCCAGACGGTGACGAGCTTCGAGGCATTGAAGGAATAAACGATCAGGATGATGATCGGGATATAAAGAAAGGCAAAACCGAGGGTGAGGACGGTGATGTCGAATTTTCCGCGCTTCATGGTCTCACCCCACCTTCTTCTGCTGGTTCTGGAAGATGGCGATGGGCACCACCAGCAACAGCAGCAGCAGCACGGCAACGGCAGACGCTAAGGGCCAGTCGCGATTGCCGAAGAATTCCGTCCAGAGCGTCTTGCCGATCATCAGGGTCTGCGCGCCACCCAAGAGGTCAGGGATGACGAATTCACCCGTTATCGGGATGAAGCAGATCATCGAACCGGCGACCACGCCCGGCAGCGACAGAGGAAAGGTGATCTTCCAGAAGGCTTTCCAGGGTGGGCAACCGAGATCAGCCGCCGCTTCCAGAAGCGTATTGTCGAGTTTTTCCAGCGCCGAATAGAGCGGCAGCACCATGAAGGGCAGGTAGGAATAAACAATGCCGATGAAGATCGCTGTTTCCGTGCGGAAGATGTTGACCTGCTGGTCCGGCCCCAGAAAACCGAGCCATTGGAACAGCACCGTCAACAGGCCCTCCGGCTTCAGAATGCCTATCCAGGCGTAAACGCGGATCAGGAACGAGGTCCAGAACGGCAGGATCACCAGCATCACCAGCGTCGGGCGGACCGATGACGGCGCGCGCGCCATGGCGAGCGCCATGGGATAACCGATCAGCAAAAGCAGACAGGTGGAGATGAAGGCGATGCGCAGCGACGACAGATAGGCGTCGATGTAAAGCGGGTCTTCCGTCAGGAAGAGGTAATTCTCGAAATCCAGCTGCGAAAAGAATTCGCCGAGCTTCGAAAACCCTTCGAAGACCGGCGTATAGGGCGGCATGGAGATCGCCGTATCTGACAGCGATATCTTGAGAATGATGAAAAAGGGCGCAGCGAAAAACAGCAGCAGCCAGAAATAGGGAACCGCGACGACCAGCCAGCGCCAGGGGCTTTGCCGGTTTTCGGGAGTGGTGATCGCCATGGAAGCCTCCCTCAGCGTGTCAGGACAAGACCTGAATCCGGTTTCCAGTTCAGCCACACCATATCGCCGAAGGTGATCGGACGATCAACGAGACGGGAGACGTTCGCCTGCGCGGCGCGGATGACCCGACCATCGGCAAGCTTGACGATGAAGACCGAGAAGTCGCCGAGATAACCGATATCCCAGACCTCGCCATAGGCGGAATTGATGCTGCTGTCGGCGGGCTGATCGAGCGAGATGCGGACCTTTTCCGGGCGGATGGCGAAAGCCACCTGACTGGCGGGCGCCGCGGCACATTCCTGCTCCACAGATACCGCCAGCCCGTCGCAATCCAGCGTCACCAGTCCGGGCCTGCCAATCTCAGAGGCGTTGGCGACGACCTTGGCGTCGAAAATATTGATGTCACCGATAAAATCCGCCACGTAACGCGTGTTCGGCGCTTCGTAAATCTCGGCGGGCGTCGCCACCTGCACGACATTGCCTTTGTCCATGACCGCGATGCGATCCGACACCGTCATCGCCTCTTCCTGGTCATGGGTGACGATGAGGAAGGTGAGACCGAGATTGGTCTGGATGTCCATCAGCTCAAACTGCGTTTCTTCGCGCAGCTTCTTGTCGAGCGCGCCTAGCGGTTCATCGAGAAGAAGCACCTTCGGCCGCTTGGCAAGCGAACGGGCAAGCGCCACGCGCTGGCGCTGGCCGCCCGAAAGCTGGCTCGGCTTGCGCTTGGCAAATTCGCCGAGCTTGACGAGCCGCAGCATTTCCTCGACGCGGGCGGCAATTTCCGCCTTCGGCAGGCCATCCTGCTCCAGACCGAAGGCGATGTTCTTTTCGACCGACATATGAGGGAAAAGCGCATAGGACTGGAACATCATATTGGTCGGACGCTTATAGGGCGGCACGCCGGAAATATCCTTGCCCTGCAGCAGGATGCGTCCATCCGTCGGCTCCTCGAAGCCGGCCAGCATGCGCATCAGCGTGGTCTTGCCACAGCCCGAGGGACCAAGCAGCGAGAAGAACTCTCGCTCGTAAATATCGAGCGTCAGATTATTGACGGCGACAAAATCGCCGAACCGTTTGGTGACGTTTTCAAAGCGGATGAAGGGCACCGCATCGGGATTGTCCCAAGGGCTAAATTTGCGTTTGACCGGCCCCAGAGTTTTCGCCATTCACCCTACCCTCAAATCCCGTTGGTCTTTCGAACGATGCATCGGGGCGGGCGACACCGGCAGGTCGCGGGACCTGCCGGCAAAGGATTTGAGAAACAGGCCCGCCGGCCGTTCCTCAACCAGCGAGCGGAGGTCTTAGCTGCCGGTCTTAATCTGCGTCCAGACGCGGTTCAGCACACGCTGTTCCTTCGGTCCGTAGGGAGAGATGGTGAAGAGCTTCTTCATCGTCTCCTGATCGGGGTAGACCGCCGGGTTCTTGGCGACGGACTCATCCATCAATGCCTGCGAAGCGAGGTTGCCATTGGCGTACTGAACGTAGTTGGACGCCTTGGCGATGACTTCCGGCCGCATCAGATAGTTGATGAAGGTGTGTGCTTCCTCGACATTCTTGGCATCCGCGGGGATGGCAAGGTTGTCGAACCACATATAGGTGCCTTCCTTCGGAATGACGTAGTTCACCTCGACGCCGTTCTTGGCTTCCTCGGCACGGCTCTTCGCCTGGAGGATGTCGCCCGACCAGCCGATGGTGATGCAGCTGTCGCCATTCGCGAGTTCGTCAATATAGGCGGAGGAATTGAAGGTCTTCACGAAAGGACGAATCTTCGAATAGACCTCGCCGCCCGCTTCCAGATCCGCGGTTTCCTTGCTGTCTGGATTCTTGCCGAGATAGTTCATGGCGATGGCGAAGGTTTCGTCCGACGCATCGAGAATATTGATGCCGCAGGATTTCAGCTTTTCGGCATTTTCCGGCTTGAAGAGAATATCCCAGCTATCGACCGGAACATCGCCGAGAGCGGCCTTTACCTTGGCGACGTTATAGCCGATGCCGGTGGTGCCCCACATGTAGTTCACGGCATATTCGTTGCCGGGGTCGTATTTGGCCAGACGCTCGGAGACCTCAGGCCACATATTCTTCAGATTCGGCAACTTGGACTTGTCGAGCTTCTGGAACACGCCGGCATTGATCTGGCGGGCGAGGAAGGGGCCGGTGGGCACCACGACATCATAGCCGGAGCTGCCGGCCAGAAGCTTGGTTTCCACCAGTTCGTTGCTGTCGAATACGTCGTAGACGACCTTGATGCCGGTTTCCTTGGTGAAATCGGCAAGGATCGATTCGTCGATATAATCCGACCAGTTATAGACGTGGACGACCTTCTCCTGGGCCATTGCCGAGCCTGCTGCAACGAGCGCGGTGGTGAGAGCCAAGGTCAGACGGAGAGAACGGTTTTTCATGATGTCTCCTGTTAACGCATCCTCACGGTGGAAGCGTGATCCCCTTTTTTTGGAGAGACTAGAAAGGAAAACAAAAGGGAGCAAGCGGGAAATGTGCAGCACAGCATTTTCAACCGAATGTTTTCCGGTCACAAAAAAGCGAATGGAAACACCTACTGGAAGTCGAAAACACTGAGACCGGTCACCATTTCATCGAGCCCCAGAGGCCGTGTCAGCGGCGCTTCGGCGCGGGACAGACAGCCCTGCCTTTCGCACAGCCGGCACGAGGGGCCGACGGCAACGGGCGACGCACCCGAGGCGGCTGGGCCATAGACCGTCTCTCCCGCCTGTGCGAGATCGCAGCCGAGAAGCACCGCCGTGCGCCTCACCCTTTCGCCGAAGCCCGCTTGCGGACCTTCCAGCGTGCGCGAAACCGTGAGGAAAGCATCACCGTCAGGCATTTCCACCGCCTCCACCAGCGCCTGCCCCGGCTGGGCGAAAGCGGCATGGATATTGAGCCGTGGACAGAGACCGCCGAAACGCGCCCGTGGAAAACCGCCAGCCCCTGCGAGGCGGAACCGGTTGCCGGCATTGTCAATCTCCATCAGGAAAAACGGGATTGCCGCAGCCGTTGGTCGTTGCAGGCTGACGAGCCGATTGGTGGCCTGCTCGAAAGAAACGTTGAAGCGCGACCGCAAAACCTCGAGGTCATATTTTGCGCGTTGGGTGGCGGCAAGGAATGCACCATAGGGCATCATCAGCGCATGGGCGGCGTAACGCGCCAGTTCGAAGCGGGCGATGCGCCTTGCCTCCTCCCCTTTCAGGCCGAGCGCCTCAAGCTCCGCGCCTATTTCCTCGCGAAGCGCCAGAAGACAGGTCTCCATCGCCATTTCCCGCAGCTGGTCCGGCTGCGACAGGCGCTCGGATAAAAACAGCCGCATGGAATGCCGGTCGTAACGCCGCCTGAGGTTCGGCATGGCATGAACCGGCAGGGTTCTGACCACGATGCCGTGGTTTTTCTGGAGCCATGCTCTAAGGCCGACGGCGAGATCTTCGCCCGCCGCCAACTGTTTGTGGAGTTCTTCCGCCGCCGCGTCGATGGCGTGGAAATAGGCCGGCCGGTTTTCAAAGACATGCCGCACCTCATCGATCGGCAGGCGGGTGGAGGAAAGCGCCGTCTCATGCCCCTCCCGCGCCAGAAGATCCGACAGGTCGGACAGGCGCTGCGCCTGTTCCCTATAGGCCCGGTATAGCTTCAGGACACCGCTTGCCGCGTTGGGCGCGGCATCGGCAACCTCGATCAGCTCCTGCGGCGACGGCACTTCGCCGACCAGCAGAGGATCGGCGAAGACCTCGCGCAGCTGCCCGGCCGAACCGGCGCTTTCACCCTGCAAGTCATCCAGATCGACCTTGTAGACCGAGGCAAGCTTCAGCAGCAATTGCACGGTCAGGGGCCGCTGGTTGCGCTCGATGAGGTTGAGATAGGACGGGGAGATCGCCAGCGCTTCGGCCATCGCCGTCTGCGTCAGCCCCAGACCATTGCGAATGCGGCGCACGCGCGGGCCAGCAAAAATCTTGTTTTCCGACACAGCCTGGCCTCTCCATCCCCGCGACTCATACAAGTCTGTTACAAACTCGTGGGGCTGAACGATTTTACAAAATTTACAATTTTACAGCTCCACCCTGTCATGCATCCTACAGGATAACCTCTTTCAAGTCACTGTTTTTATGTTTATTCTAGCGCTCAAATCTCCAAAAATGTAAATGTAGTCACATCGAATGGCGCTTCACATAGCTGAGGGAAGCGCGTTTCAGAAACTGCATTTGTCATGGGAGAGAGAAGTATGACGGATTTTTACAAACTTGTTCCGGGCGCGCCGCAGGGACGTTTCGACGGCATCGAGCGCACCTACACCGCCGCCGACGTGGAGCGGCTGCGCGGCTCCGTTGAAATCCGCCATTCGCTGGCCGAAATGGGCGCGAACCGGCTGTGGAAGCTGATCAGCGAAGAGAATTTCGTCAATGCGCTCGGCGCGCTTTCCGGCAACCAGGCCATGCAGATGGTTCGTGCCGGGCTGAAGGCGATCTATCTCTCGGGCTGGCAGGTTGCGGCGGATGCCAATACGGCATCGGCCATGTATCCGGACCAGTCGCTTTATCCTGCCAATGCCGCGCCGGAGCTTGCCAAGCGCATCAACCGCACCTTGCAGCGCGCCGACCAGATCGAGACGGCGGAGGGCAAGGGCCTTTCGGTCGACACCTGGTTCGCGCCGATCGTCGCCGATGCCGAGGCCGGCTTCGGCGGGCCGCTCAATGCCTTCGAAATCATGAAGGCCTTTATCGAGGCGGGCGCGGCGGGGGTCCATTATGAGGATCAGCTGGCATCGGAAAAGAAGTGCGGCCATCTCGGCGGCAAGGTTCTGATCCCGACGGCGGCGCATATTCGCAACCTGACGGCAGCGCGTCTTGCGGCTGATGTCATGGGCGTGCCGACGCTGGTCATCGCCCGCACGGATGCGGAGGCCGCGAAGCTCCTGACCTCCGACATCGATGAGCGCGACCAGCCCTTCGTGGATTACGATGCCGGCCGCACCGTCGAGGGTTTCTATCAGGTCAAGAACGGTCTTGAGCCCTGCATCGCCCGCGCCGTTGCCTATGCGCCCTATTGCGACCTGATCTGGTGCGAGACATCCAAGCCGGATCTCGAGCAGGCACGCAGGTTTGCGGAAGGCGTGCACAAGGTGCATCCCGGCAAAAAGCTCGCTTACAATTGCTCGCCGTCGTTCAACTGGAAAAAGAACCTCGACGACGCAACGATTGCCAAGTTCCAGCGCGAGCTGGGCGCGATGGGCTACAAGTTCCAGTTCATCACGCTCGCCGGTTTCCACCAGCTGAATTTCGGCATGTTCGAACTGGCGCGCGGTTACAAGGACCGGCAGATGGCGGCCTATTCCGAGCTTCAGGAAGCGGAATTCGCGGCCGAGGTTAACGGTTACACCGCCACCAAGCATCAGCGCGAGGTTGGCACCGGCTATTTCGACGCCGTGTCGCTCGCCATTTCCGGCGGCACGTCTTCGACCACAGCCATGAAGGAATCCACCGAGCACGACCAGTTCCGCCCGGCGGCTGAATAAAGCTTCAGAAACGCCCTTCCCGTGAACGGGAAGGGCTTGCAAACCGGATCAAAAACCCCTGACAATAATGAGAGGAGAAATGCCATGAATGCCCATAACCCCATCAAAACCCACGTCAAGGAACGCGCCGAGGAGCAGTCCTCCGCCATGACGCAGGATCAGCAGGCCGCCATCCGCATGCTGGCCAATGATCTGCACCGCCTCAACCAGGCCGTCATGAAAGCCGTCGAGGCCGGTGTTTCCGTCGAGCTCGTCCGCTCGGCCCGCCACCATGGCGGCGGCGGCAACTGGGGCGATCTTCTGATCCCGGTCATCGTCGCACAGGGAAGTGCGGCTGCCTGAAACGGCTCTCACGCCGGGCGGCTCTTGCGCCCGGCATATAAATCGGAATGCCCCTTGATCAGACGGGTCATCCGGTCCGCCACCGTCCGTATATCGCGGCGGTGGCGATCGTCATTGTTCATGACGATCCATTGATTGTGGCGAAGCGGCTCGATCTCGCCGCCCTCGCGCATAAGCCGCGCATCGGCATCACCTACGAAACAGGGGAGCACGGCAACCCCTGCCCCGGCCAGCGTAAGATCGAGCAGCGCGGTCGGCCTGTTTACCGTCACCACGGTATTGTCCCGCCGGTTTTCATGCGGCCAGCGCAGATAGGCAGAAATGGCGTTTTCCTCCGCCACCGCCAGCCAACGGTCGGCAACAGAAGCGGCAGCGTTGCGCAGCCTGTAGGGCGCATAGGCCACCTCCCCCGTCTTGATGGCGGCAAGGTTACGCTCCTGCGGCTCAAAGGCGCGAATGCCGATATCGTTTTCGCGATGCGCCAGAGAGGCCCGCTGTTCGGCTATGAAAAGATCGATGCGGAAATCATCGCGATCCGTGCAGATGGCAGAGAAATTCACCGCCAGCAGCCAGGCATTCCAGGTGCCAACGGCTATGCGCACAACGGAAGAGGCTGACGACGCCTTCTGCCATCCCTCGATATCCTTTGCCGCCTGCTCCATCGCCTGAAGGCGGTCAAACAGCACGCGGCCATCCGCCGTCAGCGCATATCCCGTCTGGCTGCGGTGAAACAACGCCTTGCCGACGCGCTCTTCCAGTTCGACCATGCGCCGCCCGATTGTCGCCGGGCTCAAACCGGTCAGCGCAGCGGCACCGGTCAAGCCGCCGCTGCGTGACACATCAAGGAAAAGCTGATAGGAATCCCAGGTGACGTTTTTCATTGGTGAAAAACGTAGCGCATTTTCTTGCGCAGATAAAACAAAAAACGGCGTGCATCATGGCCCTCCGCAACATGGAGAGTGACATGCACGAGTTTTATTCAGCATTGGCCATCATCGAAAACCAGACACCGCGCACGCGGCGGGACGCCATCCGGCAGGAAGAGAAATTCTATGCCGATATGGCCGAGGCATCGTGGCCTTGGCGGCTTTTTACCGCGATTGTCGCAAGGGCAAAAGCGAAGAGCCTGACCCTAGTAAAAAAGCGCGATCAAGGCAGCCACAGCACCGGCTGCGATTATGGTCAGGCGAAGGGCCACCTGCCGGCTCTCGTTCTCGGCGCGGGCGATGGCAATGGCGTGAGGGCGACGATGTGCGGATCTGTTCATGCGCGGGCTCCTGACGAAAAACTCAACCGACCCATGCCCTGTTAAGAGCCTCCAGCATGACATCATGTGCAGCGGGACCATAATGTGATCCGGCTTTGCTGGCATTCGGTCAGGATGACTCCGTGCCCGTTAACAGAATATTAAAATGGGCGCGGACCGACGACAAAGTCCGCCAACTAAAATGAGTTTGGTGAACGGGTTACTTCCGCACTTCGTCACCCCGGACTTGATCCGGGGTCCAGCGCGATCAAGTCTTTGATCGCAAGAGACTCTTTTCACGGCGCAGACGCGCCATGGCTGGATACCGGCTCAAGGCCGGCATGACGGAGGAGAGAACTACGAATGTTTCAACAATCACGCGAATTCGCCTGCCGCCTGCCCGGAGGCCCAGGCCCATTGGAAATTATAGCCGCCGAGCCAACCGGTCACATCAACGCATTCGCCGATGAAATAGAGGCCGGGCACCGATTTCGCCGCCATGCTGCGGGAATCGAGGCAGGTCGTATCGACACCGCCAAGCGTGACTTCCGCCGTGCGATAGCCTTCAGAGCCGGCGGGCTTGATCTGCCAGTCCTGCACCTCATTCGCCAAGGTCGTCAGAGCCTTGTCGGACATATCGGCAAGATTGCCGGTGAGACCAGATTTCTCGACCACGTGCTGGGCGAGCCTTTTCGGCAGGATTTCCGCAAGAGCGGTCTGGGCCGACTGGCGGCCATTCTTCTGTTTCGCTTGCCTTAGCAACGCAACGATATCGCTTGCTGGCTCCAGCTTGAGGCGGATCGTATCGCCCTCCCTCCAATAGGAGGAGACTTGCAGGATGGAGGGACCGCTCAAGCCCCGATGTGTGAACAGCAGCGCTTCGTTGAACGCGGTCTTGCCGTGCGAAACTTCAGCCGGGACGGCGACACCGGCAAGCGGGCTCAGCCTTTCCAGTGCGGCAGGATCGAGCGTCAGCGGCACAAGGCCCGGACGCGTCTCGATGAGGGGCAATCCGAATTGTTCGGCGATCTGGTAGGCAAACCCGGTCGCCCCCATTTTCGGGATCGACTTAGCCCCCGTCGCCACAACAAGGCTTTCCGCCTCGATGACGCCACCGGACGTCGCCACGCGAAAACGCCCGCCATCATGGGAGACGGTCGAGACGCTGGTTTCAAGCCTAAGTTTCACGTGCGCAGCCTGCATTTCGGCAAGCAGCATACGAATGATGTCCTTGGCGCTGTCATCGCAGAACAATTGACCGAGCGTCTTTTCGTGCCAGGCGATACGGTGTTTTTCGACCAGCGCAATGAAATCGCGCGGCGTATAGCGGGCAAGCGCGGATTTGGCGAAATGCGGGTTGGCGGAAAGATAATTCTTCGGCCCGGCATGAATGTTGGTGAAATTGCAGCGGCCGCCGCCGGAGATGCGGATCTTCTCGCCCGGCGCCCTGGCATGGTCGAGAATGATGACGGAGCGACCGCGCTGGCCCGCACGGATGGCGCACATCATGCCGGCGGCGCCCGCCCCCAAAATCAGCACGTCACATTTCTCTGTCATCATTCCATCCGATCCGTTTCCTTTCCTCTTTTCGAAGTGCCGCCCGTTGTCAATGGCGCTTTCCCCCTCGCCAATTGCCAAACTCCGGTTATGATGGCGCCAGTCGAAACACAGACCCGGTGATACATGCCCCGAAGAAAACCATGCTCCGCCCGAAAAAACAGGCAACCATGGCAAAGACACCTCCCCTCGACCTCTCCTCCACCCGTGGCGTTTCAACCTGGCGCGAAGCCGCGCAATGGCTGAGGGCGCGCGGCATCGAGGACATAGAATGCATCACCCCCGATCTTGCCGGCGTTGCGCGCGGCAAGATGATGCCGACGGCGAAGTTCACGGGCGACACCTCGCTTGCCCTGCCCTCCGCGCTCTATCGCCACACGATCTCCGGCGAATATCCTGATGAGACCGCGAATTTCCGTTACGAGCCGCGCGACAGCGACCTGAAGCTGGTGCCTGATCTTTCCACACTCTCGGTCGTGCCGTGGGAGAGCGACCCGACTGCGCAGGTGATCTGCGACGTTGTGGATGCCGAGGGCAATTTCGTTCCCTATACGCCGCGCAACGTGCTGAAAAACGTGCTTTCGCTCTACACGGAAAAGGGCTGGAAGCCGGTCGTGGCGCCCGAAATCGAATTCTACCTCGTCGCCATGAACGACGACCCGGATTATCCGCTACATCCGCCGAAGGGCCGGTCCGGACGGTCGATCGTGGGTGGACAGAGCTATTCCATTGCCGGCATCAACGAATTCGACGAGCTGATAGACGATATCTATCACTTCTCCGAAAAACAGGGCCTCGAGATCGATACACTGATCCACGAGGAAGGCCCGGCCCAGCTTGAGATCAACCTGCGCCATGGTGACCCCATCGAACTTGCCGACCAGGTGTTCCTGTTCAAGCGCACCATTCGCGAAGCCGCGCTGAAGCACGGCATCTATGCCACCTTCATGGCCAAGCCCATGCAGGGTCAGCCGGGTTCGGCCATGCATATTCACCAGTCGGTGGTGGAAATCGGCAGCGGCCGCAACATCTTTTCCAATGCGGATGGCAGCCCTTCGAAGGAATTCTTTGCCTTCGTCGGCGGCATGCAGCGTTATGTCCCGAACGCGCTGGTGATGCTCGCACCCTATGTGAATTCCTATCGCCGCCTGACGCCGGATATGGCCTGCCCGGTCAACAATGCCTGGGGTTACGACAATCGCACGACGGCCTTCCGGGTGCCGATTTCCGGCCCGCAGGCGCGGCGCGTCGAAAACCGCCTGCCGAGTTCGGATGCCAATCCCTATCTCGCGCTTGCGGCGTCGCTCGCCTGCGGCTGGCTCGGCATCGTCAACAATATCGAACCGACCGAGCCGACCGCCGATACGGCCAATGAAGGCTCCATCGATCTGCCGCGCGGCCTTCTGGAAGCCGTGGCCCTGCTGGAGGGCGAGGAACAGTTCGAGCGGGTGTTCGGCCATGAATTCGTCGGTCTTTATGCGGGCCTGAAACGCGGGGAATTCGAGACCTTCATGCAGGTCATCAGCCCGTGGGAGCGGGAATTCCTGCTTCTCAACGTGTAAGGGGTTCGCAGCATGACTTGGCAAAGCCCGATTGCGCCGGGAATTTCCTGGTATCAGGCGACCGTCGGCGAGCGGCCGGAATACCCGGCGCTCGACGGCTCGAAAGACGTCGACGTCGCGATCATCGGCGGCGGCTATACCGGGCTTCAGGCCGCCTTTAATCTTGCCGTGAACGGCGTCTCCGTCGCCCTTATCGAAGCGCATCGTTTCGGTGACGGCGCATCCGGCCGCAATGGCGGACAGTTCGGCACCGGCCAGCGTTCATTTCCCGACGAGATGGAGGAGCAGATCGGCTTCGAGCAGTCCAAGGTGCTGTTCGACATTGCCGAAAGCGCCAAGCACTACGTGCTCGATTTCGCCCGGGATCACGGCATCGACATGGAGTATCTGCCAGGACAGCTCTATGTGGCGCACAAGGCCGCCTATGAGGATGACTACCGCAAAAGCGTCGATGCGATGAACGGCCGCTACGGCTATCCGCATATCTCCTACATGGAACGCGGAGAGGCGCGCAAACGTGTAGGCTCCACCCATTATTTCGGCGGCACGCGTGATACCGGCACCGGCCATATCCACCCGCTGAAGCTGCTGGTCGGTCTTGCCAAAGCCGCAAAAGCCGCAGGCGCCGGCATCCATGAAATGACGCCCGCCAGATCAATCCGCCAGTCCGGCGGCAAGACCATCATCGAAACGCCCTCCGGCACGCTTACCGCGACGCGGGTTCTGATCGCGACCAATGCCTATATCGGCAATCTGGAGCCGGTGACGGCAGCCCATATCATGCCCATCCGCTCCTTCATCGGCGCGACCGCGCCGCTGGACGCTTATCCCGACATCATTCCCGGCAAGGAAGCCGTTGCCGATTCCCGTTTCGTGGTGCGTTATTTCCGCAAGACCGCCGATAACCGCCTGCTGTTTGGCGGGCGCGAGGCCTACACCGCTGATACGCCGCGCGACATTTCCAGCCATATCCGCAGACAGATCGCCGAGATCTATCCTGAGCTCGGAAACGTCGATGTCACCCATTCCTGGGGCGGCTCCGTTGGCATCACCCTGCCACGACAGGTATTCGTGCGCGAAGTGATGCTAGGCGTCACCTCCATCGGCGGCTATTCCGGTCATGGGGTGATGCTGTCCAACTATTGCGGCAAGCTCTATGCCGATCTCGTTCTCGGCAGGCAGGACATGCTGGCGCCATTTGCGAGACTGAAGGTCCCGTCCTTCCCGGGTGGGGCATCGCTGCGGGCGCCGCTGCTTTTTCTGGCACTCTCATGGTACGCGTTGCGAGACAGGTTTTAGTACAATGTTTACAAACTGTTGCCGGTGCCACACAGGCGAACGGAAGCAAAAATCATAATTTCACATAACTGAGTATGGCATTTTTAAATCGATTAGATTATTGATGCCCCAACCCTTGAAGATCGAGAGTATCGATATGAGCAGTCAGATCATTCCTGTTGAAGCTTTTGATTGTGTCGTTTTCGGCGGCACAGGCGATCTGGCGGAGCGCAAGCTTCTGCCGGCCCTTTATCACCGTCAGGTCGAAGGCCAGTTCACGGAGCCGACACGCATCATCGGCGCGTCGCGTTCGGTCATGACGCATGAGGAATATCGCAAATTCGCGCAGGACGCGCTGAAGGAGCACCTGAAGACCGGCGAATACGACGACGCCCAGGTTTCCGTGTTCCTGAACAGGCTTTTTTATGTTCCCGTCGACGCCAAGGGCAGCAATGGCTGGGACGTGCTGAAGAAGCTTCTGGACGAGGGCAAGGAGCGCGTTCGCGCCTTTTATCTGGCCGTCGCGCCGGGCATTTTCGGCGATATCGCCGACAAGATCCGCGAACACAAGCTGATCACGCGCTCGACCCGCATCGTCGTTGAAAAGCCGATCGGCCGCGACCTTGCTTCCGCGCAGGAGCTGAACGACACGATCGGTCACGTCTTCAAGGAAGAGCAGATTTTCCGCATCGACCACTATCTCGGCAAGGAGACGGTGCAGAACCTGATGGCGCTGCGTTTCGCCAATGCGCTTTACGAGCCGCTGTGGAATTCCGCCCATATCGACCACGTGCAGATCACGGTCGCCGAAGCGGTCGGTCTCGAAGGCCGCGCCGGTTATTACGACAAGGCCGGCGCCCTGCGCGACATGGTGCAGAACCACATTCTGCAATTGCTTTGCCTCGTGGCCATGGAACCGCCCGCGTCCATGAATGCGGAAGCCGTGCGTGACGAAAAGCTCAAGGTTCTGCGGTCTCTCAAGCCGATCAACACCAGCAATGTCGAAAAACAGACGGTTCGCGGCCAGTACCGCGCCGGTGCTTCCGCCGGTGGTCCCGTAAAGGGCTATCTGGAAGAGCTGGAAGGCGGCGTTTCCAACACGGAAACCTTCGTTGCCATCAAGGCCGAAATCGCCAACTGGCGCTGGGCTGGCGTTCCCTTCTACATCCGCACCGGAAAACGCCTTGCGACCCGCGTTTCGGAAATCGTCGTCACCTTCAAACAGATCCCGCACTCGATCTTCGACGATGCGGCCGGCAAGATCGAGGCGAACAAGCTGGTCATCCGACTGCAGCCGGACGAAGGCGTCAAGCAATCGCTGCTGATCAAGGACCCCGGCCCGGGCGGCATGCGCCTGCGCCAGGTGTCGCTGGACATGAGCTTTGCCGAAGCCTTCAACGTGCGCAGCCCGGACGCTTATGAACGCCTGCTGATGGATACCATCCGTTCCAACCAGACGCTGTTCATGCGCCGCGACGAAGTGGAAGCGGCATGGGAATGGGTCGACCCCATTCTCAAGAGTTGGGAAGATCTGGCGCAGGGCGTGCAGGGTTACACCGCCGGAACCTGGGGTCCGAGCGGCTCCATCGCGCTGATCGAGCGCGATGGCCGCACCTGGCACGACGGAGATTGAGGATGACGGAGATGAGTGAGACATTACACGTCTTCGACAGCGCCGCCGATCTCGCTTCAGCGCTCGCGACGGAGGTTGCCGCCCATCTTTCGGCAGCAACGCAGGAGCGCGGCACGGCAAGCATCGCCGTTTCCGGAGGCTCCACACCCAAGCTGTTCTTTCAGGCGCTTTCCCGGCATGATCTGGACTGGAGCAACATCAGCGTGACGCTGGTGGACGAGCGCTTCGTGCCCCCGGAAAGCGACCGCTCGAACCATCGACTGGTTGCCGAGAACCTGTTGCAGGACAAGGCGAAGGCGGCCTATTTCGTGCCGCTCTACCAGCCGGCGGCCTCGCCGGAAGATGCGGCCACGCTTGCGACGGTCAAGACCGAAGCGATCTGCGACCCGTTTGACGTTGTGGTGCTCGGCATGGGAACGGATGGCCACACGGCGTCGTTCTTTCCCGGCGGCGACAATCTCTACGAGGCGCTCGACCTCGACGAGCCGCGCGGCGTTTTGACAATGGCGGCGGAAACCGCGGGAGAAGAACGGCTGACGTTCAATTTCTCCAGCTTGCATGATGCCGGTTTTCTGGTGTTGCATATCGAAGGCGCCGCCAAGAAAGCGACGCTCGAGAAAGCACAGTCGGGCGAGGATGAGGATGAAATGCCGATCCGCGCCGTGCTGAACCGGGCCGAAACGCCCGTGGATATATACTGGGCGCCATAAGCCAACGCAGCTGCCGCGCGAAAGCGCCCAACATACAAGACTGAAACTCGACAACCGGCCGCTCACCTCCCGGATCGCCGGTTGCCGACCAACGAACAGGATGAACGCTCATGTCCGCCGATTCCCGCATTCAGGCCATTACCGCCCGCATCGTCGAACGCTCCAAGCCCTACCGCGAGACCTATCTCGAACGGCTGCGGCTGCAGGTTTCGAAGGGCGTTCACCGTTCCGTGCTTTCCTGCGGCAACCTGGCGCATGGGTTTGCGGTCTGTTCCCCCGCCGACAAGGATATCCTTGCCGGCGACCGGGTTCCCAATCTCGGCATCATCACCGCCTATAACGACATGCTGTCGGCGCATCAGCCCTACGAGACCTTTCCGGCGATCATTCGTGACGCTGCAAAGCAGGCGGGCGGCATCGCGCAGGTGGCGGGCGCTGTTCCGGCCATGTGCGACGGCGTGACCCAGGGCCAGCCGGGCATGGAGCTTTCGCTGTTTTCCCGCGACGCCATTGCCATGGCGGCCGGCATCGGCCTGTCGCACAACATGTTCGACGCCGCCGTTTATCTTGGCGTCTGCGACAAGATCGTGCCCGGCCTCGTCATCGCGGCGCTCGCCTTCGGCCATCTGCCCGCCGTTTTCGTTCCGGCAGGCCCCATGACATCCGGCCTGCCGAATGACGAGAAATCGCGCATCCGCCAGCTTTATGCCGAAGGAAAGGTCGGCCGCGCCGAACTTCTGGAGGCGGAATCCAAATCCTATCACGGTCCCGGCACCTGCACCTTCTACGGCACGGCCAATTCGAACCAGATGCTGATGGAGATCATGGGTTTCCATATGCCCGGCTCGTCCTTCGTCAATCCCGGCACGCCGCTGCGCGATGCTCTGACGCGCGAGGCCACCAAGCGGGCGCTTGCCATCACCGCGCAAGGCAACGAATTTACGCCGGCGGGCGAGATGATCGATGAGCGGTCTGTCGTCAACGGCGTCGTCGGCCTGCATGCTACGGGTGGTTCGACCAACCACACGATGCATCTGATCGCCATGGCGCGCGCGGCCGGCATCATCCTCACCTGGCAGGATATTTCCGACCTTTCGGATACCGTGCCGCTGCTCGCCCGCGTCTATCCCAACGGTCTTGCGGATGTGAACCATTTCCACGCCGCCGGCGGCATGGGCTTCCTCATCAAGCAGCTTTTGAAACAGGGCTTCGTGCATGACGATGTGCGCACCGTTTTCGGACAGGGTCTCGAAGCCTACACCGTGGACGCCAAGCTTGATGAAAACGGCGCGGTGATGCGCGAGCCATCCCCCGAGCAGAGCCACGACCCTAAGGTCCTCGCCAGCATTGAGACGCCGTTCCAGCCGACCGGCGGGTTGAAGATGCTGACCGGCAATCTCGGCAAATCGGTCATCAAGATCTCCGCCGTGAAGGCCGAACGCCACATCATCGAAGCGCCCGCAATCGTTTTCAACGACCAGCAGGAACTTCAGGACGCCTTCAAGGACGGCAAGCTCAACCGCGACTTCATCGCCGTCGTCCGCTTCCAGGGACCAAAGGCCAACGGCATGCCGGAACTGCACCGCCTGACGCCGCCGCTCGGCGTGCTGCAGGATCGCGGCTTCAAGGTGGCGCTGGTGACGGATGGGCGCATGTCCGGTGCTTCCGGCAAGGTGCCTGCCGCCATCCACGTCACGCCGGAAGCTTCCGATTGCGGCCCGATCTCGCTCATCCGGGACGGCGATATCATCCGCCTCGACGCCATTTCCGGAACGCTGGAAGTGCTCGTGCCTGCCGCCGAACTGGCAAAACGCGAACCGGCACGCGCTGATCTCTCGGGCAATGAATGGGGCATGGGCCGCGAACTTTTCGCCCCCTTCCGCCGCAATGCCGGACCTGCCGACCAGGGCGCCAGCGTTCTGTTCCATTGATTTTTGATGGGCGAAGGCCGGGTGCGGCTTTCGCCTTTCAACCCCACTTTGCGGCATCGCTTGAATGCACCTCTCATCGCCCGAGAGCTGGCGCAGAAACCGCTTTATTTCCCATGTCTTAAACGTCAGACTTGTCATGCGGCTGTGATGATCGCCCTTTAGGGCCTTCTCAGCCGGCCGCGGGACGGCGGTGCAGTTTCGGATGATGGGGCCTGACATGACGATTTTCTCGAGCAAACGCCGCGATGTGCTGAAGCTTATGGCAGGCACCGCCCTGCTGCCGCTGATGGTGGCGGCAAGGCCAGCGATGGCACAGGACGTGGCGCTGCGTGCAATCGTCATCTCCGATCTGCATTCCGCCTATGAGCGCATCGGCCAGCTTCTCGCGGCCATCGAAACGCACATTACTGCCGACAAGACGCCTCATATCATTCTTCTGAATGGCGACCTGTTCGAGATCGGCAATGCGGTGGCCGCGCGTTCCGCCGGCGAAATCGAGTGGACGTTCCTGGCGGCGCTCGCCAAGCTTGCCCCCACCGTCATCAATATCGGCAACCACGAACCCGATATCGACAATGATCTCGCCAATTTCGTCAACCGCGCCAAGGCACTCGGCATCACCGTTCTCTCCAACATCATCGACAAGCGCAGCGGCACCGCCTATGCACCTGCCAGCGCCGAGATGAGCGTCGCCGGCCAACAGATCGTCGTCGCGGGCCTCGCCACCAATGCGATCAATACCTATCCGAAGGCCACGCGCGAGATGCTGGACATTCCGCAGCCGGTGGAATGGGCGAAGGCCAATCTGCCGAGGATCGTCAAGCAGGGCGCGATCAACATTGTTCTGAGCCATGCCGGCGTCGTCGCCGACCGTGATATCCTGCCTTTGCTGCCTGATGGCACGCTGATCATCGGCGGCCACGACCACCTGAATTTCGTGCATGAACAGGGCGCCACGCGTTATGTCCACACCGGCTCCTGGTGCACTTCCATGACGGTCGCGACGATCACGGCTCCTGGCAAGGCTGCGGCCATCGAGACCGTTGCAATCGATCGTGGCGCTCCCGCCTCCCCCGCCCTCAAGAGCCTGATCGAGCAGACACTCGAAAAGCACCTCACGGCGGAAGAGCGGGCAGTCGTCGGCAAATCCGCAAAAGCGATGACCGTCGATGAGGCCGGCCGCCATGTGGCGCAGCTCATCGCCGCAAAAACCGGTGCGGATGTCGGCTTCATCGGCCACACCTCCTTCGGCGCGGGCCTGCCCGAAGGCGATATTCGCCGCTACGATTTCAACGCCTCTTTGCGTTTCGACGGCAAGCTGATGGTGACGGAAGTGGATGGCGCGGCACTTCAGCACATCCTCAAGCGATGCAACCAGGATGGCGACATTGCACTTGCCGACCGGACCGGCGATTATCTTTACGCCATGCCGGAGAAACCGGAAACGAAAGAGCGCTACAGGCTGGTCTGCAACGACTGGTCGGCCACCAACCAGAAATCCTATTTCGGCCGCAGCGATCTTGTTTTTGCGGAAGTGCCTGAAGTGAAGCTGAAGCAGACGGTTCTGGGCGGGCTTTCTTAAAACCTGCATTCTCGCCAGTGAGACACAGGCCCGGGCACCGTACACAACACTAAGATTTCGTGCGGCGGCACATCCCTACGCTCCTCATTCCTGTGCTTGTCACAGGAATCCAGCCGACGCGCGTCCGCGCGGCGGGAAGGACTCCTTTCAGCCCAAGGACTTGGGCTGGCTGGATCCCTGTGACAAGCACAGGGAAGGAAATGGCGCCGCAAAAGCGGCCTTCAGAACGACCGGATGTCGAGCTTCCGGTCCTTATGCGCCGGATGCGTGCTGAACACGAAAATGCGGTCCAGTTCCTTCTGCGTCAACATGCGCAGGAAGCGGACATGGATGGTGTTGTTGGCGTTGACACGCAACAGCACGCAGCCGATCTTGCTGATGCGGGCATCCGGAATATCCAGATAGAACTGGTTGGGCATATTGTATTTCGTCAGCAGCGCCAGCACGGCCTCGGTCTGGGAGATACGGATGACGTCGCAGCGGCGAGCGGCCATGTGCATGACGGCCTTTTCGGTATATTCGATGCGCGCCGCATTCATGGTATCTTCCATGCGAAACCGGCCTTCGCGGTCGTACATGAAGGATTCTTCCTTGCTCAGGTAATTGTTCCTGATGACACCCGCACTGCTCTGCACGCCCGGACTCCCATGCTCTATCAACACCTTCGAGATTAGGACATAGTCTTTAACAATTCCTAACAACGCGGTCTTAAACAGACCGGAAGCGGGACATTTCCGGCGTTTTTCCACAGTGACAAAAGGTCGTTAAAAAGCCCCGGAACAGCGAATGTCCGGGGCTTTTTCCTGACCTGGCGGGCGATTATCTGCGGTAGGTTTTACCGTCGGCGTCGAAGAGATGGAGCTTCTCCTGCGGCGCTGCAAAACGCAGGGTCTGGCCCTTGCCGACGGAAGCAATGCCGGGCACCTTGACGATGATCGGCTCCTGCCCCTTGGGTGCTTCGAGATAAAGCAGGGTCACTTCGCCCAGAGCCTCGACAATCGAAACCTTGCCTTCGAACAGATAGTCATCACCGGTGACGATGCTCAAATCTTCAGGCCTGACCCCGAAACTTGCAGCCTTTCCCTGCTCGGATGCAGGTGTGGGAACATTGACGGCAAGCGCCTTGCCGCCGGTAAGTTCGATGGAGGTCCGTTCCCCGGTTCCCGCAATCTTCGCTGCGATGATGTTCATG
The DNA here is from genome assembly GCF_010669145.1 of Rhizobium oryzihabitans. Classification (NCBI taxonomy): domain Bacteria; kingdom Pseudomonadati; phylum Pseudomonadota; class Alphaproteobacteria; order Hyphomicrobiales; family Rhizobiaceae; genus Rhizobium; species Rhizobium oryzihabitans. The sequence goes on from NZ_CP048632.1 coordinate 1,548,572, forward strand.
GCGGGCGAGCCGATGAAGCGCGCCACGAAGAGGTTGGCCGGTTTCTCGTAAAGTTCGAGCGGTGCGCCGACCTGCTCCACCCGTCCCGCATTCAGAACGACGATACGATCGGCCAGCGTCATCGCTTCCACCTGATCGTGGGTGACGTAGATCATTGTCGTATCGGCCATCTGCTCGTTGAGCTTGGCGATCTCGATGCGGGTTGCGACACGCAACGCGGCATCGAGGTTCGACAGGGGCTCATCGAACAGGAAGACCTTGGGATTGCGGCAGATGGCGCGGCCGATGGCGACGCGCTGACGCTGGCCGCCGGACAGGGCCTTGGGCAGACGCTCCAGATATTGCGTCAGCTGCAGGATTTCGGCGGCGGCGCGCACGCGGCGGTCGATCTCCTGTTTGTTTTCCCTGGCGATCTTCATGCCGAAGGCCATGTTGTCGTAAACTGTCATATGCGGATAAAGCGCATAGGACTGGAACACCATGGCAATGCCCCGCCGCGAAGGCGGGATTTCATTGACCAGCTGGCCATCGATAAACATCTCGCCGCCGGTGATTTCCTCCAGACCAGCGATCATGCGCAGCAGCGTCGATTTTCCGCAGCCCGAGGGGCCGACGAAAACGATGAATTCGCCCTGTTCGATCTGCAGATCGATGCCGTGCAGGACCTTCACCTGCCCGTATGATTTGCGGATATCCTTGAGAACGAGACTTGTCATGGGTGTTCCTCCCTCATCTGTCAGGCGTAACGGGCGAAGAATGCGCCCCATGCCGGAAGTTCTACGCTTCTGCCTTCAAGACCGCCTGCAAAGCCGTGGCCTTCGAGAACCTCCCAGTTCCCTTCCGGCAACCTGGCCTTTGCCGGCGTTGCGGACAGATTGAAGAGGCAAAGCACGGTTTCGTTGCCGAGCGTGCGGGTGTAGCTCAGCACATCCCCCTCCACCGGCTGGAACTCGATGTCGCCCTTGGCAAAAGCGGGATGCTTTCTGCGGAAGGACAGGAACCGGCGGTAATGCTCCAGCACGGATGCCTCGTTGCCCTGCTGGGCGCTGACGGCGCGCTGCTTGTGCTCGGCCGGAATGGGCAGCCATGTCTTGTCCGACGTCGAGAAGCCCGCCTGTGCATGACCGGCATCCCACACCATCGGCGTGCGGCAACCGTCGCGGCCCTTGAATTCCGGCCAGAACTGGATGCCGTAGGGGTCCTGCAAGTCCTCGAAAGCAATATCCGCTTCGGTGAGGCCGAGTTCTTCACCCTCATAGATGCAGACGGAACCGCGCTGCGTCATCAGCAGCGCCGAAAGTACCTTGGCGAAGGCGTCCTTATCTTCGACATGCTCGCCCCAGCGGCTGACATGGCGCACGACATCGTGGTTGGAGAAGGCCCAGCAGGCCCAGCCTTCCGGTGCGGCCTTGGCAAAATCCGCCTGCACATCGGCGACACGCTGCGGGGTGAGCGCGTCAGGCGCCAGGAATTCGAAGGCGTAGCACATCTGCATCTTGTCATCGCCGGAGGTATATTCGCCGACGATTTCGAGACCGCGCTGACTGTCACCCACTTCGCCGACAGCGGCGATGTCAGGGAATTCGTCCAACACGGCGCGGAAGCGCTTCAGGAAGGCGATGTTTTCCGGGCGGTTCTTGTCGTAGAGATGTTCCTGGAAGTTATAGGGATTGACCGCAGGCGCGGTGGAGGCATTGCGGCGCTCCGGCGCCAGCGCCGGGTTGTCGCGCAGCTCGAGGTCATGGAAATAGAAGTTGATGGTGTCGAGGCGGAAACCATCGACGCCGCGCTTCAGCCAGAAGCGGGTGATGTTCAGCAGCTCTTCCTGAACTTCCGGATTATGCAGGTTGAGGTCCGGCTGCGAGGTCAGGAAGTTGTGCATGTAATATTGCATGCGGGTCGGATCCCACTGCCAGGCGGAACCGCCAAAGATCGACAGCCAGTTATTGGGCGGCGTGCCGTCCGGCTTGCTGTCCGACCAGACATACCAGTTCGATTTCGGATTGCTGCGGCGGGCGCGACTTTCCACGAACCACGGATGCTGGTCTGACGTATGCGACATGACGAGGTCGATCATGACGCGAACACCGAGGCGGTGAGCCTCTGCAATCAGCCCGTCGAAATCGGCTAACGTACCGAACATCGGATCGACATCGACATAGTTCGAGACGTCGTAACCGAAATCCTTCATCGGCGAGGTGAAGAAGGGCGAAATCCAGATGGCGTCGGCACCGAGACCGGCAATATGCGCCAGACGGTCTGTGATGCCCTTCAGGTCGCCGATGCCGTCGCCATTGGAGTCCTGATAGGAGCGCGGGTAGATCTGATAGATAACAGCGCCGCGCCACCAGTCCTTGTTGGGCGTCAAAGCGGAAGTCACCGAAGCGGTCATGGAAGTGTCCTGTCTGGTATGGGCGTTCATGGAATTATCAGCCTCCCTTGACGGAGCCTGCCAGCAGGCCACGCACGAGATAACGTTGAAGGGCGAAAAAGACGCCAAGCGGCACGATGATGGTGACGAAGGCGGAGGCGGTGAGGATTTCCCAGTTGCCGCCGCGCGAACCGAGCAGCGCATTGAGCGCGCCGGTCAGCACCAGCTCGTCCTTCTGCGTGCCGAGGAACACCATGGCGACGAGCAGGTCGTTCCAGGTCCACAGGAACTGGAAGATGGCGAAGGAGGCGAGCGCCGGGAATGACAGCGGCAGGATGATCTTGACGAAGATTTCGAAGTCGCTCGCGCCATCGACACGCGCACTTTCGATGATCTCCTTCGGCAGGCCGGAAATATAGTTGCGCAGCAGGTAGATGGCGAGCGGCAGACCGAAGGCGGTGTGCGCCAGCCAGATGCCGGCATAGGTCTTGGACGGCACGCCGAAGATGGTGCCGATTTCATTATAGAGCCTGAGAAGCGGGATCAGCGACATCTGCAGCGGCACGACGATCAGGCCCACCACCATGGCAATCAGCAGATTGCGGCCGGAGAAGCTCATCCATGACAGCGCATAGGCGGCGAAGGCGGCAATGAGGATGGGGATGACGGTTGCCGGCACGGCGACGGTCAGCGAATTGACGAAGGACTGGCCGATGCCTTCCGAGGTCAGAACCGTGCGATAATTATCGAGCGTGAAGACGGGCGGCGTCGCGACGGAGATATAGACGCGCTTGCCGCGAGAGCCTTCAAAGCTCGCGGCCTTGCTATATTCGTAGGTGCCGTCCGTATTAACGAGCAATGTTTCGCCGTCACCGATATCGGCCGCCTCGCCGGCTTTGAACGCCGTGGGCTCCTGTACGCGAACGCCGAAGGCTGCAACCTTGCCGCCCTGTCCGCTTTCGAAAACATTGCCTGATATGACGTAGCGGTTTCCGTCCTGCTTCTGCGCGGCAGCATCGGCGAGGCGAACCGCCGCCGTCTGTTCCGAGCTGGAAAAGGCCGTCCACCAGCCCGACACAGTGATCTGGTCCTTGTCGCGCAGCGAGCTGACGAGAATGCCGAGCGTGGGCAGGAGCCAGAGCAGCACGACGACCAGCACGCTCGCATGGACGATGAGGCGCGGCATACCGACGCGGCGCAGACGTTTGACGATATCCATCTCAGCGGCCCTCCATCTCACGATTGGCCTGGCGGATGTTCCAGACCATGATCGGCGTGACGGCAGCCATGATGATGAGTGCGATGACCGCACTTCGGCCACTGTCGCCGCCGCCGCGGAACATCCAGTCGAACATGAGATTGGCGAGCACCATGGTGTTCCACTGCCCGTTGGTCATGGTCAGCACGATGTCGAAAACCTTGAGCACGAGAATGGTGATCGTCGTCCAGACGACGGCGATGGTGCCCCAGATCTGCGGAACCATAATCTTCCAGAAGATCTGCCAGCCATTGGCGCCATCGATGACCGCCGCCTCGATGGTCTCCTCGGGAATGCCCCGCAGCGCCGCCGACAGGATGACCATGGCGAAACCGGTCTGGATCCAGATGAGGATAACCATCAGGAAAAAGTTGTTCCAGAAGGGCATGGAAATCCACACCTGCGGATTGCCGCCGAAAAACTCTACGATGGCGTTCAAGAGGCCGATCTGCACCTGCCCCTCGGCGCGATATTCATAGATGAACTTCCAGATGACGGAGGCGCCGACAAAGGAGATCGCCATGGGCATGAAGACGATGGATTTGGCGATGTTGCCCCACCAGATACGGTCGGTCATGACGGCGATGACGAGGCCGAAGAAGGTGCAGGCGGCCGGCACGACGGCGAGCCAAAGAATATTGTTGAAGATCGACTGGCGGAAACCGGCATCGAAAAACGCCCAGCGATAATTGGCGAGACCGACGAATTCGCTGCCGGTCCGGTCATAGAAAGACAGGATCAGCGTGGCGATGACGGGGTAGACCAGATAGACCAGCAGGAGAATCAAAGCCGGGCCGATGAACAGCCAGGGCCGGACCGCCGCGCGGCGATTGAGGTTGCGGGATGCCTGAAGCACGTCTCCCGAGCGGACCGGAAAGATCGCCTGAAGCACCTTGTCGGATAGCCAGTAATAGGCAGCGCAGGCAAAGACCCCCGCCACCATCACGCCGATGGCCGAAACGAGTTGTTGAGCCATGTTCCCTCCCTTGATCCTCTCCGCGCCGCGCTGATTTATGCGGTCGTCGGGGCAGCGCCGTTGGTAAGGGCCCGGCAGCAAACCGCCGGGCCTGATCCGATATCTTTACTTCAGGCCGTCCCAGGCCTTCTGGATATCGCTCGCGACCTGATCGGCAGACTTGCCGCCGACGAAATCGATCATGCCGGTCCAGAATGCGCCGGCACCGATCTTGCCGGGCATGAGGTCGGAACCATCGAAGCCGAAGCTTGTCGCGGTCGTCAGGATTTCACCCTGCCGCTTCATCTGCTCATTGGCATAGGCATCGACATTCACACCCTTATAGGGCGTGAGGAAGCTGGACTGCGCCATCCAGACCTCATGGGCGATCGGGGTCTGCAGGAATTCGACGAATGCCTTGGCGGCAGGCGCTTCCTTGGTGATGGTGACGAGCGTGCCAGCGCCGAGAACAGGCTTGCCGAGGTCAGGCTTGGACGCGTAAGTCGGCATGTAGAAGAAATCCGCATCCGTGCCCACTTTGGTGCCTTCCGGGAAGAAGGACGGAATGAACGACGCCTGATGGTGCAGGTAGCACTTCGGCGGAATGTCGAAGAGGCCCTTGGGGCTGTCGCGGAAGTCGGTGGAGGCCACGGCCGCGACGCCGCCGCTGACATATTTTTCGTTCTTGGCGAATTTGCCGAATTCGTTGATCGCCTCGACCACAGCCGGATCAGTGAATTTGACCTCGTTGGTCGTCCATTTCTGGTAGACGTCGAGCGGCTGCGTGCGCAGCATCAGGTCTTCCACCCAGTCGGTCGCCGGCCAGCCGGTCGCACCGCCGGAGCCGAGACCGATGCACCAGGGGGTGCCGCCATCGGCGACGATCTGGTCCGTTAGCTTGAACAGGTCTTCCATGGTCTCGGGTACCTTGTAGCCCGCTTCCTCGAAGTTCTCGGGCACGTACCAGACGAGTGACTTCACGTCAGCCTTGAAGGGAAACGCGAAATAGGCCTTGTTGCCATCCTTGCCCTTGTAGCTGCCGAGATCGACCCAGGATTTGCCCGCGCCGTAATTTTCCTCGACCCATTTGGCCGTGTCATCGCCGAGCGGAACCAGAAAACCCTTTGCCGCGAGATCGGCCAGAAGGCCGGGCTGCGGCAGGATGGCGATGTTGGGCGGCGAGCCCGCCTGCGTATCGATGACGATCTGCTGCTCGTAATTTTCCGACGAGGAATAACGGACATTCACGCCGGTCGCGTCAGCGAAATAGGCAAGCACCGTCTGGAACAGGGCCTCGTCCTCACCGCGCCAGGGTCCGAAAATCGTCAGCGTCTGGCCTTTCAGGTCGGCATGGGCCGCCTTGAAGTCCTCGTAGCTTTTCCAGTTGAACTTGGCGTCACCGCCGGGCGCGAATTTCAGGTCAGCGGCAGAGGCCGCACCGGACAGCAGCGCTATTGCAGCAGCCGTCGCCAAAAGAGTCTTCTGCATGTGATTTACCTCCCATCACATAAAAGGCTCAAAGCGTCCTCGCTCAATCAAAGCGCTTTGGCTGCCTATTCATCTCATTGTCATCAAGAAGGAGTCAAGAGGCTCTTTCTGCGGAAACGTTGCAGCGCCTCGTGAATAATCATATTTATTTAGAAAGGCGGCTATCGTTTTCGATTGAGAAAAGCGGCAGAGGCTGGTAAAAATCTAAAGCGCTTTGGAAGCCTGGGAGAGGTTTTACCGTTTCCAGAGCGCACGCATGGAGGAAATGAGAGACATGAACCTGAAACAGTTGTCGCAACTGCTGGGCATTTCGCAGACGACCATCAGCAGGGCGCTCAACGGCTATCCCGAGGTCAGCGCCGAAACGCGCCGCCGCGTCATGGAGGCTGCCGAAAAGACGGGCTATCGCCCGAATGCCGCGGCGCAACGGCTGGCGACGGGCAAGGTCGGCTCCATCGGGCTTGTCATGCCTATTGGCGAACACCACCGTTCCGATGTGCATTTCGGCGAATTCCTGAGCGGTCTCGGTGAGGAAGCATCACGCAGCGGCTTTCATCTGGTCATCATGCCGACAGAGCCGGAGAAGGAACGGGAAGCGCTGCGGGGGCTCGCCGCAAGCGGCAGCGTCGATGGCATCTATCTCGCCTATATGAAGAAGAACGATCCCCGCATCGCCATGCTGCAATCTCTCTCCCTGCCCTTCCTCGTCCATGGCCGCTCCATCGGCGTGGAGGAGGATTATCCCTATCTCGACGTGGACAATGAAGGCGCGTTCCGTGATGCGACCCAGCTTCTCCTCCAGCTTGGCCATACGCGGATCGGGCTGCTGAATGGCCCGGAGGGTTATGATTTCACCTATCGACGCTGTCTCGGGGTGGAAAAGGCGCTTTCGGCAAATGGCCTGACATTGCATGCGAACAACAAGAGACACAGCAGCATGACCGATGAGGAAGGCTATCTCGGCATGGAGGCGCTGCTGTCCCGGCCGGAAAAGCCGACCGCCATTCTCTGCGCCAGTACCGCGCTTGCGCTTGGCGCAATCCGCTCGCTCAACCAGCGCGGCCTGAAACCGGGCAAGGATATTTCGCTGATCGCCCATGACGATGTGTTGCCCCTGCTGAAGCCGGACAATTTTTCCGTGCCGCTGACCACCACCCGCTCGTCACTCAGGGCGGCGGGCGTGCGCGTGGGCCAGCGCCTGATCAACCGGATCAAGTTCAACCAGACGGAACCCCATCAGGAGCTCTGGAAGGCGGAACTTGTGGTGCGTGCTTCGACGGGGCCGGCTCCGAAAGCGTAGCCAGTTGTTTTTGGTCCCCTCTTCTTCCCGTCATTCCGGCCTTGAGCCGGAATCCAGAAGACGCGCGTCGGCGCGGCGAGAAGACTCTTTCCAGCCCAAGGACTTGGGCTGGCTGGATACCGGCTCAAGGCCGGTATGACGGCAGCAAATTGTGTACGCCACAAAATTCGATACCGTACACAAAGAACCCGATCACACTCGGCTCGCACTAGAACTTCGGCGCGGTCAGACCCAGCGCGCGATGGGCGGCGATGACGGTGTTGGCCATCAGCATGGCGATCGTCATCGGGCCGACACCGCCCGGCACGGGTGTGATGGCGGCGGCCACGGCACTTGCCTCTTCGAAGGCGACATCGCCGACCAGCTTCGACTTGCCTTCACCCTTTTCCGGAGCGGGAATGCGGTTGATGCCGACATCGATGACAGTCGCGCCGGATTTCACCCAATCCCCCTTCACCATCGCCGCGCGACCGACCGCGGCCACGAGAATGTCGGCGGTCTTGCAGACGGTGGCGAGATCCTTCGTGCGCGAATGCGCCATCGTCACCGTGGCATTGGCATTGAGGAGAAGTTGGCCCATCGGCTTGCCGAACAGGTTGGAGCGGCCGATGACCACGGCATTGAGGCCGGAAAGATCGTCGCCATGAATGCCGCGCACCAGGAGCATTGCGCCAGCCGGCGTGCAGGAGATGAGGCCGGTTGCGAGGTCGCCGGTCGCCAGCTTGCCCGCGTTCAGAACACTGAGGCCATCCACATCCTTCTCAGGCAGGATCGACTGGATGATCTCATCGGAATCGAAGTGTTTCGGCAAAGGAAGCTGTACCAGAATGCCGTGGATGGAGGCATCGGCGTTCAATTCGCCGACCAGCTTGAGGAGCGCGTCCTGCGTCGTTTCTTCCGGCAACGTGTGTTGAACGGAGTTGAAACCGCATTGCTTGGCCATCTTGCTTTTGGAGTTCACGTAGGCGTGGCTGGCCGGATCATTGCCGACGATGACAACCGCGAGACCGGGCTTCACGCCCTTTTCCGCCTCAAGCGCTTCTGCCGATTTGCGGACTTCCTCGACGACCGAAGCCGCCTTCGCCTTCCCGTCAATCACAACTGCCATGCGTTCTGCTCCTGCTGGATTACGTTGGCCCCGTATGGTGCCGACTTTGCAGGAATGCAAGCAAAAATGCAGCGTCGTCAGGCAGTTTTGCGGTAGTCATCGCCATGGTCGGCGTAATCGGCGAGACGCTCCCTCAATAGCGCCAACTCGCGTCTCAATTCCGCCAATTCCTCGGCTTCGGCCTGCTCGTGATCGAAGTGTCCGGCAAGGGCTTCGTTCAACAGGGACGGAAGCTCAGGCGGCGCCTGGTCGGCGGTTCTGAAGGTGCGGTTGCCCATCAGCACCTGTCGTACGCGCTCATCGAGCGGGATATCATCGGTGTCATTCGCCGCGTCGGTGTAATAAGTGGCAAAGGCGTCCTCCGGCTCGAAATCGCCATCTGCGGCGAGCTCTTCGAGGTCGTGGAACACATCTGGCTCGATCGGCTCGAGTTCGGCAAATTGCGGGGATTGCTCCTGTCGGAATTCCTCGTCCGCTTCCATGGCGAGCGGGAGTTGTTCGTCGTTTTCGAGGATCGGCGCGGCCGCCTCTTCCTCATCGTGGCGGCGGTAGCTCAGGAGATAAAGGCTGCCCAGCAGGCCGATCAAGGCGCCGCCGCCCGCCATCATCGCAGCTTGCGTCAGATCGCGCGACAACTCGCCCGGTCCGGCCTTCTTCGCAAGACGGGTTTCAATGGCGGGTGTGGTTGATGATGCGAGATCGCGGCGCTCGCTTGCCTCCAGATAGGCATTCCTCGCCGTTTCCAGCTCACCCTGCAATCTGGACAGTTCGCCGGGAGCGATGCCGAGGCCGTTCAGGCGGTCGAGATATCTGGTGCGTTCGCCAGTCGCTGTTGCGATTTCCTGGGCGACGCGTTTTTCATCTGTCCGCAAACCGTCGACCAGCTGGCGGAGCGCCGGGGCGGCCAGCGCCTCAACGGCATCCACCCCATTCTGGGCGGCAATGCGACGCGGATGCTTCGGCCCGTAATCGACCGAGATGCCGGCAAGCGCCATGCTGGCACTGGCATGTCTTTGCCTGATATCTTCAAGCGCGGAAAAAGCTATCCCTGTTGGCAACGGCTTCGACCACAGGTCATTCGGCTTTAGGGTGGAAGCTGCCGCCAGATCCACTTGGAGCGACTGTTGCTGCTGCGTCGCCGCCGCAAGACTATTATTGACGTCGCGCAATTGCTGCTCAAGCTGCTGCACTTCCGACAGGACGGCGTCGCCGTGGCGCATCTGGAAGCCGTTCACCGCCGCTTCCGCCTCGTCCAGTCGGGTCCGCGCCCTCTCCGTCTCACGCATGGCGGGCGTCATGGTGCCTGCCTTGCCATCCGCCATGATCCGCATCGAGAGATAGTCGGTCAGCCGCATCGCGGCTTCCGGCGTTGCGGCCTTGGCGGTCACGATCAGCGTATTTTCATCCGGTGTCAGTTCCAGCCGGATCGCCTCGCCGACCGCGCCATTGAGCGCTTCACGCGGCGAAAGCAGCCGTGCGTCCGCCCCCGTCAGAAGGTCGAGAAGCAGGCCAAGCTCGCCCTGATTGCGAACGCCAACCATATCGGCAGGCTTGAGCTTGAGGTCGGCGGTGACCCGGTCCAGTCCGGAGGGTGAGAGCAGAGTGCGGCGGGCCATGGCAAGGAAGCGGGCCGAATCCGGCGCGTCATAGCTGCTCTGGGTCACCTCGACATGCGCTTGCGAAACATAACCGCGAAAGCCGGAATCAATGAGCATGAGCGGAAGCGTTGCACCCGCCACGGTGGCGGCGGCCACGCAACCGGCGGTCAGAAGCCGCAGACAATGTTTGCGCCATTGCGACGCGGGCACGGCGACATCATCCTCGTAAGGGCGTGTCGCCATCATATCCGGATTATGATCAACCATCTGAAGCCGTCTGCCACGCTCGGCGCCGCCCGCAACGGGCGACTGTCAAAACCTTACGAGAGGTTAAAGGATCGTGGCAAACAAATGGTTAACGCCAATCTTGGCGGCCTTTTCTCAGCCCTTGCCGAGCGCGATGTGCCAGGGCTCGGCGCAAAGGCTGTAGAGCCAGCTCATATGCAGCTTGCGGAAGATTTCCGGCATGCCGGCCACTTCGGATGACAGAACCTTGAATAAGGGGCCAACCGCAATGGCGACGCGCGCATCGTCACGGCTGACAGTGTGGTGCAGCCACCTTTCCTGATCTTCCCTAAGCATGCCGGCCAGCAGGACATCCACCTTTACGCCTGACATATCCCGGTTCAGCATCACGAAATCATGCCATGGCGCGTGCGCGCGCAGCTTGGCCAGAACCTCTCCGACCTGTGCCGCATCGTCACCCGCAATGCCGATCCGTTTCGGCACCGCCATATAGGTCAGAAGCGCCATGGTGAACGCCACGCCATCGATGACGACGGGCAGAGGCTTGCCGTCTTCCGCGCGAGCGGCGTTATGCATCGCCTTGCCCTGCGGCAGAAGCAGGCAGCTTTCCAGGATCTGCCGGTAAGCAATGTCTCTGGAAGAAAGCTTCGCCTTCTCGATGGTGAGAAAGGAGAGCATCGTGTGCCCGTCGCAGGCCGAAGCCCTGCCGCTGACCAGTTCCAGCGCCCCATTCCAGTCGAGATCACAAACACGCAGTCCGTGGATATTCCGTTGCGATCCCGGCTGCGCAAAACCTGCCGCGAAATTCATTGCCAACCCCCGATTGCCAAACCCATTGCCTCCGATCCTTCGCAAGGTTTGCGGGATCGCGGCTTATCGACCTGTTTATACAGGTGCAGGTTGAAGTTACCTTGAAAGCAACCTCTCGAATGTCACGCGAAATGGTAAGGGACGATTAACCAGACCCGGGGCCCGCTATCATGATTGAGGGCACGGGATACGTGCCCGCAGCATCAATGGCTCGGCGCGGCGGCGGCTTCTTTTCCCGCCTCGGACTTCTCGCCTTCAACGAGCTTGACCGAACGCGGCGTGCCATTGCCGTTCTGCTCGCGAATGTCGGCCTTCGACAGGTAATCGAGCTGTTCGATCAACACATCTTCGACCACCTCGTCGTTGAGCTTCTTGTTCAGCCCTTCACGAATGCGCTGCTTGAAGGCCTCGGGATCGAAGGTGGAAATATTGGCGATGTTGACCATGGAGGAACCCGCCAGAAGCGTGAACAACTCATCGGTCATCAATTGCGTGGCCGGCAGTTCGATCTTCGCCATCTTTTCCTTGTCGACACGCAGGGAAATGCGGCTGAGGAAATAACCGTTCACGCCACCATCGTTGATGACGGGAATGGTGATGCTTTCACCCTTGACCAGTTGCAGGTTGGCCTTCTTGGCCCCCGCCTCATCCCCCGGCGCGGGTGCTGTCGCCATCTGGACGGAGAAATACACCGCGCCGAGCGTGACGGCGCAAACCCAGACGCCGGTGAGAAGAAGCTTCAACATCAGGAGGCGGCACCATACATGAACTGTTCCTGCGAATAGGTGCCGTCCGTATCGGCTTCCTGGATCGCGTTCTTGAGCAGGTCCGCAACAGCACGAACCGCATTCAGATGCGCCTCGACGCGGCTGGCATTGGTTGCGAGCTTGGACTTGATGCCCTGCACCTGATCGAGGTGTCCGGCGGCGATTTCCTCATGGGGCGTATCGCGGAAGAGCATGGTCAACTCATAGAGGCAGCGGCTCTTGTGGGCATTGGAGACCTTGAAATCGAACTGGGGGTCCTTACCGATATTATCGTTCTCGTTGTCGATGATCATTTCAAGACGGCCGAGAACGGATTTGATGCGGTGGTCGTTCGACATAAGGTCCATGCTTGTCTCCTCGTTACGATTTTTCATTTTCAAGCCTCGTCCGTTTTCTCATTGGAAACGCCGAGGACCTGCCGCTCGAACTCCGCCACCATCCGAATTGCAGCATTATGGTCTTTTTCATTCATGGATACGTCGGTAATCCCCTTGCTTTCGGCTTTCCGCAACGCATCCTTGTAAGCCTGTTCAGCAATACCGACGCCGCCATTTCTGGAAATCGTGTCGGCGAACTGTTCCGCCATCATGCTTTTCCAGATCTCACCGGCATTGCCTTTGCCATAAACCTCTTCGCTGTCTTTCGGCAGCATGTTGGCAACAAAGGTCTGGAGGACGGAAGCCTCGTATTTGCGGTATGTTTCCGGAATTTCCGTGCGAGCCGAGCGGATGTTGGTGTCACCAAGGCCCGCCTTCGAGGAGGCGCCATCCAGCATATCGACGGCGGCGCCAAAGCCCTTGCCCGCATCGGCAAGGCTCGTTGCCGCGAAAGCCGCCTTGTTCGCCTTCAGTTTTTCCTGGGCGACCTGCACTTCCTGGGGTCCGCAGCGCGAACAACATCCATCACCAGATCGCTTATAATCGATATCGCCACGTCCCGATCTCCCGAGCTGATAAACGCGCGGCGAGCAGCCTGCACGTTTACTCAATCAAGAAACATCGCCGGAGACCTCTTTCGAAACGCCTGCGATGCAACAATGGGACAGATTATGAATCGCCAACCTTGCTGGAGGCTGGTGTCCGGGATGCGTTCGTCATTTCAAGTAGATCATAGATTGCATTGTCGTCCGCCTCGCGATCTTCCAGATCGCGGGCAAGATGCATTCTGTCCTCAAGCCGGTCGGCCTTGGTCTTTTCCTTGAGGACCTTGTTTTCCTGCAATTGCTGCACGCCGGCGAGCTGGCGATCCTTGACGACGAGGCGGCCGTAACGATCCGAATAATGCTTGGAAAACATCTGATGCAGCGGTTCCATGGAACTCATCGCTTCCAGCACATTGTCCATGGACTGGCTGACCTCGGTGCGCACGCGGGTGGTGTCTGCCAGTTCCACCTCGGCCATTTTTTCCATGTGCCGCTGGACCGTTACCAGACGCTTGAGTTTTGCCGAGCGCTTGTCCGAGGCCATGAAGTGATCTCCAGATCAGAAGCCGATGAAGACCGGGCCGAAACCATCCACGAACTGACGGATGAGGGCCGCAATCGACAAATAGAGCATGAAAAGACCGCCCGCCAGAACGAAGGGCGTCGAGATGAAAAAGACCGGTATCTGCGGCGCCAGCTTGTTGATGAGACCAACCGCCACGTTGAACATCAGGCCGTAGATCACAAAGGGGCTGGCAAGCCGCAGCATGATCGAGAAGGTCGCCCGCAGCGTATCGGTGAGCGTAATCAGCATCTTCTGGCCGCTGATGAGCGCACCCACCGGCGTTGCAGTGTAGGAATCGACCAGAGCCTTCAGGACGATGTGATGGAAATCCAGCATGAACAACACCAGAAGACCGCCGAAGGTGATGAAGTTCGATATCTGGTTTTCCTGTACGTCTTCGATGACATCCGCGCCGCCCGGGGCACTAAGTCCGATGGACGCGCCGATGAGCGCGCCTGTGAACTGGAAGCCGAGCGTGTAAAACCGCGCGATCAGGCCATACATGGCGCCGATGAGGATTTCCGTGAAGATAAGACCGACGACGGTGCCCTGGCTTGAGCCGGAAACTTTCGGATAGATCGTGTCCCAAAGCACCGGCAGAAGCGCCATGGACACCGCGACACACAGCAACATGCGTATCTGCGGCGAAATGCGCGAACTGGAAAAGCCCGGCATCGTCATGAAACAGGCGCCGATGCGGCAGATGGCAAGGAACAATGCGATAATTGTCCCTTGCGGGTCGGTTATCATGAAATGGCGCCCAGAATCTTGATCTCCAGCCCCTTGGCAAGTTCCACATGCGAAAGAACCGGCAGGGTCGCAAAGAGTCGCTCGATAATCATGCGCACATAGGACCGTGTTTCCGGCGAGGTTACAAGAACAAAGGGCAGTCCGCGGTCCATGAATTCACGGATAACTTTCGACGCCTCCTCGGAGAACTCCTCGAGATGGCGGGGATCGATGTCGAATTCGACGATTTCGCCCTTCTGGTCGCGCTTGAGCGCCTGATGGAAGACCATGTCCCATTTGTTGCCGAGGCGAAGAACGCGCAGCACGCCGTTGTCGGCAAGATCGCCGCAGAGCTGCTGCGACATGCGCACGCGCACATGCTCGACGATCTGCTCGGTCTTGCGCACATGCGGGGCAAGCTCGGCAACCGCTTCCAGAATGAGATGCAGGTTGCGGATCGACACGCGCTCGGCGAGCAGCAGTTTCAGAACCGCCTGCAGGCCGGAATAGGACATATGCGACGAGCAGATTTCATCGGCCAGCTTCTTATATTCCGGATCCAGCCTGTCGATGAGGATCTTGACGTCCTTGTAGGACAGCAATTGCGGAAGATTGTTGCGGATGACCTCGCTCAGATGCGTCAGCACCACCGAAACATTGTCGATCGGGTGGAAGCCTTCCCGCTTCAAATCCTCGGTGAAGGTCTCGAGAATGGAGACGGCCGGCATGCCGAAGGCGGGCTCGCGGATTTCATCGCCCGGAATGCTCGGCTTGCGCCCTGCCCCGGTGACCACCAGAACATCGCCGACACGCAGATTGCTCGAAGCGATGGTCGTGCCATGCACGCGGATCTGGTAGGCTTTCTCCGGTATCATGATGTCGTCGGAGACTTTGATTTCCGGCACGACGAAGCCGTATTGGCTTGCGAATTTCTTGCGCATCTTGCCGACACGGAAAGCCAGCTCCTGATGCGCGCCGAGAAGGCGGGTCGAAACCTGCTTGCCGAGGGCCAGTTCGATTTCGGATGTCTTGAGGACCTGCTTGACCGAATCCTTTTCCGCTTCGGTGGTCTGGAGAACCTTATCCGCCTCTTCCTGACGGAGGAGCGCGCTCTCTGCCTCCGCCTGGCGCGGAATATACCAGCTGCCGAAGGCCATGATGCCGCCCAGCATGATGAATGGCAGGAAGGGCAGACCCGGGATAATTGCCAGCAGGCCCATCAGCATGGCCGAAACCATCAGCGCTCGCGGGTATCCGCTCAGCTGGTTCACGACCGCCTGATCGGTTGAGCCGGCGGTGCCGCCGCGCGACACCAGAAGGCCTGCCGCCAGAGACACGATAAGGGCCGGGATCTGCGAGACGATACCGTCGCCGACCGAAAGCTTGACGAAAACATCGGCAGCCTCGCCGATCGGCATGCCGTGGCGGAAATAACCAATGATGATGCCGCCGAAAACATTGATCGCGGTGATGATCAGACCGGCGATCGCATCGCCACGCACGAATTTGGAGGCACCGTCCATCGAACCGAAGAAGGAGCTTTCTTCTTCCAGTTCGCGGCGGCGGCGCTGGGCTTCCTTTTCATCGATGATGCCGGCGGACAGATCCGCATCGATCGACATCTGCTTGCCGGGGATGGCGTCCAGTGTGAAACGCGCGCCAACTTCAGCGATACGCGTCGCACCCTTGGTGATGACGATGAAGTTGACGGTGATCAGGATCATGAAGACGATCAGACCGATCACGAAGTCGCCGGACATGACGAGGCTGGAGAAACCGGCGATCACGCCGCCCGCAGCCGTCGGGCCCTCGTTGCCATGCGATAGGATGACGCGCGTCGTCGCGATGTTCAGCGACAGACGGATCATGGTTGCGATCAGCAGCACGGTCGGGAAAGACGAGAAATCCAGTGGACGCTGGATCCAGAGCGCCACCATGAGGATGAGGACCGAGAGCGCGATCGAAAACGCAAGCCCGATATCCACCAGAATGACCGGAATGGGCAGGAACAGAACGCAAAGGATCGCCACGATACCCAATGCGAAACCGACATCGCGCATGCTCGGCGTTACTTTGGGCAAGGAGATGACTGGTGGTTGCGCCATAAAAATCGTCCTGTCTCTTCATGAGAAGGGCGACGGAAAAGCCGCCGCACGGTTCGCGGCACCGGGCTCCGAGGATTTCCACGCATTTCGGTCCGATGCTTCAGCCTATCACTAGCTACCGAAGCTTGCGCGAGGATGGCATGTGACGCGGGTAGCGGTCAGAAACCGGACTGGATACGCGAGAAGACGAGATTGGAAAAAAGGGCGATCTGCGCGCCCACGAAAGGGGCGGCGACGCCGAGAACGAGCATGATCGTGACGATCTTGGGGACGAAGGTCAGCGTCATTTCCTGAACCTGGGTCAGGGCCTGGATGAAGGCGATGACGACGCCGACGATCATGGCGGCCAGAACGGCCGGACCGGCCGCGACGAGAACCGTCCAGACTGCAGCCTGCATGATATCAAGCGCATCGGCCTCGTTCATCGTCGCATCCTTTATTCAGAAGGGCGGCATCATACCGCCCTTTTATATCACGAACCGGCTGACTTATCCGAATCGCCATCGCTATCAGGTGTAGTCGCGATCGGGCCGTTCGAGAAGGTCACACCAGCCTGCAGCAGCACTTTGTCACCAGCTTCGGTGATGGCGACAATGCCATCCGAATAGACTTCGACTTCCTTCACCACACCGGTGACCTTGTCGTCGGCGCTCTTGACCGTCTTGCCGACCAGATCGGAAGCGCGCGTCAGCGCTTCGGCCTGCAGCATGCTCTTCAAATGGCTGTTGGTCTTGATCGTCTGCTCGACCTGCGAGAAGCTTGCCAGCTGCGACATCTGCTGGCCGGCATCCATCGGGCTGGTCGGATCCTGGTTCTTCATCTGGGCGATAAGGAGCTTCAGGAAGCTGTCGTAGTTGAGCGATGCCGCGTTTCCGTCGGTGCTGCTCGCCCCTGCATTGGCCCAGGGATTTGACGCTGCCGAACTGACTGCATCTACCGCCATGGTGCTATCTCCTTGCGAATGTGTTCGATGGTTGCAGGGGTCATTTCCTGATTATTGAGGATCTTCTCCTCGAGCGGATAGAGCCCGCGAATGGCCTTCAGCGCCTCGAAAGCCTTGCCAGAGGCAACCAACCCGTCGATCCGCTTGAGTTCGGCCAGGACCTCATCGTGCTGGAAGCAATTCAGCAACATGCTTACGGACTTGCGGAACATGTTCGTCGACTGTTCGCGCCCTTCCGGATTGATGAGGATCATCTGCGCGATGAAATAGAGCTGCCTCAGCGGCGTGGTCGCCTGCTCCGGCTGCAGAACGTGGTTTTCGAGCAAGAACGTGACATCGTTCAGGAATTCGAGCGCCACCTTGCGATCCACACGCAAAACCGCCCCGTTGATGAAAATCTTTTCGCCCGATTTCAGCGAAATTCGAAGTGTACTTTTCATTTCAGTCCATCCCTGATGATGGTTGTCACGTCAATAATGCCCTGGAAATTCGTCGACTGACGTTTCCGGATCAGTTCGCACTCTTTCAATATCCAGATCGCGATCGAGATCAGATTGGCTCTGAGTTCCATGGCCAGCTGGTTATCGGGTTGCTTGAGGTCCTCAATGAAGCGGATCCAGACCCTTCGAGTGTAAAAAAGCGCTTCGATCGTATGGCGCTGCGAAGAAGAATCCTTTGCCTCCACCAGAAGTTCGATCGATTTTGTCAACGCCTGCCGCTCGCGATCCTTCGCGTTGGCGACACCATCCTCCATGATTTCGGCGTAGGAAAACTGGTACATTCATGTATCCTTTATCTGCCGCCACCCCTGTTCATCAGAGGTAGTTAACCAGACTCATTTTTTGCAGACGCGACGTGAGACTGTATGCGATTTCAATCTGCTGCTGCAGCAGATCAAGGCGGGTCTTCGCCTCGTAAGTATCGATCCCTCGATATCCAGCAGATGCGTTTCGATGATCTTCTTCTGCGCCGCCAGTGAATCGTTGGCTTTCGAAACACGGCTTTCAGAGAGGCCGAGCTGGCTCTGCTGCTGGTTCAAACCACTAATCGCCGTGCCGATATTGGTCACAGACTTGGTCGCCACCATTTCGCGGACGTCGCTGCTGACCTTTTCGTCAAGGAATGTCATCGCAGTCATGGCCGTCATTGCGAAATAACGCATGCCCTGGGAATTGCTGTTGGTCGATGTCTCGACCACTTCATTCTGGCTGATGCGGCTCGTCATGTTCGTGTCGCTCGCCTTGGAACCATAGGTCGTCCAGAAATCGTAGTTCTGGCCGGCCGTCAGATCGGCGTGTGGCGGGTTCGTCACGGTCGTGGTGCCGTTGAACACACCTTCGATGTGGCTCATGAATGCCGTAGCCTGATCTTTCGACAAGCTCTCGACATTGCCAACCGGCGGCGTCTGCGCCGCCATGAACGCGTTCAGCTCCACCTCATAGGCTGCCTTCAGTGTCGACCCTTCGGCAAAGTAGTCATCGACCGGCTTCACATCCGTATTGATGCCGGAGAACAGAAACTCGCCATTGACCGCCGTATTGGCGAAGCTGGTGAAGTTGTTGAAGGCGTTCGAGATGGTTTTGGCGACCGTCGTCAGTGTCGGCGCTTCGCTGCTGGTATTGGGAACGAGAACCTTCTGGATTTCCTGCGCAGCCTTGGCCATGCCGTCAAGCGCCGTCTGGGAGGATTTGAGGCGCTGGGTGGCGATGGAATTGACGCTGACCAGAGAGGTAATACGATCGATATCGCGATTGAGATCAAGACTGCGGGCCGTGTTAGCACCGAGCGTGGCACCGATATCCGCATGCTTGCCGGTCGTCAGCTCAGTGTTGAGATTGGTCATCTCCAGCTGAGCCTTGAGGATGGTGCTGCGCATGCTGTTCTGCATCGCCAGCGATGAAATGAAGGACGTTTTCATCTGTTACCTCACCATATCCATCAGCGACTTGAGCATTTCATCGATGGTGGTCACGAGCTTCGTCGCCGCCTTGTAGGATTGCTCGATATCCATGAGCAGCGAAAGCTCCTCATCCAGGCTGACGGCGGTGTTGTTGGAGTAGGAGGTGGCGGAGCGCTCATAGAGCGCGCTCTTCGCCTCGTTTGCCGACGTTGCACCGGAGCGTTCCTGTTCGAGCCAACCCATGGAGTTGGTGCCGTATTTCAGGATGCTGGTATTCGTATCGATACGTGTCGACGCGGCAAAGCTCATGGGCGCGTCAAATGCGGTCACATAGCTGCGTATCAAAGCGGAAAAGCCAGTTCCGCCCGTCGCTGTAGTATTGATCACATAATCGGTACCGTTGATGCCCCCGTCACGCAACAATTCCGGGTTGCCACCTTTGGAAATAATTAACGCCGGGTTGACGGTAATGCTCGCGGCGAGCCCGGGCGAGACAACACCAGCCGCCGGAATGGTGGTTGCCGCAGGCGAGCCGTACGTGAAGAGACCGGGCATGTCAGGCAGGCCGCTTGTCGCATCCGCCGGCTTTTCCGCGAACATGGTGATCAGGCCGCGCGCGATTTCATCGAGCTGGCTCTGCATGGTTGGCGCCAGGTCGTCGCGAATTTGCATCAGACCCTGAAGCGAACCCGCCGCCGTCGTGTTGCTGCCGCTGCCTGCCTTGAGGGCCACGCCGTCGACATAAATCGCGTTGCCGGTGGTGGTCGCATCGTAGCCGGGCTGAGCGTTGAAGGTCACCTTGCGCGGCACGACCTCAAACAGTGTCGCGCCTTCCGTCGTATAGAGCGCCACATCGTTGTTTTCGCGGTTGACGACATTGATGCCGATGATGGCAGAGATGTCCTTCAACAAGGTCTCGCGCTGATCGAGAGCATCGCTCGGATCACCACCGATGGCGGTCTGCGCCTTCACCTCGTTATTGGCTTCCTCGAATTTTGCAAGAAGACCGTTCAGCTTGTCGACCTGAAGGGAGATGTCCTTGTCGGCACGAAGCCGCATGGCCTGCAGTTCGGCAGATGCTGTATTCAGGGAATTGGCAACATCGCTGGCCGCAGTCACTGCCGTCGCCGCAAGAGCGGCATCGCTCGGCTTGGCGGCATAACCGTCAAGGCTCTTCAGCAGTTCCTTCATATAGGTGGCCGGCGAGGTCTCGTAATCGTTACCGCCGAAAAGGCTCTTGATCTGCTCAAGGCCGGCCAGAACGGTACTCTGACCGGAAGCAAGCGAGGAGCTGGAGATGGTCTGCCTGAGAAGACTTTCATTCTGGGCACGGCCATTGGAGACGATACTCGCTCCTGCCATGGTCGTGCCGAGAATGGCGGTTCGCTTGACGTAGTTCGCATTGCCGACATTGGCAATGTTTTTGGAGGTAACGTCCGTCTGCTTACCTGTATTATTGAAAATCGACTGCGCAGTATTCATTGCTGACGTGAGCGACATTCATCTGTCCTCGTGAGAATTCTTATCTCTTCAGATTGATCAGGACGTCCATCAAATCCGAACCGGTCTGGAAGACTTTCGAATTCGCTGTGTAGATACGCTGGGATTCAATCATGTCGGTGAGTTCGCTGGCGATGTCGACGTTCGACCCTTCAAGCGCACCCTTCTGGATGTAGCCGAAGCTACCCGTCTGCGCGAAACCGATGGTGACAACGCCAGACTCGTTGCTCGGCAGATAGACGTTACCGTTCTGCGGGCTCAGATTGTCGATGCTTGGGACCGTAGCCAGCGCCAGCTGGTAGATGTTGCGACGACCGCCATCCTGATAGACCGCCGTTACCAGGCCATCCTTGCCGATTTCGACGTCCTTGATCTGGCTCGGGCCGTTACCGTTCAGAACAGCGGTACCAGGCGTGAACTTCGAGGAGAATTGCGTCATTTGCGACAGGTCGATCTCGATCGCCTGCGCCACGCCACTATTGCCGTCATTGATAGTGATGGACGCTGGCGATCCAGTCGCGAGCTTGTTTGTCGCCGGGTCGAAGGTCAGCGTGACGCTTTCCTTCACAAGCGTGGCAGGGGCAGTTGCCGTGTATGGGAACCCGCCATTGGTTGACTGATCCTGACGATAGACCGACACTTCCCATTGGGGATTGCCGGAAGCATCATTGTCGATCCGAGTGTAATAGAAGTCGTAGAGAACCTTGGCGCCACCGCTGTCGAACGCCGTGAGCGAGGTCTTGGCACCAATCGTCGACGTCGCGACGTTGTCGCTCGGACGTGATCCCGCAGCGACAATTGCTTCGTCGCGATTAAGGTTGGCCGGGAAGCTGCCCTGCGTGGAAGGAGATGCCGTCAGGCCGAAATCATTGATGTTGATGGCTTCAAGGCCGGTAAAGCCGTTGACGACGGCTGCCGGCGGGTTGGCGCCATAGGGGTAACCCATCAGCAGGAAGCCTGCCGCATTCTGCAAATATCCTTCCGAGTTCTTCTGGAAGGATCCCGCTCTTGTGAGATAGGGCGTGCCCGCGCCGTCCTGAACCACGAAGAAGCCGTTGCCCTGAATGGCAAGGTCGGTGCTCGACGTGGTGTAGGACAGGTTGCCCTGTTCCGAAATGCTGTAACGAACGTTGGACTGCACACCGCCAGAAGCGTAGCTGCCCGACGAGGAGGGCAGAACGAGCGAGGAGAACGACGTCGATGCGCGCTTGTAGCCGGTGGTGCTCGCATTGGCGATGTTGTCGCCAACGGTGCCCAGCTTGTTCGCCTGCGCATTCATGCCGGACACACCGGTTCGCATAGTGCCGAAAATACTCATTCAAAAACCCTCGTGGTCATCTTCAGGGAGAAGGTAAAGCGTTTGGCTTGCGTGAAGCTGTCTGAAATACCGCGTTTGAAAAAGACCACGCGGGTCAATGAAGATCATTGCCAATCAATGCTGTAGCCAAGGAAACGCTTGGAATCGACAGGATCGTAGCCGAGCTTCTTGCGCAGCTTCTTGCGCAGCTTGCTGATGTGGCTTTCAACGACGTTCTCTTCGACGTCATCATCGAAGATGCCGTAGATCGCATTGAAAATCTGCGCCTTGGAAACGCGACGTCCGCGATTGGCAATCAAATATTCAAGGATGCGTCGCTCGCGGCGCGGCAAGGGGAAGACTTCGCCGCCGACTTCGGGATCGCGACCGTCAGAGAAAACCCTGATCTGGCCCGCATCGGTGAAGTTCGAAATGACCTGTAGCCGGCGACGGATCGCCGCCGCACGCGCCAGGATTTCACGGGGGTGAACCGGCTTGCGCACGACATCGTCAACGCCGCTGTCGAACAGCGCCAAGGTCGATTCCAGCGAGGGCTGGTCGCTGACCGCGATCACCGGCGCCGTCGTGCGATCCCTGATCGCCTTCGGCAAGGAGAAGCTCCGGTCGCCCTGGCCGATCAGGAAGGCCTCCACGGCCGCCAGATCGCTGTCCGCCGCCGTCGAGACCCATTCCCCGAATTCGACCGGATCGAAACCGGTCGAGGGGATGCCCTCACGCCCAAATAGAGAAGTATAGCCGTCCTTAACGAGCTCGCGCTCATCAACCACTACGATCATTCGTCCGCCTCCGAATCAGTGTGGTGTTTTCCAATGTGGCATTGGTACGAATCGGAGGATTCAGCGACAACTGTAGGAAATCATCGATAGTTATTAATAATTGATTAACTATTTTGTGCCGATTTGATCTACATATAGTGGTTGTTAACCATATATGGTACAAAATTTTTGTGCAAAAATTTTAAAATTCCGAAAAAACCGCTTGAAGCGCCTTTTTTCGATCAATCTCTCGCCACATTTCAGATTGCGAGTCTCGGCGCGGTTAACGCAACCAAAGATTGCTAGCCATCGCAGAAGTTTTTCGCGTTGGGAGTCCATTTCCCATAGCCCGTCGCCACCAGGTTGGCGATGACCCGGCAGACATATTTCTTCTGCGCCGGGTCATTGTTGGGGCCGGCATGGTAGCGGGCAACGGCCATGGTCCAGGTTTCATGCCTGTTGTGGAGATTGCGCAGGAACATGGCGGCATATTCGACATTACGGCGTGGATCGAACATTTCACGGGTGGAAGTGAAGTTTTCGCCGTGAAAATAATGGTTTATCTGCATGCATCCGAGGTCGATCAGCTTGGCGCCGTTACGCTTTGCCGCCTCGAAAGTGGTCAGCGCCTCCTCCGTGGATGCGGCAAATACCGGTTTTCCTTCGATATTCATGGCGTTGGGGTCCAGCTTCCCCTTGCGGCCCGTCTCTGTCAGACCGACGGAATAGAGAATTCCCTCCGGCACACCATATTTGCGTGCCGCGGACTGGATTTCCCTTTCGCAGGCGCCGGACGTTGCGGAAGCCTGTGCGTTTTCAGAGGTAGACGCCATTGTCAGCAGAAGAACGGCCAGAGCCGAGAGCGCCATCCATGCCTTCATTATGTACCCCCAAATTATCACCATTGCCCTGACGGCCGCCCCGTGCGCCGGACTCGTCACGGTTGCGCCCTGCGGCGGCCTGCTGGCCCTGCTGCTGCGCCTGCTGATTTTGCTGATTGTTGCCTTGTGTGCCCGTTTGGTCACTCTTGTCGGAAGAAGCGATGCTGATGGTGATGTTATCGACCGTCAGACCCTGCGCCTTCAGCCCGTCAAGGATGCTCTTGCTGTCTTCCTGGAGCTTTTTATAGGCCGCCATGCTCTCCACGGTCATGTGAACCGCGAGCTCATCGCCGGCAAGACGCAGCGACATCGTCACCGATCCCAGCTCGATTGGCGTCATATGCAGCTTCAGCGTATGGACGACTTTGCCGGTGCTGCTCTGGGCTGCCGCGTTGGAGAGCGCCGAACCGGGCTGCATGGCGCTGACCCATTCGGGATCGTTGGCGATCAGGCCGGTCAGGGCGGAAGCATTGGTCGAGGGCGCGAGGCCGATGAAGCGTCGTGAATCGAGAACCGTGATGGTCTCAGCAGACTTGCCGGTGCTTTCCCGGGCTTCGAATTCGACGCGGCCTTCGCGCTGAACCGTGCTGATATCGAGAGCGCGGGCCGTGCCGGGACGCGAAGAAGCGAAGCGGAATGCCGAAGCATCGCCTTCGCTGTCCGAACCGGATTCAGCCTCGTTGCCGGTAAGTTCGGCCCGTGTCGGCATGTCCTTGGAAGGCTCAGCCTTGCCACGGACGGTCTCGAGCCTGTCGGACTTCACCGGATCGGCCTTGCCGGCGATCGCCTGCGCGATTTCCTCAAGGGGCGTCTTGGCAGTGGCGATATTGCCGGCATTGGCCGTCACCGCTTCAATATCGGAAAGCTTCGGATCAATCGCATCCGCCGCCGTCTCGCCGTCCTTGTCGGTCTCGTTCTTGACCTTCTTGCCGGGCTTGCCGTTTTCAGGCGATGCGTGCGCTTTTTTGACGGCGTTCTCAAGATCGGCCATCGCCTCTTGGCCACGGCCCTCTCCGGAATGGTTCTTGACGATCACATTCAGAAAGGTCCCGGGCCGCTTGATCGGCGTATCGGTCTTCTCCGCGTCGCCATCGGGCTGCGCGTGCTGTTCCTCGGACGATCCTGCCTCATGATGCCGCGAATGCGGTGCGTGCGGCGGCCGCTCGTCGCGGACGGTGGAGAGGGCATCGCCGAAGCTTCCGCTTTTAGCATCGTCCCTCACACCGGCGCTGCCGGCGCGTGGATCCGAATATGGTGCATTCACCATCGCGTTAGTGGTTCCGTCGATCATGGTGCCCCCTCGCCTTTCTTCAACAGGCTGTCGATTTCATCGAGCTTGCTGCGGCCACTCGTTACGAGCTGCCGGACGTTGTCGCTCTCATCGTCAACCTTATGGGTTTCAACCCGCCATATGCTCTTCGCCTCGGCATTGCCCGCCTCTTTTGGCGGCGCATCGTGCCCGGCACCCGCTCCTGCTGCAACGGCGGCATCCGCGCCCGGCTGCAGCGAGGGAGGGCGAACCACCTGTTCGGCGATTGCCCTTGCCGCATCTCGCAAGGCCCTGTCACGATCCGAAAGCTGCGCTTCGGGAATTTGCCCGATTGCTTCGATCGCGCTCACCACGTCGGGCGTGCCGATGTTGGAGAGGCTTTCATAGAGATTCGCCTGGACTTCCGGCTGATCCGGCATGGCGGGCGACAATGCTTTCGCTTTCAGTGCCGCCATACGCGCCAGCGAATCCTTGCCACTGATCGCCGCAAGGCGCGATAAACGCAGATAGGCTTCCTTCTGCCTCTCCGCGTCCATCATGGCGAATGTTTCCTGCACCGTTTCTTCGCCGATGGAATCGGCGCGCTTGACCACCAAGGCAACCAGGAGGTCCGCGAACTGGCTGGCATAGGGCGAATGCAGGAACCGCCGCGCGTAGCGCTGCGCATATTCGACACCGCGTCCGGCATCGCCGTCTTCGACGGCAATCGCCAGCGAGCGGCGAAGTGCGGCCTCTTCCACGATGGTGCCGGGCGCTTCCAGCCGGGCAATGTCATAAAAACCAAGAGCAGCCAGCGGATCGCGCGGGATGGTCACGTTACCGCCGATCAATGCAAGATAGGCGCCAATCCGGGTGCCGCGATATTCGGGCACCATGGCGGCGATGCTCTGGGCGACCAGCGTTCCCTTGCCGGAGAGATATTTGCGCAGGATATCGGCAACGCGGCTGTCGAAATTACCATCCACATCGCGCGCGACCAGCAATTCGAGCGTGGCCGGATTGCCGCCGCTCATCGCATAGATAAGCGCCGCATCGACATTGCGCGGATCCTTGAAGATCGCCGAGGGGCGCTTTTCAGCCGCTCGTCGATGGTCTGGAGCAGGAACCGTTGCATCTCAGTCGCGGAGTGGTCTCCCATGGCCACCGAATCCTGCACGAATTGCAGGGAACGCAACATGGCATAGGGCATGAGATTATCTTGCGATTGCGAAAACGCCTTGCTCGGCTCGGAGCCGAGACCGCATAGCGTCGCCGCAAGAAGAAGCCAGCGTTTCGAGGATTTCGTCACACTCACCCCCGATCAGCCTCAAGCAGGATTTCAATACGGCGGTTCGCATCCGCCAGGGGATCAGCCGGCACCTGCAATCTGCGGTCAGCGAAACCAGAGACCTGCTTCACCCGCTCTTCGGAAAGGCCACCGCGAACCAGCATGTAATAGGCGCTGTGCGCGCGATCCATGGAAAGCCGCCAGTTGTCATTAGCCTGGCCCTTGAACTGCCGTCCGTCGGTATGGCCGCGGATAACCACGCTGCCGCCCCGCTCCTGAAGCAATTTGCCGATCTTTTCCATGGCCAGAACCAATTCGCCCCGGGGCACGGCCGATCCGACATTGAACATCGGCGTTTCCGTCTGGTCGGAAATGGTGAGCAGCAATCCGCCTTCTGCGGGGGTTACCACCAGACCTTCGGAGAGCTTGCCGGTTATTCCCGATATCTGCTTTTCGATCTCTTCGCGCAGCGTGTCCGCCTTTTGCCATTCGGCTTCGCTGGCTTGCTGCTGATCCGGCATGGTGGGTTTGGCGAGCGCTGCCTGCTCTGCGGCATCCGGACGCTGCTGCGGTACAACGGCGGCAACCTCCATCGGCTTGCCGTCCTGAGCCTTGTCGGCCGGTGTCTGCGATTGAGCAGTTTCAATCGCTTTGCCATCCTTCGCTTCCGTATCCTTCCTGTTCTCGGCAGATTGCTGAGGCTCAACCGGATTTTGCTGCTGGTCGGCGCGGGTGATCTTCACCTGCTGCGTCCAGAAATCGGGATCGAAAGGATCACGGTAAGCTTCGCCGCCGCTCGCACCCGTCGCCGGGCCGGAATCGGCTGCCCCGCCCTCGCCCTTGGCGCTGACATTGGCCTGCTGCCCAACCTGCTGGGCGATTTCCGCCAGCACCGAATAGGGGTTCTCGAAGAAGTCGGCCTCCGAAAAGTTCGACTGCTCTCCGGTCTGGGAGGTCAGGTCCTCGCCCGTCGCCGCGGCGGAGCCTTTGGTGGTCTTTTCCGCCTGGATGTTGGACTGGTCCTTCTTCTGGACGCCCTCTTCCTTGTCCGCCGGCTTTTCCAGCCCCTTTGAAGAGGGTTTTTCGTCCGACAGCTTGATCGGATTGAAATAGCTGGCGACCGAGGCCTTGGTCTCCTCATTCGCGGCATTGACCAGCCACATGACGAGGAAGAACGCCATCATCGCCGTCATGAAGTCGGCATAGGCAATCTTCCACGCGCCGCCATGGGCACCATCGTGCCCGCCCTTGTGGCGCTTGACGATGATGATCTCGTTTTTGCCGTGGTGGTGATTTTCGCCTTCACTCATTTCATCACCTTGCGAAGACTGGATGCCCAGGCGGACATGCGCGTGACGAACACGCTTTCACCCAACTCGACGGTAAGGTCGATGTCCGTGGTCTCGGTAAATTTCATCGTCTCTTCTTCAAAGCCCGGCTGTGTTTTCAGCTTCTCGAACAAATCTTTCGGGCCTTTCACGACAATCGTGACCGCCTCGCCATCCGGCATGGAAGACCGCGCCACATCCGCCAGCGCCGAGACCGCCTTGACCGACAGCTTTTCCGTCAGAAGCGGCGCAAGGATATTGGCTGTCTGTTCGCTGAGATTGGCGGCGATCGCGTCGATGCCATCGCGCAGACGGCGGGACAGAAAAACGGCGGTCTCTTCCAGATAGACCGAACGCAGGTCTTCAAGCTCAGCCTTGTGGGCCGCCAGGAGTTCTTCCTGCTCGGCCTGCATCTTTTCGGTGATTTCGCGGGTGGCGTCGTCGTGGCCACGGGCATAGGCCGCCTGTTTTTCACTTTCCACGTCGACAGTCGCGAATTCATCGAAACCGGCGGCAAGATCATCAAAACCGGAAACCTGTTCGGCATCCGCCAGAGGATCGCCAAACGCCAGCCCCGCGGGCTGCGTGTCACCGAAATCCTTGAGATATCGTGAAATGGACGCGCTCATGCCCGCCCCCGGCAAAACAGACCAAAGGGGCAAGACATGTTTCGCTGCCTGCGATCCAGAGCGTTCTGTCGCATTTCCGGGCGGAAAACCGGTGTCCACTTTTCCTGGAAATGCTCTAAGCCGTTTGGCGGCACCACCGTCATCCTTGCTACCCTGCCCGTCTCTTCCGTGATTTCCGGGCGGATCACGCCATGCGATCCACCCGATATTGCCCCGACGTTAGGCGTTCAAACTTGTGCGAGGATGAAGGCGGCCTTGATCAGGAAGCATGCGCCCGATCATCCGCGCGCCCACGCCCACCGAAGCCATTATTTGAAGAGCTGGAGGATGTTTTCCGCATTGGCGTTAGCGATGGAGAGCGCCTGGATGCCCAGCTGCTGCTGCGTCTGCAGCGCTTTCAGCCTGGTGGATTCCTCGTTCATATCCGCGTCGACGAGACGGCCTATGCCCTTGTCGATCACATCCATCAGGCTGGATACGAAGTTTTCCTGCATGTCGATGCGGCTCTGCAGCGATCCGAGGCTGGAAGCCGTGCTGGTCATCGCTTCAAGCTGCTTGTCGACGAAGGACATCATCATGTCGATGGCGTCGGCGTCGGTATAGGTCGTGCCAGCGCCTGCAAACCCGCCCATGGCTGCGGCGACGATATCGAGCTTACCGAGGTCGAGAGTGGAGACGGAAAAACCGAGGGAACGAGCGACTGAAGTCTGACCGCTGCTGGTATCGTAAAACCAGTCATTGCCACCGGTATCACGATAGGCTGGAGCGACGGCCGTTCCACCGCTCGATGGGTCTGTCGCCGTTACTTTGACCCAGGCATTTTCCGCAAGGCGGAGGTAAGTATCGGTTCCATCACTATAGACGTTCGGATCGTTATTTGTATCCGCCGTCGTGGCATTCAGCGCGCCAACTTGCGCATCGGTGAGCTTCGGGACGACATAACCCGTCTCCGTCACCTTCCCGGCAGTCGTCGAACTCTGGGTGACCTCATGCTCCGTCTTGGCGACAAAAACAGCGTTCTTGTCGAGAATCCCGAGCTTTCCGCCACTGAGGTCGAAAAGGACGGTGCTGCCGTCGAGCACATAATCGACCGTCGTGACCCCGACATTGCCCGAGCCCGTACGCGTAAAGGATGCAACGACCTTTTTCGTAATGGGCTCTTCGGCCGGAGGTGTGCCGCCATTGCTGATGCTGGCCTGCAGCCAGTTTTCACCGGAGAAGGAGGCCGATTCGGAGATGCTCTTCAGCTGCTCCTGAAGCTGCTTGATTTCATCCTGGATCTTGCCGCGGTCAGCCCCGACGCCATAGGCGGCGACGAGCTTTGACTTGATCTGCTTGACGACCTCGATCGTGCTTTCAAGCGCGTCGTACGCCGTATCGACCTTCGCGGCCCCCAGGCCCAAAGCATCCTGCACCGCCGAAAGCGCTGCATTGTCGGAGCGCATCGTCGTCGAGATAGACCAGTAGGCAGCATTGTCCGCTGCGGTTTCGACACGGTAGCCGGACGACACGCGCGCCTGCGTGGTTTCCAGACTTTTGTCGATCATACGCAGGGTTTGCAGCGCGGCCATTGCCGCCGCATTGGTCAAAATACTGGTCATGGGTTCCACCCAATTCAAAATGTAAGAAAAAATCCGGCGCTTCGCCGAAAACGAGCAGGGGCATCATGCGCATCGGCAGTGGCTGAAACCGGCCACCGCGACCTGTCGTTCGTTAACAAATCGTTAATTTGATAGGTAACAAACAACAACGCTGATTTGCAAGGCGTTCCTTTGCTTCACAGAACGGTTTTGCATAAACCGGCAGGCTTCAGGCAAGCTCGGGCAAAAAAGTGCCGCAAAGAAGCCGTCGCGCCAGTGATTTTCGCAGGCGTGACGGATAATCGATGACGTGTTTGGTGGGCTGATTCAGGCTGCTTCGCCCTGACGGGTTGGCACGAATCGCGCGGCCCTCAGGCTCTGGCGCAGGAATTCGGTATTTTCATCCGGGTTTTCCGAAGGGTTCTGAAACGAAACATGGTTGATCTCGACCGCCGCATGTTCATTCGCCAGAATGAGGCGCGCATAGATCGTGACGCCCTTCGGCTTGATCTCCAGATCAAGAACGATCTCCGGCGCCCCTTCCCATTCGAGCTTATATTCGCCACCCGCACCGAAATTGATCGTACCGGGATGATAATAAAGTTCCGCGGCAGACGAGACGAGGTCAGCGATGCTGCCATTGCACTCGAATCTGAGCAGCGAAATCAGGTCGGCCGGGTCTAGCAGGCGTAGTTCGGTGGCGATCGGGTTGATCGCCTCTGCGACGATCATTTCCCGCTGTTCAGAATAGGCGGATTTTTTCATTGGTTTTATTGAACCCGTATTTTCGATGACTTCATGGCGTAAACCCGATGAACGAGCTCAGCCACAGCCTTGTAAAAAGCTGGTGGAATCACACTATCGATCGAGACTTGCGCAAACATGGAGCGTGCGAGGGGCGGATCTTCAAAAACGGGGATATTGTTTTCTTCCGCAATCTCGCGGATTTTCAATGCGATAAGGTCCTGGCCCTTGGCGACGACGATGGGCGCGTCGCTTTCTTCCCGGACATATCGCAGCGCCACCGCAAAGTGTGTCGGGTTTGCGATGACAAGCGTCGCGCGCGGCACATTATTGATCATACGGCGGCGGGCGCGATCGCGGGCAATCGAGCGCTGGCGGGATTTGACGACGGGATCGCCCTGCGACTGTTTGTATTCTTCCTTCACCTCATGCTTCGTCATTTTCAGCTGGCTGAACCAGTGATGTCGCGTCCACAAGAGGTCGACTGCGGCAAGCAGCGCGGTCGAAAGCAGGATCACGACCATCATTTTTTTGACGATCTCGACAACCTTGACGAAAATCACCTGCGGATCGGAAAACATCAGGTCGATGAGACCGTAGAAATCGCTGCGCAGGGAGAGGAACATGATCACCGAAACGATCAATATCTTGAACAGCGATTTGCCGAACTCAACGAAACCCTGCTTGCTGTAGATGCGTGTGAACCCCTTCGCCGGCGAGATGCGCGACCATTGCGGACGCACCCTTTCGAGCACCGGTGACGGCAGGTTCTGGAAAAACGACGAGGCAAGGCCGAAGACGATGAACATGATCATGGCCGGCATCAGCAGGTAAGCCATCGACGTGCCGAGAAAATAAAGCAGCGACAGGGCATCCGGCCGGGTGCTGAGGTCCCATTGCTCAGGTTGGCCGAACAGGTCTTTGAGCGTCACGCCGATGCGGCCTGCGCCATCGGGTAGAAAGAAAACCAGGTAACAATAAAAGGCGAGCGACGAGGCAAAGATCGGCACTTCGCGCGAAAAGGGAAGGTTGCCCTTCTCTGCCGCATCACGGAGTTTTTTCTCCGTCGGGTCTTCTGTTTTACTGTCCTTGTCCTGATCGTCTGCCAAGGCACGTTCCCGGAATGAAAAAGGCCCGCCGATCCCGGCAGGCCGTCATCCCGAAACTAACGCCCGCGGCCGACCGTCGCAATGGCCGGCCCTGGCGTAAGGGCGGGTTATCAACCGGCTTCCGCTCAGGCCGCCGCAAATTGTTCGTCTGCGGACACATCCTTTAGCTGGATCTGGCCTGAATTGGCCAGCCGGATGGCTTCCTGCGCCACGGCGCGGCGCGCGATCGCCACTTCGCGGGTGTTGAGCGAGGCCTGCGGTACCGCAAGATCCGATTCGATCATGCGGCGCTGGCGCGGGCTGATGCTGGACAGGACACATTCCTTGATTTCCATCGTGGCGCCGCGCAGGGCCATGGTCAGAACATCCGCCGAAACATCGTTGAGGAGCAGAACGCGGCTGCGCTGCGGCATGAACATAAGGTCGTCGAAGAGGAAGAGCTTCGGCTTGACCTTGTTGGCGGCTTCCTTGCTGAGCGTTTCGAGCGAGCTGAGCAGCGTGTCCACCTGCGGCTTTTCCAGCTCGTTCATCAGATCGGCAACCTTTGTCGAACCGCCCGCATTCCGCTCGGCCTCGATTTCGTTGATGAGGTTGACCACGCGCTTCTCGATGATCTGCGCGGCCGTGGGGCTGACTTCCTTCATGTTCACCGTGCGGTTCATGATGTCTGCACGCTGTTCTTCAGGAATGGTAAGAAGAACCTTGGCACCGAAGGAGGAAGGCAGCATGGAGAGGATATAGGCGATGGTCTGGGGGTGCTCGCGCAGCAGGAACTTGCCGACGAATTCCGGCTCCGCTTCCTGCAGGCGGTCCCAGATCGACGCCTCGTAGGCCTGGAAGGCGGCGCGACGGCCAAGAAGGCTGTCCACCTCTTCCGGTGTCAGGCCTTCTTCGAGAATGCTTTCGATTGCCTTGGCATTGTCCATCAGACCCGTTCCTTCCGTGAACAGGTCTTCGAATTCCGCCACGATCTGGGCGAGTTCGTCTGGGGGAATGACACGCAGGGTCTGGGCCGAGGAAATGATCATCTGCAATTCGTGCTGCGTGAAAAACTTCAGCAGCTTGCCGGCGACGCCCTTGCCCATGGCAAGAAGCACCGCGGCCGCCTTGTCAGTCTGAGACAACGGCTTCCCTGCCAGGGGGTTACCGAAATCCTCAAAGTCCATCATGGTCTTTCCTCTCCGTCCCCACAGGGATCAGGCTTTTCTCGTACTCATTACTTCAATCAATTTTACGCCGAAGCGCGTATCGTCGTCTTCAAGTACTGTTATTTCACCGCGCGCAATACGGCGGCCATTCACCATGATTTCCACCGGCTCGCCGATCTTGCGGTCAAGCGCAATCGTCGCACCTTCTTCAAGGCTCATCAGACCCGAAACCAGCATCCGGCTGGTGCCGAGAACGATCTGGACATCGATCGGGATATCCATGATCAGGTCCATATTGTCGGACAATCCGCTGCCGAGCGGCGCCCTGACGCCCGCGACCTGCGGGGCGGCGGCGAAATCGTCCATCGCAAAATCGGCCGCTCCGCCACCAAAGGCGGAAAGGTCGTTCTCCGCAGAAGCATCGTCCACGCTTCCGAAATCGCCGAAGTCGCCAAAATCGGACAGCGAACCTTCCGCATCCGTCTTGAGGACGCCACGCAGATCGCCGATAGCCTGATCGATGTCGCCGCCATCTTCAAGCGACGGCAGCGCCGCGTCATCGGTCACAGGTGTTTTCTTCGTAGCCATGCGCTGATTATTCCCTTTGAAACTTGCGTCAGCCTGCCCAAAACCCCAAGAGGGCGGGCAGGATTTAACCCATCAAATGTCGCAGAATCTCGTCGTCCGTGCTGACATTGTTCTTCACCCGAACCATGTAGCGGTCGCCGGACTTGCCGAATTCGCAATTATAAAGCTTGGAGCCGTTGGCGCTGACCTCGACGCCGATATCGTCCTGCTTCAGATCCTGAAACGGAATGACATCGCCGGCCACCAATCGGGAGATCGTCCGCAGGGTCAGCGTTTCGAGCTTGATGCGCGCCTCAAGCGTTACCTGCGATCTCTTCACCTGCTGCGAAATCATCTCCATCCATTCCTCCTGCTTCTTCAGCGCCTGGGCCGAAGCCTTGGGAGCGACGATGGAGGTCTTGAGCAGCGGACGCTGCGGCACGATGAGAGAGAATTCCGACGAGACCTTGCCGATATCGATCTTCATGCGGATGGTTACGCCGTAAAGGCCGGCGATCATTTCCTCGAAGGCGCTTTTTCCGTTGGCGTTAAAAGGCGGATCGATTGTCGCCTCAAAGCCGCCCGGTGCGTTGACGCCGGAGCGCAGGACACCGGCGATACGACCGAGAACCATGGCTGCAAGGTCGAGTTCGATATGGGACAGGCTGCGCTCGTCCGGCTCGCCGATCGTTTCGGGGGCCGCGCCGAGCATGCGTTCCATGAGCGCAATGACGAAGCCGTTGCCGACAGTCATCATGAAATTGGGGCACCAGTTGCGCAAGGAACAATCGGCGACCGAGACATTCTGGCCGGCATTGGCGATGAGATCGGTCATCAGCCCCGATTCGGAGCCGATATATTCGACGTCTATCGCGATGCCCGTTTCGCTGTGGAAGATGTCCGGCAGGAATTCGCCGTAGAGATGGCCGATATCCGAACCGATCTTCGCAATCGTCTTGCGGTCGGAAAGCCCTCCCGTGAGTTTCGCGAGCAGGGCGGTGTCGATGGCCGGGGCTTTCTGCGCTGCAGCTTTTGCCATGATCATGCCGCCTTGTTTTCGCCGCCGGGATTCATCATCTCCTGCTCGACGGCATCGATGGACGGCCGCTCATAGTTGGAGATGGTCTTGCGGCCGTATTCAAGCGCGACCTGCGGCACCGAGCCGTTCATGTAGGCAATCAGCGTCTGCTTGACGATGATGTAGAGGCGGTGCTGCTTGGTGCGGACGATCTTCACCTGCGAGGCGAGCGGGTTGCAGATCGAATAGGACAGGATGATACCGAGCATGGTGCCGACCAGGGCCGCGCCGATGAGGCCGCCCAGAACTTCAGGCGATTCGTTGATCTTGCCCATGGCCTTGATGACGCCGAGAACCGCCGCGACGATACCGATGGCGGGGAAGGAATCGCCCATGGTGGTGATCGCGTGATACGGCTTCAGCTTGTCGTTGAGGATGGTTTCGATTTCCTCATCCATCAACGCTTCGATTTCGTGGCTGCGGGCGTTGCCGATGATGATCAGGCGGACGTAGTCGCAGATGAACGACGTCAGCTCCTTGTTCTTCAGGACCGAGGGTGCGCTCTGGAAGATCGAGGATTCCTCGGGATTGTCGATATGCGCTTCGATCTCGTTGCGCGATTTCGTGCGCAGATCGCGCATCAGCGAATAAAGCACGCCGAGCACGTCGAGATAGTTGCGCTCCTTCGGCACCGAGTGCTTGAAGGCCTCGCCGAGCGCCTTGCCCGAATCCTTCACGACCTTCATCGGGTTCGCCATGATGAAACCGCCGAGACCCGCCCCGCCGATGATCACCAGTTCGAACGGCTGCACAAGCACGTCCAGATGGCCGCCCATCGCCATGTAGCCGCCGATGATGCAGCCGAAGGTGATTATAAGTCCAATTACAATATTCATTGATCGACCACGCCCGAACAGTGTTCCATGCCGCCATCTCTAGAAAATGTGGCTTGCGTGAACCTGTCCGCGAGGCCTCTTTCACGCTTCCCCGGCAGCCAGTTTCGCGCAAGCAACCTGCGGCATTATCCCGACAAAGGCGGACGTGCGCCTTGAGATCGGGATCAAACGAGAGCGGCGGTTCAGTGACTTCCACCTACACCAGCTACAGACTGATCAGTCAGGACATCGGCAGGTCGCTTGAGCGCGTGTCGAAGCAGCCCGATGTGGCGCGCGAGACCGAATATTACCGGGCAAAGATCGGCGATGTGAAATCCATCGACGATTTCATGGCCGATACCCGTCTTTACAATTATGCGCTGAAAGCCCACGGCCTCGAGGACATGGCCTATGCGAAAGCCTTCATCCGCAAGGTGCTGACGGAAGGCACGACCGACAAGAACGCTTTCGCCAACAAGCTTTCCGACAGCCGTTATGCGGATTTTGCAAAATCGCTGGATTTTGCAGGGCTTGGCGCGGCGGCGACTTCGGTTGACGCGGCCAAGTCCGGCATCATTACCAAATACACCCGCCAGACGCTTGAACAGGAAGCGGGCGACGACAATAACGGCGTCCGCCTTGCCCTTTATTTCGAACGCAAAGCGCCGACGATCAAATCGGGTCTCGACTTTCTGGCCGATGACGCGCTCGCGCAGGTTTTCCGCACCGCCTACAACCTGCCCGACGAATTTGCCGCAGCGGATGTCGAGAAACAGGCTGCTCTCATCGAAAAAACCATCAAGATCAAGGATCTGCAGGATCCCGAAAAGGTCGGCAAGCTGCTCGAGCGTTTCACCATCATGTGGGAAATGCAAAACCCCTCGACGACCTACGATCCATTGGCCGTTTTCGGCTCCTCCAGCGGCTACGGTATTTCCCCTGATCTGCTGATCTCCATCAACTCCCTGAAACTCGGAGGCAAATGATATGCAATCCGGACTATACGTCGCCCTGTCCTCGCAGATCGCGCTGGAGCGCCGTCTCACCACCATTTCCGACAATATGGCGAATGTGAACACGGTCGGCTTTCGCGGCTCCGAAGTGAAATTCGACGAAATGGTCGCCAAGAACCACAATGACATGAATGCCAAGGTGGCGTTCGTTTCGCAGGGCAACGACTATCTCTCGACCCGTCAGGGCGCCTTCGAACAGACCGGCAATTCCTTCGATTTCGCCATCAAGGGCGATGCCTGGTTCTCGCTGGATACGCCCGATGGCCAGATATTGACACGCGACGGCCGCTTCACCATGCGCCCGGACGGCGCGCTCATCTCTTCGAGCGGTTATCCGGTTCTTGATGCCGGCGGCGGTCCCATCCAGCTCAATGCGAATGGCGGCCCGATCACCGTCGGTCTCGATGGCGCCATTCGCCAGAATGAAAACATCGTCGCCACGCTCGGCATCTTCCAGGCGGATTTCTCGCAGGGGTTCCTGCGTCATCCCAATAGCGGCGTGAAGCCCGTGGCCCAGCCGACACCTGTTGTCAACGACCACGAGGTTGGCGTCGTTCAGGGTTATCTCGAACAATCGAACGTCAACGGCATTTCGCAGATGACGCAGCTTATTCAGGTCAACCGGGCCTTTGAGAGCATTTCGTCGATGATGCGCGAAACCGAATCCACCTTCGGCGAGGGGATCAAGACGCTTGGCGGCGCGCGTTGAGGAACTGAGTAATGAAAATGCCGGAATCCATGCTCTCGGCTGGAGCCATTTCACCGAAGCTCGCCCAGCTGGCGAGCCTCGCCGGTCACTATGCCGATCCGGAATTTTCGGTGGCGCCGGGCGGGCACGTCCGCACCATTGCCGCCGGGCACTACACGGTGTCCGGTCTTTCGCGGCATGTGCGGCTCGGTGAATTCGTCGCCCATCGCAGCGCGACCGGCATCCATCTCGGTGAAGTGGTGCGCGTGGAGCCGGAGATCTGCTATGTCTGCCCCATCGAACCGGGCGAGCCTATCGGTATCCACGACACCGTCATAAGGAAGGGCGCTTTCCGCGTCGCGCCCGACGACAGCTGGTGCGGGCGCACCATCAATGCGCTTGGCGAGCCGATTGATAACCAGGGACCGCTTGCCGCCGGCATCGAGCGCCGTTCGATTTCAAACAATGCGCCGCCGTCGATGACGCGCAAACGGGTGGAAACACCCTTTAAGACCGGCGTGCGCGCAATCGATATCTTCTCGCCTCTGTGCCTCGGGCAGCGTCTCGGCATTTTCGCCGGTTCGGGTGTGGGCAAATCCACGCTGCTGTCGATGCTCGCCAAGGCCGACGCTTTCGACAAGGTGGTGATTGCGCTTGTCGGCGAACGCGGACGTGAAGTGCGCGAATTCATCGAAGATACGATGGGCGACAATATGAGCAAGTCGATCGCGGTCGTTGCGACCAGCGACGAAAGCCCGATGCTGCGCAAGATGGCCCCGCTATCCGCCGTTACCATTGCAGAACATTTTCGCGACCAGGGCGACAACGTCCTTCTCATCATAGACAGCGTGACCCGTTTCGCCCATGCGATCCGTGAAGTGGCGGTCGCTTCTGGCGAGCCGCCGGTGGCGCGCGGTTATCCCGCCTCCGTCTTCACCGAGCTGCCGCGCCTGCTGGAACGGGCGGGACCGGGCGCCGAAGGCACCGGCACCATCACCGCCATCGTCTCCATTCTGGTGGACGGCGACAATCACAACGATCCGATTGCCGATTCGACCCGTGGTATTCTCGACGGCCATATCGTGCTTGACCGCAGCCTTGCGGAAGAAGGCCGCTATCCGCCGATCAATCCTCTGGCCTCGATCTCGCGTCTTGCCAAAAAGGCCTGGACCCCGGATCAGGAAAAGCTGGTCTCGCGCCTCAAAGCGCTGGTGCACCGCTTCGAGGAAACCCGGGATTTGCGGCTGATCGGCGGTTATCGCCCCGGCACCGATCCCGATCTCGACATGGCGATCAAGCAGGTTCCGATCATCTATGAAACGCTGAAACAGCTTCCGAACGAACCGGCGGCGCAGGACGCCTACGCGGATCTGGCAACTGCGCTGCGCGGCGGAGCGCAAAATAATCAGCCGCAGGTAAATCCGAGAATGAGAGGCTGACCCGTGAAGAAGAAACAGATCGACAATGGCGATGTCGGGGACGTACGGCCGCAGCCTCCGTTTTTCACACTCGACCGCATTCTGGCATGGACGGGAATCGGACTTGCCGCCGCCGCCGCCTTCTTTCCCTGGTACGTGTTCTTCAACGAGGACAAGTTCGGAATAAAGGTCGCGAGCGGCGATCGCACGCGCGACCTGCCCCATACCGGCCCGCGTGAAGTCTTCAGCGTTTCGCCGATGGCCATGACCAACCGCAACAAGGAAGACATGCCGCCACCGGCCGAACTGCCGGATATGCTGACGACGGCAACAGTCAGCGGGAACGGCAAGGAAAAACAGAACAATCTCGCCGCCGGGCTTGAAGACCAGCCCTTCCCCGGCCAGACCTCATTCCGTCTGCTGCATGTTTCCAACGGCCGCGCGCTCATCGAGGATGGATCGGGAATGTATGTGGTGCGGGTGGGTTCGACATTGCCGGACAATGCGCGCCTGACGAAGATCGAGCAGCGCGGTGGCCAATGGCTGATAGAGACCTCTTCCGGGAAGACCTATCATCCCGAGAAATAGTCAGATCATTCAGCCTGTATTGCTGTCAGATTTGGCAATGATTTAGCATCCGCACACCGGGCTGGATGCTGGATTTAGTCCGGCATGACGGGGAGGTTTGATATCCCAAGGCGCACCGCATCTGCGGTGTGCCTTTTTCGTTTCCACGACAGCCTTCGAGATCACATTCTCCCCTTCTCCGCATCTTCGCCCTCCCCGCAAGTCTGACGCAAGATTAGCGCCGTAGGTTCGGGCCATACGAGATGGAGAAGTCTATGCAACCGATTCAACTGTTCGATCTGGCATCCCGCCAAGCGGAATGGCTGAGCGTGCGGCAGGAAGTCGTGGCGACCAACATCGCCAACGCCAACACACCGAAGTTCCGCGCCAAGGATGTCAGCCCTTTTGAAGCCGTGATGCAGGCCACCGACCAGCAGGTCGGTATGGCGAAGACCCATCCCGCCCATTTCGGTGCGAGCGCACTCAGCGAAAACATCGCTCTGCGCGACAACCCGGTCAATAACGAGATCGGCATGCAGGAATCCGGCAATTCGGTCGCGCTTGCGGAAGAAATGACCAAGACCGGCGAGATCAAGCGGCAATATGACCTGAACGCCAATCTCGTCAAATCCTTCCATCGCATGATGCTGATGACGGTAAAGAGGTAAGCCATGGATCCCTTGAGTGCGGCCAGCAAGATCGCGGGCAGCGGCCTGGAAGTGCAGTCCACCAGACTGCGCATCGTTTCGGAAAAC
This sequence comes from Rhizobium oryzihabitans, assembly GCF_010669145.1. Classification (NCBI taxonomy): domain Bacteria; kingdom Pseudomonadati; phylum Pseudomonadota; class Alphaproteobacteria; order Hyphomicrobiales; family Rhizobiaceae; genus Rhizobium; species Rhizobium oryzihabitans. The sequence goes on from NZ_CP048632.1 coordinate 1,588,067, forward strand.
ATTGCCAACGCAAGATCGACGGGCGACACGCCCGGTGCAGACCCCTATCGCCGCAAGACGGTTACCTTCGGCTCGGAGCTCGACCGCGCAAGCGGCGTGGAGCGCGTGACGGTGAAGAAACTCGGCGTCGACCGTGGCGACTTCGTCAACGAATACGACCCCGGCAATCCGGCCGCCGACAGCAACGGCATGGTGAAGATGCCGAACGTCAACATCCTGATCGAAATGGCTGACATGCGCGAAGCCAACCGCAGCTACGACGCCAACCTTCAGGTGATCCGCCAGACACGCGACCTCGTCGCCTCCACAATCGACCTTCTGAAGGCATCGCAATGATCGACGGTATTAAGCAAGTCAGCTCCCTTTCGCTTACCCGCGGCGCAAGCGGCGTCTCTTCGCTGACGGAAAGCCTTTTTGGCGGCCAGCAGCAGACGACACCCGCGCAGCAGACGGGCGCAAGCTTCGCCAGCGTTCTCGGCAACGTATCGATTGACGCGATGAACAATCTGAAGAAGGCGGAAGTCGCTTCCTTCGAGGGCATTCAGGGCAAGGCGAATACGCGTGAAGTGGTCGATGCCATGCTTTCGGCCGAACAATCGCTGCAGACCGCCATCGCGCTCCGCGACAAGATCGTGTCGGCCTATCTCGACATTACCAAGATGCAGATCTAGCCCAGCAGGGATATTGACATGAGAGCTCTTGCCATCGCTGCCACCGGTATGGACGCCCAGCAGACCAATCTGGAAGTCATCGCCAACAACATCGCCAATATCAACACCACCGGCTACAAGCGCGCGCGTGCGGAGTTCACCGATCTGCTCTACCAGACCGAGCGCATGCAGGGCGTGCCGAACCGGGCCAACCAGGCAATCGTGCCGGAAGGCGCCAATATCGGCCTCGGCGTACAGACATCTGCCGTGCGCAACATCCACACTCAGGGCAACCTGATCGAGACCGGCAACAAGCTCGACGTGGCGATCATCGGTCAGGGCTGGTTCCAGATCGAAGCGGCTGACGGTTCGACGCTCTACAGCCGCGCCGGCGCCTTCAACAAGAATGCCGACGGCAATCTGGTGACGGTCGATGGCTACAATGTCATTCCCAACATCAATATCCCGACCGACGCGCAGGACATCACCATCACCCGCACGGGTCAGGTGACGGCTCGTATCGGCAACGCCGCCGATTTCACGGAACTCGGCCAGTTGACCATCGCAAACTTTGCCAACGAGGCCGGCCTGAAGCCGCTCGGCGACAACCTCTTCTCCCAGACGCCGGCTTCCGGCGACGCGGTCATCGGCGTGCCCGACGATCCGAGCTACGGCTACATCAAGCAATCCTACCTTGAAGGCTCGAACGTCGACGCCGTCAAGGAAATCACCGACCTGATCACGGCGCAGCGCGCCTATGAGATGAATTCCAAGGTCATCACCACCGCTGACGAAATGGCTTCGATTGTCAGCAAGAACCTGAAGTAAGAACGGAAAGGCAGGCGAACATGAGGTTTGGCCGGAAACATAACAGCTACAGAACGGCGCTCGTCCGTATGTGCCTGGCGTCTGCCTTTTCAATGGGTGCACTGGCGCCTGCTCTTGCTCAGGCGCCGATGGCGCTCGTTCCCACACGCACCATCTATCCCGGCGAGACGATCACGCCGGAACAAGTGAAGCCGGTGGAAGTGACCAATCCCAACATTTCCTCGGGTTATGCGACCGACATCAGCGAAGTCGAAGGCATGATCTCCAAACAGACATTGCTTCCCGGACGCACCATCCCCGTCGCCGCACTGCGCGAACCCTCGCTGGTGGTACGCGGAACGAGCGTCAAACTCGTCTTCACGATCGGCAACATGACGCTGATGGCTTCGGGAACGCCGATGACCGACGGTTCGCTCGGCGAGGTCGTGCGCGTGCGCAATATCGATTCCGGCGTGATGGTCAGCGGCACTGTCATGAGGGACGGAACCATTCAGGTGATGGCGAAATGAGAATGCTTCGTATCATAGCCGCGGCCATTCTGATTTCGGCCCAGCCGTTCCTTTCCGTCCCCGCAGCCCATGCCGATACGTCCCGCATCAAGGATATCGCATCGCTGCAGGCCGGACGCGACAACCAGCTGATCGGATACGGTCTCGTCGTCGGTTTGCAGGGCACGGGCGACAGCCTGCGATCCTCACCCTTTACCGAACAATCCATGCGCGCGATGTTGCAGAACCTTGGCATCACCACGCAGGGCGGTCAGTCGAACGCCAAGAACATTGCCGCCGTGATGGTGACGGCCAATCTGCCGCCATTCGCAAGCCCCGGCAGCCGCGTCGATGTGACCGTCAGCTCGCTGGGCGACGCCAACTCGCTTCGCGGCGGCACGCTCATCATGACTTCGCTTTCCGGCGCGGACGGCCAGATTTATGCGGTTGCCCAGGGGGCGCTGATCGTCAACGGCTTTTCGGCCCAGGGTGACGCTGCGACACTGACGCAGGGCGTGACAACTTCCGCACGCGTGCCGAACGGCGCGATCATCGAGCGCGAACTGCCCTCCAAGTTCAAGGATTCGGTCAATCTGGTGCTTCAGCTGCGCAATCCCGATTTTTCGACTGCGGTCAGGGTCGCCGACGTCGTCAACGCCTTTGCCCGCGCCCGTTACGGCGATCCGATCGCCGAGCCGCGCGATTCGCAGGAAATCGCGGTGCAGAAACCCCGTACCGTCGATCTGACCCGCCTGATGGCCGAAATCGAGAACCTGACCGTCGAGACGGATACGCCGGCAAAAGTCGTGATCAACGAACGAACGGGCACGATCGTCATCGGTGCGGATGTGCGCATTTCCCGCGTTGCCGTGAGTTACGGAACGCTGACCGTGCAGGTGACCGAATCGCCGCAGGTCATCCAGCCGGCGCCATTCTCGCGCGGCCAGACCGCCGTGCAGCCGCAGACCGATATCATGGCAATGCAGGAAGGCAGCAAGGTCGCCATCGTCGAAGGGCCTGACCTTCGCACGCTGGTTGCCGGTCTCAACAGCATCGGGCTCAAGGCGGATGGCATCATCGCCATTCTGCAAGGCATCAAATCCGCCGGCGCCCTTCAGGCGGAGCTTGTGCTGCAATGATGAAAAGTCTGAAGAAAAACCATTTCTCGAATGGCCTTGCACGCTTCGCAGCGGTGGCATCGCTGCTGTTCCTGCTGCCGGCCGCCGGTGCTGAGAGCCAGCAAAAAGTGGTCTCCGAACTCAGTACGCAGGATGAAATCCAGAAATTCTGTACCAATATCGCCGATGCCGCCCGCGACCAGCGTTATCTGATGCAGAAGCAGGAGCTTGAAAAGCTTCAGTCGGACGTCAACGAGCGCATTGCCGTGCTGGAAGACCGCAAGGCGGAATATGAGGACTGGCTGGCGCGGCGCGAGCATTTCCTCAATCAGGCAAAAAGCAATCTCGTCGACATCTACAAGACGATGAAGGCGGATGCCGCAGCACCCCAGCTTGAAAAGATGCATGTGGAGATTGCCGCCGCCATCATCATGCAGCTGCCGCCGCGCCAATCCGGTCTCATCCTTAGCGAAATGGATGCGCAGAAAGCCGCAACCGTCGCCGGCATCATGTCGCAGGCAACCGACAAAAACACTTCGAAGGATCCTTCATGACCCCGCGTCTTCCGGCCCTCCTCCTGCCGCTCGCCCTGCTTGCCGGCTGCCAGAACAACCAGACCCTGAAGGAAATCGGCAACGCCCCCGCGATGAGCCCGATCGGCAGCGGCCTGCAATTCAGCCAGACGCCGCAGATGGGCATGTATCCCAAGCAGCCGAAACATATGGCCAGCGGCTATTCGCTGTGGAGCGACAGCCAGGGAGCCCTATTCAAGGATTTGCGGGCGCTGAACATCGGCGACATCCTGACCGTTAACATCCAGATCAACGACAAGGCCGATTTCGACAACGAGACCGAGCGCAACCGCACAAATTCCAGCGGACTGAACTGGAAGGCGAAGGCGGAAATCCTCGGCTGGACGCCGGAGGCCGATTCGAACATCAAATACGGCTCCGACACCGACACTCAGGCCAAGGGCAAAACCAAGCGCTCTGAAAAGTTGACGCTCCTGGTGGCCGCCGTGGTGACCGGCATTCTCGAAAACGGCAACCTCATCATTAGCGGTTCCCAGGAAGTGCGCGTAAACCACGAAATCCGCATCCTCAATGTTGGCGGTATCGTCAGACCGCAGGATGTCGATGCGCAGAACATCATCTCCTACGAGCGCATCGCCGAGGCGCGCATCTCCTATGGCGGCCGCGGCCGTCTGACGGAAGTGCAGCAGCCCCCGGTCGGTCAGCAGGTCGTCGACCTGTTCTCGCCGCTCTGACGCCGGCATGCGGGAGCGGGACTGACCCATGGAAAACGAACAGGCTGACAGCAAAAAGAAGTCCTCGTCGCTGGTGATGACGATCGCTGGCGTCGCTATCCTCACGCTGCTCGGCGCGGGTGGCGGCTGGTTCGTGGGCGGCATGGTCGCCCCGAAGATCGCCGGTGCCGAGACGGCCGCAAAAGCATCGGAAGCCGCCGGTGAAAAGGGTGGCAAGGGCGGTGAGGGCATCGAGAAAATCTCGGCCGAAGCGAACGGCATCGTCCAGCTCGACCCCATCACCACCAACCTCGCTTACCCCGCGACGAACTGGGTGCGACTGGAAGTGGCGCTGATGTTCAAGGGGCCGGTCGAGGTGGGTCTGGCGGAAGATATCCACCAGGACATCATGGCCTATGTCCGCACCGTTTCCCTGCAGCAGCTGGAAGGGCCACGCGGCTTTCAATATCTTAAGGATGACATTCAGGAACGAGTTGACCTGCGCTCTCAAGGGCGCGTATCCAAGGTCATGTTCCGGACCTTTGTCATCGAATGATTCGATTTCTTGTTACCATCGCTGTCCTCCTTGCTTTGCCGGGCCTTGCCAATGCCCAGCAATTTCCGTCCGATCTGTTCAATACGCAGATAGACGGGTCCGTCGCGGCATGGATCATTCGCACCTTCGGCCTTCTGACGGTTCTCTCCGTCGCGCCGGGTATCCTGATCATGGTCACGAGCTTTCCGCGCTTCGTGATCGCATTTTCGATCCTGCGCTCCGGCATGGGACTTGCGTCGACCCCGTCCAACATGATCCTTCTGTCGATGGCGATGTTCATGACCTTCTACGTCATGTCGCCCACCTTCGACAAAGCGTGGACGGACGGCGTGCAGCCGCTTCTGCAAAACCAGATCAACGAGCAGCAGGCCGTCGAGCGCATCGCCGAACCCTTCCGCACCTTCATGAACGCCAATACGCGTGACAAGGATCTGAAGCTCTTCGTCGATATCGCCCGCGAGCGCGGACAGGAAGTGATGACCAACAATGTCGTCGACTACCGCGTGCTGGTTCCTGCCTTCATGCTGTCGGAAATCCGGCGCGGTTTCGAGATCGGTTTCCTGATCATCCTGCCGTTCCTGGTCATCGATCTGATCGTCGCCACCATTACCATGGCGATGGGCATGATGATGCTGCCGCCCACCTCGATTTCCCTGCCGTTCAAGATCCTGTTCTTCGTGCTGATCGACGGCTGGAACCTGCTTGTCGGCAGCCTCGTCAGATCTTTCAACTGACGGCATTTGTGCCGGCCTGATACCGCTTAACCCAGCTCTTTTACCCCGCGTGCCCATGGCCGCGGGGTTTTTGCGTTTTAACGCTTTAGTTACCAGTTTTTCTGACAAATTGGTAACTATATTTCTCAATAAAAAGCTTACCATTTAAATATACTCAAAAGTAACCATAGATATTTTCGAGTATTTCTTAGTGATCAAATTAATAAATGCGCAATTCTTCGCTGCGACATTCTCTCCACACGCAGCGGGTTTGGTTTCCGAAACTAGTTATTTCTGAACCGAGTGGCATGAAGCCGAAACGTTGTGACCGGTAATACGAAGCCCGGTATGTCCCCACTCCAGTATCTCGTAAAAACAAGGGACACATCTACTATGGCAAGCATTCTCACCAACATTAACGCAATGTCCGCTCTTCAGACTCTGCGCTCGATCTCCTCCAGCATGGAAGATACGCAGAGCCGCATTTCGACGGGCCAGCGCGTAAGCTCTGCCTCCGACAACGCCGCTTACTGGTCGATTGCGACCACCATGCGTTCGGACAATGCCGCTTTGTCTTCCGTCCAGGACGCGATGGGTCTCGGCGCTGCAAAGGTCGACACCGCCTCTTCCGGTCTTGAATCCTCGATCAACGTCATCAAGGAAATCAAGAACAAGCTCATCACCGCGCAGGAATCGACGGCTGACAAGTCCAAGATCCAGGAAGAAATCACGCAGCTTCAGGATCAGCTGAAGTCCATCACCGACTCGGCTTCCTTCTCCGGTGAAAACTGGCTCAAGGGTGTTATCGGCAAAGCCGCCGCAACCGCCGGCGACCTCGCAACCGGCGTTACCATCAACAAGCAGATCGTCGGTTCCTTTACCCGCAACTCTGAAGGCAACGTCAAGGTTCAGTCCATCGACGTCGCTCTGGACGGTTCCAACGTTCTCGTCGATATCAGTGGCAACAAGCAGGGTATCCTTGACTCGAACGCCCTTCGGGCGGACGTCGCAAAGTGGACCGACGACAAGTTCTACACTGCAACGACGACGCTGGCTAACACCTTCTCCGAAGGCGCAAATGGCGTCTGGAGCGACGGTACGGACTTCTACAAGCAGGTCGGCGAAAACAAGTGGCTCCAGACAACTGATGCCACCGGCGCGACGCTTGGCGGCACTCCTGCCGAACAGACGACGATCGCAACTGTCTATGCTGCCAACACGTCGGTTCTCAATCTGGACATCACCAAGCTCGATACCATGAAGACCGCATTCGGCCTGGGTGCAACAGCAACCAGCGAAGACGTTCTCGACCAGCTGATCTCGCATGTTGATGGCCAGCTGGAAGCAGCGACAAGCGCAGCCGCAAAGCTGGGCGCCGTATCTTCGCGACTGGATATGCAGCAGAACTTCGTTTCCAAGCTGTCTGACTCGCTCGAAAGCGGTATCGGCCGCCTCGTCGACGCCGACATGAACGAAGAATCCACCAAGCTGAAGGCCCTGCAGACGCAGCAGCAGCTGGCAATCCAGTCGCTCTCGATCGCAAACAGCGACTCGCAGAACATCCTGTCGCTCTTCCGTTAAGAGACGCCATCTCATAGCCCTTTGGGGCTGGGGGATCCAATATCGAGACCAAGTGCGCGGGGGCTGACCGGGCATCTGGTACGATAGGAAAAAATGGTTGGAGGCTGAGCCAACCATACAGACAAAGGCCGCATCTTTTAAAAAAGGATGCGGCCTTATCTGTTTTTTAATGTCTTTTCGATACGCGCGCGCACGCGCAAAGGTTGAGAAATTAAATCAAAAGATGTGCGTTTTTACTTTCACCTTAGGGCTTCATTAACCAAAACGGGATTAGCTAAAGCCATCGAAACGGTGAGCTAACCTTTAAAAATCAGCCGGTTAGCAGGCATGATGCTGTGCGCCGTTCCCGGTGAGACCGGAATGTCCCTTCTTTAATCAGCCATTCAAGGGGCAAATTAATCATGACTAGCATTCTTACCAACATCGCGGCTATGTCTGCTCTCCAGACACTGCGTTCCATCGGCCAGAACATGGAATCCACTCAGGACCGTGTTTCGTCCGGCCTCCGCGTTGGCCAGGCTTCCGACAACGCCGCTTACTGGTCGATTGCGACCACCATGCGTTCGGACAACGGCGCTCTTTCCGCAGTTCAGGACGCTCTCGGCCTCGGCGCCGCCAAGGTTGACACCGCTTATGCCGGTCTTGAATCTTCGATCGACGTCGTCAAGGAAATCAAGAATAAACTGGTCGCTTCGCGTGAAGCAGGCGTAGACCGCGCCAAGATCCAGGAAGAAATCACGCAGCTTCAGGATCAGCTGAAGTCCATCACCGACTCGGCTTCCTTCTCCGGTGAAAACTGGCTCAAGGGTGTTATCGGCAAAGCCGCCGCAACCGCCGGCGACCTCGCAACCGGCGTTTCTGTCAACAAGCAGATCGTCGGTTCCTTTACCCGCAGCTCTGACGGCAACGTCAAGGTTCAGTCCATCGACGTCGCTCTGGACGGCTCCAACGTTCTCGTCGATGTCAGTGGCAACAAGCAGGGTATCCTTGACTCGAACGCCCTTCGGGCAGACGTCGCAAAGTGGACCGACGGCAAGTTCTACACTGCAACGACGACGCTGGCTAACACCTTCTCCGAAGGCGCAAATGGCATCTGGAGCGACGGTACGGACTTCTACAAGCAGGTCGGCGAAAACAAGTGGCTCCAGACAACTGATGCCACCGGCGCGACGCTTGGCGGCACTCCTGCCGAACAGACGACAATCGCAACTGTCTACGCTGCCAACACGTCGGTTCTCGATCTGGACATCACCAAGCTCGACACCATGAAGACCGCATTCGGCCTGGGTGCAACAGCAACCAGCGAAGACGTTCTCGACCAGCTGATCTCGCATGTTGACGGCCAGCTGGAAGCAGCGACAAGTGCTGCCGCTGGACTGGGTGCCGTATCCTCCCGCCTCAAGTTGCAGGAAAACTTCGTTTCCAAGCTGTCCGACTCGATCGACAGCGGTATCGGCCGCCTCGTCGACGCCGAGATGAACGAAGAATCCACCAAGCTGAAGGCCCTGCAGACGCAGCAGCAGCTGGCGATCCAGTCGCTCTCGATTGCAAACAGCGACTCGCAGAACATTCTGTCGCTCTTCCGCTAATCGGAAAAGACCATTCGGAATTGAAAAGCCGCGCTCTAAGCGCGGCTTTTTTCGTTATCGTTAAGAAAAATTATCGTTCCTTAATTTCTTCCGCCGTTGATTTAGGCTTTGTTAACCATTTGCGACCTAAAACCTAGTCATCGAAACGATTGGTTAACCAAGACGAAAAAGAGGTTAACAGGCATCAAGCCGCGCGATCGTTCCCGGTGACAATCCGGAATGTCCCTTTTCATTTCAGCCAATCAAGGGGCAAATAATTATGACCAGCATTTTGACAAACGTCGCGGCGATGTCCGCCCTGCAGACCCTTCGCGCCATTGGCAGCAGCATGGAAGAAACGCAGTCGCGTGTTTCCTCCGGCCTGCGCGTCAAGACGGCCTCCGACAACGCCGCCTATTGGTCCATCGCGACCACCATGCGCTCTGACAATGGTGCGCTTTCCGCCGTTCAGGACGCTCTCGGCCTTGGCGCTGCCAAGGTCGATACTGCCTATTCCGCCATGGAAACCACGGTCGATGTCGTCAAGGAAATCAGCAAGAAGCTGGTTGCGGCGCGTGAAGCAGGCGTCGACAAGGCGAAGATCCAGGAAGAAATCACCCAGCTTCAGGATCAGCTGAAGAGTATCGGCGAATCAGCCTCCTTTTCCGGTGAAAACTGGCTTAAAGGCAAAATCAGCGATGCCGCAGGTAACCTGACGCCGATCACCAAACAGGTCGTCGGTTCCTTTATCCGCGATGGTGCGGGCAATGTGGCAGTCAAGACAATCGATGTTCAGGTCGACAACAAGACCGCGCTTTTCGACACCACGACCGGTACGACAAAGAACGGCATTCTCGACAGTGCCGCTTATTACTCCGACACGGGCGTTCTGAGACAGTTCGCAATCACCACAACAACTGCTGGTGTATCCACAACCACATTGCTGACTGCAAAAGTATTCACAGAGGCTCAGTTCCTCGCCTTCCCATCAGCTACGACAACCACGGTTTCGGCTGCGGATGCGGCAACCGGTCTTGTGACCGTCGCCGATGCGACAGCGGCACAAAATAACGGCACCTACTTCAAGATCGGTGAAAACGCCGCCGGCGAAGCCTTGTATGTTAAGGCGAATAATGCTGCGCCCGCTACCGGCACCACCGTAACAGCAATCGGAGTGGGCGGTTCGTCGAACAATAATATCTACCTCGAAACCGCTGCTGCCGATTCGCAGATGGCCCAGAAGCTCAATTATTCGCTGATCGACCTCGATATCACCAAACATCTCAGCGGCTTGACGGATGCCAACGGTCAGCCACTGACCGACAATGACGGTCTCGACAACATGATCCAGTTCGTCAATACGCAACTGGAATCGGTCATCAGCGCCAGCGCCGATTTCGGCTCCATCAAGATGCGTCTCGACCTGCAGGAAGATTTCGTTTCGAAGCTGACTGACTCCATCGACAAGGGCATTGGTCGCCTCGTTGATGCGGACATGAACGAAGAATCCACCAGACTCAAGGCTCTCCAGACACAGCAGCAGCTGGCAATCCAGTCGCTCTCCATCGCCAATACCAGCTCCGAAAATATCCTGTCGCTATTCCGTCAGTAAGCGGCGCCCGTTGGCTACGGGCGGTTTCGTCCCGCTCTGGCAGCAACAGAATATTCGGATACGGAAACCGCGCTTCGCAAGAGGCGCGGTTTTCCCGTTTGCCGAGACCTCTCGGAGCGCCCAAGAGAGCAAGAAAAGATTGCGTACAGGCTGAGGCGTGCGCCTTGTGTACCGGCATAAATTTTTGATTTTACTGGGATAAAATGGTGCTGCTAGAGAGATTTGAACTCTCGGCCTCTCCCTTACCAAGGGAGTGCTCTACCCCTGAGCTATAGCAGCATCCGGTGCCGAAGCGTTTGCTTCAGCATCAAGCGTGGCGGCCTATTGCCATAGGTTTTTGACGAGCGCAAGTCGCAAAACGATATTCTTGATCAAGCGGGGCAAAAAAGCGTGCCCCTGTTGAAAAAGGTATTTTTCGGATATTGCTGAATTTATGAACGAACATCATGACAAACAGGCAAAGGCAGCGGTTTCCGCGGATGCTTCCGCAGAGCCATCCGCCTTTGCGGCAAACGGCAACGCGCAAGCTGGTCCCGGCGAGAAGGCGCGCCAGCGCGAGGCGGAGCGCAAGGCGCGGGCGGCAAAGAAGCTGCGTGAAAACCTTCAGAAGCGCAAACAGCAGGTTCGTGCGCGCCGCGCCGGCGATGCGGATGAAACGATTGGCCTGCCTGCCGCAAAAACGGACGAATCATCCTCATAGAGAATTCACGAGCATAAAATTGAAACGCCGCGGAAACTCGTCTAAGGACGCGCCTTTCCGCAAGGCAGATAAAGAAAGGCGGGCGCAGGCCCGTAGGGACGCATGGATCGCATCAGAATTACGGGTGGCAACAAGCTCAACGGCATCATTCCCATCTCCGGCGCGAAAAACGCCGCCTTGCCGTTGATGATCGCATCGCTTCTGACCAGCGATACGCTGACGCTTGAAAACGTGCCGCATCTGGCTGATGTGGAGCAGCTCATCCGTATTCTCGGCAATCACGGCGTCGATATCTCCGTCAATGGCCGCCGCGAAAGCCAGGGCGAGGCCTATTCCCGCACCGTGCACTTCACGTGCCGCACCATTGTCGACACCACCGCCCCTTACGAGCTGGTTTCCAAGATGCGCGCCAGCTTCTGGGTCATCGGCCCGCTTCTGGCCCGTGAGGGCCGCGCCCGCGTTTCCCTGCCTGGCGGCTGCGCCATCGGCACGCGCCCGGTCGACCTGTTCATCGAGGGTCTTGAGGCGCTGGGTGCGACGATGGAGATCGACGGCGGCTACATCAACGCCACGGCTCCTAAGGGCGGCCTGATCGGCGCTGTCTACACATTCCCGAAAGTCTCCGTCGGCGCGACGCATGTGATGCTGATGGCCGCAAGCCTTGCCAGAGGCACCACCGTCATCCATAACGCCGCCCGCGAACCTGAAGTGGTCGATCTGGCGCAGTGCCTGACTGCCATGGGCGCGAAGATCGAGGGTGCCGGCACCTCCACCATCACCATTGAAGGCGTCACCTCGCTCTCCGGCGCACGCCACCGGGTTCTGCCTGACCGTATCGAGACCGGCACCTATGCCATGGCCGTTGCCATGGCCGGTGGCGACGTGGTGCTGGAAGGCACGCGCGCCTCGCTGCTCGACAATGCGCTCGACACGCTGCGGCTTGCGGGTGTTGGCATCAGCGACACGGAAACCGGCCTGCGCGTCGTGCGCAACGGCAACGGCATTCAGCCGGTCGATATCGTCACCGAACCTTTCCCCGGCTTCCCAACCGATCTGCAGGCGCAGTTCATGGCGCTGATGACCCGGTCGCAGGGTGTCTCGCATATCACCGAGACCATCTTCGAAAACCGCTTCATGCATGTGCAGGAACTGGCCCGTCTCGGCGCGAAAATTTCGCTCTCCGGACAGATGGCCCGCATCGAGGGTGTTTCCCGCCTGAAGGGTGCGCCCGTCATGGCGACGGATCTGCGCGCCTCGGTGTCGCTGGTGATTGCTGGTCTGGTGGCGGAAGGCGAGACCATGGTGTCGCGCGTCTACCACCTCGATCGCGGCTTCGAACGTCTTGAAGAAAAGCTCACCCGCTGCGGTGCGCTGGTTGAACGCGTCAGCGATTGATCCTTTCATCGCCGCTCATCCGTTTCTACCCGTTGCAGAGCGGCCCGCGACTGCCTATTTCAATAGCAAGAAATAGACATTGCGGGCCGTGGCCCGCGGAAAAGGAAAGAAACGATGAGCGGCCTGAAATTGCTCGCGCTGGATAATGAAGATCTCTCCGTCATTTCAACGCATATGCAGGACAGCGTCTTCAAGCTGAAGGATGTCTCCTTCGAGCCGAAGCACGGCCAATTTTCGCTGTCCGCCAACCGCTTCGTCTGGGAAAGCACCGAGAAAAAGAACCTGCCGCCGGAGCGCTGCCGCAGCGTGGTTTTCCTGAAGCGGGTCTCCGCCGTTCGCTCGCATGGCATCAACCGCGACGACAAGGAACAGGTGCTTTCGCTTCTCGCCATCCGCTTCGTGCAGAATGGCGAAGGGCCGGATGGCGCTGTCGAACTGACGCTTTCGGGCGGCGGCGCAATCGCGCTCGACGTGGAATGCATCGAGGCCCAGCTGACCGATGTGAGCGGTGCCTGGGAAACGGCCGCCAAACCGCATCATCCCGATAGCGAATAAGCGCTCCACGCCACTGCAACGGTTGCCTTTCGTAACCGTTTCGATCTATGCCACATACCAGAGCCGCAATATTGCTGCGGTAAGTTCGTGCACCTCGCGGGGATTACCCGCGGGGACAATGAAAGGGTAATGGCGTGGCAATCTGGCTGGAGCGGGCATCGGCTGATTTCGAACAGAAATTCGCTGCCTTCCTGACAACCAAGAGAGAAGTTTCCGAAGACGTCAACGCGACCGTTCGCGACATCATCAACGATGTCCGCCACCGCGGCGATGCGGCCCTTGCCCATTATTCCCTGAAATTCGACGGCATCGATTTTTCCAAGGTCTCGATGCGGGTAACAGTGGATGAGATCGATGCGGCCTTTGCCGCCGTCGACAAGAGTGTGATCGAGGCCCTCGAACTCGCAGCCCGGCGTATCGAAAAACACCATGCACGGCAGATGCCGAAGGACGACATCTACGAGGACGATATCGGCGTGGGCCTCGGCTCGCGCTGGACCGCCATTGAAGCCGTTGGCCTTTATGTGCCGGGCGGCACCGCCAGCTATCCAAGCTCGGTGCTGATGAATGCCGTACCGGCCAAGGTTGCCGGTGTGGAACGCATCGTCATGGTCGTGCCGGCCAATGGCGGCGCGGTCAATCCGGCGGTGCTGGCTGCGGCGCGTATTGCGGGCGTAGAGGAAATCTATCGCATCGGCGGGGCGCAGGCTGTCGCAGCTCTTGCCTATGGCACGGAAAGCATCGCGCCGGTCGCGAAGATCGTCGGTCCAGGTAACGCCTATGTGGCGGCCGCCAAGCGCCAGGTCTTCGGTACTGTGGGTATCGACATGATCGCCGGCCCCTCCGAAGTGCTCGTCATTGCCGACAGTGACAATGATCCGGACTGGCTGGCAGCTGATCTTCTCGCCCAGGCGGAGCACGATCGCGGCGCGCAATCCATCCTGATCACCGACAATGCCGAACTCGGCAAGGCGGTTGAGGCTGCTGTCGAGCTGCAGCTGAAGCGTCTGTCACGTTCCGAGACGGCGGCGGCAAGCTGGGCCGATTTCGGCGCGATCATTCTGGTCGACAAGCTCACCGATGCCATTCCGCTGGCCAACCGCATCGCCGCCGAGCACCTGGAACTTGCCGTCGACGATCCGGATGCGCTGATGACCCACATCCGCAATGCGGGCGCGATCTTCGTCGGACGCCATACGCCTGAGGTTATCGGCGACTATGTCGGCGGCTCCAACCACGTTCTGCCGACGGCACGCTCGGCACGCTTCTCCTCCGGCCTTTCGGTGCTGGATTTCGTCAAGCGCACCTCGATCCTGCGCCTCGGTCCGGAGCAGCTGCGGCAGCTTGCGCCGGCAGCGATCACCCTTGCGCGCTCGGAAGGGCTGGACGCGCATGCGCGGTCCGTCTCCATTCGCCTCAACCCGGAAAGTTAAGAGATGGCTTCAGGCGATTTCCGGCTCTGCGATGTGGTTCTGGACGATAGCATCGGCCGGTCCACGCCCGACGTGGAGCATGAACGCGCCGTCGCCATCTTCGATCTGATCGAGGAAAACACGTTCGAACCGTTCGGCCATGAAGGCGGTCCATACCGGCTGCATATCTCGCTGGTCGACGCCAAGCTGGTTTTCTCGATCAAAACCGAAGACGAAAAGGATGTCTCGACCCATATCCTGTCGCTGACGCCGTTCCGCCGCATCATCAAGGATTATTTCCTGATCTGCGAAAGCTACTACGAGGCGATACGCTCCTCCACGCCCAGCCAGATCGAGGCGATCGACATGGGCCGGCGGGGTATTCACAATGACGGGTCGCAGACACTGATGGACCGGCTTTCCGGCAAGATCAAAGTGGACTTCGACACGGCGCGCCGCCTCTTCACCCTTGTCTGCGTGCTTTATTGGCGGGGTTAGAGATGAGCGATCCTGCCGCAGCGCCAAATGAGGGACGAGCGCCCAAATCGGTTCTCTTCATGTGCGGCATGAACTCCATCCGCTCTCCCATGGCCGAGGTCATCGCCAAACGGCTGGTGGCGCCCGGCATCTATATACAGTCGGCCGGTGTGAGGGCGGGAGAGCGCGATCCCTTCGTGGATGCGGTGCTGGAAGAACAGGGTTTCTCGCTCGGCAAGCACAAGCCGCGCACTCTGGACGAGATCGAGGATGATTTTTTCGATCTGATCATTACATTAACACCCGAAGCCCATCACGCAGCCTTGGAACTGACCCGCTCGAATTCGCTCGATGTGGTCTATTGGCCGACCATGGACCCGACGGTGATCACCGGTACGCGCGAGCAGATTCTCGACGCCTATCGCGAGGTGCGGGACCATCTGGCAAAGCTGATCTCGGAACGACTGCCGAGGCGGCAGCAACCGGTGGCGGATACGCTTTCAAAAGACTGAAAACCGCCTTGGCCTGTTAAAATCAATCGCGATTTTCAAGCCGATGCTTTAGAGGTTCACAAATGTGCCGGGATTGTGTAGTTTCCGCGCAATTTTCCCGGACTCGATATGTCCGGCACTATCAACAGGAAGAAAACCCTTACATGACAAAAGAAGAAGTCCTTGAATTCCCGGGCATCGTAACCGAATTGCTGCCGAACGCAACATTCCGCGTGAAGCTTGAGAATGAGCACGAAATCATCGCCCACACCGCTGGCCGCATGCGCAAGAACCGTATCCGCGTTCTGGCGGGCGACAAGGTGCTGGTCGAAATGACGCCTTACGACCTGAGCAAGGGCCGCATCACCTACCGCTTCAAGTAATCCGTTTCAGCATCGGACGCCCGGGCAGCGCAATGACAATATCAAAACAAAAGCTCGTTCTGGCATCCGGCTCGCCGCGGCGGCTGGAACTGCTGCATCAGATCGGCATCGAGCCGGCACGTCTGATGCCGATGGACATCGATGAGACGCCCGCGAAGCTTGAGCATCCGCGCACGCTGTGTCGTCGCCTGTCGCAGCAGAAGGCCGAGGCGGCCCATGCGGCGCTGAAAAGCGAGCAGGCCTGGAAAGACGCTTACGTTCTCGGTTCCGACACGGTTGTAGCCGTGGGTCGCCGCATTGTGGGCAAGGCGGAATATACCGAGGAAGCCTCGGCGGCGCTGCATCTTCTCTCCGGGCGCAGCCATTGGGTCTATACCGGCATTTGCCTTGTGACACCCGGCGGCAAAATCCGTCAGAAGGTTGTGGAAACCAAGGTGCGCTTCAAACGCCTCTCCACGCGTGAGATCGAAGCCTATATCGCCTCCGGGCAATGGCGCGGCAAAGCGGGTGCCTATGGCATCCAGGGTATTGCCGGTTCGTTCGTTCAGAAACTGACCGGTTCCTATACCAATGTCGTCGGCCTGCCGCTCTACGAGACCATATCGCTTCTTTCCGGTGAAGGATTTGAGGTGACGTCGGGCTGGCTCGAAGGATAGACCATGGCAAAACCATCCCAGGAAAGCGTGGGAAATGTCACGCCGCTTCGGAAATCACAGCCATGCCCGGAATGCGGGCGACCCTCGACCCGGGACGATTATCCATTCTGTTCCGATCGCTGCCGTTCGCTCGATCTCTCCCGCTGGCTGAACGGCTCCTATGCCATTCCCGTCGCGGATGATGAGAGCAGCGCCGGTGGACAGGATACCGGCAAGAATACGTCCGAATAACATCACGCGCCGCCGGAAGTTCCGGCGGTGAATTGCATATTATTTTCAGGGCTTTCGCCCGCAATATATTCACAGGGCCACTCATAGCCCGAAAAGCCATATTGAAACCCGGCTGGCGTCCTCCCCCGGCAGCCATTAAGGTTCCCCGATGGACGCGAGCTTGCAAAAAAGAGTGAGCCATGGCGCGCTGCTGTTTGCGGTGCTGGCCGTCTGTCTCGCCATATCGGCGACGGTGCTGCTTGCCAATGACAAAAAGCACCTCAAAAACCTGCTGACCTATCTCAACCTTGTTCCTGCCACTCGTGCCGTCGAGCAGCCTGCCCGAATGAAGCCCGTCAAGCGGCAAAAACTCCCTGCGCCGAAGCTCGATCTACCACCCCATTTGCTGAAATTCGAGCAAGCCGGCGGCAGGGCATCCTTTGCACGCGACTTCGTTCTTTCCGGCAAAGACCTCTGCAACCGCTTTATCGCGCAGGGTTTTTCCACCCCGCAAGGCTGGCACGTCAGCACGGTGAACACCCGCAATTTCGAATGCATGGCCGAACTCGTGATGGAGAATGCGGCAGGGTCTGCCGAACGGGCATCGCTTTTCCTTGACATCAGAGGTGGGGCCTCCGGCGAGGTTCGCTCCATCAGGATGAAGGCCGTTGCGCCTGAGACACCGGACGGCAGCGCTATTCTGACAAAGCTTGAAGAGGCGCTGGCCCTGATCATCAGGCAAACCCGCTGGGCCGACCTAGCCAGCATCCTTGAACCCGCACGCAGCAGGCAGCCTTATCAGGCACAGCACTTTGGTATTTCGGTCTCCATAAAGCCGGAACCGGTTGCGCCGCATCGCCTGAACATCATTTTGCTGGCAACAGAACAATCCCCGGGGCTGAAGCTGACACGCAGCTTTTTCGACACGGAGAAATGGCTTCCCGCCGCAACCGTTTCGGATAAACCGACACTCTATCGGCCGTAGGATAACCACAGCTGTCAGTGCAAGATGGCTTAGCCTATCGCCGCCAGTTTGCGGCGGACCGGCGGGATTCTGTCATTTTGCTGTGCCTGACGCTTGGCTTCCCATTGAAGCGCGGTGCGAACGATGGTTTCCAGATCGTTGAAGCGCGGACGCCAGTTCAGCTCCGACTGGATGCGAGCGGAATCCGCCACCATCGTCGCAATATCACCCGCACGGCGCGGACAATGGATGATCGGGAAATCATGCCCGGATTGCCGCTGCACCGTGTGCAGCACATCCAGCACCGAATAACCCACACCATAACCGCAATTGAGCGTTCTTGTGCCGCCACCGGCGCGCAGATGCGCCATGGCCAGCATATGTGCGTCAATCAGATCGCTGACGTGGATATAGTCGCGAA
The DNA here is from genome assembly GCF_010669145.1 of Rhizobium oryzihabitans. Taxonomy (NCBI): domain Bacteria; kingdom Pseudomonadati; phylum Pseudomonadota; class Alphaproteobacteria; order Hyphomicrobiales; family Rhizobiaceae; genus Rhizobium; species Rhizobium oryzihabitans. The sequence goes on from NZ_CP048632.1 coordinate 1,606,091, forward strand.
CGCCCGTGCCATCCGCGGTCGGGTAATCCGTTCCGTAAACCTCGACCTGGTCGCGTCGGCCGGTCGCGGCTTCGCACGCTACCTTGATGAGGTTCGCAACACCGGTGGGGGAAGGCCCTGCCCTGCCCTGCGGGTCAGCGCCCGCAACGTTGAAATAGCGCAGCGCCACATAGTTGAAATCATGCGCCTGCACGACATCGCGCAGCATGATTTCGGAGGCGAGTTTCGACAGGCCGTAGGGATTTTCCGGGCTGAGGATCGCGGTTTCGGGAACCGGGCCATCAAAGGGCTGGTTGCCGTAGACGGCTGCTGTCGAGGAAAAGATGAAGTTGCGAATACCGTGGCCGACCGCTGCCGCAACGAGGGCGCGGGTCGTGCCAGTATTGTTTTCGTAATATTCGAGTGGCCGGCTGATCGATTCAGGAACGCTGACGGAGCCGGCGAAATGGAAAATGGTCTCGATCTGGTTTTCTTCGAATATCTGGCCGAGCAATGTGCGATCCGCCGCATCGCCCAGATAGAAACGCGCCGCCGGTGCTATCGCCCAGCGCGATCCCGTCGAAAGCCGGTCGACAACAACGACCTCTTCCCCGGCGTCGAGCAGAGCCCACACCATGTGGCTTCCAATATAACCGGCCCCACCGGTAACAAGAACAGCCATGACATTACTTCCCTGTTTGCTTTTCTTGATCCCATCAAAGCCAATAATTCTTCATCATTGATTACTTGCACAGCGAATACGCCATCAAACCCTCAGCCCTCTGAAAAGGTGGCTTACGATTGGTTAGCGCAATAAAGTGCTTTTTATTTATTAGATGAAAATGTTCTCATAAAAGGAACAATCAGCGCATAGCATAGAAATGCGCTCACGTCGATGGCTACGCCGTGGGGTTGTAGTTTTCGCAGCTCATCGTGATTTCTGGGGCAGATTTGCACCTGCCGCGCAGCATGATGCGCGGCGCGGCAGGGCGAAGATTTACCTGCCGAGAATGTAGGACGCCAGCCGATCGGCGGCGTCTTCGATCTGTTTGGGGTTGCGCAGGAAGCAGGCGCGCAGGAACAGTTCTCCGCCTTTGCCAAAGGCGGTGCCAGGCGCGAGGCCGACGCCGGTCTTGTCGACGATATCCAGCGCCGTGGCGCGGCTGTCCGTCACGCCGTCTATCTTGAGGAAGGCATAAAGGGCGCCGTCCGGCTTCAGGGTTTCGACACGGTTCGTTGCAATCAGGGCATCGCAAAGTATGTCGCGGGAGGTCAAAGCGCGCTCATAGTTTTCGCGGACGAAACCATCACCATGATTGAGGGCGGCGACCGCGCCGCGCTGCATGAACTGCGCCACGCCGGAGGTGGAATATTGAATGAGGTTCTCGATCACCTGCCCGATGGCGGGCGGCGCCACGAGCCAGCCGACGCGCCAGCCGGTCATGGACCAGTTCTTCGAGAAGGAGTTGGCGAAGACGATCTTGTCATCCGGTTCCATGACGTCGAGGAACGACGGCGCGCGGGTGCCGGCATAGTGATAAAGCGCATAAATCTCATCCGCCACGATCCACAGATCATGCTTGCGGGCAAGCGCCAGAACATCGCGAAGATTGTCGCGCGTCGCGGTCCATCCGGTCGGGTTGGACGGCGTGTTGATGAACAACGCCCTGGTCTTGCCGGTGATCGCGCTTTCCAGCTTGCCGATGTCGAGATCCCAGCGGCCATCGTGAAAATCGATGCCGACAGGAACGGCCTTTGCGCCCGCCACGCCGATGGCAGCGACGATATTCGGCCAGGTCGGCGTGAGATAGACCATCTCGTCGCCCGGCGAGGTCAGCGCCTGCACGGCAAGCGCAATCGCCTGCATGCCGGAACCTGTTGCGTAAAAATGTTCAGGGGAGAGAGAGGCTGCAAAGTGACGCTCGTAATAGCTGCTGAGCGCCTGTCGCAATTCTGGAATGCCGCGTTGCCAGGTGTAGAAGGTCTCGCCATTGTTGAGCCCGTCGATGGCAGCCTTGTTGATGAAGTCGGGGCTCGGCAGATCACCTTCGCCGACCCAAAGGGGCAGAAGATTGTCCCGTCCCCGGGCATAATTCACGACCTCGACAATGCCGCTCTCGGGAGCCGCCAGAGAGCGTGCACTCAGACTGTTCAAAATGGACATTAAAGACACTCCGTTTGGTGTCTTCTTATCCCATGGAGCAGCCGATATGCATGATATTCCGTGAGGCGGTCATGGATTTTCTTTATGGATCGATCCCCGGCCGGAGATCGCCGCCCACATGGGCCGGCAATCAGGCCGGGGATACTTCCGATTTTAACGCGTCTTGAGCAGATCGCGGATTTCGGTGAGAAGCTTGACGTCTTCCGGCGGCGGCGCTGCTTCCGCCTTCTCCTCGACCTTCTTGGTCTCGACCGAGGCCCGCAGCTTGTTGACGCCCTTGACCATCAGGAAAATGATCCAGGCCAGAATGAGGAAGTTGATAAGAACCGTGAGAAAGTTGCCATAGGCGAAAACGGCGCCCTGATCGCGGGCGGCGGCGAGCGAGGGGGCGGTGACGCTGGAACTCAGCGGCAGGAAGTAGTTCGAGAAGTCGAAGCCGCCGAAAATCGCGCCGACGATCGGCATGATGAGATCGTTGACGACGGAATCTACGATCTTGCTGAAAGCCGCTCCGATGATCACACCCACGGCCAGATCCATGACATTGCCGCGGGCAATGAAGGTTTTAAATTCATTAAGCATTCAGTTGTCCCTCTCTCCTGCTTCGCGAGCTGAAGCTATGTGACTGTCCCTACACGCTCAACCATATAGCTTCCTTACCCCATTTGGAATTCGTCAAGATTGCATTTATTAGCTTTTTTGTACGCCAGCACCCTGTTTCTGCGCATTTTCCGGGCATAAAACCGCTACACGCTTTTAGTGGGAAATGCTCTCATCTTGAACTTTATGATCAGACCGCACTCATTCTCAACGGCCCGGAATTCGCCTATGCTCCTCTTCGGGAATTCCGGCATGGGGAGGATGCGTGCTTCCTGGGTGGATCATATTCGGTTCGGCCTTCGCTTATGTCCTGCTGCTGTTTGCGGTTGCAAGCTACGGGGACAGGAACAGCCGCAAAAGAAACGCCCCGAAAAAAGGGCGACCGTTCGTCTATGCGCTGAGCCTGGCGATCTACTGTACCTCATGGACCTATTTCGGCGGCGTCGGGCTTGCCGCCGACAGGGGGCTGGAATTTCTTGGCATCTATACCGGGCCGATCCTCGCCTTCACCATCGGCATGCCGATCATTCGCCGCATCGTTGAGCTGGCCAAAACGGAAAAGCTGACATCGGTTGCGGATTTCATCGCCGCCCGTTACGGCAAGAACTCCACTGTGGCGATGATCGTCGCCATCATCGCGCTTGTCGGCGCCATTCCCTATATCGCGCTGCAGCTGAAAGCCGTCTCCAATTCAGTGGCGACGATGGTCGATCCCGGCGATTACGGCATTGGCAGCGGCAATCTCTATTTCCTCGATCTGCCGCTGGTCGTCACCATCGTCATGGCGGGCTTCGCCGTCATGTTCGGCACCCGCCACACCGATGCCACCGAACATCAGGACGGCCTCATTCTGGCGATTTCGATGGAATCGCTCGTCAAGCTGGTCGCCATGTGCACGGTCGGCTTTTACGTCCTGTTCGTTCTCTTCGACGGTCCCTCGCATTTATGGCAGCTCGCCTCCGGCAATGAACAGGCCATGAAGGCCATATCCTACCATACGCCCATCAGCCGCTGGATCGTGATGACCCTGCTTTCCGGCTTCGCCATCATCCTTCTGCCGCGTCAGTTCCACGTCACCGTGGTGGAAAACCGCACGCCGGAAGAGCTGCGCATGGCGGGGTTCCTGCTGCCGCTCTACCTCATTGCCATCAACATCTTCGTTCTGCCGATCGCGCTTGCCGGCATTCTGACGCTCGGCGCAAATGGCGATGCCGATCTTTACGTCTTGCAACTGCCGCTCGCCCATCAGATGCCGGTCGTGTCGCTGATCACCTTCATCGGCGGGTTTTCGGCGGCGACAGCAATGGTAATCGTCGCCTCTGTCGCGCTGTCGATCATGATCTCCAACGACATCGTCATGCCGATCTTTCTGCGGCAGAAACTGTTGAACCGTTCACCGCACCGGGACAACTTCGCCAAAACGCTTTTGAACATCCGCAGGACGGCGATCTTTGCGGTGATGCTTCTCGGATACGGTTATTACCGCGCCGCCGACAGCGCCACGGGACTCGCCTCCATCGGCCTTCTGGCCTTCGCCGCCATCGCCCAGATGGCGCCTGCCCTCTTCGGCGGCCTGTTCTGGCGGCGGGCCAATGCGCGCGGCGCGATTGCGGGTCTCAGCTCGGGCTTTTTTGTCTGGGCCTATCTGCTGTTTTTGCCAAGCTTCGGCGGGCCTGACAATTCCGAGGTCGCGGCGAACATTCTCGGCTTCCTGTTTTCCGGAAGTACGGTCTTCAACGGTCCGGAGGCAGACCCATTCGTGAATGCGGTCATTCTCAGCCTGCTCGTCAACAGTCTGGCCTTTGTACTGGGCTCGCTCTCGCGCAATCCACGGCCGGTGGAGCGCATCCAGTCCGGCATCTTCGTCAAGCGCCATTCGAAATCGCAATTTGCCACGCGCGGCTGGAAAACCCGCGTCAGCGTCGGCGATCTCAAAAGCGCGATCGCCCGTTATCTCGGCGAAGAGCGCATGCTGCGCTCCCTGGCGACCTATGAAAAGACGGCGGGCAGGAAGCTCAATGACGACCAGCCGGCGGATATGGCGCTCATCCATTTTTCCGAACAATTGCTCGGCAGCGCCATCGGCTCTTCCTCCGCCCGTCTTGTGCTGTCCATCATTCTCCAGAAGGCGGAGGATACCAGCGCAGACACCGCCTGGCTGCTGGATCAGGCAAGCGAAGCCCTGCAATATAATCAGGACATGCTGCAGACGGCGCTTGCGCAGATGGATCAGGGCATCGCCGTTTTCGATAGTTCGCAGCAGCTGACGATCTGGAACCGGCGCTTCCGCACCCTTCTGGATTTGCCCGAGCAGTTCGGTCAGGTGGGCGTGCCGCTCACGGATATCGTCGCCATGCTGCAGGAACGCGGTGACATGCCGGCCGGCGATACGAATGAGCTTATTACCAGCTTCCTCACCATGGACCTGCCCTTTTCGCTGGTGCTTGCGGGCGGCGAGCGGATTATCGAGGTGCGTTCCAACACCATGCCTGACAAGGGCATCGTCGCCACATTCACCGACATCACGCAGCGGGTGGCGAGCGACCAGGCACTGAAACAGGCCAATGAAACGCTGGAGCAGCGCGTGGCGGAACGCACCGTGGAGCTTACCCGCGTCAACCGCGAACTGGCGGAGGCGAGAGCATCTGCCGATGAAGCGAATATCGGCAAGACACGCTTTTTCGCCGCTGCCGGTCACGATATCCTCCAGCCGCTGAATGCAGCGCGCCTCTATTCCTCCTCGCTTGTCGAGCGGCTTGGCGCATCGGGGGAAAGCGATCTCGTGCAGAATATCGATTCAGCGCTCGAATCGGTCGAGACCATTCTCGGCGCAGTGCTCGACATTTCCCGCCTCGACACGGGGTCGATGAAGGCGCGCATGACATCGGTGCCGCTGAATGAGCTGCTGAAACGAATCGAGACCGATTTTGCGCCTATGGCGCAGGAGAAGAACCTCGATCTGGTGGTCATGCCCACGTCGCTGACGGTGCGCTCGGACCCCAATCTCCTGCGCCGGCTGATACAGAATCTGGTCTCGAATGCCATCAAATATACGCTGACGGGTAAGGTCGTCGTCGGGGCGCGTCGTCGGGGCGGCGAGGTCGTCATTCAGGTGACGGATTCCGGCATCGGCATACCGGCGTCCAAATTCCGTACGGTCTTCAAGGAATTCGCCCGTCTGGACGAAGGTGCGAAAACGGCGTCCGGTCTCGGGCTCGGCCTTTCCATCGTCGATCGGTTGTCGCGCATGCTGCACCATCCGGTGCAGCTCATTTCAACGCCCGGAAAGGGCACGACATTCCGCATCCACCTGCCGCGCGAGGCGGACCGGATCGCACCCGCGAAAGCCGGTGGTGCAATCGTCAATCCGGCGGCGAGCGATCGCCTTCACGGTATCAGGGTCCTGTGCATCGACAACGAGCCGAAAATCCTTGAGGGCATGACCCTCCTGCTCTCGGGCTGGGGCTGCGAGGTGTTACCCGCAGGCTCCGTTGCGGCACTGGAGGAACCCTTCCTGACCCTGACCGCAGCACCTGACGTTATCGTCGCCGATTACCATCTGGACGATGGCGACGGCATCAGCGCCATCCGCTTCATCAGGACTTTTTACGGCAAGGCGATCCCTGCCCTGCTTTTGACGGCAGACCGCAGCCCGGAAGTGCGAAGCGATGCGGAGAAATACGGGATTTCCGTCCAGCACAAGCCGGTCAAGCCGGCTGCCCTGCGCGCCTATATCAACCAGATATCCAGCACGGCCCGCGCGGCGGCGGAATGAAAAACTCCCAGACCTTGCGATCCGGGCGGTGTCGGTTTTCTAGAGTACGTCCAGTTTAAACGGAATCCACGGTACACGACACAAAGGTTTGTCTGTTAGCGCAGCCCCACCCTCCTCATTCCTGTGCCTGTCACAGGAATCCAGTCAACGCGCGTCTGCGCGTTGGGAAAAGTCTTTTCAGCCCAAGGACTTGGGCTGGCTGGATCCCTGTGACAAGCACAGGGATGAGGGGCGAAGAGAACGCCGCGGACGAAAGCAAGCTTCGAGCCTGCCGCACTGTATGCTCCGAATGCACCCGTCAGGCCGCGCGGCTCAATCGATCCCTGCCAGTCGCAGAGCCCTGCTCCATCTGGAACCGCTGAACCAGATCGAGCAGCGCCTCCACCTCGCCGGACAGTACCCTGCTCGCTGCGCTTGACTGTTCGGCAAGGGCTGCGTTCTGCTGGGTCATCTGATCCATCTGGTTGACGGAGCTGTTGACGTTGTGGAGTGCCGAGGACTGATCCTGCGTTGCCGTCGCAATGGTTTCAACGTGCTGGCTGACGGTGACGATCTGCCGGCTGATGGCGGAAAGTACGGTGCCTGCCTCCTGAACCAGCTTCGATCCCGAGTTGACCTCCTGTGTCGACTGGTTGATGAGCTGCTTGATCTCACGCGCCGCATCGGCAGAGCGTTGTGCCAGCTCGCGCACTTCCTGCGCCACGACCGCAAAACCCTTGCCCGCTTCACCCGCACGCGCCGCCTCGATGCCGGCATTCAGCGCGAGAAGGTTGGTCTGGAAGGCGATGTCGTCAATGACCTCAATGATCTGCTCGATCTTGCGTGAGGCGTCTTCAATGCGGCCCATGGCGTCAACGGCATTGCTGACGACCGAACCGGAACTGTCGGCGCTCTGCTTGGTAACGCGAACGGCCTCATTGGCCTCCCGCGCACGCTCGGCCGAGGATCTGACAGTCACCGTGATCTCGTCGACGGCGGCGGCGGTCTCTTCCAGAGAGGCTGCCTGGTTTTCGGTGCGCTTCGACAGATCGACCGACGATTGCTCGATTTCAAAGCCGCTGTGCTGGATGATGAGCGTGCGCTCGCGGATTTGGCCCAGCGCATCGCGCAGGTTGAGAAGGGATTCGTTGAAATCCGTGCGCAGCCGGTCCAGACGGCCGGCAAACGGCGTTTCGATCGTGCGGCTCAGATCACCGCGCGAAAGCCTGCCAAGTCCGGAGGCGATCTCCCCGACCGCAAATTCGATCTGGCCGTCCAGCTCCTGCTTCTCGGTATCGTTGCGGTGACGTTCCGATTCCGCCATTGAGCGTTCCTCGGCACTTTTCCCCTCGATCGCGAGCTTCTCAAGCGCATTCTCGCGGAATATCACAAGAGCGCGGGCAATGTTGCCGAACTCGTTGCTGTTCGTCGCATAGGGGATCGGCGTATCGAGATTGCCATCCGAAAGAGACTTCACCGCATCGGCAAGCCTGCTCAACGGCTGCAGGGTGCGCCTGATAACGAAATAAGCGAGCAGCCCCACACCGACCATGGCGAGGCCACCGCAGATCAGCATCAAGTCGCGCAGCCCGTATATCTGGGCTTCATAGACTTCCATCGGAACGCCGACGAAAAGGATGCCGACGGTTGCTCCGGTCTTGTTAACGACCGGCATGTAACCGGTCATGTAATTGACGCCGAAAAGCGTGGCCGGGCCGAAATAGGCTTCACCCTTGGTGACTTTTTCGAAAGCAGGATGATCGGTAGCCAGCTTCGTGCCTGCTGCCCTTTCACCCTTTTCATTTTTCAGATTGGTGGTGACACGAACGTATTCGCCGGCCTTGGTTTCAAAAACGGTGGCGATGCCGCCGTTTCCAGCCGCCGTGCGGTCGACAAGGTCGTTATCGCGCAAGGTTCCGATGCTGGCGCGGCCGACGCTCTTCAGCTCGCCGTCACCCATGTCGAGGGCAACACCGCCGACCTTCATCTCGTAGAGGATAGCCATGCCGCGCATTGCACTCTGCGTATCGCGCAATGCGGTCGCGATAATATTGTCTTTCAACCGCATATAGGTGGAAACACCGACTGCTGCGACACTCAGCATGATCAGACCAAGCGTGAGCGCGACGACTTTACCCGCAACGGACTTAAAGAGCCGGTTGTGCATGAAACAGTTCCCCAAAGCCAAACCTGTGACAGTTCTAGTTGGCAACTGTTAAAAAACGCGAAATGACCGGGGAAATAAGGCGTTCCGCAGCAGGGATCCTACCCTCGGCCTGCGCGAGGCGAGCCGGACAAGGAGGACGGGGGAGGCCCGTCCGCGATCAATGGATGTAACCGAGACGGATCGCCTTTGCGATCGCCTGAATGCGGTTGACGGAATCGAGCTTGATCGTCGCCGAACCGAGATAGGCATTGACGGTATGCACGGAAAGCCCGAGCTTGACCGCGATCTCTTCGCTGATACGGCCATCACCGGCCAGTTGCAGGCAGGCGATTTCCCTCTCGCTCAAGGCTTCCGAAGGTGCCGCCTTGCGCTCGTCCAGCGCCAGCATGTCGACCATGATCTCGCAGCATTTAATGTGCTGCTCGATGACGACTTCATTGTCGAGAACGAGATTGCTGCCGCAGAAAACGATGTAGCCGTTGCCGATGGTTCCGAGCCGCACCGGCAGGGCCAGGCCCGCATAGGGCAATGTGTCATTCTCGATCCGGCGCAGCAGCGCCGGCACGTCGGGAAGATCGGCAAAGCCGCCGGCGTTCTTGTTGCGCCAGATGACCGGCAGCAATGAGGTCTCGATATGATCGAGAAGAATGTCACCGACAGCGCGGATGAACTGCGTGCTCTGTTCTGCGGCATTCATGCCCCAATTTTCCAGCTCGCAGGTCATCTTCTTCTTGTTGGGGAAACCGGAAGCGGCGGCCTTCGTCACCACGAAATTCCGCGCGCCGACCACCTTCTGCATGGCGACGAGTTTCGGAAACAGGTCCGACCGGGTTGTCACGACCGGGCTGCGGTGAAACATCCCCGTTTGACCAAAGCCCTCATTGTCCTTCGTCTGTACCATCGTTCGATGCCTATACAAGGTTGTTGCGCACGGCGTAGGCGATTGCCTCCGAGCGGGTTTTCGTCGCTGTTTTACGCATCACGCTTGTAATGTAATTATTGATCGTATTGCGAGAAATGCCAAGGATCATCGCAATTTCGTCACTGGTCTTGCCTTCGGCGATCCAGAACAGGCACTCAAGCTCACGTTCGGTAAGATCGATATCCCGCACCGCTTTTGCTTCGCTGGCGATGCCGAAACTGACGCAATACCCTGTCAGCAGGGCGATTTCGCGCAAACGTTCGGGTAACGGTACCGCATTTTCAGGAAACAGCAATAGCAGCGAAAGCCGGATGCGGCCCACGCAGAAGGACAGGGCCGAATATTGCCGGTCGATGCCGTAGGGAACGGACACATCGTCGGGAAGGAAAAGCAATTTCGGCCGCAGAAGCGAAAGGCATTTTTCCATTTCGCTTGATCTGTTCTGGCTGTTCGTCAGTTCAACACCGAGCCTACGCACCAGATCGAAGGGCCAGTCGGACGTGACGATAAATTTCAGCCCGGTTTCTTCGAGAAGATCATCCCGCGCCAGCAGATAATGCGAGGCGCCGGCGTAGGTTACGAGCAGATCCAGCGCGCCTGAAACGTTACCGGCAGCGGCCGTAGCAGCGACGTTTTTGGCAAGCTGGTCGCGCGGCAAGGGCTTACCCATGCCCTCCATAGGCTTGGCAGACAGCCTGCGGATATCAACATCGACTTTCAATCGCCTACGCCCTCTTGCTCCCAGCGGGAGATTATACATCGGGATGGAATCATTCCATTCGAGAAGCTTACCAAAACGGGATGGCGCACCCCCGGAGACCGAATCACTTCATTTTATGGAACCGACCGGAATTTGCCATTACCTGACAACAGCCTTTCCACGTATTTCCCTGCTCGTCTATTGCTAAAAAAACATACTGAAAAGCTGGCCAATCCATAAACGGCATTCTCAACCTATTCCCAGCAAACTGTATCGTTGCTGAATTTTTTGTAAACAGTGTCCTGAAACGAGAATGCAATCGCGCGCCTGCCAGCATATCAAAAAGCCCCTAAATGCGCAAAAGGCCGGGTAAACCCGGCCTTTTTCAATATCACGCGGCTTTTTCCACCGCCCATTTGCGAAGAATCTTGGCTGCTCTTTCCTCGCTGATTTCCACCATGCGGGAGAGCCTGCGCTCGGGTCCTTCGCGAACGCGGCGGTTGAAGGTGCCTTCGCTGTCGCCGCCAGCCAGAAGGTCGTCGGTGCTGTCGAAGCCGAAATCCGCCCCGAAACCTTCCATGAGACCACCTGCGCCGGCATCCATGCCCGGGGAGAAATCAGGCAGTTCGAGACCTGCGGCCTCCTGGCTGAGCTGGGCTGCCGCTGCACCGTTGCCGGCAACCGAGCGGACCAGGGGACGTACACCGAGCCAGATGACGAGGAAGGCGACGGCGACGAAGGCGAGCGAGTTGATGATGCCTGCCGAATTGCGGCTCAGCACTTCCATGATGCCCGGTCCGCTTGCGGCTTCATCGAGCAGCTGCGTTTCGAGGAAGTCCATGGCCGTCAGCGTGACCATATCGCCGCGATCGGAAGAAATGCCCGCAGCCGAGGTTACGATCTTCTGCATTTCCGCAAGATAGGCATCGATCTTGGCCTGATCGGCGGGTTCACCGACCATCTTGGCAATGCGACCCTTGTTGACGACCACGGCGACCGAAAGCTTCTCGACGGTATAACCGTTCTTAACGGTGGCGACCGTCTTGGAATTGATCTCGTAGTTGGTCTGTTCTTCTTTCTTCGCGGACTGGTCGGAAGACTGTGGACCACCGGCACCGCCCTGCGGCGCTGCCTGCGGCACGTTCTGCTCCACGGTCGCTGCCGTGTCGGGCTGCGTTTCCTGGGACTTCTGGTCTTCCTTCACCGTGCGGACGGAGCGCTCGACGCGCGATTCCGGATCGTAGACGGTTTCCTGAATCTGGCGGCTGTCGGTATTGAGCTGCGCAGTCACGCTCGAGCGGAAATTGTCCATGCCGAGGAAAGGCGCCAGCGCCTTGTCGATATTGGTTGTGATTTCCTGCTGGACGTTCTGCGCCAGCGTCAGCGAGCGGTTCATGGCGGCATTGGTGACATCGTCGCCGGAAGCCAGAAGCTGGCCGGTCGAATCGAGCAGCGTCACGTCATCGACTTCAAGACCTGGAACGGCCGAGGCGACGAGGTGACGGATGGAGGCAGACGCCTTGCGCCCGGCGGTGGCACTGGCGCGGATCATGACCGATGCGGTGGGCTTCTGTTCGCCACGGCGGAAATTGCCGACATCCGGCATGACGATATGGACGCGTGCGGCCGCAATCCCGTCAATCTGCTGGATGGAGCGGCTGATCTCGCCTTCGAGGGCGCGAACCCGCGTCACTTCCTGCATGAAGGAGGTCAGGCCGAGAGAACCGACATTGTCGAAAAGCTCATAACCGGCATTGGCGCTGTCGGGCAGGCCACGCTCAGCCAGCAGCAGACGTGCCTTGCTGGTAAGCCCGACGGGAACCTGAAGGCTCGAACCATCGGTTCCGACCTGAAAGTCCAGCCCCGATTCAGCAAGCGCAATGCTGATCTTGTTGAGGTCGCTCTTTTCAAGTCCCACATAGAGAGTCTCGTAGGTGGGACGGTTCACATAGAGTGCCGCTGCAAGGATAACGGCCATGGACAGAACGCCCACGCCGCCCAGCATCAGAAGCCGTGTCTGACCGAGAGCCGCGACATTCTTCAAGACCTGAGGGATTTGATTTAACAGATTCATTCTGTTCCGCACCGTCATTCATAGAGTCCGAGACCTTTTGGCCCCGTGGTGACAATAGGGTGCGAAGCTTGCGCGAGCGTTGCCTTTCTCCGTTATCCGCGAAGGAGGGATGAATGGCTGCTGTAGCGTCTAGAACAGATCGAAGTCGCCGGAGGCCTTGTCGAGCGGCTGGGAATGGCCGTGGCGGAAGGCCGCGCCCAGCGCCTTCTGCATCTCAGCAAGCTTGACGAGGCTGAGTGCGGTCGAGACGTCCACGATCCACTCACCGGGGATAGAGCCCGTGATGGTATCGATGAACTCGGCAAGGCCGCGGGTCTTTTGAACGGCAAGGTCGATGCCCTGCAGCAGTTTGACGCCGTCACCGGACAACTGGCCGCTGGTCGCTTCCAGCAATTGCGGCTCGATGCGTTCGATGAGATAGGCGACGTCGTGCAGCTCCGATACCACGCGCATGAGAACATCCGGCAGGGCTTCTTCGAACGGAGTGGTGCCGGTGTGGTCTGCAATCTGCATTGGAAACTCCGTGACTAGAAAAATTCGATGTCGTTGGCGACGGGTTTGGGCGCCGGCACCGGACGCGTTTCCATCGCAACCGTCTTCTGGGTTTCCGCGCCGCTCAGCGGATGCTGTCGCGCACGACCGGAGACCGGCCAGAACTCGATCTTGCGGCCATGTTCCCCGCCCGTGGAGGAGCTTATGACCGGAATACCTTCATCCTTCAGAAACTGCATGGCGAAGATGGCATTCTGCTCGCCGACATTGGAGAAGCTGGCGATCGTCTTTGCGCCACCGAAAACCTTCGCCTCCAGCCGGTCGCGGCGGGCGCCCTTCTTCAGAAGGCCGTTGATCAGCAATTCCATGAGATGCACGCCATAACGCGTCGCATCTCCACCGGTCACATTGCCGGTTCCCGGCAGCAGGAAGTGGTTCATGCCTCCGAGGCCGGCAACGGGGTCTCTCAGACAGGCGGCCACGCACGAACCGAGTATCGTCGTCAGAACCACGTCGGGATCGCTGACAACCTTATACTCGCCCTGAATGATATGTACGCGCTTGGCCGCAGTTTCAATCATTTCAGCGATCCGAAAACCGCCTCGATGGCTGCACGCATCTTGTCGATGGTGAAGGGCTTGGCGAGCACGTTGTTGGCGCCGAGCTGGGCTGCCTTCTGCACCAGCGCGCGGTCACCCTGCGCGGTGAGGATGATGAAGGCGGCCTTCTTGGTGGTCGGGTTGGCCCGCACGGCGTGCAGGAAACCAAGACCGTCCATCTTCGGCATGTTGAAGTCGGAGATGACGAGATGATGGGGCTGCTGCTCCATGATCTTTAATCCCTGCTCGCCATCGCCAGCGGCAGTGATCTGCTTGAAGCCAAGCTGTGTCAGCGCATCGCTGAGGAGCAGCCGGCTGGTCACCTGATCGTCAACGATCAGAACTTTGATCTTTTCTGCGAGAGACATTAGTCAGCACCTTCTTTACGGGCAGTGGTTAGTTTCAGGATTTCTTCGCCGATGGAGGCCAACGGCAATTGCTGTTCCACGGCGCCAAGCTCATAGGCCACACGCGGCATGCCGTAAACGACACATGTTTTTTCGTTCTGACCGACCGTGCGTGCGCCGGCATGGCGCATTTTCAGCAGCCCGGCCGCACCATCGCGGCCCATGCCGGTGAGAATGACGCCGACGGCGTTGCGGCCGGCAAGCTCGGCCACCGAATCGAACAGCACATCGACGGAGGGGCGATGGCCATTGACCGGATCGCGCTCGACCAGGCGGCAGCAGGGTGCTGCACGATTGGCGATCTGCAGATGACGTTCGCCGCCCGGCGCAAGGTAGATCTTGCCAGTCTGGAGGCGTGCGCCGTCCGTCGCCTCTTCCACGACAGGTGCGCAGATGCGGTTCAGCCTTTCCGCGAAACTCTTGGTAAAGGTCGGCGGCATGTGCTGGGTGATGACGGTCGGCGGGCAATTGGCCGGAAACTTCTGGAGCACGGCGATCAACGCCTCGACACCACCCGTGGAGGAGCCGATGGCCACGACCTTGCGGCCGGCGCGGTAATCGCTGACCGGGGTCGGCTGCGGGGCGGCAACGGTTTCGGGGCGCGCCGCGCGATAGGCCGCGTGCTGCGAGCGGGCAGCCGCCTTTACCTTGTCGGCGAGATCCCCGAAGGGGCGGGCATCGCCCGGCGCCGGCTTGCCGACGCAGTCAAAGGCGCCGATTTCAAGGGCTGCGAGCGAGGCATCCGCGCCGCGATGCGTCAAGGACGAGACCATGATGACCGGCATTGGCCGCAGTCGCATGATCTTTTCGAGAAACTCGAGACCGTTCATCTCCGGCATCTCGATATCGAGCGTCACGACATCGGGATTGAGCTGCTTGATGGCGGCGCGCGCTTCCATGGCGTTGCCGGCCTGGCCCACCACCTCGACCTCCGGATCAGCCTTGAGGACGGCCGAAATCAGGCCGCGCATGGTTGGGGAATCATCGACGACGAGTACCCGTGCGAGTGCGCTCATGCCTTCCTCCCGGATGCGTGACCAATGAAGCGGTAAGTGGTGATGCCCGTATTATCGAACAGGTTCTTTGCATCACCGGACACGCGTTCGGAATGCCCGATATAAAGATGACCGCCTTCCGGCAGCAGCCCGGCGAAGCGTGACCAGATTCGCATCTGGGTCGGCTCGTCGAAATAGATGACGACGTTGCGGCAGAAGATAACGTCGAAATTGCCCTTGAAGGGCCATTGCGTCATCAGGTTCAGTTCGTTGAACGTGATGAGGCGCTTGACCTTGTCGTCGATGCGGAACTTGCGGCGACCGCCGGCATCGACTTCCGTGAACCATTGCTTGCGCATGGCTGGGGAGACGGTTTCCAGCGCATTGTCGTCGTAAATGCCGGCACGGGCCTGCGCCAGTATCTTCGGATCGATATCCGTCGCCAGTATCTTGAAATCGTAATCGGCCGCATTCGGAAACATGGCGAGCACGGTAAGCGCGATCGAATAGGGCTCCTGCCCGTCGGAACAGGCCGCAGACCAGATGCGGACACGCCCGCCGGATTTCGCCCGCGCGATGAGGCCCGGCAGGACCTCGTCCCGCAGATGTTCAAAATGATGGTTCTCGCGGAAGAAGCGGGTGAAATTCGTCGTCAGATGCGACAGCATTTCGCGCCGCGCCTGCGCGCCCTCGGGCGAGGACACCAATGCGCAATATTCGCGGAAGCCCGACAGGCCGAGATTGCGGATGTGCTTGGACAGGCGGGAATAGACCAGCGACGCCTTGGTGTCGTTGAGATAGATGCCCGCATCCGCGTAGATCATCGCAGCGATCTCCGACAGATCGCGCCTCGACAGCGGATATTCGCCGCTGGCAAGGACGTCGTCGGGAGACTGGCGCTGGTCGCTGAGATTAAGTGCTGCCATGGATGTTCCGCTTTCAACCTGTCGCCGCAAGCGACATTTCCTGCTTCAGGGGCTGTCCGCGCGAGGCGCTGACGATGGCATCGACATCCAGAATGAGCGCAACGCGTCCGTCACCCAGAATGGTGGCGGCGGCAATGCCCGGAACATGGGTATAGTTGGCTTCCAACGACTTGATGACAACCTGGCGCTGACCCTGGATCGCATCAACCATCAGGGCACGCTGGCCGCCGCCTTCCGATTCCACCAGAAGGGCGACGCCTTCGACCGGATCGGCCTGGGTCGGGCGGAAGTTCAAAACGCGTCCGACATCGACCAGCGGGCAGAAGGAGTTGCGGATGGAGATCAGCCGCTGGTTGGCGCCGAAGGAGTGAATGTTCTTCGCTTCCGGCTGCAGGGTTTCCACGATTGCCGTCAACGGAACGACAAGTGTCTGCCCGGCCACCGTCACCACCATGCCGTCGAGAACGGCAAGCGTCAGCGGCAGGCTCATGGTGAAGGTTGAACCATGGCCGGGGCGCGAGGAAATGTTGATGCGGCCGCCAAGCGCCTGAATGGAACGCTTGACCACATCCATGCCGACGCCACGGCCGGAAATGTCGGAAATCTTGTCCGCCGTGGAGAAGCCCGGAGCGAAGATCAGATTGTCGATTTCTTCATCGGTCAGGTTCGCATCGGCGGCGATGAGATCGTTGTCGATCGCCTTCTGGCGAACGCGCTCGCGGTTGATGCCCGCGCCATCGTCCTGAAGCTCGATCAGGATACGGCCCGAGCGGTGCTTGGCCGAAAGCTTGATGGTGCCTTCCGGGTTCTTGCCCGCCGCTTCGCGTTTTTCCGGCGTTTCGATACCGTGGTCGACGGCATTGCGGATCATGTGGGTCAAAGGTTCGGCCAGCTTGTCGATGACCGTCTTGTCGACTTCCGTGTTCTCGCCTTCGGTGACGAGGCGGATCTGCTTGCCGATCATGTCGGCGACTTCACGGACGATACGCGACATGCGCTGGAACACCGGCTTGACCGGCTGCGCGCGGATCGCCATGACGCTGTCCTGGATTTCGCGCGTCAATTGCTGGAGTTCGTCCAGCCCCATGTTTACGGCGGACGTGCCGCTCGCATCGTTTTCGATGACGCTCTGCGACAGCATCGCCTGATTGATGACGAGCTCGCCGACGAGGTTGATCAGGCGGTCGACACGGTCGAGATCGACACGGATGGTCTGGCCGGCGCTTGCATTGGCCGCCGCATTGGCGTTCGCCTGGGCTGCGGCGGGCGCTGCCGCCGCTTCGCGCTTTTCGATGGCGGCATTGACGCTCTGGGCGATCTGGGTGGTTGCGACGGCCGCCTCGACGGCTGCGGCAACGAAAGGTTCTTCCGCCGCGACGGCTTCGACGGCAGGTTCTTCCTCCGGCCCGCTATCGAGAGCCGAGAGATCGAACGGAACCGGGATCATCGGAAGTTCTTCCTCATCCGCGGCAGCATCCGACACAACGGGGGTGATTTCGAGGTCGCAATCCCATTCGGCGAATTCGAAGACGCTGCGGATACCTTCCTCGCCCTTGTCGGTCGTGATCGAAACCGTCCAGGAGAGATAGGAGGCTTCGGGATCGAGCTTGTCGAGCGAAGGCAGCGCTGACATGTCGCAATTGATGCTCATCTCGCCGATGCGCGAAAGATCGCGCAGGAGAAGGGCTGCTTCATTGCCTTTCGAATAAAGCGATGCGTGCGGCTTGAACGCGATCTGGAAGGACGGTGCTTCCATCAACGGCGTGGTTTCGTCGGCAAAGTCCGAGAAGGAGAATGGGATTGGCTCGAAACCGCTCTCGTCCGTCGGCTTGGGCGCGACGGGTTCAGGCATCTTCGCAGCAGCTGGCGCTGCTACTGCTGCGGAAACCTGGATGGTTTCCCCGTTTGCCAGCGCTTCCAGTTCCTTGACGAGGCCACGGGTGCGGCTTTCATCGACGCTGCCGCCGTCTCTCGCCGCATTGGTCAGGTCCGCCAGCACGTCGGCGGAGCGCAGCATGACTTTCAGGACGTCCTGTGTCGGCTCCAGCTTGTTGGAACGGACGCAGTCGAGGGTCGTTTCAAAAACGTGGGCGAAGGCCACGAGATCATCGAGACCGAAGGCACCCGCCCCGCCCTTGATGGAATGAACGGCACGGAAAACGGCATTGACGGTTTCCGGATCACGGTCGCCGTCATTCAATTTAAGAAGCCCCGATTCCAGTTCAGCGAGCTGCTCCTCGCATTCCTGGAAAAAGATTTCCTTGATTTCGTTCATATCCATCGTGAAATGTCCCGTATCAGGCGGTTACGCGTTCAATGGCATCTATGAGTTTTGCAGGGTCGAACGGCTTGACGATCCAGCCTGTCGCACCGGCCTGACGGGCGCGGTTCTTCTTCTCTGCATCGCTTTCGGTCGTCAGGACGAGGATCGGTATGGCGCGGTATTTTTCATTGCGCCGTACACCCTCGATGAAGCCGAAACCGTCGAGACGGGGCATGTTGATATCAGTCACGATGACATCGGGGTTGCTCTGCTCGAGCACTTCGAGACCTTCGATGCCGTCTTCGGCCTGAATGGTCTCGAAACCGGCATTGTTGAGCGTGACCAGGAGCATGTTCCTGATCGTCCGGGAATCATCCACGGTCAGAACTTTTTTCTTCACTTTTGCATCTCCTTCAGGAGCAAATGATCGATATCGACGCCTATCAGTTTCATGGTCTTGTCGAATGCATCGGACACCCTGGCAAAACCGAACCGCTTGCCATCCTCTTCCCAGGATTTCGCGCCGGCCATGAGGACCTGGACGCAAAGTGCTCCGATACGCTCAACCTCCGACGCATCGACCGACAACGGTGCTCCCCTCAGCGTCATCAGCTTGCCGTGCAGCGCCGATGCCTCGTTGAGATCCAGCACCGGTGACAGTTTCAGCGTCGCCTCAGCTGCTTTTCTGGCTGCCATTACATGACTCCTTGGCGTCTGAATTGTTGGTAATCCTGGCCGTAATCCGTGCGGTTATCCTCACGGGCCATAAATGATGTGTCCTGCCGCGCCGCGCCGGGCGTCGCGCTTGGCTGTCCCTGGCGGGCAATGCGGAATTCGCGAATGGTGCGGCCGAGTTCCAGAATGACGGTCTGAAGCGTGTCGGCCTCGGATGCACTTGCGCCGATATCGGCGACGATCCGGCTCGCATGCCTTTCCTGCTCGCCGATGTCGGCGGCGACCGATTGCAGTTCGCCGGCCTGCTGAGCGGTATGCCGGGAGACTTCGGCGATCATCTCGTTGATACCCGACACCTGCCGGACGACCCCGCCGATTGCTTCCTGCGTGCGGTTCACCATGCGCACGCCGCCCTCGACCTGTGTCTTCGTGGTGCCGACAAGGCTCTTGATCTCTCTTGCCGCATCGGCGGAACGCTGGGCGAGCGCCCGGACTTCCTGCGCGACGACGGCAAAACCGCGTCCGCTGTCCCCGGCTCGCGCCGCCTCGATGCCTGCATTGAGGGCGAGAAGGTTCGTCTGAAAAGCAATCTCGTCGATCGTGCCGATGATCCTGCCGATCTGTTCGGCGGATTGCTCGATATCGGACATGGCGTCGATTGCTTCGCCGATCGCCTTGCCGCTTTCGACTGCCGACTCACGGGCACGGGTAACGGCCGTTTCCGCCGCCGATATGCGCGCGCCATTTTCAGCCACGGTCCCGATCATCGCCTGGATGGCGCGGGAGGTTTCGGCAAGGGCTGCGGCCTGCTGGCTGGAACGTTCCGCCATGGCACGACCAATCTCGGCAAAACGTGCGCTCAGCGCCTCGGCCTCGCCGATGCTGTTTTGCGCCGATATCAGCGAGGTGCCGATCGTTTCGAGCGCCGCATTAAAGGAGACAGCAACGTCCGCGTAAGCCTCAGGCACATTGCCACCGATGCGGGCCTGCAAGTTCCCTGCGGCAAAGGCTGTCAGCGCCTCGCCCAGCAGGCTTGCCGCTTCGGAGCGGTCGCTGTCGCGCTGTTCCGCCAGTTCCCGGCCATGGCGCAGGCGCAATTCATTAAAGCGCAGCGACACGGCGATCTCGGTATCGACCATCACCAGACGGACGACGTTCTTCACGACTTCCGCCAGCTCGCGGCTTTTCCTGCGATTACCGGGAAGGATGGAACGCGGGGCGTGCTCGGTCACCAGCCCGCCGAGCAGATGTTCCAGAACGATCGCGTGGCTGGCAATCTGCCAGCGCGGGTCGAGGCCCATGCGGCTGGCATTGTCGGAAAGAACCTTTACCCGCTCGGCATAAAGCGCATCGAAGCGCGCATCGGTCAAAACGCTCCAATGCGAGGATTGCAGATCGTGCAGGCGGTTGAGCTGGTTTTCGCTTTCGAAAGACGGCGAACAGTCCGGCATGGACTGGAAACGATTCATCACGTCACGCAGGCCCGCCTTGACGTAGGGTTCCAGCATGCCGCGATAATTGCGCAGGAAATCGGATTGCGTCTCATCAAGGCCGGCAAAGCGCAGCCGCCCCGCCAGGCTTCCGCCTGCCGATCTGCGCGCTTGATCTGATGGCAAGTCCTGCCCCAACCGACGTCCCCAATAACATGACGGCCGGTAAAACCCGGCCAATTGGCCAAGGTTCAGAACGCCAGCACCCTAAGGGGGATTTTTGAACGAACATACCCATCGCGGACGATGCGGCATCGACGCTTGCCTGACCTTCTTGAACCAAGAAACGAAATACCGGATCGGCACCGGTACGGCAGTGCGGCGTCATGCCTGGAAGGGGAGAGAACCCCATTCCGCCGTGGAAATACCATCAATCTTTATGGTTAATTCCTTGCTTGAAAGTTAAGAAACATAAGCATCGGCGTCAAACGGTAAAATTTGTAAAAGCTTTTAGCCATTGTCGCCCTCACTTTGCCGCAAACGGGCAAAAACGAAAAGGAATCGGACGCTGCGGGCGGATTTTCCGGCCTGTGCGCTGGACAAGCGTGTCCGCCTTCCCCTAAAACAAATCAACGGGATATTCGCTCAGCGGTGATGCTTTAAAGAGACCTTTACGATCAAGGAGATGCCAACTTGTTATGGATGGAGAAATGCCGCTTTTCAGGCCGCCATCCGCAAGTGTTGATCGGCCTCGTGGTCGCAAGCCTGCTCGTCATGATCGGCTTTCAGGCGCCTTCCGGCGTCAAGACAATCTCGAAGGCCAGCCGTCTGGAACGTTTGCAGACGGTGGATCTCGGCCGATCCCCTTCTCTTCGCGACAAAGAATGCACAAGCGGCAGTGATTTCGGCTGCAAGGCCGGCGACGCCGGTTCGGGCTTTCGCCTCAGCGATTTCGCCTCATCCACCCTGCGGATAACGCCAGAAGCCAGGCCGGCGGTCACACCTGTTGCCGTCGTGCCACAAGCTTTCCGAGACTTTGCGAGCGTGGTTCCAAGAGCGCCCCCGCATATTATCTATTAGTCATTCCGGCGGTCCTCATCATTCGGTTCATCATGAACCTTGAGGGATCGGAGTCGTCGGAAACCCGCCGTAGGCTCCAATTCCAGAGAGAAAACCGCCGCCGCATATGACACTTGCAACCATTCTTCCATTTATTGTCGCATTGCCGTTCGTCGGCGCTCTCCTGACGGCTTTCATGCCGCGCGATGGTGCGGCGGCCGGTCCGGCCTCTGTCGCCGGCGCTGTCGCCCTCTTCGGTCTTGTCGCCAGCATGTTTCTTTATTCGACCGTCAGTGGCGGCGGGGCGCTGAAATATGATGTGGAATGGCTGCCGCAGCTAGGGCTTAATTTCACCCTTCGGCTGGACGGATTTGCCTGGATCTTCGCGATCCTCATTACCGGCATCGGCCTGCTCGTGGTCCTCTACGCCCGGTACTACATGTCCGCAGAAGACCCGATCCCGCGTTTCTTCGCCTTTCTGCTCGCCTTCATGGGCTCGATGCTGGGCGTCGTCCTCTCCGGCAACGTCATCCTGCTGTCGATCTTCTGGGAAATGACGAGCATCTTCTCATTCCTGCTGATCGGCTACTGGCACCAGAACGCCGGTGCGCGCGACGGGGCGCGCATGGCGTTGACCGTGACCGGTATCGGTGGCTTCAGCTTGCTGGCCGGACTGCTCATCCTCGGCCACATGGCGGGCAGCTACGATCTCGACAAGATCATCGAGGCCGGTGCCGATATCCGCGCCCATTCTCTCTATCTGCCGGCGCTTATCCTCATTCTCGGCGGTGCGCTGACGAAGAGCGCGCAGTTTCCGTTCCATTTCTGGCTGCCCAACGCCATGGCAGCGCCAACGCCCGTTTCCGCCTATCTGCATTCGGCAACCATGGTGAAAGCAGGCGTCTTCCTGCTCGCGCGGTTCTGGCCCGTGCTGGCGGGCACGCCGGAATGGTTCTGGCTGGTAGGCGTGGCCGGCGTCATCACACTGCTGCTCGGCGCTTATTTCGCCATGTTCCAGCAGGACCTGAAAGGTTTGCTCGCCTATTCCACCATCAGCCACCTCGGGCTCATTACCACGCTGCTCAGCCTCGGCAGCCCGCTTGCGGCGGTTGCGGCGATCTTCCACATGGTCAACCACGCCACTTTCAAGGCATCGCTTTTCATGGCGGCGGGCATCATCGACCATGAAACCGGCACCCGCGACATGCGGCGACTGAGCGGGCTCTATACCTATATGCCGGCAACCGCCACGCTTGCCATGGCGGCGAGTGCGGCCATGGCCGGCGTGCCGCTGTTCAACGGCTTCCTCTCCAAGGAAATGTTCTTTGCCGAGGCCGTCGAGACCCATGCCGACTCGCTTCTGGACCGGGCCCTGCCCTATGTCGCGACGCTGTCGGGCGCATTCGCCGTCGCCTATTCGCTGCGCTTCATTCACACGGTCTTCTTCGGCCCCAAGCCCGTTGACCTGCCGAACCCCAATCCGCACGAGCCGCCGCGCTGGATGCGTTTCCCGATCGAGTTCCTGGTTTTCGCCTGTCTCATCGTCGGCATCGTTCCGAGCCTGTCGATCGGCCCGTTCCTGCATTCGGCCGTGCTTTCCGTTCTCGGTCCGCAGACGCCCGTTTACAGCCTGTCGATCTGGCACGGTTTCAACCTGCCGCTCATCATGAGTATCGCGGCACTTATCGGCGGCGTTACCATCTATGTCCTGCTCGGCGGTTATTTCTCGCGTTGCGACGACGGTCCGCCGGTCTTCCGGCATTTGCGGGGACAGCGCATCTTCGAGCGCATTCTCGTCACCGTGTCCTGGAAGTGGGCGCGGTGGCTGGAAAGCAGGCTCGGCACGCGGCGTCTGCAGCCGCAGCTGAGACTCCTCATCCTCGTGGCGCTTCTTGCCGGTTTCTCACCCCTGTTCCTTTCGGAATTCTCCCTGTCGCTGCCGCGCGTAACAACCTTCGATCCGATCTTTGCCATTCTCTGGCTGATCGGCATGATCGCCGCGATGGGCGCCGCCTGGCAGGCGAAATATCATCGCCTCGCCGCCCTCGTCATGCTTGGTGTCTCGGGTCTGGTTACCTGCCTTACCTTCGTCTGGCTATCCGCGCCCGATCTCGCAATCACCCAGCTGCTGGTCGAAATCGTCACCACGGTTCTCATCCTGCTCGGTCTCAGATGGCTGCCGAAACGCTTCGAGAAGGTCGACAGCAGCGACGAGTTGCCGGCGCAGCTTCGCCGCGCGCGTGACTTCCTGCTGGCCGCCGCAAGCGGCATCGGCATGTCCGTCATCGCCTATGCGGTCATGACCCTGCCCGTTCCGAACGCCATCGCGACCTATTTCCTTGAGCGCGCCTATTCGGAAGGCGGCGGCACCAATGTCGTCAACGTCATCCTCGTCGATTTCCGTGGCTTCGATACCTTCGGGGAAATCGCGGTGCTGGCCATCGTGGCGCTCACCGTCTTTGCGCTGCTTCGCCGTTTCCGTCCCGCGCATGAAAGCATCGGGGTGCCGGAACAACAGCAGATGCAAAACGCCTTCGATGCCGAGCGCCCGGATCGTAGCAAAGGCGATACGGTCCGCGATTATCTCTATGTGCCATCGATCGTGATGCAGTGGATGTTCCCCGTCATCATCACCTTCTCGATCTTCCTGTTCATGCGCGGCCACGACATGCCGGGCGGCGGGTTTGCAGCCGGCATCACCATGGCGATCGCCTTCCTGCTGCAGTATCTCGCCGGTGGCGCGCGCTGGGCGGAGGATCGCATCCGCATCCTGCCACTGCGCTGGATGGGCTTTGGCCTCTTGATGGCGGCGTCAACGGGTATCGGCTCCTGGTATTTCGGTTACCCGTTCCTGACCTCCTATTTCCAGTATACGGAGATACCCTATATCGGCAAAATGCCGACGGCATCGGCCCTGATGTTCGACCTCGGCGTCTTCTCGCTGGTCGTCGGCTCCACCGTTCTTATCCTGATAGCACTGGCACACCAATCGTTGCGTAACTACCGCGTTCGCACGCCTGAAGCCGCAAAAGCGGAGGACGTGTCATGGAACTCATTCTTGCAATCGGCATCGGCATCATGACCGGCTCCGGCGTGTGGCTTATCCTGCGCCCGCGCACCTATCAGGTCATTGTCGGGCTTTCGCTTTTGTCTTACGCCGTCAACCTGTTCATCTTCGGTGTCGGCGGCATCAAGACCAATGCGCCGCCGGTGCTGGTCAATGGCGTTGACAGCTCCACGCTCGCCGACCCCGTGCCGCAGGCGCTGGTGCTGACGGCCATCGTCATCGGCTTTGCGACCACCGCATTGTTCCTCGTCGTGCTGCTTGCCGCCCGCGGCCTTACCGGCACCGACCATGTGGACGGGAGGGAGTCGAAATGATGTCATTCCCCTTCCACATCGTCATCGCCCCCATTCTGGTGCCGTTGATAACCGCAGCGCTGCTTTTGTTTTTTGATGAGCGCCAGCGTGTTGCGAAAGCCGCCATCAGCCTTGCCTCAACAATCATATTGCTCGTTGTCGCCATTCTGCTGTTCCGCGAGGTGAACTCGACGGTCAATACGGAGATCGCAGCGGTGGTTTCGAGCGGCGTCTATCTGCTCGGCAACTGGCCCGCGCCCTTTGGCATCGTGCTTGTGGCCGATCGTCTTTCCGGGCTGATGGTGCTTCTGACGGCACTTCTTGCCATCCCGTCGCTGATCTATTCGATGGCGAAGTGGCACAAGGCAGGTGCCCATTTCCATTCACTGTTCCAGATGATGCTGATGGGCGTCAACGGCGCATTCCTGACCGGCGACCTCTTCAATCTCTTCGTCTTCTTCGAAGTGATGCTGGCGGCTTCCTACGGCCTGCTGCTGCATGGTTCCGGCCAGCAGCGCGTCAAGGCCGGGCTGCATTACATCGCCATCAACCTCGTGGCGGCGCTGTTCTTCCTCATCGGCGTCAGCCTCATCTATGGCGTCACCGGCACGCTGAACATGGGCGACCTTGCCCATCGCATCGAAGGGCTCAACCCGGACCAGCGCATGCTGCTGGAAACCGGCGCTGCGGTCCTCGGCATCGCATTCCTGGTCAAGGCCGGCATGTGGCCGCTGAATTTCTGGCTGCCTTCCGCCTATGGCTCGGCTTCGGCCCCGGTTGGCGGGCTGTTTGCGATCATGAGCAAGGTCGGCATTTACGTCATCGCCCGCCTGTCCTTCCTGCTTTTCGGACAGACGGCCGGCGAATCCGCCGGTTTCGGCCATGATGCCCTGCTTGTCGGCGGCATCGCCACCATCATCTTCGGGGCCATCGGCGTTCTGGCATCGCAGGCGCTCGGCCGGCTGGCCGGGTTTTCGGTTCTGGTATCGTCGGGAACGCTTCTCGCCGCCATGGGCACAGGCAACCCGACGGTGGCGGCCGGCGCGCTCTATTATCTCGTCAGTTCCACGCTCACCATCAGTGCCTTCTTCATGCTGATCGAACTCGTCGAACGCGGGCAGGATGCGGGCGCGAACGTTCTTGCCGTCACCATGGAAGCCTATGGCGAGGGCGAAGATGAGGAGGAGGAAGAGGAAGTCGGCGTGACCATGCCCGGCACCATGGCGGTGCTCGGCGCTTGTTTTGCAGCCTGCGGCATTCTTTTGGCCGGCCTGCCGCCGCTCTCGGGCTTCATCGCCAAATTCTCCATGCTGACCGCCATTCTCAACCCTTCCGGGCTCGGCGCCAATGACAGCGTCTCCACGCTTTCCTGGTGGCTTGTCTTCCTGATCGTCTTTGCCGGTTTCGCCTCGCTGATCTCGATGACGCGTGCGGGTATCCGCACCTTCTGGGCCTCCATTGAAGGCACGGTGCCGCGCGTTCTCGTCATCGAAATCGCGCCGATCATGCTGCTGCTCGGCCTGACACTTGCCATGACCGTGCAGGCCGGGCCGGTGATGCGCTACATGCAGGAGACGGCACGTATTCTCGATCTGCCGGCGAGCTACATTCAGGGCGTCATTTCCGCACCGAGGGCGGGAAGCAATCCGGAGGCGCAGCCATGATGAGCCGTGTTCTGCCCTACCCGCTGCTGACGGTCTCGCTGATCTTCTTCTGGATGACGATCAACAGTTTTTCGCCGGGGCATCTGCTGCTCGGCACCTGTGTGGCCCTCATCGCCTCCTGGGCGATGGCGTCGCTCAGGCCCGCGAAACCGCGCATCCGCAACTGGCACAAGCTCGTCAAGCTGATTGCCATCGTGCTTTACGACATCATCCGGTCTAATATTTCGGTCATGAGGATCATTCTGTTCCAGCGCGAGAGAGACCGCAAATCCGGCTTCCTTGCCGTCCCGCTCGAGATTCGCGATCCGATGGGGCTTGCCGTTCTGGCAACGATCCTCACCTCTACACCCGGAAGCGCCTGGCTCGAATATAATTCCAGCCAGGGCACGCTTCTCCTTCATGTTCTCGATGACGTCGATGAGGCGGCCTGGATAAGCCTTATCAAAAACCGATATGAAAAACTGCTGATGGAGATATTCGAATGAGTTCGATTATCCTTTTCTGGTCCTTTTCGCTTGCGCAGCTGATGCTGGCCATCGCCATGACGATCTCCGTCTACCGCATCGCCATCGGCCCGCGGGCCCAGGACCGGGTGCTGGGCATTGATACGCTCTACGTCAACGCCATGCTGCTTCTCCTGACTTTCGGCCTGCGCACCGGCAACGACATCTATTTCGAGGCCTCGCTGCTCATCGCAATCCTCGGCTTCGTCTCCACCGTTGCCCTTTCCAAATTCATGATGCGTGGCGAGGTGATCGAATGAGCAATGCCGCAGAATTCCCGCTCTGGGCCGCCATTGCCGTGGCGTTCTTCGTACTCCTCGGCGCCTCGCTGACGCTGATCGGCACGATTGGCTTTGCCAAGCTCAACAGCTTCTATGAGCGCCTGCATGCGCCCACACTCGGCACCAGCTGGGCACCGGCGGCATCGTCATGGCCTCGATCATCTATTTCTCCGTCTCCGGCGACCGCTTCGCCTTCCACGAAATCTTCATCGGCATCTTCGTGACGGTAACGACGCCGGTGTCGCTGATGCTGCTGGGGCGTGCGGCGCTTTACCGGGACCGGGCGGAGCAGAATTCGGATAACCGGGAGCATTTGTAACGCCTTGGTAGTTTGGTAGGTCGAGCAAACACTTTGCAATTGAGAAGCTGTCCCGCCCATCCGTTCCCGAAGAATCGGTGATGCGCGAGAGTAACCGCATTTCCAACCTAGCGGCTCAAAGCGGTAGGGCTCTCAACCGCGTCATTCGTTTAATAGGTACTTCATGCATGGAAGGTGCCGCCAAAATTTCGGTAAGTCGAAGAATTTCCGGCCAATGCCAAAGAAGGATAGCAGCAACCTGATTTAGAGGAGTTTTCTGATAGCCGGGCGCTAGCACAAATCCGTGCAAACCTGCTGAACGCAAGGCTGCTCTCTCAGCTGGATTTTTCAATATTCGTCCGTCGCCGGAAATGAATGTCCAAACCTCGTTTGAGGACTGCAAATACTCAATCCATTCGAGGTCGGATGAATTGCGCCCATTCGGAAGCTCCTCGACATCACGGATGTGAATTGCGGAATGTCCATAGTGGCTAACGAAGCCATTAAGCGTCGACGCAAAGAGAGGGGCTGTGCAGTTGTCAAACAAGACCTTCAACCGCTTACACCGTCAATTCAAGGAATGTTCAAACTCGACGGCGCGACGTACGGAGCCTTCGGGTACATCGTAAGCAATTGATGTCTCCTCAATCCCAAGCGCGGCTGCTGAGGTAGCTAAGACAGCTGTAGGGACGCTCGTGATGCCATCGATTGGCTGCCCAAAAGCTCTCATCGGGTCTACGAGAATGTTTATCCTTCGCCCGGCGGGATACCACAGCCGAGGTGACCCACTATCATCGAAATCAACAGTTTTAAGGATAGGTTCAATCACCTCTTTAAATTCGTATTGCCGACGAAAAAGGTTGAGCAAGCGCTCACGCTCTATTCCTTCAGCATCATTTTCGAAAACCCTCAAAAGAATGCTTCTGCCATCTGTCTTAAAGCGCTCGGCAGAAAGCGGATATTTTTCGTCAAGCACTTCGCGCGCATATTCGATTGCGGCGCGCACCTGAATAGCCGAAACGCCCGCGCGCAGAAATGCATCTGCTACCCGTATCTCCATCAAGTCTCGAAAACCAAGTATTGTGCGTTCGTTTGTGAATTCGACTGCGGGCACCCATAGTGGCAGGTAATCCCGGCCCGCGATTGA
The DNA here is from genome assembly GCF_010669145.1 of Rhizobium oryzihabitans. NCBI lineage: Bacteria > Pseudomonadati > Pseudomonadota > Alphaproteobacteria > Hyphomicrobiales > Rhizobiaceae > Rhizobium > Rhizobium oryzihabitans. The sequence goes on from NZ_CP048632.1 coordinate 1,634,550, forward strand.
ATGGCCCTTAAGCCAACGAGATATCTTTGACGGGGAGACGTGCAAAAGCCTTCCAGCTTCTGCCGGCGTGTACAATCCAACTCCAATCAGTCCATCCATCACGTACCCTCGCCATGCTGTAGTTCCAGCACATGATTGTTGTGTCAACAGCGCCGCGTCGGTTTTGCAAACTTAGTCCTAGCCACACTTCTTGCAAGAGGTTAGTTCGAAGAACGAATAGTTAAATAGGTTGGTTTGATTTACTCACATCGTTGAGCAGATAGTGAATCCTGCATTTTCATAGACGATGGACATGACTGAAAGAAAATGGTGCCCGGAGGCGGATTTGAACCACCGACACGCGGATTTTCAATCCGCTGCTCTACCAACTGAGCTATCCGGGCACTTCAGGTCCTTGAAGAACCTCCGCTTTTGGCGGGCGGGGCTGTTTGGTGCCCCGAAAGTGAGCGGGGTTATAACATCTTGTTCGGACATGGCAAGCGCCATCGCGAAGTTTTTTGACAGTTTTTTCACGGCGCCTGTGGATGGCTGAAAAGTCTGCCCGGCGAAGGCCGGATTGCGGCGGAAAACCAGCGCTTGGGCATCCGCCGGACCAGCGGGCGGTGGCGCGGCAGGGGATGGCTTATGCCCCCTCATTGCGCCGTGCGGCAAGGCCAAGCGCGATTGGCAGAACGGCCACCAGCGCCGCCATGACGGGCGAGGAGGCGAAGATGCGGCTTGCCAGCGAGGTGACGGCAACGGAGCGCACCACCGTCATCAGGCGCGAATTCTCGCGGTCGCGCTCATGCCGGGCATCGGCGGTTTTGTGGTGCGACGGATTGGCGGCGGCTTCCAGCCGTTTGACGTCGCGGCGAATCTTTTCTAGCTGTTTGCGCAGATCTTCCAGTTCCGCGCGCAAGGATGATTCCTGTGTGGCGGAGGCCCGCACCCTTCGGGCAGCAGCGGGTTTTGCAGCCTTCTTCTCCACGGCCTCTTCGTCCAGTTCGGCCAGATGGTCGTCAAGGTCCGAGGGCTTGTCGAAACCGTGGGATCGCAGTGGTGCTTTCATCGCTGTCTCCTGAGGCGCGCTGAATTGCGGCGGCGGGCGCTTTTGCCCTGTCAGCCTTTTCAACGCCTCAGGCGGGCAAAAGATGCACGGAAAGCAGGGAGACGGGCACAATAAAACAGGCCCCGAAGGGCCTGTTGAATGTCTTACTTGAAGCCTTATGCCGCTTTGGCGGCGCTGGCATAGGGATCGAAACGACCGTAGAAGGTCTCGCCCTTGGCGGCCATGTCCTTCAGAAGCGGCGTCGGCTTGAAGCGTGGGCCATAGCTCTCGCTCAGCTTTTCGGCGAGCGCCACGAAAGTCTTCACGCCCATGCCGTCGATGTAGGAGAGCGCACCCCCGGTGTAGGGCGCAAAGCCAAAACCGAGGATGGAGCCGACATCCGCCTCACGCGGATCGGTGACGATGCCTTCTTCCACCGTGCGGGCGGCTTCCAGAGCGACCGTGACGAGGAAGCGCTGTTTCAGCACTTCCATATCCACATCCTCAGGCTTCTGCTGCGGATAGAGATTCTTCAGGCCGGGCCAGAGGGACTTCTTGGCGGGCTTTGGCGGGTAGTCGTAAAAGCCCTTGGCGTTCTTGCGGCCGAAGCGGCCCTCGCCTTCCACCAGCGTCTTCACCAGCTCCATATGGCGCGGGTCGACGGCCTTTTCGCCGAGATCGGCGACGGTGGCCTTCAGGATCTTGTAGGAAAGATCGATGGCCACCTCATCATTCAGCGCCAGCGGACCGACCGGCATGCCGGCGAATTTCGCGGCATTTTCGATCATGGCGGGCGGTACGCCCTCGATCAGCATGTCGTAGCTTTCCGCCATGTAGCGCAGCACGCAGCGATTGACGAAGAAGCCGCGCGTATCGTTGACGACGATCGGCGTCTTCTTGATCTTGGCCACGTAATCCAGCGCGACGGCCAGCGCCTTGTCGCCCGTTTCCTTGCCGAGGATCACTTCCGTCAGCATCATCTTCTCGACCGGCGAGAAGAAGTGGATGCCGATGAAATCCGCCGGGCGCTTGGAGTTCTTCGCCAGGCCAGTGATCGGCAAGGTGGAGGTGTTGGAGGCGAAGATCGCTCCTTCAGGCAGCACGGCCTCCACGGCCTCGATGACGGCCTTTTTCACATCCCGGTCTTCGAAGACGGCCTCGATGACGAGATCGGCGTCAGAAAGCGCCGCATAGTCCGCCGTGGGGGTGACGAGGTCGAGCAGGGCCTTGCCCTCCTCCTGCGTCAGCCTGCCCTTGCCGATGGCCGCCTTGACGCTTTCCTCGCAATGGCCCTTGCCCTTGTCGGCCGCCTCCTGATCGCGATCCACCAGCACAACGGGGATGCCGGCGGCTGCGGTGACATAAGCGACGGCAGCGCCCATGAAGCCCGCGCCGACGACGCCGACCTTATTGAACTCGGTCTTCGGCTGGCCTGCCGGGCGGCGCGCGCCCTTGCCTAGTTCCTGCATGGACACGAACAGCGAGCGGATCATGCCGAAGGCTTCCTTCGAGCGAAGGATTTCCGTGAAATAACGCTGCTCCACCTTCAGCGCCGTGTCGAAGGGCAATTGCAGGCCTTCATAGACGCATTTGAGGATTGCGAGTGCAGCCGGATAGTTGCCGGCGCTTTCACGGCGCAGGATCGCCGGTGCTGCGGGCCAGAGCTGGGCAGCGGCGGGCGTCCAGATGCCGCCGCCGGGGCCTTGAAGCCCTTTTCATCCCAGGGTGCGACCGGCTTCAGGCCGTCCTTGATCATCTGCTTTGCGGTGGCGACCAGTTGATCCGGCTCCACCACCTGATGCACCAGACCCATGGCCTTGGCGCGCGCGCCGGTCAGCGATTGGCCCGTCGTCATCATCTGCAGCGCCGATTGCGCATCGGTCAGGCGCGGCACACGCTGGGTGCCGCCGGCACCGGGGAAAATGCCGACCTTGACTTCCGGCAGGGCGATCTTGAGGTTCTTGGCGCTGGAGGCGACCCGGCCGTGGCAGGCAAGCGAGAGTTCGAAAGCGCCGCCCATGCAGGTGCCGTTGATGGCGGAAACCCAGGGCTTGCCGTTAGTCTCGATCTTGCGGAACAGGCCAGTCATCCGGCCAACCAGTTCGAACAGCTTTGCCGCCGCCTGATCCGGGTTCTTCGTCTTCTCGTCATTGTAGAAGGAGAACATCGACTTGATCATCGAAAGATCGGCGCCGCCGGAAAAGGTGCTCTTGCCGGAGGTGAAGACAACGCCCTTGACGGCGCTATCTGCGACAGTCGCGTCAACAATGGCGTTCAGTTCGTCCATCACCTCTGACGTGAAGACGTTCATGGATTTTTCCGGCATGTCCCAGGTGACGAGGGCAATGCCGTCTGCGTCCGTCTCGATGGTGAAATTGGTGTAAGTGCTCATTTTGGGATTCCTCTTCCCTGAATCTTAATGGCCGCTTCGCTTTCTCCGTCATCCTCGGGCTTGACCCGAGGATCTAAGCACCGGGGATAGATCCTCGGGTCAAGCCCGAGGATGACGGAGGAGCCGCTGCGGTATCAGCCGAAGCCTCTCAAACCCGCTCGATAACGGTCGCCGTGCCCATTCCAGCGCCGATGCAGAGTGTGACGAGCGCGGTGTTCAGGTCGCGCCGCTCCAGCTCATCCAGCACCGTGCCAAGGATCATCGCACCCGTGGCACCCAGCGGATGGCCCATGGCGATTGCGCCCCCGTTGACGTTCATCTTGTCGTGGTCGATCTCGAAAGCCTGCATGTAACGCAGCACGACGGCGGCAAAAGCTTCATTGAGTTCGAAGAGATCGATATCGGCAAGCGACATTCCGGTCTTTTTCAGGAGCTTTTCCGTCACATCAACGGGGCCGGTCAGCATCAGCGCCGGATCGGAGCCGATATTGGCGAAAGCCTTGATGCGGGCGCGCGGTTTCACGCCCATCGCGTCGCCGCCAGCCTTGGAGCCGATCAGCACAGCGGCGGCGCCATCGACGATGCCGGACGAATTGCCGGCGTGGTGCACGTAATTGATCCGCTCCACTTCCGGATGCGCCATAATGCCGACGGCTTCGAAGCCGCCCATTTCACCCGGCATCTGGAAGGAGGGGTTGAGGGAGGCAAGCGCCTGCATGTCCGTGCCGGGGCGCATATGCTCGTCGCGGTCAAGGATCGTCAGGCCGTTGCGGTCCTTCACGGGAATGACGGACTTGTTGAAATAGCCCTTTTCCCAGGCATGCGCCGCACGCTTCTGGCTCTCCACGGCATAGGCATCGACATCGTCACGGGAAAAACCGTATTTGGTGGCGATGAGATCGGCCGAGACGCCCTGCGGCATGAAGAAGGCCGGGAAGTTGACCGAGGGGTCCATGTACCAGGCGCCGCCCGACATGCCCATGCCGACGCGGGACATGCTTTCCACGCCGCCGGCGATGACGATATCGTCAGACCCGGCCTTGACCTTGCCGGCCGCGAAGTTGATGGCGTCGAGACCCGAAGCGCAGAAGCGCGAGATCTGCATGCCCGGCGCCCTGTTGGAATAACCGGCCTCGAAGGCGGCGGCTTTCGGGATCACCGCACCGGCATCCATGACAGGATCGACACAGCCCATGATGATGTCATCGACAGCAGATGTATCCAGCCCGTTGCGATCGCGGATGGCTTCCAGCGTCTTGGCAGCAAGGCGAACGGAAGGCACCTCGTGCAGGCTGCCATCCTTCTTGCCGCGTCCACGCGGGGTGCGGACATGGTCGTAGATATAAACGTCGGTCATTAACTCTCTCCCTCGGCGCTTGAAACGCCCTGTCAGAATGCTTCCGCAGCCAGTTCCATCATGGTGTCCGCGCCGGTTTCGATGCGGGCCTTGCGCAGCGCCGTTTCCGGCATGATGCGCTCCATATAAAACTTTGCCGTGACGAGCTTCGTCTTGAGGTAATCCTCGTCCGAAGTGCTACCTGCCGCAAGGGCTTCGCTCGCCGCCTTCGCCATGCGGGCCTGCATGTAACCCAGCAACACGATGCCGAAGAGGTGCATGTAGTCGGTTGAACCGGCACCGGCATTGTCTGGCTTGGCCATGGCGTTCTGCATGAACCACATGGTTGCGGCCTGCAGGTCGTTCAAGCCCTTCTTCAGGCCCTTGGTGTAGAGGCTCAGCTTTTCGTCGGCGCGGTTTTCCTCGCAGAAATCGCCGATTTCCTTGAACAGCGCCATGACGGCGCGGCCGCCATTCATGCCGAGCTTGCGGCCGACCAGATCAAGCGCCTGAATGCCGTTGGCGCCCTCATAGATCATGGTGATGCGGGCATCGCGGACATATTGGCTCATGCCGTGTTCCTCGATGTAGCCGTGGCCACCGAAGACCTGCTGCGCCATCACGGCGTGATCGAAGCCCTTGTCGGTCAAGACACCTTTCAGGATCGGCGTGACGAGGCCGAGCAGGTCGTCCGCCGCCTGCCGCTGCTTTTCATCGGCGGCGCGATGGGCGATGTCGGATTGCAGCGCCGTCCACAGAAGAAAGGCGCGGCCGGCCTCGTTATAGGCCTTGATGGTCATCAGCGTGCGGCGGATATCGGGATGCACGATGATCGGATCAGCCTTTTTATCCGGGAACTTGGCACCGGAAAGCGAGCGGCCCTGAATGCGGTCACGCGCATATTCCACCGCGTTCTGGTAGGCGATCTCGCCAACGGAAAGACCCTGCAGGCCAACACCGAGGCGGGCCTCGTTCATCATCACGAACATGGCGGAGAGACCCTTGTTCTCCGCGCCCAGCAGATAACCCGTCGCATCGTCATAGTTCATGACGCAGGTGGCGTTGCCGTGAATGCCCATCTTGTGCTCGATCGCACCGCAGGTGACGCCATTGCGTTCGCCGAGCGTACCATCTTCCTTGACGAGGAACTTTGGCACGATGAACAGCGAAATACCCTTGGTACCTTCCGGCGCGCCCTCGATACGGGCAATCACCAGATGGACGATATTATCAGTCATGGAATGTTCGCCGGCGGAGATGAAGATCTTCTGGCCGGAAATCTTGTAAGTGCCGTCGCCCTGCGGAACTGCTTTTGTGCGCAGAAGACCGAGATCGGTGCCGCAATGAGGTTCGGTCAGATTCATGGTGCCGGACCATGTGCCTTCGACCATCTTCGGCAGATAAGTCTGCTTCTGCTCCTGAGTGCCATGCACGAGAACCGCCGCGATGGCACCCTGCGTCAGGCCGGGATACATCATCAGCGACAGGTTGGCGGACGACATATATTCGCCGATCGCGGCATGAAGCGTATAGGGCAGGCCCTGACCGCCGAATTCCTGCGGAACGGCAAGACCGATCCAGCCGCCTTCACAATAGGCGTCGTACGCTTCCTTGAAACCATCAGGCACGGAGACCGAACCGTCGTCGGCGCGCTTGCAGCCCTGCTGGTCGCCGGAAAGGTTGAGCGGGAAAAGCCGCTCTTCGGCAAGCTTGGCGGCTTCACCGGTGATCGCCTCGATCATGTCAGGGGTTGCATCCTCGAAGCCGGGCAGGTTGTTATACCGCTCGAGGCCGAGAACGTCGTTCAGGATAAAAAGCGTGTCTTTGACTGGGGCCTTGTAAACAGGCATTACCGATGTTCCTCCGCATCGTGAAAGCCGGAGCCGATCCGGCCAATATGGGATGACAATATTTGACGTGCGCGTAAACGTCAAATAAATTCCGGCGGATTATCGCCCGCCCTTTCCGCCGAATGAATGGTCTGCGCCCGCGCGAGAGGGCCACGCGCCCCAAAAGTTAAAAAATTCCGACCATAGTTAACCACTTCTTTACCACGTTTCGTGAATTCTCCCGACAGAGGTAACTGCTTCGTCCATCGGCGCATTTTCCTCAAAGGGGGCAAATACCGGCTCTAGAATTGCTGCTTGTTGCGGCGACGGCATGTCCAGACAGGCAACCGTCGCGACAAACAACCGGGCACGCCGGACGGAAGCGAAGCGAGCGAGAAGATGAACGGATTGCGATCGAAAACCCAACAGCCAGGCGACAGATCGTCTCTTGATGCTCTCAATCGCACCATTGAAGGCCTGGAAGCCCGTATCGAGGGGTTGATGAGCCAGAAGTTCCCGCGCGAGCCGCGCGCGGCCACCCCCGCGCCGGAACCAAAAACCGAGGCTTACGCCGCGCCGCGCGAACCACGCGCCACGATTACCCCGCCGCAGCTCGACCCCGTCAACGAAATCCGCCAGCGCCAGCGCCTGCTCGAATCAAGCTTCCAGCGCCCGCAGGAGCCCGTTGCGCGCCCGGAACGGACCATCATCAGACCGCTTGCGCCCGAATATCGCCCGAACGACGTTCAGACCGCGGCAGCGGCGGCCGCACCGCGTGCGCGTTCCATCCCGCCCTATCAGGAGCAGCAGCGTAACGACGCGGCCCTGCAGGAGATCGCACAGGCGCTCGTCAACCTGCGCCACGAGCTGAAGCACGATATTTCCGAAGGCGTAGCGCGCGAGGCGCAGGGGCTGCGCGCTGAAATTCGCAACATTCGCGCCATCGCTGAAGACCAGCAATTCATCGGCGATCTGCGCGACGATATCGCACGGCTTGCCGGCAGCATCGACCAGCTCGGCAATCTCGCAGCTCCTGATGCCTACGGCCTGCGCAACGAATTCGAGGACCTGCGCCTCACGATCGACCAGCTTGCGCGTGAAGACAGCGTGCACCGGATCGAAAGCCGCTGGAACAATGTGGAAGATACGCTGCGCGGCTTCGACGCGACCTCGCTGCAGGATGAGGTCGTCTCGCTCGCCTATCGTCTCGACGACATCAAGACCCAGCTTGGCGGCATGAGCAACAATCCGGCCGTGCGCGTGCTTGAGGAAAAGCTGATCGCGATTGCAAGCGCCGTAGAGCAGCTTGGCAAACATATGCAGCCCAATGAGGCTGCCTTTACCGAACAGTTTTCCGGTCTCGACCAGCGGCTGGACGAAATCAGCCGCGCGATTGCCGCGACCGGCGCGCGTTCCAATGCGCAGGCGACGGACAACGCGCTGGCGCAGCGGCTGGAAACCCGTCTGAACGGCCTTGCCGAACAGCTTGATGACATCAACCGCCTTGCCGCCGCCAAGCCTGAACCGGCTCTTGATCTGACCGCCCGCCTCGAAACGCTGGCCGGCAAGATCGACGAGCTGAGCACCGCGCGCGACGCAGCACAGCTGCATGAGCGGCTGGACCAGCTTTCCCTGCTTCTGGAGCGTTCGCAGCGCCCGTCGCAACAGGCGGAACTGACATCCTTCCTCAGCGACATCTCCCAAAAGATCGACGCGCTGGATCACGGCGCCGTCAATGACGGTCTGGCGGAACGGCTCGATACGCTTTCGCGGCGCATCGAGGATCTCGACTATCGCTACAGCCAGCCGCAGCCGGCATCCGGTTTCAACGAAAGCGCCTTTTCGCGCCTGGAAGAACGGCTTGGCGATATCGCCGCCCGTCTGGACGAGTCCGCCCATGCCGCACCCGCCGACAGCGGCGCGCTGGCAAGCCTCGAAAACCAGATATCCCACCTCTCCTCGCTGATCAGCCAGCCCGGTCACCACCAGCCAGCGGGCATGTCGCCCGAACTCGACGCCCGCATGTCGGCGATCGAAGACTATATGGCGTCGAACGACGAATATATCATCGAAGCGGCACGGCAGGCCGCCGAAGCCGTTCTGGACGCCTTTACGCGCAATAATGTCTCCTCCGGCGCAAACCTCGCCGACATGACCATGCTGACCGATCTTGCCACCGATCTGCGCAGCCTGGAGGCCTTGAGCCGCAACACCGAGGAACGCACGCACCGCACCTTCGAGGCGCTGCACGAGACGCTGGTGCAGATCGCCGGACGGCTGGACAGCCTCGACAATCGCGATGCCGCCCCCGCCTATCGCCAGGAGACGACCGCCGCGCGCAATGTCGCACAGCATATGGTCTCTTCCGCCCGCGAAGATGTGCCAATGCCGGCTGGCATCTTCCCGGAAGAGGGTTATATCGCCGAAGAGCAGGCCATTCTCGACGCTGATGACGCTGGCGAAAACGACGCGGATGCCATCGTGCCGCCCGCTGCCGCCAAGCCCGCAAAAGCGGAAAAGAAAAGCCTGCTTGCCGGCCTGACGAAACGTTTCAAAACCGGCACGGCAAAGACCGCCAAACCGGTAGAAGAACCCGTGGCTGCCGCCTCGACACGCACCCAGGTTGAACCGGCCCCGTCGCTTGATCCGATCGACGTTCTGCCGGCCGGCCAGGAGAACGAACTACTGGAGCCGGGTTCGGGCGCGCCTGATATCAAGAAGATACTGGAACGCGTGCGCGCCAGCCAGGTTGCCGCCAGCGGCAAGGCTGCAGACGCCGAAGGGCGGACGGATTTCATTGCCGCTGCCCGTCGCGCGGCTCAGGCCGCCGCCATGGAAACGTCACCGGAGAAACTTGAAACCAGCAAGAAGAGCCGCAAGGCCGACGCCTCTGCGCTGTCGCGCTATCGTCGCCCGCTGCTGCTCGGTATCGGCGCCATTCTTCTCGCCATGATGGCCATGCCGCTCGTCAAGACGATGATCGGCGGCGCGGAAGCCCCGACACCGCTCATCGAACAGAAAATGGACAATGCTCCGGTCTCCGCACTGCCCGAGACCGGCGACAAGGCCGTGACAATCCCGTCCGATCTCGTCATCGATCCGCAGCAGCAGGCATCCGCCGACAGCATCGAAAACGCAGCACCGCCGCAGAATACCATTGATCCCCGCACCATCGGCGGCGCACCGCTTGCCGACGAGCCACCGGTCGCCGACGCACCGGTCGTGGATACGGTGACGCCTGACACGGTTGCAAAGAACGAGCCGCAGGCGCCGGCGCCAGCAGCTGCGACGGCTACCCCCGCGCAGGACGCGATTACGGTTCCCGCCGGCATCGAGCCCGCATCGCTTGCCGAGGCGGCCGCCAAGGGCGAAACACAGGCGCTGTTCGAGATTGCAGCACGCTACACCGACGGTCGTGGTGTGACCGCCGATCGCGCGGAAGCCGCCAAATGGTACAAGCTGGCGGCGGATCGCGGCCTTGCGCCCGCGCAATATCGTCTCGCCAACCTTTACGAGAAGGCAAACGGTGTCGAGCGTAACCTTTCCGAAGCCAAGCGCTATTACACACTGGCCGCAGATCAGGGTAATGCCGGCGCGATGCACAATCTCGCCGTCCTGCTCGCCTCCGACGCAGCCGGCCAACCGGATTTCACTGCCGCCGCACAGTGGTTCATCAAGGCTTCCGAACTCGGTGTCCGTGACAGCCAGTTCAACCTCGCCATTCTCTACGCCCGCGGAAGCGGCGTGAAGCAGGATATCGAGGAATCCTACAAGTGGTTCGCGATTGCAGCCAAGGATGGCGACGCCGACGCTGCCCAGAAGCGCGACGAGGTTGCAGGAGCGATGAACCCGCAACAGCTTCAGAGCGCTCAGGCCAAAGTGGAAACATGGAAGGTCAAACCGCTTTCGGAAGACGCCAACAGCGTCAACCCGCCCGAGGAATGGGCCGGCAAGCAGGGCGTCAAGACCGCTTCCGTGGACATGGAAAAGGCGATCCGCAACATTCAGGCAATCCTGAACAAGAACGGTTTCGATGCCGGCCAGCCCGACGGCAAGCTTGGCAAGAACACCGTCACCGCGATCAAGGACTTCCAGAAATCCGTGGGCCAGACGCCTGACGGGCGCATTACCAACGAACTGGTGACCGCGCTGCTGGCCCGCAACAAATAACCGTTCCGCAACGGTTGGAGCGGCCGCAGCGGCCGCTTCCCTTGAGTTTGGCGTCGGAATGTGGCGCAGCCCCACGCCTGGTCTCTATCTTTCCAAATTATCAACGTATTTACCGTTGAATGTTGACACGTCAGACCCTCGCGGGCATGACGAATGAAGGCTGGGCATGCCCGGTCTTTTCAGACAGAAAGTATAATCGCGGCGCGGCCCCCTCACCCGGACAAGCCCTGCCGCCCGGAACCATTTGCCCGAGGTCCGAGCCGTGACTGTCTATCTGCCGATCGCAGAACTGTCGGTGAATATTTTCATCATTCTCGGCATGGGCGCGGCTGTCGGTTTTCTTTCCGGCATGTTCGGCGTGGGCGGCGGCTTTCTGATCACGCCGCTGTTGATTTTTTACAATATTCCGCCCGTGGTAGCTGTTGCGACCGGCGCGAACCAGGTGGTGGCCTCCTCCGTTTCCGGCTCCATCACGCATTTCCGGCGCGGGACGCTGGACGTCAAGCTCGGCAGTGTTTTGCTTGTCGGCGGTCTGGTCGGCGCCACGGTCGGCGTGTGGATATTCTCCTTTCTGCGCAGCATCGGCCAGCTCGATCTCATTGTCTCGCTGCTCTACGTCATCCTGCTCGGCACCGTTGGCGGGCTGATGCTGAAGGAAAGCATTTCCGCGCTGCGCCGCGCCGCCCGCAACGAAACCGTAACGCTGCGCCGCCCGGGCCATCACAACTGGGTTCACCGCCTGCCGCTGAAAATGCGGTTCAAGAAATCGAAGATCTATCTCAGCATCATTCCCATCGTGACGCTGGGTTTCGGCATCGGCATTCTCACCTCCATCATGGGTGTCGGCGGCGGCTTCATCATGGTGCCGGCGATGATCTATCTCCTCCGCATCCCGACCAGCGTGGTTGTCGGCACCTCGCTGTTCCAGATCATTTTCGTGACCGCCTATACGACCATCGTCCAGGCCGCGACGAACTATTCCGTCGACGTGGTACTGGCCTTCATCCTGATGGTGGCCGGCGTCATCGGCGCGCAATATGGCGTGCGCGTGGGGCAGAAATTGCGCGGCGAACAGTTGCGCGCGCTTCTGGCGCTGCTGGTTCTCGCGGTCGCCCTTCGCCTTGCAGTATCGCTGGTGGTGCGCCCGGAAGACCTGTTTTCGGTTGCCGTCGGAGGGTTAGGCTATTGACCCGCCATCTGTCGTTTGCCGCACTTTTTCTGGTGCCATTCCTTGCCTTTGGGAGCATGGCGTCGGCGCAGACGCCGCCGCTTGCCTTGCCGCCCGGTCCGCAACAGCGATCCCTGCTGGAAAACATCGAAATCGGCGCTTCAACGACAGAAATTCCCATCGCCTCGGATTTTCGCGGCGCGGATTTCACTCTCTTCGGCGCGCTGAACAATACCGACCAATTGCTGCTCGCCATCGGGCAATATGATATCGTCGTGACGCTCGAAGGGCCGAGCGACTATATGACCGTGCGCAAGAAGGAGCGGGTGGCGGGCATCTGGATCAATACCAGCGCCATCACCTTCACGCCCCTGCCGGAATCCTATTCCATGGCCAGCACGCGCGATATCAGCGCCGTTGCCTCTCCCGGCACCTTGCGGGCCATGGGGCTTGGCGTCGATCATCTGTCGCTGAAAAGCGCGGTCTTCTCCGGCGTGCCTGACAATGTCTTCGATTTTCAGGAGGCCTATCGTCGGCTCAAGCTTTCAAGCGGCATCTATCGCAACGATACGACCGGGGTGAGGCTGGAACGCACCGGCCTGTTCTGGGCGACACTGCGCCTGCCGGCCAACGTGCCGAACGGCGTGCACACCGCCCGTGCCTATCTGTTCAAGAGCGGCAAGTTCATCGCCCAGCGCGAGCTGAAACTGCGCGTCGTCAAGACCGGCATGGAACAGGCGATCACCGATGCGGCGCATCAGACGCCGCTTGCCTATGGCGCGCTATGCGTTCTGCTGGCCGTCGTCACCGGCTGGGGCGCCAGCATCATCTTCCGCAAGGACTGAGCGTTTTCAATCGCGCAAAAGAGAGCGTCTGCCGCCCGCGCGGGCAAAGATAGCATTCGCTTCCTTCCGGGGTTTGCTGTAAAATTCAAGATGTTACAACCGCGCACGCAGCTAATGGCGGCAAATGCGGTTGTGACCGGGATGAAAAGGAGAAATGTCATGTTCAAGCACATTCTCATTCCCACCGTGGCTCGCCGCTGGCGCAGATCGCAATCGACCAAGGGTTCGCTCTCGCCAGAGAGGCAGGCGCAAAGGTGACCGTCGTGACGGTATCCGAACCCTTTCACGTGATTGCCAGCGATGTCGAGGACATTGCCGCCATTGCCGAAGAGGAATTCCACCGTTGCGAGGAGGCAGAGCATCTTCTGAGAGACACGCAGGCGCACGCCGCAGCCATGGGGCTTGATTGCGAGGCGCTGCTGGCGCGGGCGGGGCGGCCGGACGAGGCGATCATCGAAATCGCCGACAGAACCGGCTGCGACCTCATCGCCATGGCTTCACACCGTCGCAGAAGCTTCATCGAGATGCTTCTCGGCAGTGTCACGGCCAAGGTGCTGAAAAACTCGAAGATACCGGTGCTGGTCTACCGTCAATAGGCGGCCGAAGCGGAGTGATTGCGCTCAGCCGAGCAGATTTGAAAACCGCACCGAATAGATGCGGTCCCGTCCCATCAGATGCGCCACGAGTTCAGCGTGATCGAAAAGGCCGCGCATCGCCTTGTGGCGCAAATCCAGCCCGCCGCTCATGACCCCGAAGGCCGGCATCAAAAGCCGTGAACCATCCGTAGCAAAACAGGGCCGCCGCACCGTCTTTTCGCGTCGGCGAACCGTGGCGGAGGGATGCAGGTGGCCGGCGATTTCGCCTGCAGCATCTCCCACCTTCGGCTCATGGCGGAAAACGAGATTGCCATAAAACATCTCGTCCACCGAAGACCCCGGCAGATCGACCGTACCATCAGGATCGTGATTGCCGTTGATCCATATCCATTCCCGGCTACGGGCCATCTCGCGGATGAGTTCGCGCAGCATAAGCGGCAGATGCTCGGACCCGACGCGGTCGTGAAAATTATCGCCGAGGCTGACGACGATCTTCGGATCGTAGCGGCTGACGAGCGAAGACAGGATTTTGAGGGTTGCGATCGTGTCGTAAGGGGCAGCATGCGCCCGCGCCGGGCAAAGGCCGCACCTTTTTCCAGATGCAGATCGGAAACGACGAGCAGAGACAGGTCCGGCAGGTAAAGCCCGCCGAGCGGATCGCACCAGGCGGCGACGCCGTTGACGGCGGTTTCGCTGCCGAGGCATTCGAAGCCATTCGAAAACCTGTCGCTCAATGTCAGCCGGCTTAGCACTTTTATCTTCGTTCCTTCATTCCAGTTTAATGCTTCAGGACATGGCTTCGGCGATCAGCTCGTCTGCGGCCTCCGCAAGAACCTGATCCATCGCCTCGCCCGCCACCGTCTCGCGGCCGATTTCCAGCATGACAGGAACGGCAAGCGGAGAGACGTGCTCCAGCGCACGGTGGGTGGTGTGGCCCTTGATTCGCTTCAGCATATCGCCAAGACGGCCAATGTCCAAAAGTCCCGCGGCCGCATCGCGCCTCGTGGCCTCCAGCAGGATATGATCCGGCTCATGGCTGCGAAGAACGTCATAAATAAGATCGGCCGAGACAGTGACCTGACGGCCGGTCTTTTCCTTGCCGGGATGGCGGCGTTCGATGAGGCCGGAAATGACGGCGCAGTTGCGGAAGGTACGCTTCAGCATGAAGGACTCGTCCAGCCATGCCTCCAGATCATCGCCCAACATATCCTCGTCGAAGAGGTCCGCCAGTGATAGTCGGCGGGATTTCAGCCGGCTGCCGATATCGTCCATGGCCCAGATGGCGAGCGAATAATCGGTGGCGACAAAACCAATAGGCTTTGCGCCCGCCCGTTCCAGCCGCCGCGTCAGAAGCATGCCGAGCGTCTGGTGCGCCAGCCGCCCTTCGAAGGGATACATGACCATGAAGAAGCGCTTGCGGAAGGGAAAGGTCTCGACCAGCAACTCGTCGCGCTTGGGAATGATCGACTTTTCCTTCTGGATCGCCAGCCAGTCGCGCACCTGATCCGGCAGGGCATGCCAGCGTGCCGGGTCTGCCAGCATGGACCGCACCTGATCCGCTAGGTAGGTGGAGAGCGGGAACTTGCCGCCGGCATAAGAGGGAATTTTCGGGTCCATGGAGAAGGCCTGGGAGACCAGGCATTCATTCTCCCTGATACCCTCGAAGCGCAGCACCTTGCCGGCGAAAAGAAACGTATCGCCCTGCACCAGCTGTTCAAGGAAATATTCCTCGACCTTGCCGAGCGACATGCCGCCGCGTCCGACAGAGCCCTTGGCATTGCGCTTGACCATGCGAACATTGAGTTCCGCCGCCTCGACGATGGTGCCGAGGTTCAGGCGATATTGCTGCGCGACCGCCGGATTGGAGACGCGCCAGCGGCCGTCCTTCATCTGCCGGATGCGGGCGTAACGCTCATAGGTGCGCAGCGCGTAACCGCCGGTGGCGGTGAAATCCACCACCCGCTCGAAGGTGGCGCGTGGCAGATCGGCATAGGGCGAGGCGCTCGTCACTTCACGATAGAGATCGTCCGCATCGAAAGGCTCGGCGCAGGCCATGCCGAGTATGTGCTGGGCCAGAACATCGAGCGCGCCTTCGGCAATGGGGGCGTATCCTGCGCGCCGATATAGTTCGCATCAAGGGCTGCCCGGCACTCCATCACCTCGAAACGGTTGGCGGGAACGAGGATCGCCTTTGACGGCTCATCCATGCGGTGGTTGGCGCGGCCGATGCGCTGGGCCAGGCGGCTCGCGCCCTTTGGCGCTCCGACATGCATGACAAGATCGACATCGCCCCAGTCTATGCCGAGATCGAGCGTGGAGGTGGCGACGACGGCGCGCAGCCGGTTTTCGGCCATGGCCGCCTCCACCCTTCGGCGCTGGCCGGCATCCAGTGAGCCGTGATGCAGGGCAATCGGCAGATTATCGTCATTGATGGTCCAGAGTTCCTGGAAGATCAGCTCCGCCTGCGAGCGGGTGTTGACGAAGATCAGCGTCGTCTGGTGGTCCTTCAGCGCGGCGTACAAATCCTTCATCGCGTAACGCGCCGAATGGCCGGACCAAGGGATGCGCTCTTCCGTGCTCAGGATGGAGATATCCGGCTTTGCCCCGCCTTCGACGGTGATGAGACCGGCGGGCGGCTCAGCCTGTCCCTGCGGCGCGAGATAACGGCGCAAATCCATCGGCTCCGCCACCGTGGCCGAAAGGCCGATAAAGCGCACATCGGGTGCGTGCCGGCGCACCCGGGCGAGCGCCAGCGACAGCAGATGGCCGCGTTTGGAGGTGACGAGCGAATGCAGCTCGTCGAGCACCACATATTTCAGGCCACGGAAAAAGCGCTCGGCCTCCTTGTTGGCGAGCAGCAGCGAGACCTGTTCGGGTGTCGTCAGCAGAATATCCGGCGGGTTGACCTTCTGGCGCTGGCGTTTTCCCTGCGGCGTATCGCCGGTGCGCGTCTCGATGGAAATCGGCAGGCCCATTTCGGAGACAGGCCTGGTGAGGTTGCGTTCGATATCCACCGCCAACGCCTTAAGCGGCGAGATATAGAGCGTGTGCACGCCGACGAAGCCGGAGCCCGCCGGCACCTTGCCGCGCTCTGCCAGATCGGTGAGCGAGGCCATGAAGCCGCCCAGCGTCTTGCCGGCGCCGGTGGGCGCGATCAGCAGCATGTTCTCGCCGCCGCGCGCCCGCGCCATCAGCTCCAATTGATAAGCGCGCGGAGACCACCCCTTTTCGGCAAACCATTTCTGGAATGGAAGGGGCAAAGCGCCGACATGGGTGCCGGAAATGGGAGACTCGGTGTGTTTCACGTCTTCAAGGTAGTGAAAAAGCTGCAAAAAAGAAGGGCGGAACGGGGTCGCTTGACAGAAAGCATAATCACGGATAAATTTTATCCACGATACTGAAACAAACCGCACAGGGACAAGTCGGATGAAACTCGGCGACGGCGTGGAACAGGCCATTCACAGCGTGGGCATGCTGGCGGGGCTTTCCGAAGGCGGCGTGCTGTCTGCAGCGGCGCTGGCGGAATTTCACGGCGTTTCCACAAGCTATCTTCTCAAGCATCTCCAGTCGCTGTCCAGTGCGGGGATTGTTGCTACCGTGCCGGGGCCGAAGGGCGGTTACCGTCTGGCTCGGGCGACCGACAGGATCACCCTGCTCGATATCGTGCTGGCCGTCGAAGGGCCGCAGCCTGCCTTCCGCTGCGCAGAAATCCGCCAGCGCGGGCCAAACCCCTTGCCGGGGCGTTATTTCACCAAGCCCTGCGGCATCAATGCCGCGATGCTGAAAGCGGAAAAGGCCTATCGGGCCGAACTCGCCAAGACTACCATCGCCGATATTCTGGACGATCTCGCCGCCAATGATGATGGCGGGATTGCCGCGCGTGGCTGCGCCTTTCTGGAGCTGAACGAGCGCAAGACGATGACGCGCTGAGACCCGAAAACAGGCCCCCAAAAAAAGATCGACCTGCACCGGAGAGCTTCGCCACTTTCCGGACCGATGACGCATGACTTCAAACAGACCCAACCAATGGAGAGACCCATGAAAACCCGTATCAACTATGCCAAAGCATCGCCCGAAGCCTTCAAGGCCGTCATGGCTCTGGAAAATTACGTTCAGGGCAGCGGGCTAGAGCGTCGCTTCGTTCATCTCATCAAGCTGCGCGCCTCGATCATCAACGGCTGCGCCTTCTGTGTGGACATGCATGTGAAGGAGAGCCGCCATGACGGGCTTTCCGAACAATGGATCAACCTGATGAGCGTGTGGCGGGAATCCCCCGTTTATACCCAGCAGGAACGGGCGCTGCTCGGCTGGGTGGATGCGGTGACGAAAATTGCCGAAACCGGCGCCCCGGATGACGCCTTCGAGACGCTGAAAGCACATTTTTCCGATGAGGATATCGTGAAGATCACGGTCGCCATCGGCGCCATCAACACCTGGAACCGCATCGCCGTCGGTTTCCGCTCGCAGCATCCGGTCGATGCGGCTGCGAAGGCGGCGTGACCTCTTAAACCCAAAATGGGCGGCCGCTACATGGCGATGTAGCGGTCGTTTCTATGATTGATGGCAAGCGTCAGGTTCATGACCAGCGCCCGAGAATGGAGCAGACGATGACGAAAGGCGTGGCCACGAAGAACGAGCAGGCCAGCACCATGCCGTCAAAGGCGAGCTGGACGAGGCCGGCGCGCCAGCCGAAACGATCCTGAAGATAAAGCGCGAGGATGCCGAAACCGCCGAGACTGGTGCGATGACGGAACAGCGCCAGCATTCCGGCCGCGACCGTTAATCCGCCAAAGAGAGCGGCAGCAACCGGATTGATGCTCTGAAAGGCGAAAAAGCCGGGCATATATTCGGAAAGAAGCGCAGTCATGGCGATGGCGCAGAAGGTCTTGACCGTGAAGGCAAGGCCGAGACGGCGGAAGGCGAGATAATAGAACGGCAGATTGACGAGGAAGAACACCGCGCCGAAGCTGAAGCCGGTGGAATAATGCGCCAGAAAGGCAAGGCCCACCGTGCCGCCGGTGAGCAGGCCCGCGGTGGACAGCAGCGTCACACCCAGCGAGACGAGCATGCTGCCAGCCAGAACGCCCTGGGCATCCTCGAGCAGCGAATGACGATCGGGCGCGGAAGCCCAGATATTCACGCGCTTGCGCACAGTCGTATCGCCCATGTCCGTTCCCCTGATTTTCCGGCCTTGATCGAGCTATTGCGCAAAAGCGCGATGGATTTCAAGCGGCTTTACTCAGCGCACGACGATGTATCTGTCCGAACGGTGATTAATGGCGAGAAACATGTTGAGCACGAAAGCGCCGACAATCGAATAGACGACGGTGGCCGGATCGATGACGAGGAAGGCGCAGAGCATCACAAAAGCGTCGAAGGCGAGCTGGATCAGACCGGCACGGATGCCGAAGCGATCCTGAATATAGATGGCCAGAATGCCGATACCGCCTAGGCTGGCGCGGTGGCGATAAAGCGCCAGCAATCCGTAACCCAAAAGCAAGCCGCCCAGCAGCGCCGCCCAGAGCGGGTTGATGCTGTCAATGACCATCCAGCGCGCTTCCACTTCCGTCAGCACCGAAACGAGACCGATGGCAATGAAGGTCTTGAAGGAAAAGGCAAGACCGAGGCGGCGGAAGGAAAGATAGTAGAACGGCAGATTGACGAGAAAGAACAGGAGGCCGAAGCTGATGCCGAAGGCATAATGAATGAGGAAGGCGACGCCGGCGGTGCCGCCGGTCAGAAGGCCGACCTTGTTCAGCAGATAAAAGCCGAGTGCCGACACGATGGCTCCGGTGACGATGCCCTGCACGTCTTCCACCGGCGCATGTTTCGCCGGGTCCGAACTCCACATGCTGTAAACGCTTCTCGTTCTGCTCACGCTTTTTTCCCTCAGGTTCCGGCGTATTTTGCACTGCAAAAAACAGCCGATCAAGATGGATGCGTAAGGAAGGCTGACCTATCGTGAAAAAGGCAAGAAACGAGATGTTCAGGCTTTGGCGCGTGCAAGAAAAAGAATGCCGGAAAGGGGTTTTCCGGCATCCTTGCGAATGGTGGTTTTGCGGATTTCGATGAGAGAAAAGCCCGTCCGCTCCAGAAGGCCGGTCACGTAGCTTTTCGAATGCGCGTAACGAAGAGATTCCCGCAGAACGAAACCCTCCTCATCCCCCGCATCCTCTACCGAAAAGGCAAAGAAGCCGGAGGGCGCAAGCAGGGCTGAAACGATCGGCATGACGGTTTCGAGACTGCCGAGATACATCATCACATCGGCAGCGGCGACAAGGCCGGCGCGGTGTTCCACACTTTCCGGGCTGAACAGCCCGAGGTGGCGGCGTCCAGCGAAAGATCGGCCTGGCCGAGATGGTCGTAAAGACCCTTTTCCTCGGCCTTGGCAAGCATGTTCTGGGAGATATCGAAACCTTCCAGCCGCTTTGCCAGGGAGCGGATTTCGATGCCGAGAAGGCCTGTGCCGCAGCCAATGTCGACAATGGTGTCGAAGACGCCGCCATCCGCCGCCCTGCCGATCAGCTCCGCCAGTTTCTGCGGTACGCTGTAATCCAGTTTCTCGACGAGCGACGTTTCGAAACGGTCGGCATAATCGTCGAACAGCCCTTCCACATAACGGCTCGGCGGCTGCTCGGGTGTTTCCGCGGCACCGAGAACCGCGAGTTTCAGTTCGGCTGCGAACAGCCCTTCCGTATCCAGTGTGGCGACTTTCTCGTAAGCCGCCACGGCTTTTGCAGTCTCCTGGGCCTTTTCGTGATATTCCCCGAAGCGAAACCAGCCCGCCGTCCACCGTGGCGCAAGTTCAAGCGCCTGTTCCATGAGTTCGGCGGCGGCGGGATAATCACCGCTCTCCGCCAACATGCGGGCATAGTCCGCCCGGCGGTCGGCAATGACGTCACCGGAAGAAAACTGGTTTGGGGCCATTCAAGATTCCTGAGAAGATGCGGGCTGTCATTTATCAAGCCATAAAAAAACTCAAGTCCTATTTCATGGCAGCGGCGAATATGGCGCGATATAGTGCGCGAAAACTTGCATCGAAGCGGTGCGCCCCATATGTCAGGACAAAACAGGAGACTTGCTGATGGCCGGTGAGGTCAACAAAATGCTGGGTGATACGGTGGCCCGTACCGTGGTGAAGCTGCTGGTGGTTTCATTGCTCGTCGGCTTTCTGATGGCGATCTTCGGATTGACGCCGTGGAACATCATCTATGGCGCGCGCGATTTCGTGGTCGATCTCTGGCGCAGCGGTTTCCATGCGCTGGGCGCAATCGGCGACTATCTGATCCTCGGCGCTACGATCGTCATTCCCGTTTTCATCATCCTGCGTCTCCTGAGCTATCGCCGCTGACATGACCGACACATCATTCCAGACGCTCACCCGGCGCGGCTTCGTGCTGATTTCCGCCGGCTCCGTTCTTTCCGCCTGCGTTTCCGTGCCCACCAACAAGGGCATGCCGTCCGGCACCCGCGATGAGACCGCGGCAGCGCTTCCGATGGTTAACGAGTTGCGCCGCTCGAAGGGCCTTTCGCCACTCGCCATTAATGGCGCAGCAAGCGGTGCTGCCGCTTATCAGGCCGGCCGCATGGTCAAGGCGCAGAAGATGGCGCATCTGATCGGCCTGACCGACAGTTTCCTCATCCGCATGAAGGACGGCAATGTGCCGCTACCAGCGGCGGAGAACGTGGCCGCAGGTCAGGACAGCGTCGAGCGGGTCGTCAAGGCCTGGATCGGCTCTAAACATCATCTCGAAAACATGCTTGGGCCTTATAATGGCCTCGGCGTCGCGGTTGCCTATGATGCCGCCAGCCGCAACCGGCCCTATTGGGCGATGGTGCTCTGCGCGTGAGATAATGGGGCGGGGGCTAAAACCCCTCCACCCTCATTCCTGTGCCTGTCACAGGAATGAGGAGGAGGGCGCACCACAAGAAGCACTCCTCTTAACTGACGGCACCGTCTCGACCTTTAGATCATGCTCAGCCAAGCTTACGGTCGGCCCAGCGGTCCACCGCGCTGTCGCGCAAGTCGCGGATCGACTCCACGCCTTCGCGGGCGACCAGCTTCGACAGGCCCTTGACGATTGACGACGGCAGGCCGGGGCCTTCATAGACCATGCAGGAATAGAGCTGAACCAGATCGGCCCCTGCCCTTACCTTTTCCAATGCCGTTTCCGGCGAAGAAACCCCACCCACGCCGATGATGGGCAGATTGCCGCCCACGCGACGGCGCATCTTGGCGAGAACCGTGGTCGAAAGCTCGAATAGCGGCTTGCCGGACAACCCGCCGGCCTCACCCTTGTGCGGACCGGGCCGCAGGCCTTCGCGCGAAAGAGTGGTGTTCGATACGATCAGGCCATCGAGATCATGGGCCAAGGCCTCTTCTGCAACATCATCCAGCCCTTCCTCGGTCAGATCGGGCGCGATCTTGAGGAAGATCGGAATGCGTTTGCCAAAGCGTTCTGCCTCCACTTTCCGGCGTTCCAGCACGGCGGCGAGAAGTGCTGCGAGGCTTTCTCGCGCCTGCAGGTCGCGCAGGCCCGGCGTGTTGGGCGAGGAGATATTGACGGTGAAATAGGATGCAACCGAATAAAAGGCCTCGATGCCCTGCACATAATCGGCGATGCGGTCTTCGCTATCCTTGTTGGCGCCGATATTGACGCCGACGATACCGCGCAGCCTTGCCTGCTTCAGACGTTCCAGGGCGGCCGCATGGCCTTCATTGTTGAAGCCGAGGCGATTGATGACGCCCTCATCCTCGACCAGACGGAAGATACGCGGCCTGGGATTGCCCGATTGCGCACGCGGCGTGACGGTACCGATTTCGGTAAAGCCGAAACCGAGCCGCAGAAGTGGTCCCGGCACTTCCGCATTCTTGTCGTAACCCGCAGCCATGCCGAGCGGATTGGGAAAAACGAGGCCTGCCACGGTCTGCTGCAGACGCGGATCGTGCGGCACCATGCAGGTCGGCAGGAAGCCGCTTTTCAGCGCCGCCACGGAGAGGCCATGCGCCTTTTCCGCATCGACCAGAAACAGACCCCTGCGGCCGATCGAGGAAAATAATCCGCTCATCACAAAATCTCCGGAAACTGGTGCTGGCCATCATGGCCAAGTGAAAGCGGCGTTTCCCAAAGCACGGCGGTCAGGGGAAGAGACGCATAAAGATGGGGGAAAAGATCGCCGCCTCTCGAGGGTTCATAGACCAGCTTGTCGCCAAGCCCGCCCCCGTCGACCGCGATCAGAAGCAGGTCAACCTGGCCGGAAAAGTGCCTTGCGGCGGTCTCGGCCACCTGCTTTGCCGTCGAGAAATGAATGAAGCCGTCGGTCAGATCGATGGCGGCGCCTTCGAAGACGCCCTTCGCTTTGGCCGCATTCCACAACGTCTCCGGCACGATTTTATAGATGATCGCGGGCGTTTCCTGCATGGGGCTCTCCGAAGGCTTTCCAAGGCTTTTCAGTCTGGGCGGTTTGCCGCAAAGCGGGTCGATTGTCCACAGTTTCCACCGCATTTTTATTGCTGAAGCCGTCAAAGGCTGCCTGTCCACAAGCTTTTTCTTGTAATGCGTAACCGATTGGAGCAACCTTTGAGCGGAGGAGCCGGTAGCGTTTCGACCGCCGGCAAATGGGAGTGCATCAGACCAGCGAAAGAACCGCATAACGCCCTTGGGAGGGGGCCAGAATGTCGGAACTTGTCATTATCATAGCAGACGACCACCCGCTTTTTCGCGGCGCCCTCAAACAAGCCGTATCCGGTCTTGACGGGCAGCAGACCATCATAGAAGCCGGGGATTTCGAGGCCGCCCGAAGTGCCGCGACGGCGCGTAACGACGCCGATCTGATGCTTCTCGACCTCGCCATGCCGGGGGTGAGCGGATTTTCAGGCCTGATGGCGCTCCGGGCGGAATTTTCGAGCCTGCCGATCGTCATCGTTTCGGCAACGGATGATGCGACCACCGTTCGCCGGTCCATCGAACTCGGCGCTTCCGGTTTCATTTCCAAATCCTCCGGCATCGACGATATTCGCGATGGTATTCGCGCCGTTCTGGAAGGGGACGTCTGGATACCGGCGAGCAGCCACGGTGACAAGGAAAACGACCCGGATGTGGCTGATCTCATAGGCCGGCTCAGAACGCTGACGCCGCAGCAAAGCCGGGTTCTGGGCATGCTGGCCGAAGGATTGCTGAACAAGCAGATCGCCTATGAGCTGAATGTTTCGGAAGCCACCATCAAGGCGCATGTCTCCGCGATCCTGCTGAAACTCAAGGTCGACAGCCGCACGCAGGCGGTGATCCAGCTCGCCAAGATAAACACATCGGCCATGGTGGCGTGATCAAGGATTTTATTCCTTTCCTTTCTTTACTCCGGGCCGGATATGGTCTAGATTCCGGGAGTAAATGACAGGAGCTTTTCCGCTTTCGGCTCCACCTGCGGGCTTTCTTACCATGCTGTCACACGAGACGATCTGGGGCGCCATCGATACGCTTGCCAAACGCCATGAGCTGACGCCCTCGGCATTGGCGAAGCGCGCCGGTCTCGATCCGACCTCATTCAACAAATCGAAGCGCTTCGGCCCGGATGGCCGCAAACGCTGGCCTTCGACGGAATCCGTCTCCAAGGTGCTGGAGGCGACGGGGGCAAGCGTCGACCAGTTTTTCGGCTATGCTTTTGGCAAGGCCGCCCAGACGATGCAGCCTTCCGGCGCGGACAATGCCATACCCCTGCTCGGTTTTGCGCAGGCGGGTTCCGGCGGCTTCTTCGATGATGGTGGTTTTCCGGCCGGTCAGGGCTGGGATGTGGTGGAATTCCCCTCTTCTCCCGAACGCAAGCAGGGCGTCTATGCGCTGGAGGTACAGGGCGAAAGCATGATGCCGCTTTACCGCGATGGTGACATCCTGATCGTGGAGCCGGGCGCGCAGGTGCGGCGCGGCGACCGCGTGGTGCTGAAAAGCCGCGACGGCGAAGTGATGGCCAAGGTGCTGGCGCGGCAAAGCCCCAAGAATATCGAGCTTCTTTCGCTCAACCCCGAACATCCGAACCGCAGCTTCGACATGGCCGAGGTGGAATGGATCGCCCGCATCATCTGGGCCAGCCAATAGGCAATGAGCGTGCGGGCCTCCCGCTTACATCGCTACCCTCTCCGCACCCTGCCTCCAATATCCCTTTACAGGCTGAGTGCGCTGACAGCGGCATCAACCGGCATGACCTTCGCACCGCCGGACACCGCCCTGCGGACAAGGCCTTGCAACCTGTCTTCCGGGCAACCGTAAAAGCTCGGCGCAGGCGAGACATCATGCGTGAAAATGATGAGCCAGCCGCCATTTTGCAAAACATCCTCAAGCCAGCGATCGGCAGCGTTGAGATAGTTCTGATCGGGCCGCAATTCCACCGCAGCCAGATTATAGGGATCGATGCTGCCCCGGTTGATGCCGGCCGTGATGCCACGGGCCGTCCTGAACCTGCGCCGCAACAATGGTTGCATGAGGGGTGAGGCCATGCCGAAGGGAACGGAAAAATTCCGTTTATGCCCATTTTGGTTGAATGATCCGAGCACGCTTTCGTTGCGATCGAGATCCTCCTCAAGCCCGCGCCGCGAAAAGCTTGAGAGTTTGCGGTGAGAATAGGTGTGGCAGGCTAGCTCGTGGCCGGCCGCTGCCAGTTCCGAACAGCCCTGCGTGGAGATCATCTCCTGCTGCTCATCATGCGTGTCGATGAAAACGCCCGCAATGTAAAACGTCCCGCAAACACCCTCGTTTTCCAGTATGCGTGCGCCCTTTGTCCAGGCGGTTGCGGGTACATCGTCGAATGTGAAGGAGACGATCGGTTCGGATGTCTCGATCCGAGCCGCCGGTCCCGGAAAATAGCGTACGAGCCGATTATTGATCCGGTCCGCAAATGTCCCGATTTTTTGCGCCATGCATAGCCCCCGGCCTTTCTGCAAATTACTGCCCTTGTTCAAGTATGTCGTAAGCCTGATGCCTCAAACAATAGATTGCGATCAGAAGAGAAGACCAGATAGGCCCAGTTCCAGTAAAGAAATTACTCTCAATACACGAAGAAAGCAGTGCATACACCCAAATTCGGGCAAAAAGCCGCGTCAATCCCGGATCGGTTCCCCTTTCCACCGCTATACGAAAATCATTTGCAGGTATGATGACGAGCCATATGACTATGAGAATAAAGGCCGGCAGGCCGCCATTCAGCAGGCTTTCTACATAGCCGTTATGGGCATGGGAGGCCGTGACCGCCCAGGTTTCGGAGATATCGGCCTGCGACAGGAGCGCGCTGCTCGTCCAGAATGCCTGGAAACCCTGCCCGAAAATCGGCGATTGCGCAAAGGTGTCGAAGGACAGACGCCATATGTCCGTTCGGCCGGTAAAGGTGGAATCGATCCCCAGACTTTCGACCAGATTCTGTATGCTCGGAAAATAGGTGGAGCCGACTGCGAGGATGTTGAAGAAGGCCAGAAGGCCGCCGATCATCAGCAATGTGCGGCCTGCATGTCTTTCCAGAATCCAGATCAGCGCGATGGTGACTGGCAACAGCATCGCCGCGGTTTTTCCATTGGTTTTCCAGAGGAAGAAACCTGCCAGGAGCGTGATTGCGATACCGCCAACCGTCGACCAGGCATTACGCAGGTAAAGCCCGACCATGAAAAGAATGATCATGGCCGGAGCAGCCGCGTTCTTGTGGTTGAAGATGCCGCGCCAATCGCCCGCAAGCGACGTTTCATCGAGATCGTAGGGCTGATGGATCGAGCGCGAGCTCAGAAAGAGCACCCCGAAATAGCAGAGCGCCAGCAGGATGATGGCGAAGATGGCCATCATCCGGTCAAATTGACGCCGGTCCCGGGGCATGACGACGAGGACGCTGGTGATGAAACAGAGAAGGGCCGTAAAGATCAGGCGTTGCAGCGAGGTCCCCGGCTGCTCGCCAAGCACCGAGCAGATCACCAGCCAGAAAAACAACAGGAGGATGGGCAGACGCGGCCGCAGCAAAAGTCCTGTCAGCCGGTGGCGCAGGGCAAAAACACCCAAAATCAAAGCAATGACAAGCCCGGTGAGCTGGTTTGCGGCCGCATGTGGCACCGGCGCAGCCGCGAGATTTTCAAATGGGGCAACGGAAATCCAGATATAAAGCATCGTGCCGACGAAAAAAATCGCGTCACGACGGCTGCCCGTAAGCGACATGGCATTGCTTGGCGCAGAAATGGGCTGGGTATCAGCAAAACGCGGCATGGTCGCCTGTACGGAGAACGGATAATCGGATCATCTATGGTCTGCTCTGGGACGAACGACGAAACCCTTTTTTTGAAACCAGGCCCTGTCCAAACAACCATAAACAGTCATTATCATCATTATTGTGTAATTGCTTTAACCCTCTCTTACCTCAAAGAAGGCTAAGACAGAAGAAACTGTCATTCATCGGTTCACCGGCATTCAGATTACTGGCCGGACGCCGGCTTTCAGTTCGCCAAATATTACAAAGCAGGGCAGTCATTTTTTGAATGCGTCCGGCAATGTCGGAAAACATGGAGAATGAGGTGTCGTTCAATACGCCGCGGCTCGGCCATCTAGTCAGACTGGGATTGACCTATATGGCGTCCGGCGGGGCTCTGCTGATGTCCAGCGCCGCCCAGCTTTTGACATTCGCCCTGCTTGCCCGTCATCTCGGCGTCGAACAATTCGCGCTCTATGCGTCGATCACGGCCGTCACCAATCTTGGCGTGCAGATCTGCGGCATCGGTTCGCAGGAATCTCTGATCCGCCGCGTCGCGCAGGATCGCAGCATGTTTCCCGTCATGCTCGGCCACAGCTATCTTCTCAGTGCGGCGACAGGCGTGGTACTGACCTTCATCGGCATGGTGACGATCCCGGTGTTTTTCCCGACGTCGGAAACATTGCTGCATACACTCATCACCACCTTCCTGATCCTGATAACGAACCTCGTTCTTCTGAAAGTCATTTCGCTTTCCACGCAGAGCTTCATCGCCCATTCCGACTTCGCTTCAGCCAACAAGCTGGAAGTGATGTTCGCCGTCGCACGCACGATTGCCGCCGTGGTTGCCTGCCTCATCTTCAAGATAGAAACGGTCGAGGCCTGGGCCTTGTGGAACCTTGCCGCCCACGCCATTGCGACGGTGATCTCGGTCAAGGCGATCGGCAGGCTTGGCAAGCCGGTTTTCCGGATCGTTCGCGATGAAATCCGCATCGGCATTCTGTTCTCCACCCAGTTCCTGTTCAAGGCCGTGCGCGGCAATGCCGATATTCTCGTTCTCGGCGCCATTGCCAGCGCCGAGGTCCTGGGCAGCTATTCCATCGCCCGGCGGATTCTCGACAGCTCCTACCTCTCGGTGGAGGCCCTTAACCGCCTGATCTATCCGGGTTCGGCCTCGGCCGCTCTGCAGGGCATCGGAAAGACCATAGAACGCGCCTATAATGTGCTGAAGGCGGCGCTCGTTATCGCAGTTGGCAGCGCGCTGGCGATCTTCATCATCGCGCCTTTCCTGCCCCTGTTGTTCGGCGACGAATATGTCTCGCTGCCCATCATTACCCGTGTCCTTTGCTGGGTCGTTTTACCGATGGCGGTGGCGGCGACGGCGCTTGAAGCACTCGGTGCATCCGGGCGGCAGGATATTCGCGCCAAGATCTGGAACAGCGGCAACCTTATCGGCTCCGTTGTCGTCGCCGTCTTCACCTGGTTCTTCAGCATTTCGGGAACGATCGGCAGCTATTTCCTGGTGGAATCCGCTATTGCCGCGGCCGTCTGGATCGCGCTTCTGCGCCTGCGGCGCAACGATGAGGCCTTTGCACCTGCCAAATAGACGGCGCTTTCTTTAATAAAGCCCATAGGGGAAATAACGCCGGTAGATTTCTTCCAGCCGGCCGTTGCGGGAAAGTGCGGCAAGCGCCTGATCAAAGGCCGGCACAAGCACATTGTCCGGATCGACAGCCATGATGGACAGGCCTTCACCAAGAAATCTGTCGGACATGTAAGGCCCGCCGAAGAGCGAGCAGCAGCCTTCGGACGCGCTTCCTGAAACCCAGAAAGGCAGGCGCAGACCATCGGCGAAAACGGCGTCCACCTTGCCCGTCTTCAACGCGTCGTACATGGGTTCATAGCCCTCGAAACCTTCAGCCGCGGCCTTTGGAAAAAATGCCTTCAGCATCTGCTCGTGCCGCGAACCCGTGACAACGCCTACCTTTTTTCCCGAGAGGGCTTCAGCGCCGGAACCGGTGAATTTCCCCGCCTTGTTGACGGCCAGGCGGGCGGGCAATAGCAGATAGGGGCGTGAGAAGGTGAAACTCTTGCGTAGATCGGCGGTGGTGGCGAGACCGGAAATCACCGCTTCCCCCTCCCCCATCTCGAGGGCCGCTTCCAGCTCGTCAAACGGCAGCGCCTGCACCTGGCATTTGCTTTCAACCTTCAGCTGGGCACAGATTTCACGCACGAGATCGACATGAAAACCCGCAAGCCGGCCTTCCTGATCGGTAAAATTGAAGGGTGGGAAATCGACCGACATCAGAAACCTGATGCGGGGAACGGAAGAAAGATCGCCGC
The DNA here is from genome assembly GCF_010669145.1 of Rhizobium oryzihabitans. Classification (NCBI taxonomy): domain Bacteria; kingdom Pseudomonadati; phylum Pseudomonadota; class Alphaproteobacteria; order Hyphomicrobiales; family Rhizobiaceae; genus Rhizobium; species Rhizobium oryzihabitans. The sequence continues at coordinate 1,663,468 of NZ_CP048632.1, forward strand.
CCGGAAACCGCTCCTGCGCATCAAACAGCACCGGCATGCGGTTTCCGTCCGACAGACCTTCCGCATGAACTTTGCTAAAAAAGCCAACAAATTGTAAAGCGACAACTAAAGTAAAAACAAGACTTACATTCCGCGTTACATTCGTCATTCTCATCTATACTGTCCGTAGCAGGAATTGGCGCGTTACCATGACAGCGGCGGCGATGCATGGATTATTTTAGGCAGTATACACGAGAATCGTTTCGCACGACGCCGGCGGGACGAAAAATTGCGTTTTCGCTCATTGGTGACAATCCGCTCTGGATGGCTCCCCAACAGGACGAGCCCGGACCAACGCGCTTTCTCTCTTCGCTGGGGTTTGGCAAGCCCTATATCAGCACATTCGAAGAACGGGCCCTGAAAAACGGCTCGACCGTGGAAGACGAATTGCTGGCAAGCGGTCTTGTCGATGCGGATGCCTATTACGGCGCCTTTGCCAGATTTTTGCGATTGCCTTTTCTTGCGGAAATCGATCCCGGCCGGGTATCAGACATCAAACATCTGGACGTGCAACTTGCCGAACCACGGCTTCTGCGGCTGGCATCACTGAACGGCAAACCGATGCTGCTGATCGTGCCGGAACTGGCACGGATGGAATTGCTGAAAAGCATGCTCGATCAGCGTCCGCAGCTTTTCGACGAACTGGCTGTGACCACACCGAAGGCGATGCGCGGCGCAATCTGGAAGGCGGGCGAGGCGCGCCGCTGCCAGGACACGCGACATCGGCTTTTCAACGCGGCGCCGCAGCATTCGGCCAGAATCACGCTGCAAGGGCAGCAGGGTTTTACAAGCGGTGTCCTCGTTACCCTGCTCGTTCTGTCGCTGCTGTTTTATACGCAGGCGACCCTGGTCTATATTCACGTCACGCTGACAATGCTTTATCTTTCCACCCTGCTTTTCAGGCTTTTTGCGCTCGTCCATGCGCCCAGAGAAAACGATGCAAAAACCATCGTCCCGCTCCCGCAGGACGGAGATCTGCCGGTCTACACCATTCTCGTGGCGCTTTATCGCGAAGAAGCGGTCGTCGAGCAGCTTGTCGGTGCGCTGGATCGGCTGGACTGGCCCAAATCCCGGCTCGACATCAAGCTCGTCTGCGAGGCGGACGACGCCGCGACGATTAAGGCTATCCAGCGGACAAATCCGGGTTCGCATGTGGAGATCATAAGGGTTCCGCCGTCCCTGCCGCGCACCAAACCCAAGGCGCTGACCTATGCACTCTCCGGCGCACGCGGCACATTCGTTGCCGTTTACGATGCCGAAGACCGACCGCATCCGCAGCAATTGCGCGAAGCCCATGCCGCCTTTCACGACCAGCCGGAAGAGGTGGCCTGCCTGCAGGCGCCGCTTATCATCAGCAATGCGCGCTCCTCCTGGCTCAGCGCCTGTTTCGCACTGGAATATTCCGGTCTCTTTCGCTGCATGTTGCCCGTTCTCGCCGCGCACAGGCTGCCGTTGCCGCTTGGCGGCACCTCCAACCATTTCCGCACCGCCGTCTTGCGCCGGGTCGGCGCCTGGGACCCGTACAATGTGACGGAAGACGCCGATATGGGCCTCAGGCTGCACAGGCTCGGTTATCGCTGCGGTGTCATCCGGCGACAGACGCTGGAGGATGCGCCGACCTCGCTTCCCGTGTGGCTGAACCAGCGTGCGCGATGGTACAAGGGCTGGCTGCAAAGCTGGCTGGTGATGACCCGCGCGCCCTTCACGACCGCACGCCACATGGGATGGGGTGCCTATACGGTCTTTCAGTTACTGATCGGCGGGATGCTCCTGTCGTCGCTAACGCATCCCCTGCTGTTCGTTTCCTTCGCTTTCATGGTCGTGGCGATCCGTGAAAATGGCGCGGATATGCTACTTTCCTGGCAGGGGGCTCTATTTCTCATCGATACGCTGAATATTTTCGGCAGCTACGCCATCTTCGTGCTGATGGGCCGAAACAGGATGATAGCCTACGAAAAACAACAGATCGGACGTCGCTGGATGGCAATCCCGCTCTATTGGCTGATGATGTCTGTTGCCGCCTGGCGCGCCGTGGTGGAGCTGAAAACCAGACCTTTCGTCTGGAACAAGACGCCGCATGTGCCTGTCGTCAAAGATGCGGCGTGACGAGACATAGCCGGGGGAAGCGCTTACTTCGCGCTTTCTCACGATACATGGAATACTTTCAGTCCGCGCTTCCGCAATCGGAAAACCATTCCGGCTTCGACGGCGATGCCGCTATAGCAGCGGCAATACTTAAAATGCCTTGCCGAACGAGGCTTGTCTCCCGGCAAGGTCTTTCACTTCGCCACCGAAGCGGCTGAAAACTTTATTTGGCGACGAGCTTGTTCTTGATCAGGCCGACAATGACCTGGACGATCAGACCGCCCACACCGCCACCAACGAGCTGGCCGGCAAGAGCGGCGATATCCACGCCGCCGGCTGCCGCCGTGCCTGCAGTCCCGAGCAGCGATCCGAGAACCGTTCCGCCGCCGATGCCACCGATGGCGCCGGCGATCAGGTTTCCGAGCGAACCGAGATCGGAATCCTTCAGTATCTTTCCGCCTGCCGTGCCGCCAACCGCACCACCAACGATTTGGGCCAATATCGAAGTAAGATCCATGTCATCCTCCTCACTTGTTTCCCCGACCATTCGGGGAAACAAAGCCTCTTATTCATGTCTGCGCAGGCTGGACGGTACCGGCGTGGCCGGCCTTCTCTTCCTCGCCAAAGATTTTCCAGACCACGGCGCCAATGACGCCGCCGAGGATCGGAGCGAGCCAGAACAGCCAGAGCTGTTGCACCGCCCATCCACCGACGAACAAGGCCTGCCCCGTGGAGCGGGCCGGATTGACGGATGTGTTGGTGACCGGAATGGAAATCAGATGAATAAGGGTGAGGGCAAGACCGATGGCGATCGGCGCGAAGCCGGATGGAACCCTGCCATGCGTCGATCCCAGAATGACGATCAGGAAAAAGGCCGTCAGGATGACCTCGATCAGCAGCGCCGAGACGAGAGAATAACCACCCGGCGAATGTTCACCATAACCATTGGCGGCAAAACCGCCAATGTCCGCCCCTGCCTTGCCTGTAAGGATGACATAAAGCGCCGCGGCCGCGACAATCGCCCCCAGAACCTGCGCCACTATATAGGGCAGGAGGTTCGCTGCCGGAAATTTACCGGCAACCGACAGGCCGACGGAAACGGCCGGATTGAAATGACCGCCCGAAATGCCGCCAACCGCATAGGCCATGGTCAAAACCGTCAGGCCGAAAGCGAAAGCGACACCAAGAAAACCAATGCCGAGTTCAGGAAAAGCAGCGGCAAAAACCGCACTGCCGCAGCCTCCGAACACGAGCCAAAAGGTACCCAGAAATTCCGAAAGAAGCTTGCGACTCATAACATTTCCCCATCATGTTACGACTGCATCAACTATTACGTGCAATTTAATAGTAGTCAAGCTAAATCGCATATTCACGCGACTGCCAGGGCGTCAATGCGCTCCCGCACGACACAGCGTTCCTCTGCCTCTGCTCGCACACCAGCGCCTGAAGCGTTTCAAAAAGACAACGCAGGGTGAGATCGGCTGACGCTTAGCAACTTCAGGCTCAGGCAAGCCCGATTGCGTAATGAGCCTTTGCAAAGTGATGGACTTGAACGGACGCTCTTCGGGGTATTGGCAAATAAATCATTTGTTGCTGTTGAGAATTTGGCCTTAGCCTTTAGGATTTTCCGGACATGACTTCGATCATTTCTTCCCTGAATGTCAATCAGATCAAATATCTTTCGACAGCAGCAGTTGCAGCCTGGACAACCGATGAGGTGGCGACGCTTTCCACGGCTCAGATTAAAGCGCTTTCTTCCGATCAAGTCGCGGCACTGGATGCAGAGGATGTCAAAGTCCTCAACTCCCGACAGTTAAGCGCCATCTCACAGGGCGCCATCATCGGTTTGACGTTGGATCAGCTGAACATCCTCGATCAATACGCCATCAAGAGCCTGAGTGCGGGTCAGATTTCTGCGCTCACCACCACGCAGATCGATGCGCTGACGGTCGATCAAGCGGAGGCGTTGACCGCGCCCCAGGTGAGCGCCCTCAAAGCAACGCAACTTGCGGCCTTCAGCGCGGAGGAATTAGCGACCTTCTCGACCGCCGATATTGCGGCGATAGCCGCGAGAGCCATGCCCGGCTTGAGCACGGAGGCGATCGCAGCGCTTACCCCAGATCAGATCGCGGCTCTGAACATAAGCGCCATTGCGAGCCTGACGACCGATCAGATCGCGGTTTTGAGTCCAGGTCAGATCGAAGCCCTGTCGCCCGCACAGATCAGGATGCTGAATTCGGCGCAACTCGCGGCCTTCAGCGTGGAGGATATAGCAACCTTCTCGACCGCCGATATTGCGGCGATCAACGCCAAGGCCCTGCCGGGCATGACCACGGATAGTGTCGCCGCCCTGTCCCTCGATCAGATCGCCGCATTGACGGCAGCTCAGGTTGCCGCACTCAAAACGACACAGGTCGCGGCCTTCAGCGTCGGCCAGATCGAAGCCCTGTCGCCGGCGCAGGTGATGGCGCTGAGTTCGGCGCAACTCGCGGTGCTCAGCACGGATGCCATAGCGGCCTTCTCCCTCGCCGACCTCGCGGCGGTGACGGCCAGAGCCGTGCCGGGCCTGAGCACGCAGGCGCTATCAGGCTTTACCCCCGATCAGACCGCTGCCCTCAGCACGGGCGTAATTGCAAGCCTGACGACCGATCAGATCGAAGTCTTGAGTACCGATCAGATCGCAGCCTTGACGACGGCTCAGATTGCCGCACTCGGGACGAAACAGATTTCGGCTTTCAGCACGAGCCAGATCGAGGCCCTGTCACCGGCGCAGGTGAAGGCGTTGAGTGCGGCGCAACTCACCGCCCTCGGCGCCGAGGATATAGCAACCTTCTCCACCGCTGATATCGCGGCGATCAACAGCAAAGCAATCTTCCGCCTGGGTACGGAGGCGATCGCTTCGCTTAGCGATGATCAGATCGCAGCCTTGACGACAGCCCAGCTCAACGCCCTCAGCGCAGCGCAGTTTCAAGTCCTGAACGCCACTCAGATCGAACTCCTGTCGACCGCCCAGATTGCCGCCCTGAACGCCGGCGTGATCGCAAGCCTGACAGCAGATCAGATCGACATCTTGAGCACCAGTCAGGTCGAGGCCCTGTCCTCCGCGCAGGTGAGGTCGCTGAGTTCGACGCAACTCGCGGCCCTGCGTCTGGAGCAGCTGATGACATTCTCGACCGCTGATGTCGCGGCAATCACGAACAAGGCCCTGCCGGGCCTGAGCGTGGATGCTATCGCCGCGCTGACCAGAGATCAGATCGCTGCTCTAAGCGCCAGCGCAGTCACGGGCCTGACCACCGATCAGGTCGAAGCCCTCAGTCGCGATCAGGTCGGCCTTCTCTCCGCCGCGCAGCTTAAAGCGTTGAGTTCGGCGCAGGTCGCTGCCCTTGGCAGCGATGTGACGGTCCTCTCCACCAGCCAAACCGCAATGTTGGGTGCAGCGGGTGTCAGGGGCCTGAGCGCCGATCAGATTGCCGCCATGAGCGTCGGTCAGTTTTCGGCCTTGACCGCAGTCCAGATCAGCGCGCTCAGCGCGGCGCAGATCGCGGCCGTGAGCGAGGACACCATAAAATCACTTTCGCCGGTCCAGATCGCGGCCATAAGCGCCGCAGGCATCGCGGGACTTTCAACCAGTCAGATCACCGCTTTGAGCACCGATCAGATTTCACGTCTGACCACCCGGCAGATGGCAAGCTTAAGCTCGGCGCAAATTGCCGGTCTGGGCACAGACGACATAGCTGCTCTTTCAAAAAACCAGATCGCTTCCATAAGTGCCGCAGGCATTATGGGACTGAGCGCCGAGCAGCTGGCGACCTTCAGCACCGGTCAGGCCAGCGCCCTGACGGGCGCGCAGATTGTCAATCTCGATTCCACGCAGATTTCGGCACTGGGCACGGATGATCTCGCGACATTCACACCCAGGGAGATTGCCGCCATCGGTTCGACGGCGATCCCGGGCTTGTCGACCGAAACGATGGTGTCCCTGACGACGGCGCAGATCGCCGCCCTGAATACGCAAAGCATCAGTGCACTGAGCACGGCGCAGATCGCCGCCCTGACCACCGCTCAGGTGGCTGCCCTGACCCCTGCACAGGTCAGCGCGCTCTCCTTGAAGCAGATCGCCGTCTTGAGCACGGATGACATTGCAACATTCTCGACCAAGGATATTGCCGCGATCAGCTTAAACGCGATCCAAGGTCTGTCGACCGAGACCCTAGCCTCCATGACAACGGGTCAGATTTCGGCTCTCAACGCACAAAGCATCGGCGCGCTGACCACCGCGCAGATTGCCGCCTTGACGACGGCACAGGTGGAGGCTTTGACCACCGCACAGGTCGGCGCTCTCACCTCGAAACAGATCGCCGTCTTGAGCACGGAGGACATTGCAACATTCTCCGCCAGGGATATTGCCGCGATCAGCGCCAGCGCCATCCCCGGCCTGTCAACGGAGACCATAGCCTCCTTGACGACGATGCAGATTGCCGCCCTGAGTTCCGCTGGCATTGGTGGACTGAGCACCGGGCAGGTGGCCGCCTTGACCAGCGGTCAGGTGAACGCGCTGACCAATGCCCAAATCCGTGCCCTCGCCTCCAGACAGATTGCGGCGTTGCGCCCGGACGATATCGTCTCGCTTTCAGCAAGCCAGATAGCCGCTCTCAGCGCTGCGGGGATTATGGGCCTCACCCCTGATCAGATTGACGCCCTCACCACCGATCAGGTCGCGGCTCTGAACAGCGCTCAGATCGGCGCGCTTAACTCGAAACAGATTGCCGCCCTCAGTCCTGATGATCTCAACACCTTCACCGCCGCCGAGCTGGCTGCAATCAGCTCCACAGCGATCCGGGGTCTGTCGACAGCAACGGTCGCTTTGCTGACGACGGCTCAGATCGCAGCGCTGGGCACGGCAATATCGGGCATGACCACCGACCAGGTTGCAGCCCTCGGGACCAATCAGGTGGGCGCCCTGACCAGCGCCCAGGTCAGCGCCCTCACCTCCAGACAGATTGCAGCGCTGGGTACAGACGACATCGCCTCGCTTTCGGCAAACCAGATCGCCGCTCTCGGCACAGCGGGTGTGACTGGCCTGACCACCGATCAGGTCGCGGCGCTCAGCGCCGATCAGGTCGAGGCCCTGACCAGTGCCCAGATCGGCGCTCTCAGCTCCAAACAGCTTGCCGCCCTCGGTGCTGATGACCTCAGCACTTTCACGACCGCGGAGCTGGCCGCAATCAGCCTGAATGCGATCCCCGGCTTGTCGACGACCACGATCGCTTCGTTGACGACCGCACAGATCGCCGCCTTCGGCACGGCGGCGATAGCCAGCCTGACCATCGACCAAATTGGCGCGCTCGGCACCAGCCAGGTAGAGGCCATGAGCAACGCCCAAATCGGCGCCTTCACCTCCAAACAGATTGCAGCGCTAGGCACGAATGACATCGCCTCGCTTTCAACAGCCCAGATCGCCGCTCTCAGCACGGCGGGCATAACAGGCCTGACCAGCGATCAGATTGTGGCGTTGAGCAACGATCAGGTCGAGGCTCTGACCGGCGCTCAGATCGGCGCGCTCGACTCGAAACAGATCGTGGCCCTCAGCGCCGATGATCTGGTCACATTTACCAATTCCGAGCTGGCTGCAATCGGCATGAATGCGATCGCGGGTCTTTCAACGGAGACCATAGCGTCGCTGACGGCAGCGCAGATCGCAGCATTGAGCCCGGATGCCATCAGTGGGCTGAGCACCGGGCAGGTGGCCGTCTTGACCAGTAGCCAGTTGAACACCCTGAGCAATGCCCAGGTTAGTGCCCTCACCTCCAGACAGATTGCCGTCCTCAGCCCCGCCCACATCGCCTCATTCTCGGCAACCCAGATAGCGGCTCTCGATGCTCTGGCTGCATCCGGCTTCAGCGGCGCACAGATCGGCGCCCTGAGTGGTGGGCAGATCGAAGCGCTCTCCACCCGCCACATCGCATCGTTGAGTTCGGAGGCGCTCACGGGCCTGTCTCCGGCCATGCTGAAAACCTTCTCGCCGGCGGAACTCGCTGCGATTGGCTCGAACGCGATAAGGGGATTGTCTACCGACTTCATCGCCACATTGTCTTCCACTGACGTTGCGGCCTTGAGTACAGCCGGCGTCGCCGGATTGACCAGCGACCAGATCGGCGCTTTCGGCAAGGAGCAGATCCGGGCACTCACCACCGGCCAGATCGCCGCGTTGAGTTCAGCCGCACTAGCAGGGTTGACGGCGGAAGGTCTGGCAACCTTTACCACCGAGGAACTCGCCGCGATCAACTCGTCGGCGATCAGGGGGCTTTCCACCGGCGTCATAGCGTCCCTTTCCTCTCAGGGTGTAGGCGCACTGACGACAAGCCAGGTGGCTTCGCTGAGCTACGGCCAGGTGGCGGCAATGGGTTCCGCGCAAATCGGAGCCCTGACATTGACGCAGGTCGGCGCCCTTAAATCGCTGCAGACAGCCGCATTTGGCGGAGACGATCTCGCCGCATTGTCCACCGAGCAAATCATCAGCTTGAGTTCAAACGCGATCTCGGGATTGAGCACCAGCGCGCTCGCCGCATTGACGGCCTCGCAGGCGGCGGCCTTCACACCGGGTCAGATCGCCGCCATGAGTTCAGCGCAGGTCGTGGCTTTGAACAGCGACGATCCAGTCAGCAGCTCCGCCCAAACCATCGCCTCATCCACCGTAGCCGACACGTCGACGACGCAGGCGACGTCTCAACAGTCGCCAGACGTCGCTGCTGCGATTTTGTCCTACCTGAACGCATGACCTTCAGTGCGACGCATGCTGGAGTAAAGAAAGATAGCTGGAGCGGGTGAAGGGAATCGAACCCTCGTATTCAGCTTGGGAAGCTCGATCTATGTCAGGAATTTCAAGCACTTGCGGGTAAAACTCGTTTTCTCGCGTCAAAATTCTCTCAATGTTTTCAATAGCGCTGTAAAACTTTGCCAGTCCTAAAACATGGCGGAGCCACTCCATATTGACTCTCTTCTAAAATGAGAACATTTATAGAACAAACGAGAGAGCAAGAGATATGTCAGACGCCGAAAAGATCATCGTAGTACAGTTCAAAAAGGGACGCGGAGGCATTGTGCCGGGCGACATGCGACCCGCAACCAGCCAAGCATCCGCTGAAAAAATTGCTAGCGCCATGGCACCGCGTCATATCGGCGTTGCGGCATACGCCGTTACCGTGGACGAAGAAAGCGGCAGCATGGCTAACCCTCGCCTGCTGGTCCAGCACGGCCAAATTGCCGACCTTATGCCAGACTGATTTACCGGCGCGGGGGCGCGCGCCTTTTCATGACAGGGGAAACTTTGCGGCTCTGAAACAGGAGATTGGAAACGTGCGCCCGAACGCAATCAAACAGCCGGACGATATCGCGGCCTATGTCATTCAGTGCCATGACGGCAATGCTGTTGCCGCCGTGGAAACCTTGCTAGACGAAATCCACCATCTGCAAAACCAGCTATCCATCGCCGTCGCAGCGATGGGCCGGGGATATACACGCGGATGGAAGCCGAGCGCCGAACGAGAATGACATGCGCCATCGTCGCGGCATCGATCTAACCGGCGGCAATAATGACAACATGCCACCAAAGCCGACAGGCATTTTTGTACCGCAGCGCGATCACTCGGCGACCTTGGCCGATCTGCCGCAATGGTATGTCGTCGGCGCGCAATGCTGGCGCTGCAAACGCGTCGGTATGTTGGACAGGTGGGCGCTACAGCGTCGTTATGGAAAATTCCGGCCCATCATATCCATGGAACCGCTCTTGAGGTGTCTTGGCTGCGGCAATCGCGAGAAAAACAGTTTCGTTCTGGCGCGCGCAAAGAGGGACTGGCCATGAACTATGAGCCGCAGCCCGGCACCTATGGTTATTTGTGGGTCAACTGCTACACCGTGACGGCCTACTGCACGCCGTGTAGCCGCGTCGTCAAAGTCGATCTAGAGATGATGCCACCCGAGCAAAGCTACATCAACAGGCGCTGGAGGTGCCAGTATTGCCACGGGTTAGGGCAAGCTAATTTAAGCCCGGATCATTCGCCGCGAGACTCACCCGCCGCCAAAGCGCTTGAAATCGAGAGGGCGCGCCGCAAGGAGGCGCTGACCCAGCGGATGGCCCTCAAACGCAAAAAGCCGCCCGGCGAACCAGACGGCTTTTGACAATGGTAGGGATTGATCAACCGGCCATGCGCCTGTCAAACCACTTATGGAACAGCGCTTCGACACCGCGCGGCCCGAGATAGGCCAGAAGCGCAATCAACCCGGTTGATGCAGGCTGACCAAGATCGGCGTAGGCGGCTGCACTTTCTCCGATGACTGCCATGCCGAGCGCGACCGGCAGTTCCCAAAACAGTTCGATGCCGAAGAACTTGCGGCGACCCTTCCGGGCCTCGTTGCCGTGCCACATGAACCGCCCAAGCAAGGCGGCGATAATGGTGGTGAAGGCACCGCCAACCCAAGCATTCATCAGTTCGATGAAAGAAGTGTACTTTTCCGGCATATCAGCGCCCTTTGCCATGCCGGGCGCATTCGTCCCGGTTCCAGACGTCGCCGCCGCAAAGGCCCACAACAGTCCTGTCGATTTTTCTTTGATCTTCCGGCGTTGCACCACGCGCGCCGATGAGGTCAGTCCCGACCACCCGGCGCAGGCCGGATACATCGCCCGGCCCCGAAATCCCACACCCCGCCAGCGCAATCGTCAAAACGCCCACGAGCACCATCCGCCCGATCCCCAGCCGCATTATTCTGCCTTTCAGTTTTGGTGACCGCGCGGTACGTCGCGTTGCGGTCGATGTAGAGGATGCCGGTGGCGATGAGAGACACCGCCGCCAGCCCGAGCAAAAGATAAAATCCGGTTTTCGCCATCACACCGCGACCTCGCGACCGAACAAACTGTTGATCCGCCGGGAAAGGACATCGCGTTTGCGGTAGGCGATGACGCCGAGCACCACCGCCGCCGTAAGCAGCGCGATCCACCCCCAGGGCAAACCGAGCGACCATGCAGCAAAGCCGGAACCGAAGAGCGAGCCTGCACCGCCCTGCACCGCCTCTTTCGTGGCGGCAGCGTCACGACGCAACTGCGACAAGGTGGCGGGACCAATGATGCCATCGGCAACAAGGTGCGGGTGCGCAGACTGATATGCCTTGACTGCGGCGGCAGTCTTTTCGCCCATCCACCCATCAATTGCGCCGGGATTGAAGCCCTTCGCAGAAAGGATAGCCTGCGCTTCCTTCACCACCGGATCGGGCTGCGTCGGCGCATTCTCTTGGGCGGAGCGCGGTACGCCTTCACCGACGCCCGTATAGATACCCTTTTCGAACAAAAGGGCCTCTTCCTTGCGCCTGCGAACGAGACCGGGCAGCTTCTTGCCACCAGCAGTATTATGATGACTGCCGAGGTAATCCGCAGCCTGCTTGGGTTTTCCTGCGCGCCACAGCTTCGCCCACTGCCAATCCATAGCGCCAGTGCCGAGATTGAATATCGCCGACACTGCCGCATCCATTTCATGCTGTTTGCGCGCATCCGGCGACTTGGCGACCACGGCAGGCTCGAATTCATCGCGAAGCACCGCCGCGAAAATGGAGTCCGATTGTGCTGACGTGAGTTTCGTTTTGCCCGGCACCAGCTTTGTAATACCGATCTTTTCCAGTTCGCGGCGAACAGCCCGGCTTCGCATCGTGAAGCCGCGCCCGATGGTCGGAATGCGGACAGGGTCAAGATAACAGGTAAGGGGGTTGCCTTCATGAGCGTCCATAAAGGTACGCCCACGCGGTGACGTGGTCACAACGGACATGGATATCTCCTTGAGATTTTAGTGGAAGAATGATGGGAGCGCGACCGCGCTCTAGTTCTCGTCTGTCCGCCCGAAGCGGCGCGGGGTCAGGAAAGAGGAAGGCGTGGCCGGGGTGCCGGGCGCACTGTTCGGGGCAACCTTACCGGTCGCTTTCGCAGCATCCGGGGCGGCGCTGGAACTGCTGCTTTCCGTGCCGGCCGATTTCTCGGTTGCTGATTTGCCATCGTAGAGCCTGCCCGAAACCGCCACTTCAAGAGCGCCGGTTTTGGTGTAGGCCGTTTTGGCCGTCTTGATAATGTACGGCACGCCGTCAACGCCGGGCCGAACATCGGCGAACAACAATGGCAAGCCTGCATCAATACCTGCATCGCCGATCACGGTGACAGACACCGAACCTTCGCCGCGCTGCAATTCCTTGGCCTTGGCCTGCGCCGCCTTATCGGCTTCGGCGGGCGATGCATAAGGTTCCGGCAAACGATAAACGCTGTCGCCGTCAGCATCCGCATCGGCGTCGATTTCCACCCGTTCAGCCTTGTCGGAATCCTGATAGTAGGCCACGACCTTGCTATATTTCGTGCGGTCGTTGATTTCGACTTTCAGGCTCCCGACCTTGATTTTCTCAGGCGTCAGGATGATGGAGCCGAGCGGCGCGCCGGACGCAGACAAACCAGAACCGAGCCGCGTGAAAATCAGGCGCTTTTGCTTGACGGCGAAGAGGCCGTTATGCCGCTCCGCAAGCCGCCGCAGGAAATTGATATTGCTTTCGTCCTGTTGCGCCAGCCATTCATATTCGAAGTCCGCAAGATCGTCATCAATGGCAGGCGTCAGCCCGCTTTCGCTGGCGATGCGAGACAGGATATCGCCGAGCTTCGCTTTATCCCATGACCGTTCCTGCCGCTCTTTCAGCTTTCCGCTGCGCAGGTCCGCAGCTTTGCCAGAGATAGACATTTTATAGGGCAGGCAATCAACGTTGACTTTGTCGGCGGTGAAGACACCTTTCGGCACCAGATCATCACCGAAACCCATCTTGACCGAGATGATGGCACCCTTACGCGGGATCGCCAGAAAGTTCGGCGGTCCGTCATTAAGTTCGATATCCACCGTATCGGACTTCATGCCCTCTTCGTCAGTGACGGTCAGAGAGATCAAGCGCTCATAGAAATGGCCTGCCACCGGCACGCCGTCGATACTCACCTCCACGCGCGGCTTCATGGTCAGTCCCAAAGGCTGGTCAACGGCTTGGCCGTGCTGGTGGAAGGAATATCCGGCATGGTGATTTTCGTGCCGAGCGGAAGGACAGGACCGAGCGCAGCTAGACCCGGATTGGCATCAATAACGGCTTCGACCACTTTGGCCGTTCGCCCATAGAAAGCAAGGCAGGCGAGATCAACCGTCTCGCCCTGCCGTGTAGTGTAAATTGTCGCCATAGGGTCACCGGAAAAGTTCGGAAAGGAAGGATGCGGCCCGATCCACCAGACCTCCCGCACTTGGCAGTGTGGCGGAGCCAGAGCGCTTGAGCGTGATGGAATAGGCGTTGCGCCCTGCCTCGCCCCGGCGGTTAATGTAACTGCGGTCCTCTTCGACGCTTTGGACCGTAAACGTACCTTGGATGACCCCTTGCGCCGCGTCACCGGTTACAAGCATCATCTCGGTTCCGGCCATGGACGCAGCGATAATACCGTCAAGCTGCGATTGCCCGCCGAATTCTTCGGGGAAAAGAACCCCGAGATTGTAACTTCGTCGGAAGTGGGGCCGGTCCATTGCTGCTGGTTAAGAGTTTGGCCGACCGGAATTTCCACCCAAGGCGTATTCACCTTGCGCTTCACGCCTTGATATCCAAACCCTAGCCCCTCAAAGGCAAATCCGCCTAGCATCATTGATGTGTAACCAGACATAAAGACTCCGCGTGAGAATACGTGTACCCGTTAAACGGGAGTTTAGGGGAAAGGGGTTTTCCGTGTGGCACTACAATTCGAACGGCAAACGAAACGGCCCGGTAGACGGAGCCACAATCATTGACCTTCACAAACGAGGCGAGATTTCAGACGACACGTTGCTTTGGAATCAACAACTCGGGAATCAATGGGCAAGATTCGACACGATTACAGAGTTCAAGAGTTCAAACGGGAGCGAGCCGCCCCGCTCCCTGCATCTGCTATCGGTGACCAATGGGCATTTTTGCTGGCGCTGACACCTTTGCTGGTAACTATCGTCGATGCGCTCATTCTAGACACCACAGGAAAGTCTATGGGCGGCGGCGTTGCGATAATTTCCTTCGTTCTTTATGTGATTTTCGTCACGCTCGACCTTCGTGTAATTGAGCTTGGCGGAAGAAAAAGACAGACGGGAACACTTGGCCCGTGGATTTTACTAACGCCAATCGCGTACAACCTAGTGCGGGATAGGCGGCTTCAAAAGTCCTATACATTGACCATCGCCTCTGTCGCCTCATTGGCGGCGACAATCGCGATCAGCAGCAGCTGGGTCGGATCAGACATCTATTTGGGCGCTGGAATTCCGGCCTGCGACTCCCGGACGTCGACTGCGCAAGTGAAAGAAATATTCCCGCGACTCCCGATGAACTTTAGCAAGATGAATGCACTCGCCGTCAACGAAGTAAAGGAGACGGCGAATGAGAACGCGAAGCGAACATGTACAGCAAAAGTTCTGGCAGATAATGGCGAGACGTATGGCGTCACCTTCACAATAGAAGAGAGAGATGGGCAGTTCCTCTATTTCCTAATGCCGTCTGTCTAGTCGCTAAACAGCCCTTCCGTGCCTGCCGCAATCTGGTTGCCGAGATCGGTAGCCGCAGCCGCGACGGCTTCCTTGGAGTCGGCGACACCTGTTATTGTCGCGGTGGCATACACCGTGACATTCGGCGGCTGCGGGTTCACCACCCGGACATCCTGAGTAGCTGTCGGCCTAGTCATTTCCGAAAGAGACGCTGCATCAATCCTCACAGACTTGATACCGAGATCATCAGCGGTCTTGCCGGGGAGATTGTCGGTGCTTCCACCGAAGCCGTTAGCCCTTGCCGTCCTCGCCGCATCCAACGCAAATTGACTGGAGACCGATGGCGGCGCTGGATCGCTGGGAATAGATGAAAAAAACTTGCCGATACTGTGAAGGGCATCCTCAACGCCCGGCAACCACGCCTTCCCTTGGCTGTATGGCGTATCGCCCGTATAGGCAGCTTTTCCTAGTTCGTACGCGCCAGCACCAGCCCCACCGTAAATACCCATGCGGGCAAGGCCCAAGAGGATTGAGGACCATCCACCGGCAGCGCCGCCAGCGGCGGCGGCGGTTGCTGCGGTTGCTGCCCCGGTTCCAGCGGCAGCAGCGGGGGTACTTCCGCCGACAATAGCAGCGATGCCCCGGCGACTTTGAGCGCGCCGATCAGGGTGCTTGCACCAGACAAAACGAACAATGCCGCCGCGAGCTTGCGAATGGTGCCAGCCAACATGGAAATACCCATTCCCCACGCAAAAAGCTGGAAGCCATAACCGGACATTTCCGCAAAAAACTTGGCGATTGGATTATCCTTTATCGCATCGTTCAACTCGCGGATGGAAGCGCCCCATTCCTTCGCCCGCATGAAGATTGCGCCAATACGGTCGGCGGCATTCGGATCGACAGGACCAAGCAACAGGTCACCGAGATCGTTCATGAATTCCTTCATGCCGCCCGTATACCCGAAGCCCTGCGCAAACCCCTTCGTGAAATTCGTCATCTGGTCGAAGATCGTCACGCGGTTGCCGAGCGTGTCCAGCACCTCGCCAATACCCTGCGCGCCCTCGCGGATGGTCGGCAACATGCTGTCACCGATTTCCGCAAAGACATTGGAAATCTTGTTCCCGAGAAGGTCCAGAACGTTTTGCGTGGTGCTGGCGCGCTGGATGTACTCGTTGAACGCCGAGCCTGCATATTTCGTGCGGTCGGCGACGCTATCCAACGCTTGATCCAGCAGCTTGATATTGCCGACCAGCGGCATGAAGGCGCGGGCTTCGTCGCCGAAAAATTCGGACAGCAAAGAAACCTGCTTATCCTTCGGCGCTTTCGCAATCGCCGTCAGCACCTTGCGCATGGTGCCTTTCGCGTCTTTCTGCATATCCTTGGCGATGGACGGCAGGTGCAGCCCGAGCGCCTTGGCGGCGTCCCGCTGCGACTTCTGAGCAAACTCGCCTTTCGTCAGCCTGCGGATGACGTTCAACATGGCGGTTCCCGCCGTGCTGGCATCCGAACCGGCGGAGATCATGGCGCTACCCATGGCCGCAAGTTCTTCTTTTGCGAAGCCGCCCATTTCACCGAAGGAGCCGACCCGCAACATGAATTCGGTCACGTCCTTTGCCTTGGACGCCATGTTGTTCGACAGGTGGTTGATGGCATCGGCCATGTCGCCGGTTTCGGCCACTGTCAAACCAAGCTGCGTTTTCAGCTTGGCAAGGCTTTCGCCCGCCTGCCCGCCCCGAGATCGAAGGCGATGCCGACACGCGCGGCCATTTCTGCAAAGCTCTGCAAGTCTTCGGTCGCAATGCCGCTTTCGCCAGCAGCAGCGAATAGAGCGGCAATATCGTTTGCAGCCAGCGGGATTTCGCCGGACATGCGCCGGATGCTGCGGCGCATGTTTTCAAACTGTTCGTCATTGGCTTCGACAACCTTTTTCACGTCCGCAAATGCAGACTCAAAACTGATGGCCGCGCCCGCCGTAGCCTCGAAACCACGCGTGACGCCGAAGTAACCAGCGCCGAGTGCGACAGCCTGCCCGATCAAACCGCGCATGGGTGCGAAGGCAGAAACAGATTGCGCCCGCAGGCCGTCCAGCGACCGCGTGATGTGCTTCGCGCGGGCCGACACATCGTCAAGAAGGGAGACGCGAAGGGTGCTTTGCTGGACGGCCATGGTCATTCTCTCATGATTTTTCGGTACTCCTTGCAGGTATCGAAATATGCAAGGAGCTTTCGGGCGGGCCATCGCTCAATGACATCGAGCGATGTTTTCGCAGTATCGGCAACGTAGACGGCGACTATTCGCCAGTCGTGTTCGTCGGGTCGTTTCCCAACAGCGGTTTCGTCTTGGCGACGATGTTCTTAAAGTCGCCGCCCTTGATCTTCTTAAAGGCAGGCAGAGGCACATCAGAAATGAGGGCCAGCAGCGCGACCATCTGGCCGATGCCAGGAGAAGAGCTATCCGCTAACAGGAGGTCGCCGACTTCCGGTTCACGGAACGTCAGTTCGGAATAGGTTTCGCCATCATGCTCCACCGGCTTGGCAAGCGTTACATTTACGGAATCCATGGTATCACCTGAAAAAATGGCCCGCAGAACGCGGGCCGGATTAGAAGGAATTGGGGGAGAAAGAGCGCCAGCCGTTACAGCAGCAAAGCGTTGCGGATATCGCCGAACTGCGAGACGCCGCCGACCTTGAAATCAAAATCGTCCATCTCGTAGATTTGCTCGCCATCGATTTCGAGCTTGTAATAGTTCACGTCCACGCCGTAGTCGTTTTCGGAAAGCTCGCCCGGCTTCCACGTCCCGGCGTCCGGCTTGAAGACCCTGCCGCGAATGGTCATCACCGCGCTATGCGTGGTGCCGTCTTCGTCCACCAGCGCCCCGGTGATCATGAAGGGCGTTTCCTCGCCGATCTTGATGCCGTGCAGCTTCAAAATCTGCGGGTCCACGCCCGGCATCTTGAAGCTGAATTCCAGCGCGTTGTAACCGAGATGGACCTTGCGGGCCTTGATCATACCGGCGTTGCGCACATCCTCGCGGACGGCTTCGGGAACCGGCGGGGTGATATCGCCGATCTGCCCAAGCTTGCTTTGACGGTCCGCCCACAGCATGCAGTTCCGCAGAATGTAGGCGGGGAGAGTTTTTTGCGCCATGTGAAAAGCTCCTTACGCGGCGACCGAGAGCGCGCCGATTTCGATTGCCCCGTTCACCTCGTCAATCAGCAACTGATAGCGGACGATGTTGCGGTGGGTGGTGATGTGGATTTGCTCCATGAGGCCAACCGGCTCGAATTCGACCCCAAGCAGGGTCTTGCCGTTGACCATCAAGGTCGGATCGTTCTGGTCGGACAGCCAGACGCTACCGCCAAGGATATCTTCGTTCTTCGCGAAGACACGCATTGCGGCGTTACCGTCTTCGATAAGCATCTTGAAATTGCCCTTCGTGGTCTTGCGATCCACGTAGAGGAAATAGAGGTCTTCAAGAGACTCATTGATCATGTCGGCGGTCGCGCGCACGCTATCGAATTGCCACAGCGGATCATCAATCGCGAGACGGCTACCCCACGTCCTGAAACCGCCGCGCTCATTGATGATCGTGGCGACCTGATTTTCGTTCAGGTAATTGCTGTCATCGGGATAGGAGATCGTCCGCGCCACGCCGTCGATGGTGCTGATGATCTTGTTCGACACCGAACCGGAGAATCCTTCCGCAGATGCCACGACACGGGCGCGGACGCCAGCGAAGACAGCCGCAACAGGCTTCGTCACCGGCACGCCGTTGACGTTCTTGATCACCTTCGGATCGATGATGAGGATGCGCCCGCCATTGACCGTCTGGCGGAAGCGTACGGCTTCTGCGTCGGTCGTGTTCGGCCCGGAGATATAGGCGCGGGCGCGGATTTTCGGGGTGATGGCATTCAGCGCCGAAACGAAGGGGTTCGCCACGTCGCCGACATTGGCCGTGGCGGTCGGCAGCACCTTACCAGCGTCCGCCCCGCCGCCCGTGAAGGTCAGGACAGGCGGCTCCGACATTTTCTTGCCGGGCGTGACGACCTTGACCGAAACAACCTTGTCGGCGTCGGCCCCGGTCCCCATCACGGCTTCCAGCGTCGGCAACGTCTTGCCGGGATCATTGCCGCCGCCCGTCGCCGTAACGACCGGCGCTTCGGTCAGGTTATCGCCCTGCGAAGTCAGCGCCACCGAAACAACGCCGTCTTCGATCCACGCGCCAGTATCTCCGGCGGTGATAATCACACGCGGCTGATAGCCGGTCAGAGCCTTGGCGCGGAGTGCGGCATAAAGGCCGGTCCGGGCCACAGGGTCACCGATGAGATTATTTTGCAGCGTGGCCGCATCTGCGCTGTCGGGAACGCGGTTGACGATGCACCAAGAACCGCCTTCGTTGAAAATGGTGGTGACATCCTCCAGCAGCGTGCCAGCAGCGCCGAGCGCCACCGCCTGCGGCAAAGACCGGATGATAGTCGGATAGTTAAGGGGAAAGGCGGCAGGGTCCGCGTCGGGCGCGATGCCGTTGACGAAGGTAATGCCGCTGCGAGTCACGCGTGCGATTGCCGGGGTGTCGGTGCTTTCGACAAGCTTGACGCCATGATGATAGGACAGGTCAACCATTCGGCTGGTCTCCGTTAAAGGTTCCAAAATTTGAAGGAAGGGTTCCGGCTCAAGCCGGGGAATTTGGAAGCGCCACGCCGTATGGGGCGAGGCGAACTGTCAAGAATTTAGAGGCGTTAGGGCCAGTAAGCCGGGTTCGTGGCGAAATCCGCAGGGATCGGGGCCATGTCCTTCAATGTAAAATACGCCTGATAGATAGGCTGGCGATGCGCTCCAGCAGCAAGAAGGATTAGCTGCCATTCGGCTGCTGTAACAAACACTGGGCCAGTTTCCGTCTTGATGCCGATCCGCCCACCCGGCTGCCCCATATTGATGTATGCCTGTGAAAGAGGGGTGACCTCTTCCGTCCACCGCTTCATGTCCTGTGGTGTGGTGCCGAAATGATGGGTGCCGCGCTCATCACCGAAATTGTAGTCGAAACCAAGAGCGAGCCGCCGATCCAGTTCCGCTGAAACCATTGTTACAGACACGACAGGTTCTTCGGTAGGCGGTGTCTCGTCCTCGCCTTCAGGTGAATAACCCCATGCACCATCTACAAAGCGACGGACAAAACCTTCGCGTTCGTCAGGAGGGGGAATGATGGTGGAAAACGCAGGCGCCAGATGCGCTCCGCTATTCAGTGGGTCAGGGTCGGCAGCAGACACGCCCAGATATTCACCCCCATCAGGATGGTAGTTATAAATATCCATGTTCCACCTCAAAACTTTATGACGGCGTTGAAAGCAACGTTCCGAGATCGGGCTTCCGTACCGCCGCTCGCCAAGATCGTGATACCCACGGTGTTCTTTCTGACGCGGTAGGTTTTAAAATCGGAGATACCTTGCCCATATTCCCGCATTTGCGAGCCGGAACCTTGCGATATGTCAGTTGGCAAATCGTGGTCATGTCCGGGGTCAGTGTAAGGGTGGGCGTGAGATTTATTGTCGCTATCCTGCCAAGAGCCAAAACCACGACCACTATCGACGCCGCGCCCATCGTCCCACGCGCGGTCGAACTCACCGCGATTATCCGGCAACTTGAAGGTGCCGTTGCCATTATCGGCGAATACGAACGGACCCGCCGTCCAAGTTCCAAGCGCGACAACACGTCCATTGTGTAGCGCCCAATTCCAAAGGGCGGCATAGGATGCCTTGGAGAGAGACGCCCCATTACGCTTGACGTAGCCCGCCCGCGCCGCCGGTTGTCCGTCCTTGTCGGGATGCCCTACCATTTGTGAGGCGTAGCCTTCGTAAGCCGCGCCATTGGCGTTGAAAACCTGCCACGTCATGATTGAGCAGTAATCGGCGTGCCAGATAGGCCCAATGTTTTCAGAGGGCAGCGCCGCGCCACTCTGGAAAAACGGTACGCGAGCCTCAATGGCGGACTTTTGCGCGGTGCTGACAGGTTTGTCTGCATCAGCGGTATTATTGACCTTATCAAGCCCAACATCAGCTTTCGCAAGCTCGACATCGGCAGACAGTTCCTTGCCATTGACTTTGCGGCTCGTCGGCACCTTGCCCAAAAGACCTTCAGACAATGCCTGCGCCGTCGCATAATAGGCCGGAAGCTGGTTCCCGAACTTGAGAGCGTTCGGAGCCGATCCACCTATGATGATCTGGTCAATCTGCTGCTGCGCCAGATCGATTGAGGTTTGCAGATTGGCAATCTGCGGCGCGACGTTGACCTGAATGTAATCAAGCGATGCCTGAATGCCTTGGGCTTCCAGGCTTTCGAACGATGCTTCCAGTTCTTCGCGGTCCACAAGCCGAGCATGAATGTCGGCCATCGTGGAATTCCACAATGGTCGGTCAATCAGCGTCTTCGGCCAGGACGGAAGCTGATATCCGTCAGACCTCTCTGGCATAATCAAGCACCTCGTCGCCTTCCTGCTCAATGATCGCAGCCACCAGCGATCCGCGCATGTTGATTTCGTTCAACGGGTAGAATGTGAAACGCCCACGTTTAACGATGCGAGAGAGTTTCACATCATAGGATTTCTCCGGGTCGATCTTGAAAGCCATGGGAACCTCTAAAGTGCCGCAATGAAGGCGTCCTGCACGAACGGCACGGACACGACATTATTGGTGGTGGCCGCAGGGCGCATGCGGGCGGCAGTCGCCGACGCGCCGAGCGTATAGGTGGAAAGATAGGTCCGGCGCGCAGGCATCTGCGGGTCAACCGTGATTTCGGTGGTGTCCGGGTTGACAACCGTGTTTCCGACCATGATGGCGGGCGTGAAGGTGTGCCGGTCGGGATCGAAGGAATCCAGCGTGTATTGCGTCTGGATGCTTGTGGTGGCGAAGCCGAACGCAAAACTGTCACTGACCGCCCGCATACTGTTGCGATTGCGGGCAACGCGGGAAATCGCTTTCTGGTCAAGCTGGATCATTGGCTGCAAATCAGCCGTCCCCATCATGACCATGCGCAACTCCACGGAAGCGGGAAGACCTACAAGCGGGTTCGTCGCCGGGTCGCCGTCATCCAGTTCCGTCCAGACAGTGGAACCGGAAGGCCGGATTTCCCAACCGAGCGTGCAGCCACCCGGCACCCACCCGGCAAACAGCATGTCGATCTGCGTCATGCCGTCCGCGAGGTTCAAAGCCTGCATCGGAATGACCGTGCGCGGGCTGCGATAACGGGCAGCATTCAGCCGGAAGCAGATATCCGTTTCCGTCGACCCCTGCGCAAATGCGCCATCTGTCGTCAGGAACTGCGTGCCGCCCGTATACTTGTTCGACCCGGAAATATGCAGCGCATGCGCGCCGGTCGTTACCGTGACGAAAGCGTAGCGCTTTCCGCTTTCCAGCAGCGTGATGGGCAATTCCGCCCGGTTCCAGCCGACCATAAGATTGGCATGGTCCAGTTTGCCCTGCGCAAGCACCGCATCAAAACGCGGCATGCCGCCGGTCGTGGTTTCCACGATGAAGATATGTACATCGCCATCAGCACCGACACGGGCAAATGACAGGTCAAGACTTGTGACCTGCATAGGCTGCGCCACGAGGAAGGATTGGCCGTAGATCGAGCCGCTGATACCAACCTCTTCTGTCACGTATTCCCAATAAGGTTCGCTATAAGACTCGTACCGAACCTGCCGGACGCCGTAAGTTTGATGGCCGGGACCGCCGTTCGCACCGACATAGACCACTTCGAACGTCTCGCCGCCGACATTGAACATCTGCCCAACGCGAGCATCGCCACCGAGACCCGACCATCCCGCAACATTTTCGCACGCCCATTGCGTCGGACCATAGGTGATGCGAATACGGGACGCTTCCTTTCGGACAAGCGTGGTTTCCGTGTGCACCAACTGCGAAATATTTAGCGTCGCATCCAGCGAAGTGTTTGCAATGCGCGTCACCTCATCAAAGGCAGGCACCATGCGGCGACCACGAAAAGCAATCTTCGGATCGTCTTCTGCCTGCACTTCAAGGCGGGCCTGCCCTTCGGCGGCGAAGCCGAACCGAATACCCTCTTCGATCCGCGCGAGCCAGTCCACATGCGCCATGTCCCAACGGTCGGGGATAAGGCCGTCATCGAACACATAGGCGCGCGCCTCATCCGGCAGATCGACTTTCAGGCGGGCAGCGCCGATATCGCGTTGCATCTGGCGAATAATGACCGGACGCGGGATTTCGGTAAGCTTGCCCTGAATATTGACGATCTGCGTTTCAATCGTCTCGGTCCTCATGAACAGGCCGTCCAGATCGACTTCCAGCGCCGTAACGCGACCCTCCACTTCGTAGAGGGTTTTCACCCGGTCGCTATTGCCCGGCTCGATGGCATTGGCATCAATCCCGAAGAGGTCAGCAGCACGAAGGCAATGCATGCGTCCGTTGACGCCACCACCGGCTTGACCGGAACCGGGTTTGCTTCGCCTGCCGGCACGATCAATTCGACAACCCGGCGGATTGTCTTGGGCGTGCTCCGGTTGACGATAACACTGGTTTCAGGATCATCGGAGGTTTCGAAGGGGCGCGTTGCCGTGTCGGTCACTTCCTTGCCGCGCAGCAGGATGGCAACCCAACGCTGGTCGGAAGCTGCCGCAGGGATATGAATCTGGAGGTTCATATCGTTCGGCGCTTCCTGCGCATAAACGATTTCCCCGGCGACATAGCGGCCTGCCGACACCGTGATTTCCTGCGCCGATTTCCGCGCCACCGTGAAGGCGGCCCAATGGGCGGGATAGCCGATGGCATCCAGCCAGAGGCCGTCCGTCGCGGCCTGCGCCTGCAAACCGATGGCTTCGAAATCCGCGTGATCGGCGATTTCAGCTTCTGCAAAGGAAGTGCGCTGCATGTGTCGTTACCCTCAATCCAGCCGCTTGCGATCCATGTAACCGCCGATGGCATGGCTTCCGTCGATGAAAATAATGTCGTTAAAGGTGATGCCGCGCCGCCATGCGAAGGACACGGAATAAAGCGTGTCCGGCGTCTTGGCTGTGACCATTGCGCGCTTGGCGCGGCGGATGGGTTCGAGATCGATGGCCGTCATCGCCGCCCGCCCGAAGGCGCTACGGCCAATCTGAAAAAGGTTCTTCGGCGCGGTCAGCGTGACGCGGACAAGATAATGCGCAACGAACGGCTGATGCGCTATCGGCGTTCGGCCAATCACCGCCCGCCCGAAGGTGAAGCGGTTCGGATGCGCGATGCGGTCCACGATTTCCGCATCGACAAACGCAAGATAGCGTTTCAGCCCGGCAAGTGTGCCTTTCAGCGCGCCCAAGGGAGACGCGGGATAGAGCGTCGAAACCCCGGCGCACTGCGCAATCATTTCCCGCTTGCGCTCTTCGGTCCAATCATCAAACCAGAGATCGACCGAATGATGCACGGCCAGCCACGGCAGAAACCGTGCGGGCGTCTGGTAGGGGTCCATCAGAACCGCGTAAGGTATCGGCAGATCATCCGACATACCGGCGGCAAGCGCCTTTTCGAACGGCTCAGCCGATGACGGCAGCAACACACCTACATCGCTCATGCCCGCACCTCGACAGCGATGTTAAGGCTGGTCATCACCGGCACCTTGTAGGCATCGGGCTGGATGACAACCGGCGCGAGGTCGCGCACCCTGATAACGCCGTCACCAAATGCCGCCCCCGAAAACAAGGCTTCGGGGATTTCGCCGCCGATCAGGATGCGGGCGGTTGCCGCTGCGGTGACACGTTTTTCCGCTTCCTGCCGGACGATATCGGCAGACGGCCCGACAGCCGGAATTTCGAGAACAAGCGAGACCGCATATTCCGTCCGCCCGGCGGCCATGACAGAGATAGCCACAGCTTCCGGCGCACGGTTCGGGTTCGTTACCGACGCCCGGACTGTATCCAGCTCCAAGGCGGTCGGAAGCCTGCCCATCGGCCCAATGACAACAACATCCGTATCGCCGCGACGGCCATGCACCGCCCGGCCATTCACCCGCGCATCCCAAAGCCCAAGTGCCTTATCAGCAGATTGCGGCCAAGCCGTCCACGCATCATAGAGGTAGCGACCGGCAGAACCGGCGGACGGCAGATCGTAAGACAGGAGATAACGGCGCAATAGCGCGTCATCGCCTTCCATGATCGCCGCCGCGTTCGCGGTGGCAGGAACCACGGTCAGGCGGACTATGTTGCGGTTTGCTGCGATGGCGTCCAGATTGGACCCCTTCGCATATGCCGCCAGAAGCGACCGGAACGTGTCATTGACATTCTGGCGGTCCAGAAGGCGCAGGTATGACCAAGCTTCACCGACGACGCCCGCCGGGTCTGTTTCGAGATCCTGCACGTCATATTCCGGCAGCGATGGATTGACCGCCCGCAGGGTGTTCCAGAATGCGAGGAAGCGGACCTTGAATTCGCTGTACAGCGTTTCGAAATCCAGCGGGCTAATCGCATCAGGCAACGGCAGGCGCGAAACATCAATCGTCGTCGGTGCGTAAATCGCCATGGTCACTTGCCCGGATAAATGACGCGGACGCTGGCGCTCTCCGCAATGGAGTAATCGCCGCGATGGCCGCGAGGATAATAGGTGCCGAAGATATCGAGCGCGATGACGCCACCGGCATCCGCTTGGGTCACGCGCCCGGCAGTCATTCGGAAGCGCGGTTCCCATTCGAGGATTGCCGTTGCGGCGGCAGAGTAGAGCGCAAGCACGTTCCGCCGCGTCATCTTGCCGTCGATAAAATCAGGGACATTGCTGCCGAAGGTTCGGCGCATGACGCGCGAACCTTTCGGCGTTCTCAGAATTTTGCGGATTGATTGCTCCGTATGCGGCCAATCATTCAGCGGTGCGCCGGTCTGACCGTTTACGCCGGTTGAGCTTGCCATGGGCGCTATCCTCTTTTTCAGGAAGAACGACATTGCCGAAGGGCGGCGCAAGCTCGCGGGCTTCGTCGTCGGTCAGGGGGATGATTTCGCCAGCCGACCGCCAGCGCCCGGCGATTTCGCAGCCGGTTCGGACCTTGTAATTTTTCATGGGGCGTTCCTCAGTCCACAGCGAAGACGTGTTCCGAGCCTTCGACAATCGGCCACTTGCCCGATGAAGAACCGGACATGACATGTACAAGGTCGCCGATCCGGGCAACGCGCTTGCCGCCGTTACCGCCAAGCTGCACGTTCGGCGATTCAACAATCACCTTCGGCGACGTGACTTTCGCCTGTTCCGCCGATGCTTCAATAACGGTGTCGCCGATCTTGATATGAAACGGCGTGTCGCTGTTTTCGCGGGCGTTGTCGTCGCTGTAGGTGGAAAAATCTATCTGCGCATCGGTCATGTCGCCGTTTTCGGAAACAACATCCACCTGCTCGCCGACGCTGTAGAGGACATCCACCTTGACGCCACCGGCAGCAAGCGTCCGCGCCTTGATCCATGGCGTCAGGTACGGCTTTCCCGCCTGTTCCGACAGCTTGACGCGGTATTTGGATTTGTCGTCACTGACTTCGGCAATCGTACCCTTGCGCCGCCGGTTGCGGTTCCGGCGCTCAAGTTCGGCTATGCGAACATAAAGGTCTGTGATCTGGTCCACCAAACTGGCCATCAGGGCGATCCCTCGTAAGGCGTGATCAACATGGCGTCGGCCTCGTCATGAATAAGACCGTATCGCCGCATGGCGGTCTGCAATTCGCTGGCGTTGCCGGACAACTGCGCACGAATGAGAGCAATCTTTTCGGCCATGGAAGGATCATTCGGAACAAGGTCGCTTTCGCATTTGGCGAGGAACTTGGCGAACGCCGAATCCGGGTTGAGCGGGACACCGCGTAACGGTTCGGCGACCATGCTCGCGGTGATTTTCAGTTGGTGCGCGGCAAGCCGCACGCCGTTCGTATCGCCGCTGATGCGCGAGCGCGATGCAGATTGAAACGACGAACAGAGAGAGCGGAAGATTTCCGCCCATTCGTTCTCCGGGTCATTGAGAGCATCGCCGGTCTGACGAAGCGCCATATCAAGGTGAAACTCAAACGTCGCGTCGGTCGCGGGCATTCCGAGAATAACGCTTTCGTCCGTCTCGGTATCGGTGACGGCGTGCGCCGTGGTCACGCCAGCTTCAAAAACGATATCGAGTTGCCCCGGCGATGCCAGCGAGCGAAGCTCAAGGCCCTCTATCAATTTCGAACCGTCCGTGTAGACGGAGATGAAAGGCTTATCTTTATCCGTCCGCAAGGAGCCATCGGCAGCGATATCAAGCACGCCGATTTCGCTGTCCAGCACGTTGGAACCGACAACCGTGTTTCCCTTGATCGCCTCCACGGCGCAGATGCGGGCAGCAAACCGGATGAAGGACATGGAGGCTCCTAAAGCTCTTTCAGGGCGACAGCGATAAGGTTGCTGTGCCGGTCACTGACGAAATCGACCGACCAAGCCGGTTCGCCAGCCCTGTCCATCGCACGCACCCGGTCACCGGATTGAAGCGCCGGGCCTTGGTATGTCGAGCGGTCAACGAACAGAACGGCATCCGCCGCAGCGAAGCGAACGCGATGAGGGCCGCTAGCGGCATTGCCTGCCGGTCGCGTTGTGTCGTCTTCCGTGTGAAGGGCCTCGCAGCGGATGACGATCTGCGGGCGTTCCGGGTCCACCCTGCCGTTCGCCATGAACGACAGGCGAACTGTTTCGCCAAAAGCGCCGCCAACCTTACGGTCAACGGCAGCTTCCAGTTTCCGCCAATCGACCATGTTACTGGTCAACCAGCACTTCGCCGAAATCGGACGGGTTGATTGCATCCGCAGCGGCATAGCCGATCTTCGGACTCGCACCACCGTTGTCAGCGGTTGTTGCTTTAGCGCCATCCCAATAAAGGATTGCACCTTCAGCCCACCCCTGCGCTTTGGTCTTCGGCAGAGTGAAGAGACCCTTTCGGGCAATATTGACACGCTGACCAGCCTTGGCGGAAAACTCCGCTACGCCGAACAGCTTGCCGACAAGAACGCCGTCGCCGGAATTGACATCGGCGGGCGCGGTGACTTCCACCGTATCGGCGGGGCCTCGATAATTTTTCATGGTGATCTTCCTTGCGATCAACGTGAGGGGAAAGGGAGAGCCGGGCGGCTCTCCTAACGAAGTCAGGCGGGCGGCTTACGCTTGGCCGGGGTTGTGATAGCCGAAGCGGAAATCGGTCGCGCCGCAACCGAAGTCGTGTTCCACCGACATGCTGAAACCCTGCGAGCCGAAGGGTTCGTCCATGCGAACGCGCGGAGCCTCGTAACCTTCGAGGTAACCCCAACGGTAATTGGAGCCGGTCGAAGGATCGGCAAAGAGGTCCCAGGAATTGTCCGCGATCTGCGAGGTTTCCACCAGTTCGAACTTGCCGGAGAAAATGTTGACGGTGGAGACCGTTGCGGGCGTGATCGACGCCAGCAGCTTTTCGGCTTCGGTCAACTGGTTCGGACCGACCAGCATGATACGTGCCGGGTTTGCGAGCAACGGCTTACCATCCACAGAGGTTTGCCGACCCATCGATTTGCGGCCTTCGCCGACGCTATCGACCGTGATCGCAGAACCCGCAGCGGCAAGGTTCTTATGGTCCGCATGGAAGACGGTTTTGCCGTCCGCCAGCTTGCCGTTATACGCGCCGGCATAGAAGGTGACTTCTTCGAAAAGAGCGACCGAAGCCCCGTAGCTCGTCAACAGTTCGGCGATGGCGCCAAGGTCGTCATTGATGAGCATCTGGCGGCTGACAGTCAACGCGATTGCATAGCTGAACGCCTGCACGGATTCCTTGCCTTCGCCGAAGGACCCGAACTTGATCTTGCCGTTTTCCAGAATCTTTTCCAGCATCGGGAAATCGCCGGTCTTGACGATCGTATCCGGGCGGAAGTCGCGGAAGTTCTTCTTACGGGCAAAGCGCTTGAAGGTCGGCTGCGCCAGCGCGTAGCGCTGTTCCAGCGTGCGATTGACAGCACCTTCGAAAATCACCGGGAAATCAGAAGTCGAATGCGCGGCACGGCTGAAGATGTTGTCGATATCGCGGGCATTCAGCATGCGGCGACCGTGGAAATTCACGCAGTCGGCAGCGATATCGACCAGACCTTGGCCCATATACTGGCGAGCGGCGGCGGACGGACCTCCCTGCGGGACCGGCGCGCCGAGACCGTACGCCAGAGCTTCCACACGGGCCGCACGGATGGTGTCGGCTTCGTCGTTGCCGACATGTACGCGAACGCGGCTATCGGTCGGCGCGGCGCGCTCACTGGTCACCAAGTGATCCAGAAGCAAGCCCCGGAAGCTATCCAGAGGAGTGCCGGAGCGGATATGGTCACGACCGAAGCCCGCTTGCCCGGCACGCTCCGCCAGTTCTTCGATAGCAGTCACACGGTCGCGTTCGGCACGAACGGCATTCTGCGCAATTGCCTGCGGGTTGCTTTCCGTGGGCGTCGGCGCGTTCCGCTCCGCATTTTCAAGTGCGGTAATCTCGGCACGGACGCCATCCAGTTCGGCGAGGATCGCAGAATGATCCTTTTCGATGGCGCGGGCGGCTTCATCGGAAAGCCCCTCCACCAGTTCCGCGCGCTTGCTTTCCGCGCGCGTCGTCAGATCGGTGGCCTTCGCCCGGAGTGCGAGCAGTGCCGGGGTGGCCTGATAGACATGATCCAGCATGCCGCGCGTCTGCACGAATGCATCGTGACCGAGCAGCGAGGCCGCGTGGGAAGGGTCGGCGGAAAGAATGGTGAAGGCGAGACCGAAGCAGACGATTGCGGCGACGGTCGCGAAAACATATGCAGCCTTTTTCATGGCGTGCGGTTCCTTTTGTATTACCGGGCAGGACAAGCGCCGTCGCCCTGCATCCCCGGTGGAAGTCAGGCGGCGAACTGGAAAAAATTGGAATGAGTGTCAGGCGAAGCGGCGTTCGGCTTCGGCCATGCGCATGCGAACGGCCCGAAGGTCGAGACATGCCGCAGACTGGATAGAGAGCGGGAACGTGGCTTCGCTGGATCGGACCTGCGCGCCGGGATCGGCCGGTACGGTCACAAAAGAAATCTCGTTCGGCGTCCAGCGCTCCACGAAAATCTTTTCGACCTCGCCTTTCTTCGCCGCTTCCTCCACCCGGATTTTATCGATGGAATACCCAACCGACACATTCTTGATGATCTTGTCAGAGACCAGCCCGAACATGCGGTCGGCGGCCAGATCAATTCCGGCCTTCGGGAAACGGATGGTCGCCCACCCTTCGGCTTTCTCGATCCACGCCCGCTCAACAACGGCGATCTGCGAGAACGTGGACCAACGGGAATGGCTGTCCAGAACCGGCGCACCCAAATTCATGCGCGACAAGTCCAGCGCCCGTTCGCTGACGACAAGGATTTCATCGAACGGGACAGCCGTATCCCATCCGGTATAGCGCAGGCGGCGCACCGCAGCGCCGGTTGTGAAAACCAGCGTAACGGTGCGCGCCTCCGCATCGATAGAACTAACATTCAGGTCCTGCCCGCGAACCTGCATCGGCAGGGACGCAGGCGCTTTACGCAGTTCAAGTTTCGTCATCGTCGGGGTCCTTGTCATCGTCTTCCGACTTGTCGTCGGGCGGGTCGTCTGTTTCGTCCCGCTGCTGCACCTGCCCGGCCTGAGACATCCGCCGGGGGTCGCTGTCGAGAACAAGCTTGCGCTTGTCGATCTTGGCCGTGTCGGACGCGATTTCGTCCAGCACGTCATCCGGGTTTTCGCCCATTTCGGCGATAACGCTGGACAGCGAGCGGAAGCCGGACCGCACTTCCTTGATGCGGGCGTTCACGTCTTTGAGCGGGTCAGCGGAATAGAAGCGCGGCGGCGACCATTCCACGGCAACCTTGGGCGTCTTGATGATGCCAGCGAAGTAGGCCGCCTCGCAGAACCAGTCCCAAATTGGCTGCAACAGCATCGGAATGATGATTAGCCACTGAACGGCGGACATTGTCCGGCGGAACCCTTCAAGCCCGACCTTACTGGAAGAGTAGTTTACCTTGTCGAGCCGACCGGACAGAATGGCGTGGGGAACTCGCCAACCTGCGGCAATGGTATGCAGCATCGAGTTCTTGTACGGATCATAGCTATCCGTCACTGCCGGTTGCGAGAACTCTATGCCCCGACCGCCAACGGCATTGTAGAACATGCCCGGCTCGAATTTTTCGACGCGCCTGCCGTTTACGTCATAGATGCCGGGTTTGGTTGGGCCATTATCCGCCACAGGCATGCCAAGCGGGTCGGTTTCATCACCGCCAGTCATCACGCCGACGATGCAGGCTTCCAGCCGCTTGCGTATCAATTCGGACTGTTCGTAAGACGCGAGATCGTAGGTATCCACCATTGACGGCGCGCCCCACGGCGCGCCCATCACCTGCGTCCGCTTCTTTTCGAAGGCGTGGGCAATGTCTGATGCCGGAACAGGCTTCGAAACAATCGTAGACTTCGGATCAAAAAAGCTGTTGCCGGGATGCGAGCCGAACATCCAATAGGCGCGTTTCCTGCCGAGAGCATCGAATTCGATACCTTGGATGATCTTGCCGCCATCTGAAAGAATACCTTCCTTGGCGGTGTCAATCAGGTCAACTTCAAGCACCTGCAATTGAAGCGGGACGGGCAGACCGTCTTCCAGCCTGCGACGGCGGCGGCGAACCAGACCATTCCCGCTTTCAAACATCCCACGGGTCGCGAGGTTGATGAGGCCGTTGAAGTCAAGATCGCCGTCCGCATCGCAGACCTTACTCCATTCCGCAAAAAGCTTATTGAGCTTTTTGTTTTTCGAGCGCGGAATAATGCCGTCGCCGATGGCGTGGGTAACGAGTTCATGGACGGCCTTTTCCGCATACGGATTGTTGCGGACGAGATCGCGCATGCGGTCCCGAAGATTCCGACTGGCGCGCGCAAGTTCTGCGTCCGCCGATGTTGATTGTGCACGCCTGCCGGATTTCAGGCGGCTGGTCTCTGCGCCAGCGTATGCACGGGACATGATCTCCAGTGCGGCGCGGTGCTTTACCCGCCGAAGGCCAGCTTCGGGCGAGAAATAGCCAATGGTCCGGTCGAGAACGGTAGCGAGGCCCATCAGTCGAGCGCCGCGTAAATGGTGCGGGAGCCGCCCGACCGGGTGGATTTCAGGGCGGCAAGTGCCTCCCTCATTTCTTTGAGAGAGTGATATTCCACCTCGCGGCGCGTGCCGCCAGAGTGGAATATCACCTTTCGCGCGCCCATTGCGATTGCATCTTCAAGCGCAGCAATTTGATCGTCTGTAGTCGCCATTATGCAAGCCACTCCGGTTTCGCGATTTCTTGTGTGTAGGTTGCGACCGCCGGTTCCGGCGGTGTCGAAAGTTCGCCCTCGCGGTGCGCCCAATTGGCGTTGACCATCTGGCGAGCGGCAAAGGCGTATACTGTGCAGTCAAGCGCTTCATGGCGTCGGCCCGGTACCGGAACGAACTGGCGGCTTGGCTGGCCTCGCAGATAGCGGACCTCCATCTTTTCGCCCGCAAGCTGCTCGTACCAAACTTCCGGCAAGTCTTTCGAAAACCGAATGGACTTGGGCCGGGCCAGCCTGCCGAATATGTGACTCTTGATGCCGTCCACGCCGACGATGAAAAGGCGTCCGCCCTTCACGCTGGTTTTGGAACGCTCAATCCATGGCCGGTTGCCCGCAGCACCCTTGATCGCCAGAACGCGGCGATTGAAACGCGGGAATGCGAAGCGATAGACCGTTTCCATCGTTTCGCCGTCCGAGCTATCGACGCAAACGGCATCGACCTTGATCTTGCCGCCAAGTGGATGGTCCCATTGCGTCGTCAGGGCAACATCCAGTTCGGCCCATGTGGTATGGTCATCATAGCGACCCCACACAACGGTATGGCCGAGAACATAGGGGATGCCCTCTTTGTCCCAACCGACGAAGGTTGCCTCCAGACGATCATCCTGCACGTCCACGCCGACCGTGATAATCAGGACTTGGACAGGGATATTCTCCAGCCCGAAATCTTCGGCGCGGCCCGCAAGCTCGATATCGTCCAGTTCGTCGCCGTCCTCTTTCCACCCTTGGGCAAGGATGGTGTTGACGAAGGTTTGCAGCGTCGAAGGGTCGTTTTTGACCGTGACGAATTCGCGCGCCAGCCGTCCCCAGGAGGCGTTAGGCAAAAGCGAAATCAGGGCGTTCATGCGGAAACCGGCATGATCCTTGATTTCCGGTCGAAGAGCGCGCCAGCGGCCATTCGCCACCATGCCCGGCTTATGCCGTTCCTCCACAACAGAACCGCATTCGACGCAAACATAATACGCCTTCTCCGGTTCGCCTTCGGGCCAATGGATATCGGCCCATGTGATTTCATGGAAGTGACCGCACTCGGGGCAAGGCACCTCATAAATTCGCTTGTCCGATTGCTCATAGGCCCGCAACACATGGCTGGTCGCCTCGTAAACAGGCGTCGAACCCATGACAATCTTGCGGTCGGCAAAGGACAGCGTGCGGCGTTCCGCCAGCAGGATCGGCGACCCTTCCTTCGTCGCATCCATGCCGTCCGCCTCGTCAATGAAGAGGATGCGGACATTGTGACGGCGCAGGTTGCGCGGTGCCTTGGCGGCAATGACTTTCAAAAAGCCGCCGGGAAAGCGACGGGCAAGAAGGGTGTTGCGTCCACCTTCGCTAGTATCGCCGGTTAAAAGACCGCGAAGCGCTGGCGAGGCATCGAAAATCGGTTCAACGTCCGAAACCATATAGTCGCGGCAGTCGGCCTCTGTCGGCAGAAGCGAAAGGATCGGCGACGGGTCGTTCGAACAGAAGCTTGCCATGGCGCTTGTCAACAGCGTCGTGAAGCCGACGCGGACCGGCTTGACCAGCGTTACCCGCTCAATCGCGCTATCGCCAATGGCGTCGGCGATTTCACGCTGCGGGGGCCACAGCCGAACCTTGCCGGTCAGCGATGAAACGCCTTCCGGCAGATGGACGGTATGTTCAATCCATTCCGACAGCCGAAGTTTCGGCGGCGGCAACAGGCTGTCCCATACCGCTCGCCGCAATGTCGCCAGCGCCGTTGTCATCGTCCTCGTCACCAAGTTCGGTAAGCGCCGACCGGATTTCTTGGCCGATCAGATCAACATCGTAAGTCGTGAGGTGCGGGAGCATCTGCCGACAGCGCGAAGGCACCGACAAAACGGCGTTGCGGATGCGTCGGCCTATCGAAACCCACTCGTTTCGCACGTCCGTCATCGAAATCAGTTCGCCGCGCATGGCCGCGTTTTTCATGGCCGTCTGGTCGGCCTGTTCGCGCGCCAGTCTGGCGCGTTCGGCAGTCAGAACATCCGCGCCGTCACCGCCGCGACCGGCGGCAACACCGCGCAAATGCTCACAGTAACGCTGGATAGACTGGCGAAGATCGAAGCGATTCCGTTCTGTCTTCACCACGATTCCACGCTCTACGAAATCCGACACCGCCCGCTTGGAAACCTTCAGCAGTTCGGCCAGTTCGGATGCGGTGATTTCGATATCGAGCGAAGGCTTTTCCGGTTCGGCAGGTGCCGTTTCGGTAAGCAACGGGAGGCTCTCGCCAGCTTCCGCATGTTTCTTGTGCGATTTGGCCGCGAAACTCGGGCTGACGTTGAACTTTGCCGCCGCCTCCCGAACGGTGTGGCCCTCGTCCATGAAGGCCACGACCTGTTCACGCAACTCGTCAGGATAGCTCTTTGCCATCTGATTCCGATTCCATCGAAAGGGCGGTGGAACCCCCCTATAATTTTCTTCACAGAGCGAAATCCCGCAGTCGCCCACACCCGCTACTTGGCCTCTTTTGGGGGAGGACCCGACCGAGGGGGCATGGGGCGGGTCTAGGTCGGGGGTCGGGGTGGCCGGTCAGAGGACCAGCGTGGCAAGGGCGGCTTCGACCCGCTCTTTCAGCAAGGGCGCTGCTATGCGCTGGAATGCTTCGGCTGTTGCGCCGCTGGTCATCTCCTTCGGGATGAAGACCCCCGAGCGGGCGAAGGTAATCTTCGTGCCGGAGCGGTTGAGCCGGTAATAGGCATGGCCATTGAACTGCGCCACCGGCTTACGGTCAGGGAACTGTCCACCCCGCAGGAACGCGCCGGGATAGAGCGTCGGCTTTCCGAATGGTCGCGCCACGACACCGGCTTCGGTTTCCTTCGGGCGCAGATATTTGAGGCGAATGTTGCCGCCCCGCGTGGTCATGTCATAGACGTACCGGCCCGGCTTTGCGGTTGCCGGATTGCCGATGGCCTTAACGATGGTGGCACGCGGCAAGCCCGTCTGTTTCGTCAATTCGCGGATGACAACGGTTTTCGTCCTGTTGCCGACCTGATTGACGATGCGCGGTAGAACGGTCGGGAAGCGCCGTTTCAATTCCGCTATCCGGTCGCCGTACTCCGCAAGATTGCGGTCGGCCCATTTCATGGACAGAACAGCCATCGTCAGATTTTCCCGGAAGTTGCCTACACCCTACGCAAACGAAAAAGGCGACCGGGTTAGGGTCGCCTTTGCTCAAGTCCGCCGATGATATAGCTATCGCACTGGCCTTGAATCGGTCTCTCTGGCGAGAGGGTCAAGGCAGGGTCCGCCCCGGCTTACCAGCGTGGAGGTTTTTGGAACCCCACTCGCCGGTCGAAACCGGCGCGCCTGCACAGGATCAGCAGATCATCCTGCGCTATGCATAGTCACAACTGTTCGAGCAATGCAAGAGGGGCTTCGATGGTCGAAACCTTGCCGAACACGTCCACCGCCACCACAGCGCCGGTAGCAACGCGCTCGCCGTCAACGGTCCGATCCTTGCGCAGTTTCAGGATGGTGCCGCCGAAACTGGCGAAGGGGCCAAGCACGAAACGAACCTTATCGCCGCGCTTGAACTGTTCGCAGTGCTTCACGTCCGGCGCAGTCTCGTCATCGCCGAAAGCCTTGAAACGATTCATTTCCTCGTCTGATACACGATGAGGGTGAACCATCCCGCCAACGAAGCCCGCGACACCTTCCAGCCGGGCAATACCGCAGACTGCGGCGGGAGAATAGACGATGTTGACCAGCACATAACCCGGCAGAAGAGGACGCGAAACAGCAGGGATAATGCGACCGCGAACGACCGTTTCACCGATGGTTTCGAGCGGGAGAAAAACTTTCACGCCAGCTTTCCGAAGGGCGTCTTCAACAGCTTTTTCCGCCTTATGCTTCGTCTCCACCACGAACCATTCGTGTTTCCCCGGCTGATTCTCCGCCGCCATGGAAAGCATGGTGACATTGAGTCGCTTCGTGTTCTGCATCTGGTCGAACAGAGACGCGAAACGCGACAGGTCATAAAGCTCCGGGTTGACCGGCTTGCTGGCGGCATAAATCTTCACGTTATGCATCATTGGTGCGTCCCTCGCTGATGGTGGAAAGAAATTTGGAAAGCGCGGCATCAACTGCCGCTTCGAGATCGTCAGCCCCGTCATCGACCGGGGGAAGTAGACCCATTCGGGCGGATGCTCGATAAAGGGCCAGCCGTTGCGTTCATGCAGGTGCTTCCAAGCTGCGAACAGATCGGTGTCGCGGTGCACCTGCCGGAAGTCCTGCACCAACGGGAGAAGCGAGAGCGAAGTGTTGAAAGGCTCGCGGCGACGGGCGAGGTCGCGCATGGTGTTGACGAGTGGCCAGCCATTGTCACGGCGCTTTTCGAACATAAGCTGTTCGCGGGAAATCATGCCCTTGGCGATACGGGTTTCGTCAAAGCTGGTCACATACAGCAGGCCGGTCGGTTCTTTCGACAACGCCTCGAAGCGCGTTCCCATCCAGAGCTTGCCGCAGACCTTGGCAATGCCATGGGCGTTGATCGGCTCAGCAAGAACATGCTCCGGCAGGTCGCGCCAGTGACGGTTTTTGAGGTAGACCGCTGCGGCCATCAGGTCGGCAGGCTTGGCCCAACGAAGATAGGCGGGCGTCCGCTCCACGCACTCGGTCCGATCTTCCGGGGAAAGAGCGAACCACGCGTTGCGGGCATATTCGATATCGCCCTTTTTCCACGTCGCGAACCACAGCGTGAAAGCATGCTCTATCTTTTTTCGATCAACCTTTTTCAAAACTCCCTCTTCCGCGCCAGCGGCTGGAGAGTTTTCTGGAATGTTAGTTGGAAGATTCTTATCTTGGTGGAACTCCTCCACCACCTTCCGGTCGTCATTTCCACCACCTTCGGGAACGATTTCCACCGCCTTGGCGACGGAACGCGGTGGAACTGTTCCACCACCTTGGGAGGCGCATGCGTCGTCGGAACGTGGTGGAGGATTTCCACCACCTTCGCTGTCTTCGTTACTGGCTGCATTGCCGGAAAGGTCGCGTCCCGGCCACCGCGCAACATATTCGTTCCGCTTCCATTTCTGGCCGCGAAAACCGTGTTGCGTGACGACAATCCAACCGCTCTCTTCGGCGATTTCGAGGTGTTTCAGGACGGTTTTCTTGTCGAGGCCCGTCAGGTCCACCAGTTCCGAAATCGGCGGATAGCAGGAACCGCCGGTCGCATCCATTTTCAGGCCAAGCGTATGCAGCACGAGGCGCGTGATAGGCGGCAGGCCGGATTTACCGACCGCGTGACGCCAAGACCATGCGCGCGACATTGCGCCGTGATCCGGTTCCATCACTGTGCACCGCCTTTCCGCACCACGTCGCGCAGGAATGAACGCACAGCGTGGACGCCGAGAACGACCGTATGCGGCAATCCGCCGTCCGGCAGGCGCGTGGCGTTGATAGCTGCGAATTCCACATCCAGCGCGTCAACGCCGAGCGTAAAATGCGCTTCCTGCAAGACACGGCGGATTGTGGTGTGGTCGCGGTAAATGACGCCTTGCGGGGCGCGCAAAAGCCAGTCCGCGCGCGCCGCGTCCGTCTGGCAGTCCGCCAGAATTTCAACGATGGGCATAAGGTCGGTCATCGGCTGATTTCCCGCTCTACCTTGCGCGCCAGAGCGCGGTAGCTGTCCATCGCCTTGCAAAGATCACCATGCGCCCGGCGCTGGTCAGCAGCGGCCTTCTCGGCGCGCGCGGTCGCTTCCTCGCAGGCGAGGAACGCGCCTTCCACCAACTTTGTCTCTTTCAGGAACTCGTCATAAAGCGGGTTTGAGCCTGCCGGGCCGAAGAACTGGTCGCGGACTTGCGCCACCCAATCACGCGGCACGCCCAAATCCTTCGCCACGGCAGAATCCGTCCAGGGGATTTATAGGCGTCCTTGGCGTAAACCTCATCCAGCTTGTCGTTGATAATGCGCCGGTCTTCGCGGCTCATTTCACGGGGCTTGTCTGCAATCGTCGCTACCCTGTCCACCATGGCTTTTTGTCCTTTACGCTTGGCCGGGGCGGCGTGGATCGGGCAGAAATCCTTGCGCGGATTGCTGCCGACCACCCATCCCTTGTTCTGGAAATGTTGTGTTGCCGCGATTGGCGGCTTGCGATTGATCCCGGTTTGATGCGGGAAATAAGCGACAGCACCGCAGCAGGCGCATGTGATCTGCATGGCCTTTGTGGACTTGTCGCCGTAGGGGATGGAAACTTCTGGAAAGATGCGGTCGCTCACCGGGAACCCCCTCTTTTCCACGCTTCGAAGTCCTTCCGAAAATGAAGGAAGGCGGCTTGCGCGCGCGGGTCGTTGTCGATTTCTTTTTTGCTGGAAATGGCGAGGATGCTTTTCAACCGGGTGTCGGCCTGCGTCTTGTCGCGCACCGGTCCGCCCGCGCCCTTGATTTCAAGGAAACGCTGGAAGGTGCGGTCGGAAAGCAGCATTGCGGCCTGCGCCGCGTACTTTTTCCGCACGGCGGCGGCTTGCTGCGCCTCCAGCTGCTTTTTCAGGTTCCGAACGGCATCAGATGCCCGACCAATAAGGCCCAAAAGGAAGGCGAGGTTTTCCGCCGCCCCGCAAATCAGGTCGCGTTCATCCGGCAGGGCGTCGGCATGAAGCGTGCAGATAAGCGCCTCGTCACCCGTTGAGCGACGGGCGATCACGGCGATGTTGTTTCCGCGCGGCTCGAATGCCCAAACGTCGCCTTCAATGCGCGCCGAAAGGTAGCGCAGGCGATCAACGGCTTTTAGCTCGCGAGCGCGGGCAGGATCGACAAGCCCCGTCATCGCGTACCGCCTTGCCGCGCGCGAATACCCTCAAACGTGGCTAATCGCGCCCGCACGGCCTGCGCTTCAACCTCATTCCCGGCAGCAAGGGCAGCGGCAAGCCGCAGCTTGGCCGTATGAATGACCGGACCGAACCTGTCTGTTTCGATAGCCCCAAATTTGACGGCAAGGGCGCGTGTCGAAAGGGCGATATCGAAATGAACCCAACTGGCATTTCGATGTTTGCCAAACGAAAGAACAGGATGCCCCTGAATCCATTTGCGCTGCACGCCAATGCGGTCCGCCATGGCAAGCAGTTCATCATCCGCATCCGCCCACATATGGCACATGACCATGTTGCCAAACGGGGCGCGCATGTCGTCAACATAAACGCTCATGCTGCCTCGCTTTCCGCCGTTACGGCGGGTTGCTGAGGCTGGTAATCCTTCCAGTCCACGCGGCGAACGATGGTGGCGCTGCCATAATTTCCGGCCTCGTCACGCTCCCAAACGAACCACGCCGTATTCATGCGGCTGCTGGCCTTGTTTCCCTCCCATCCGTCGCGGTGCATCATCGGGAGGCGGCGCTTGAAGACGTAGACGCGTGCAGGCGGGCAATCGTCCATGACGAAAT
Source organism: Rhizobium oryzihabitans (assembly GCF_010669145.1). Taxonomy (NCBI): domain Bacteria; kingdom Pseudomonadati; phylum Pseudomonadota; class Alphaproteobacteria; order Hyphomicrobiales; family Rhizobiaceae; genus Rhizobium; species Rhizobium oryzihabitans. The sequence goes on from NZ_CP048632.1 coordinate 1,702,857, forward strand.
TGCGGTCATCGTCCGCGAACCCGCAAAGGAAATTCAGGTTGAGCAAAAGCGCCATCTTGCGGGGCCGGTAGACGCGCAGCGCATGGGCCACAAAGGCATTCAGCACGTCGCCGTAAGGTGGATTGGTGACGATATCGTATGAACCGACTTCTTGCGGCTGCGAGGTCAAAAAGTCCTGCACCGACTGCAATTCGCCGTTGCTGTCCGCCGTGCCGTAGTCGTTGATATCGGCCAGCACTACGCCGTAGTGAAACGCTTCCAGCATCCGCGAGATTGCACCGCGCCCGCAGGCGGGTTCAAGAACGCACGCGGTGAATTCCTCCAGAGCCAGCAGCGTAAACATCGCTTCCGGTGGCGTCTCGTAGAGGTTAGCCCCACGCTCTTCCTTTGTGGCGCTGGCCGTGCCGACCGCCGCGCGAAGATTGGCCTTCGTCGGTTCCAGCCCGGCAGCAAGACGCGCCTGAATGGCCCGTTCGACAATGCCGGGTTCGCGATGCTCCGCCGCTGCGAGCTTGCGGGCTTCGTGAATCTCTTTGTAAGACAGTCCGGCATCATCGACAGAAAAAACCTTTCCATCGGGAAGGTTTTTCGGCCTGCCTCGCGTGGCGGCTTCGCCCGCCGCCTGCGCTTCGTCCCATTTATCGGCAATGAGGATTTTCGCGCGGGCTTCGATCAATAGGGCGTCGGCCTGCATGCGCCGAGCCTTGGCAATCAGCTTTTCCGTTGCGCCGATCTGTTCCGCAAACTGTGCGGCAGTCTTGGCCTGATTATAGGCGACCGATGCGACGATGCGGGCATTGATGATGTCGCCATCGTCCAGAAGCGCCCGCGCCCGTTCCACCGTAGCAACCAGCCCCGACGCATCGGCAACCGGCACCACGGCACTTTCTGTTTCGCGTTCCGGCATGTCGCCCGGCTCCGCAATGCCTTCCAGCATGGTAAGCATTTCGCGGGCGCGGTCGGTCGGGTAGTAGGTCTTGCCGTCCTTCTTGTCCCGCGTCAGGTAACCGTTGCTAACGGACTTATTCGCGCTGATACCCTGCTGCTGCGATTCGACTGTCACTACACCATCGCGAACGGCGGTGGTGATGATCGCAAGAGCATTCGGGCCGGGCTTTGGAAGCTTGACTTGCTTGTAAGGGGCCATCAGTTCGACCCCTCGCCTGCACGATGGAACAGATCATCAAGCACCGTGTCCGACAGGACATCCTCAATCCGTGACAACGGATCGACATTCGCAACGTGGTTTTCGATGAGGGCGAGAAAGCGCGCTTCAACTTCGAGCCGCTGGCGGAGAGCGTGGAGTTCGTGAAACGCAACCCTGCCCAAGTTTTTCGCCGACAACACCTCAATGCGGGCCTTTTCCGGCTTCTCGGACGGGTGCGCGCGACGAATACCAGACCGAACCGACATCAGTTCCCGGCGCAGGAACGAGCGTGTTGGCTCCTTTCCGCTAGCAAGAATTTCTTCAAGAATAGAACGAAGCGCAGCAGGTTGCTTAGTGATCGCGTCACGCAAGTTTCGCGCCTCGAACAACTGTTTCCTTGAGAGGCCAAAATCACGAACGGTAAGCTCTTCGTTCCGGCCCTTGCCAGGACGCCCGCCCTTGGAGAGATCACCGCGAGTTTGCGCCGCGTCTACTTCATCGGCTAACTTGCGGTCCGCAAGAACCTCGATTTCCAAAGCGTCCGTCTGCGCTTTGCGGGCGATGAAAACGATATGAGCGTGGGCCTTATTCGCCGCTGCAACACGCGCCACCCGCCGGGCGGCATCAAAAACAAGACCAGCCTCCTGTTTCGCTACGAGGATAACAGCGGGGTTTGCAGCAGAGGCAAGACGAAAGGCGGCAGCTTTGATCATGGATGGCAGAGCTTCGGCGCTGGCGTTTATGGTGATGAGGTCGGCCATCAGTGCGCCCTCATCAAACGATCAAGGTACGCCTGCCCCAAGCCGGTAAGCTTCGCAGTCTCTCCATCGGCGGTAATGTGAAGATAGCCGCAGCTGCGGCATTCTTCGGCGACGATATGGTAAGCGAGGCCAAGGGCGGACAAATCCAACTTGCCGCCCTCGCATTTCACATGCCGCAAAAAGCCCCTTGCACGTTCGGACAAGGGGCGCTTCATCAGTTCGGTGATAGCCGGATCGGTCTGGCGCTTCATTCCGCACCCCCGACGACGCTAAGCCCGACCTTGTGACCGCCCTTGGCTTTCACACTGGCGAGCGCCTTGCGAAATGCGGCCAGACCGGCTTCCAGTTCCGCCGCATCACGGTCCATTTTGGTCGCTTCGGCTGGCGTCACAACCATGTCGGCGATAGCAACCGCGCCGCCGGAAATCAGATCGCCAGCCTTGCGGACCATTTCGGAATAGGTGACGACGACGCACTGTTCGGCGGCGCGCTCATTTTCCGGGTCGGCCAGCCGCCGCCCGTTAAGTTCCGCCATCGCAGAGGTGACGACCGGCACGCCGCATTCGCTTTCCAGCGCATAGACAGCGTGCAGCGGCATCAATTCCGGGTCGGTCGCATTGTTCATGCGCCCGATGTGGCTTTTCGAAATCGAGGAAATTTCCGCTGCACGCTCGATACCGCCCACGAGGCGGATAAGGTCACGTTGCGCGGCTTTGATACGGTGAAACCATGCGTTTGAAATCATGAGACAATACCTTTCCCGCGCCGGGAAAATCCCGGCGTTTTTCCCGTGGTGGGAATTGATTGGAGATGAGAGTTTCAGGGCGTCAGGAAGTTATGGAGGCCCACATGCAAAACGAGAGTTGCCCGCGCCGGGCGAGAAGAAGGAAAGCGCACCGGCGCGGGTCGCAGCAGGCCGGGAGGATTGGCCGCGCGAAAGGAGAAGGAGGCCGCTCATTCTGCGGCCTCCAAAGGAATCGCCACAAGCTCCGCAAGGCGTTCATAAGTTACGTCTGCGAAACCACGACGCTTGGCAGCATCAACCACGCGAACCCAATAACCGGGCGGAATTGATGCCCGGCGGCGCATAGCTTTTGCCGTCTCATAGTGCGCGCCGATTTCATCAGCGAACACCGAGAGCGAAGGCCAGAGATTTATAAGATCGGCGTGGGTCATGTGGCAGTGGTACAATATACACCACCTTGTCGTCAAGCTGGCGGAACATGATCTGCACCCCCACAAGGCGGTATGATTCACACCATGAGCAAATCAGCAGATCAGTTCCAGCGCGCCGAACGCGCCGAGCGGTTAAAGCAGGCGAGAATCAATTCTGGTTTTGGCGGCGTCAAAGCTGTCGCGAAGAAATTTGGCTGGTCTGTCAACACCTACAAGGCTCACGATTCCGGCCAGAACGGTTTCAGTCCGGCAGATGCCAAGAAGTATGCGCGCGCTTTTGGTGTATCACTACAGTGGCTATACTTCGGGACCGGAGCACCGGAAGACATTGACGTAGAACCGGTAAGTGTCACCGACGTTCCTCTTATATCTGCTGTTAGCGCCGGACAACTTGTGAGTAGCGATGGTGTCAGCGACCTTTCCGATTTCCCCACGGTTCCCGCGCTCGACTTGCCGGAAGGGCAATGGATAGCACTTCGTGTTGACGGCGATTCCATGAACAAGATTTCGCCGCCAGATTCTATAGTTTTCGCAAACCTGCGCGATAGACGCCTAGTTCATAACGCTTGCTACATCGTGACGGATGAAGAAGGAAATACAACATACAAACGATACCGTCAGAATGAAGAGCCACCGTTCCAGCCAGCTTCGTATCATGATGTTGCCCCACCTAAATTTAAAGGCACCATCACGGTTGTCGGCAGGGTTAAACGTTCAATTATTGAAATGTAAATTCACTTCGGGGGAAGCATGAAGCCTGAAAGCTTAACTACGCTAGTCAAGATGACCAACACCAGCGCGAATGCGGCGAGCATATTATGCGCATTGAGGAAATCGGGACACGCTAAGGAAGTTGAATATCCATCCACAACAGGTTCCGGCGAGATCAAGACTTTTACCTCCCTGACAGATGAGGGGCTAGCTTTCGGTATCAACCGCTCATCAGATCACCCCTTCAAAACGGAAGCACGATTTTATCCAGACAAGTTCCCTGCGCTGCTCGCGGTGGTGGCGACACAAATAAAAGCAGAAGCCGAAAAACTGCTAATAGCCTGAGACTCAGTAACCGAAATCAAAAGCCCGCCAATCGGCGGGTTTTTTTATGCCTGAAAACGGTAGACACGATACGCACCACCAAGTGGTACAATTTGCACCACATCATATTGACAGCATGGTGGTGCATAATATACCACTTCTCCATCCGAGCCGCTAAACCCCGCAGCGGCTTGGGCAGACTGCCGGGCGGCGCACCCTCGAAATGTCAACATGCCGCCCGGCTCCCTCAACGAAAGAAGGATGGAGCCTTATGCTTGCAATGTTCAAAAGCCTCGTCGGAGACAAGGCAAAGAAGTTTTCCGGCAAGACCGATTTTCTGGAAGCGGTTTGCGCCGCGTCCGCACTCGTCGCCACTGCTGACGGCGAGCTTGACGACAAGGAACTTCTGGCGGCTGTCGCCGCCGTGAAATCCAACGCCGCCCTTTCCGGCGCGTTCGATGCCCGAGCCATCGAAACCACGATGGACAAGATGTGCAGCCGCGCCGTGGGCCGCGTGGGCAAGGCCGGTCTCTTCAAGGAAATCGAAGACATCAAGGCCGACCACGATATGAGCGAAACCGTGCTTCTGGTCGCGCTCGACGTGGCAGACAGCGGCGGCATTTCTGACGACGAAAAAGCAGTGCTTGCCAAGATCGCATCCACGGTCGGGCTTGATCTGGCCAAGTATCTCTAACCATGGCGACCGCAAAGAATATCGCCTTGGCGACGGCGGCGGGCCTTCTCGTCACGATGCAGGCCCTCTTCTTTTCCTTCGCCATGGACCTCGTTTCCAGCGTCCTGCTGGTCGCAATCGGCTTCGTCGCAGGCCGCTTGTCCCGCTGAAAAGCCCTCCTGAGCATGAGGAAAAAGGCTCGCCCCACCCCAATCAGGAGATAACGGAATGCGCATCAATACCGCAAACGACACCGAACTGACGCAGGCGATGGCGGAAGCCATCCAACGCGTGGGCGAAGGCTGCACGAAAGCCGACCTTCGGGAATGGTTCACCGCCGATGAAATTCACCGCTGCGGCGATGCAGCCACTGCCCGGCTCCATGACATGCGCGTTCAGGACGCGCGTGCTGCGGCCTGATGCCGTTTGGCGATGGCCTTCGGGCCATCATCCGACAGCATCACCGGAGCGCCAAACATGGCAAACAAAGCAGCACAAAGGTTCAACGACATGTCTTCCTTCCTTCGGATGGTGCGACAGCCGATCTTGAACCAGCATACGGGATGGACCGAAGAAGCGGCCCAATCTTTGCGCGCGGCGCGAAACTACGTGAGCGAACTCACATCCGGCTCGGTGACACCAAGATATTCCCGCGAGTTTCGGAACCACGCGCGGCTCAAAATTCTGCATGCGAAAAACTGCCGATTCCGCGCGGCGCAGGTTGGCAGACGCCTGCCATGATCCAGATTTCACCCATGATTCCGACAGAGCGCCCGCAGCAGGCAACGCCGCCCTATGGCCGGTTCTTTCTGGCCTGCGTTTGCGCCGTCCTCATCCTCTCCATCATCGGCGGCGCGGCGCTTTGCGCCACCAGCCTCGCCGAGATCAAGCGCCACCACGACGCCAGCGGGCGCGCGTGACCTTCCTCCAAACTACAAGGAACCATCCGCATGAAGAAAATACGCGATGCCTCCACCATCATCGGCATGCTGGAAAACGGCCAGCTTAACCCCGCCTTTTCCGCCGAGATCGGCCAGACGCTGGAGAAGCTTTCGGACATGTCCGAAGCCAACCCCATGCAGACTTTCAAGGGTTCCGTGACCCTGAAACTCTCCCTGTCCGTCAAGGATGGCATGGTGACGATTGCCGCCGACATGGAATCCAAAACCCCCAAGCTACCGCGCAAGAACTCGGTCTTTTGGGTTGTCGAAGACGGCGCGCTTTCGACTGAGCATCCCCGCCAGCACGACATGTTTTCGCCGCGCGAAGTCTCCGCGAACTGATTTCCCCACTTTAGCAACCGCGTCCGGCCAGTGACCGGCGCACCAATAGAGGAACCGAAATGGACCAACTCACTCAAACCGCCGTCGCCGAGATCGCAAAGCTTGCGGCGCGGACCAACGCCGCGATTGTGCAGGTTCCGGCACCTGCCGACGCCAAGGGCATTCCCTCCAACGTCCCGGCGCTGCTGGACCCGACCAGCGGCAAGCTGTCGGATGTGTCGGCAGTCTTCGCGCCGTGGCGCACCCGTCCGGAGCGCAAGAATGGCACCGCCAATGTCGAAACGCTGGATTCCTTCGTCAAGCTGGTCGAGCGCCACAAGACGGACAACAGCGTCATCTTTGCGGTGACCGACTGGCGCAACCCTACCTTCACCGCCGTAATCGACTACCACGGCGACGACCCGGACAACGGCAAGCACCGCGTGCACTATGCGTTCCCGCTTTCCGAAGAATGGAAAGCTTGGCAGGGTATCCATGGCAAAGCGTTGACTCAAAACGAGTTCGCGGAATTCATCGAAGACCATATCGCCGAACTGGCCTCGCCGGACTCTGACGAGGTGAAAGACCTCGAATTGCTGTTCCGGGCGAAGATTGCCTATCCGAATGAGCTGGTAGTGCTTTCGCAGGGCTTGCAGATCAACGCGGAAACCCGCGTCAAGACGGCCCTGAAACTGCAAACGGGCGAAAGCCAGATCGTTTTCGAGGAAGACCACAAGAACGCCAACGGCGACCCGATCACCGTGCCGGGCGTCTTCGTCCTCAACATCGCGCCGTTCTTCCAGGGTGAAAGCATCCGCTTGCCAGTGCGCCTGCGCTACCGCCTCCGTGAAGGCACGCTTTCGTGGACCTGCATGCTTTACCGGCCCGACATCCATATCACCAAGGCCGTCAACTTCGCCCTGCACGAAACCGCCGCAGAACTTGCTCTGCCGAAGTTCGCGGGCAAGCCGGAAATGTTGGCCTGATTTCACCCGGAGCGCGGGCGGTCGCCGCCCGCGTCCATCCAGCCAGAGAGAACCCAACCATGTCCGACAATACAAAAATCGAGTGGACCGACGCCACTTGGAACCCGATCACGGGTTGCGCTGTAGTCTCTCCGGGCTGCACCAACTGTTATGCGATGAAGCTCGCCGGAACCCGGCTGAAAAATCACAGGAGCCGGGAAGGACTTACGGTTGAAACGAAGTCCGGCCCCGTGTGGAACGGCAAGGTGCGTCTTAATGCGGAGTGGATGGAACAGCCGTTGCGCTGGAGCCGTCCGCGCATGATCTTCGTTTGCGCCCACGGAGACCTTTTTGCCGAAGGCGTGCCGGACGAGTGGATTGACATGGTTTTCGCCGTCATGGCGAGCGCCCCGCAGCACACGTTTCAGGTCTTGACCAAGAGGCCAGAGCGGATGCGCGACTACTTGTTTGCGCGCCGACACCTGCCGTTTCCTAATATCTGGCTTGGCACCTCCGCCGAAGATCAGCCCCGGTATTCCGCGCGCTGGCCATTCATGGAAGATATCGCAGAGCGTGGCTGGATGGTTTGGGTCTCTGCCGAACCGCTGTTAGGCCCGCTTGATCTGCTCGCTACGCCGCTTCGGAAAGTCGGCCCCGATGGCAAAGCACACCTTGCACGCCCTCCTATGTGGGTCGTGGCAGGCGGAGAAAGCGGACCGGGCGCACGTCCGATGCACCCCGACTGGACACGCGCTTTGCGCGACCAGAGCCAAATCCATGGGATTCCGTTTCTGTTCAAGCAATGGGGCGCATGGAAGCCCGTCCCTTGGAAACTTGAGCGGACCGAAACCGAAACGGACGCGGAATATATCGAGCGGTCCGAAAAGGAATGCTCCACGCACGCGCTTTCCCGAACAGGATATTTGATCGAGCTTGATCACAAGCCATGGAGTTGGGCGCGCGTATTGCCGCAGCCGGACACCCACCATGCCGTTAAACTGGTAGGCAAGAAGGTGGCAGGCCGCGTGCTGGACGGCGTTGAACACAACGCATTCCCGGAGGGCCGAGCATGACGCCCGAACAGCTTTCCGTTCTCGCCGCCCTGCCGCAACTGGCGCTGTCGGTCCGACAGCCGTGGGTTTACTGCATTTTCGAACTCGGCAAGCCGGTTGAAAACCGGACGTGGGCGACGAAGTATCGCGGGCCGGTCTGCATCCATGCCGCCAAGGGCATGACCACGAATGAATGGTATGAGGGCCTTGATACCGCACGCGAAGCGGCGTTGACCGATATCAGCCTTGCGAAAAAAAAGTTTCCAGCCGGGAAGAATGACCTCCTGCGCGGCGGCATCGTCGGAACCGTCGATATCGTGGATTGCGTCACGCGCCACGAAAGCCCGTGGTTCTTCGGTCCCTACGGCTTTGTGCTGGCAAATCCCAAACCCTGCGAATTTATCCCGGTCAAAGGCGCACTTGGCTTCTTCGACTGGCGGAAGAATCTTGAGGCCACCCCATGACAGATATCACCAAAGCAGCGAAGAAGCTTATTGATTGCGTCGAATTCGACATGAACGGCGCAGGCGGCAAGGGTGGCAACGGTGGCTTGCTGTCCGATACCACCTTGCGCGCCGCCCACGATCTGCGCGTTATCATGAGCCGCGAGGCCGTCAGCGCGTGGAAGACGATGGACACCGCGCCCCGAAACGGAACTGTCATTCAGGCGTGGCACACCGTGCACAAATGCCCGATTTCCATTCTCTGGAATGAGCAAGGCCACGACTTTAACGGCGAGACGCTTCACTGGTTCGAGCGCTCATATACAACCGTGTGGCCGGAGCATGTATTTTCTCACTGGATGCCCCTGCCTAGCCAGCCCATGACGAAAGGCGGTGCAGCATGAGCGCCGTGACGCCCGAGGCTTCAAACGGCCTTCGCAGCCGCATCGTCGCGGTACTGCGCGAAGATCGCGACGTGCGGAACATCGGTGCCTTGGCCGACCAATTGGAGACCGCTATCCGTAGCGCCGAACCGGTGGCATGGCTGCGGCACGGCGAGGAAGCGCCCGTTCAAAATGTGCCGTTTGGCGCCATGTGGATTAGTGACAAAGATGATCCACGCTCCTTTCCGGTCTACGACTGCCCACAGCAGCCCGCGCCGTCCGTGGCCGTGAAGGCTTTGGAGTGGTCGCCATGGCCCGGAAATGACCAGACAAAGAACGGGCAAAGCGGCAGGCGCATCATGCGGCGCGCAGACGGAGCAGGCGTGGCTTACTCGCTTGAGCGGGTGGAGCCTCAAAGTGAGTGGTTCTATATCCCTCCGGGTCAGGTAGCGGGCGACTGGTATGTAATGAAATTCTGGAACGAAGTGGCTGGCCCCTTTAAGACGGACTTGGAAGCGCTGGAATGGTGCAGACAGGACCATGAAACGCGCATTCGCTCCGCCTTCTCCGCACAGGTGCAGGACGTGGCGATGGAAGACGTTCTTTTGGAGGTAAAGCGTCAGGTTGAGGTTGAAGGCTGGTCTTCGGATCATGACGACGCTCACGACAAAGGCGAGATGGCAGGTGCGGCAGCTTGTTACGCCCTTGAGGGGGTGGCCTACACGGCACCTGATCACTATCCGCCGCGAAAGAAATACGCGGCTGTCGTGGACGCAAGGAACTCCATTCCCGAAAAAGAACGAGAAACGACCCGCGAGGCAATCAAACTGGCACTTGGAGAACCTGCGGCACCACGAAACTGGCCTTGGCATGCGTCTTGGTGGAAGCCGACCACCACGCGGCGTAATCTTGTTAAAGCCGCCGCACTTCTCATTTCTGAGATCAAGCGTCTCGACCGCGCCGCAGCACCCGCAAATCAGGAGGGCGGCATATGAAAAAGCCAACCGCCGAGGACAAGGCAAACGTTCTGCGTTTCTGTTTCGTCGCCCTTACCGCTTTCAGTGAAAACGCTCTTGGCCCTACTCAAAAGCGATGGGCGCGAGAACGTGCGGAGAATTGCCTATGGGCGCTAAGGGTTGCCGAATTTAAGACTGACCGGGCGACTTACACGGCTCGCGAGCTTGAAGAAGCCATGATCACTATTGACCTAAAGGCCACCACGCCTTTGACGGAGGCCGGAAATGGCTGACCTCGCCCCAACCCCAAAGAAGAAAAACCGCCGTCCGACGCTTCGAATTCGCGACGTAAACGCTACGCTTGAAGCGCTCAAAAAGAACGGCATGACTCCGACCGCGTTGGACACATTGCCAGACGGTACATTTCGATGGCATTTTACGCCACCGGCACAGAACGACGAAGACGATCTGGACCGCGAACTTGCGGAGTTTGACAAGAAGCATGGTTACAGTTGAGCTAAAGGGCATCCACACCGTACGGGCCAAGGGCAATATCTACTATTACGCTTGGCGCGGTGGCCCAAGGCTCGACGGCCAGCCTGGAACGGCGGCATTCATGGCATCCTATAACGAAGCCATCGCCAGCCGCATGGAACCCGAAAGCGGACGCTTCCGCTCAATCATCACCCACTACAAGGCAACCGAGTTCAAGAAGCTCGCCGATTCCACGAAGCGCGTCTGGTCGCCGTGGATTGATCGCATTTCCGAATATTTTGGCAATTTGAGCATTGCGCAGTTCAATCGTGCGGACAAAATCCGCCCCCGCATTCGCCAATGGCGCGGGCAATATAGCGAGACCCCGCGCGCGGCAGACACAGGCATGCAGGTTCTTTCCCGCATCCTGTCCCATGGCGTAGACCCTATGGGAAAGCTGAGCGCCAATCCAGCCGAAGGCATCAAGCATCTTTATAGTTCCGACCGCTCCGAAATCATCTGGACTGACGCAGACATTGCGCAGGTCAAAGCCGAATGCTCTGACGAGGTGAAATGGGTTATTGACCTTGCCGCCCATACAGGCTTGCGCGTCAGCGATCTGCTGAAACTGTCATGGTCGCATGTCGGCCCCGATGCCATCATCATTTCGACCGGCAAGAGCAAGCACAAGCGCGAGGCGATCATACCGCGCTACGACGCATTGAATGAAATTCTTGATCGCATTCCAAAGCGCTCGCCCGTCATCCTCACCAGCTCCAAAAAGAAGCCGTGGAAGCCGAGCGGATTGAATACGATGTTCTGGCGCGCGAAAGAAAAGACGAACATGCTTGAGCGCGATTTGCACTTCCACGACCTGCGAGGGACCGCCGCTACAAAATTCTATATCGCGGGCCTGTCGGTCCGCGTGATCGCCGAAATTATGGCGTGGGAGGAAGAGACGGTTGAGAAAATTATTCGCCGTTACGTGGGCCGAAATTCCGCCACGAAAGAAATGATCCGGCAGTTAAACGAGGCCAGAACGCGAACATAACTTGTAAAACTGGCTGTAAAACTGGCCTGTTTTTCGGGGGCAAAAAACGGCGGAAAGCCCTGAGAAATAAGGTGGAGCGGGTGAAGGGAATCGAACCCTCGTATTCAGCTTGGGAAGCTTCGAGAACAGCGAGGAAAATCAATGCGACGTGTCATTTCGTTTACCTCGTGTCAGGTAACGAGAGACACGCGTTTCAATGAAAATTCGGGAAAACAAATGAAGAAAATGACGATCGGCAGCGTGGTGATCTTAGGTCTTTTGTCGTCGGCACCGGCCCATTCTGGCCAAGGCGTTGCATGTGCATCGCTGGTAGTAATCGACGGCGACACCATCAAATGCGACGGCCAGAACATGCGACTGCTGGGCGGCGGGGTGCCGTTCAAGTCTGGCGTGGATGCGCCCGAAATGGGAAGCCGTGCCAAATGCGAGTTTGAACGGGATCTGGCGCTGAAGGCAAAGGCCAGGCTGAAAGAACTGCTGCTGGACGGCGTACCTCGTATCGAGGACAGCGGCGCGAGGGACCGGACGCAAAGCCGCCGACCGCTCGTCAACATCTATCTTCCTGATGGCCGGGAAGCTGGGCAGGTTCTTATGTCGGAAGGACTGGCGCGAGAATGGCGCCCAAAGCACCGCATTGATTGGTGCAATTGATCTGCACATACCTTAAGGGGGGTGCAGACTTCGGCGCGAACGCGCCAGAGTTCAATCCGCTCAATTGTGCGGCTTGATCTCAAAAGGGCAAATTTGCCCGATTGGGAACTTGTGGACAATCGTCCCGAAGTTCAAACCCAGAATTTCTGGGACTGATCAAAGTGCCCAATCGGGCACATTGAACTTCCGGCCAATCGGCAGGAAGTTGAGAACCCGCTGGTAGTACGAGGCTGCCGACGGGTTTTCTCTATCAGCTTCCCGGTGAGGCCTTCTCACGCTCCATGCGGTCTACCCGCTGGCGAAGGTCTAGGATCACATCGCGCGCGCCATACACACTTGTCTGAGCCTGCTTCAGTTCATCAAGCTGGCGCTGTTGGTCCGCATCGGTGTTCGCTTGGCTGGTCCATACTCGTTCAAGCTCGGCGCGGGGGACTTGGGCCTCCCTCACCTCTTTGACGGACGCCTCCATTCGGGCCCGGTCTTCTGAACCGCGCGCGGTCCGCCACTCCATTTCCTTCTGCGTCACCATCTTGTCGACAACAGCCGTGATCGCTGATTGTGCCGTTTCCGCGTTCTTCGCGACGATGAGATCAAGCCGATCCTGCCCCTTGCTCAGGCTGTTGTAGAAGAAGGCGCCGCCGGTCGCGAGAACGGTAAAGCAGACGCCGGCCGCAGCCCAGATAACTGGCCACTGCGTCTTGCTCGAATTCCGAAGCTCATTCGACAGTTGCGAAATACTGGTGTTTATCGTCTGAAACCCGGTGTTCATGTTCGACCGGAGATCGACAATGTCCTTGCCCTGGTTCTCAACCCGCTCGGATAATCGAGCATATTGGGCCATTGGATCGAAGCCGTTGCTGCTCATCTCTTGGTTTCCTGCCATTATCCCAGCCTGCATGCGAGTAAAAGAAAGCCCCGGCCACAGGTCGATGGGGATGATTTCAGAGCGTGATAATTGAGCCGCCGACGATGGCGCCATTATTTGCGCTTGCGATGGTCGCCGGCAGCGTGGAACCGGTGGCGTTCACAGCGTCCCATTCCTCAACAAGCCCACTGGTCACGTCTGCCTCAGAACTACCAAGACCAGCCCGAGCAAAGCGACTGGCAACTTCAGAAGGTGTCAGGGCGCGATTGTACAGCCTTGCCAGAGAAACGCGCTGGCGCGACATCTGGACCGGTGCGCCCGCATTGTAGGCAGCGCCAAGGATCATGCGATGACCCGCTTGCCCGTCGATGTTCGGTTGACCGTTGATGGCGACCATATCAAGGGCGCGCTGGCGCACCAGCTGTCCGTTGCGATATAGCATCCACCCGCCCGATCCGTCGTGTGTGGCGAGCCAATGGATCAAATTGCCATAGTCTGGAATGAGACCTGTTCGGAACGGGTTCAGGATGTTTGTTGACGACGTTGCGAAGTCCATGCGGTCAGAACAGCCAACGGCCATGATAGGGCCGCTCCAGTTCCCGGCAAGGCCAACCCAACCTATAGCGCCCATGAATAGCGACTGCTGAAGCGCGGATACCGACGTGCTTGCCCCGCGCCACATCATGACGCTGGCGTTGGCGCGGGTGGTCGGCTCGATACCGCCCATCCACTCCATCGACATGGCGCCGTCGATTACCAGGCTGTTGTCAGTGCCGCAGTTGATCCATGACGTTGTGCCGCGCGCAGAAAGCAAAACGGCTTTCTTGCCGGATTTCTTTACCGCAGGGGCCGCGATTGGCGTTTCGGCATGGTCACGGAAAGCAATGACGACATAGGTTGCTGTGTTGACGTTCAGCGCGGAACCGGCGGTGAGCTGGAGGCCATCCGCGTCGAATGAGATACCGGACGCCACAATTCCGGCCGCCGCAGACATTTGCTTCGCGCCACTGGCTGACATGGTGTCTGTTTTGATCCATGCAGCCTGAAGCGTGCCACTCAGTTTTGCGACGATGACGGCTTTCGGCTGGAACCCGAGACTGACAGCGCGGTTTGCACCGGAACCTGTGTAAGCGGCCGTGGCGAAGTTCGCGCCGCTCTCAAAGCCGATGAAGTCAATCCCCTCGCCCAGCTCCTGCGCCGCGTCATATTCGTTGACATAGCCTGAAGCCGATACCGTGCACTGGCCTGTCGTCAGATTGGTGATTGCCCCCGATTCCGTCAGCGCCGTTCCACCGAGTAGTGCGGTGGTAGAAGACCCGACCTGAAGAACCCCATCGCGCGTGCTGTCCCGCTTGGCGATCACGGCAGCGAGGTTAATCATGCTGTCATCGAACTTGATCGCCCGGCTGGCAATGGCGTTGCCCTGCGATCCTGCAAGGGCCATCTTCAGCGCGGCAGAGCGCGATATGGCGAGGTGGTGATAGGTGATGTCCTGATCGTTCCACTTGGGCGATTGCGAGACGGTAAAGCCGTCCTTCGTGAGTGTGGCACCATCTGCATAGCTGTTCGATGCGCCCAGCACGTTTGTCCGTCCGGCCCAGAGGTCATGCAGTTTGATGCCAACCATCTTCGGAGCATCGGGAATGCAAATGACGACTTCCGGTTTCCAGCCGATGGAGACGCTGCGCCGCGAGCCGTTGCCAACCGAAGTTCCTGTCTTGATGCTCATGCTGCGAACTCCAGTTCGACTGTCCCGGTTGATTGCGTCTGCTTCCGAAGACTGATCTTGTCGAAGCAGCCAGTAACGCCGGCCGACGCGGAACCCGCGATGGTGATGCTCGTTGCTGCGGCGACAAACGAGGTGACAATCGGAAGCAACTGCCCTGCCGACACGTTGGCCGATCCATAAATCTGACCGGTGGAAGAACCGGCCGTGTCTGTCGTCAGGCGGCACGAAATAGAATTCGCGCTCGGCTCCAGCATTGTGGCGCGGAAAACATAGGTTTCGCCAATCTCAAGGCCGGACACGGTTTGCGTTGCGCGACCGCCGCCCGAGCCGCCGAACAATTCCATCTTTCCATCGCGCCATGTGATGGTTGCCCCGGTAAGTTGCGGTGCCCAGCCGGAAACGTCAGTGTTGAAATTACCGTTGGTGACAAGTTCCGGCCCAAGAGCGGAGGTCATGTCGACATAGACGCCGTTGATGATGGGGAGATCGACGGATGCTTTCTCGCCTGTCGCAAGCGCGCCCTGATACGGCATGATGCCAGCGCCCGCGAAAGGGCTGTCGTAAATAGAGACCAGCGGCGGAGAACCTGACGCGACCTTGACCGAAAGAAGACGACCGGGAGAGATGATCGCAACGCCGGAATTGGTGATGGGCACGGTAAAGCGCTCAGCGGCGCGACCGGGCTTACCAGCCCCAACAAGAGCAAGACCGTTTCCAAGCCACATCATTGTGCAATTCTCCGGTTATAGTCGTCTGCCCATGCCTGGCAGTCTCTGGCCAATTGGTCGCGGTTGTCGGCGGCGACGTTCCAGCGGAAGGAATGAACCACCCACGGCTCGTCGCGGAGTTTCACACGCTCCATAAGTGCGGTGCAGGCGGCGGGAAGAACGAGAACCGGCTGACGAGCGGCATTTTCGCCCTTGACGACGGATGCGGCCTTGAGGCGCTCCTTGTCGGTCTGGCATCCGGTCAGCGCGATTGCGGCGATCAGGATTAGCGCTCGGATAGCCATTTCTTGTCGCTTTCATTAGGGCGGGAAAGGGTGGCGTCCTTGGCGGCTTCTTCGGCCAGCCGGTCGACCTCTGCCTCTGCGGCCTGTCTCGCCTTGGTAGCTTCGTCAGCGCGTTTTGTGGCGGCGGCTAGAGATTGGTCGGCCGCCTCACGCAAAGAGCGCTCCCGGTCAAGCTGAGCTTGAAGCGCGTCACGTTCCGATTGCTGCACGTATCCTGCCAGCGCCTGCCGCCGCACAGCGGGATTGTCGATCGTCACGTTGTAGAGGTGAGCGACGGCCAGCATCGCCAGCGCGCCGACGGTCATGTAAATGTAGGTCAGGACGCTCATGGCTCCACCTTTACCGTCGTGTCGGTATCGCCCTGTTCAACGGCCTGCTGGGCAATATCGGCCTTGACCTGGGTGTTCTTCTCCCAGACAGCCCCGAAGACATAGGAGCCAATGATGCCACCGATTAGCAGGATCAGGTTCATGGCCACAGTATCGCTGAGCGCAATTGGCCGCCCCCAGATAGCCAGGTACGTCACAAGGCCGCCGGACCAGATCAGGGCAATGATGATGATGCGTCGACGCACAGCCCATTCAGCGGACGCCTTATGATCCATGAAGAACTTCATCACATCCGCGCCTTTACATCGCGCCGCATCTTGTCGCCGCAAGCCTTGGCGCCGACCAGCGAAGCGTCGAAAGGCAGCCGGGTTATGTCCCACTTCCCTCTTTGAACGATGCCTAAGTTCGGCTGAACTTCGGCGTGGGTCAGGACGGTCTTGTCAGTGACAGGGATTTTGTAGAACGAGGCAAGGTGTGCGACCACCTCCATGCCCCGCGCCCACTGCGCCTCCGTCAACGGGAACTTGCCTGGGTTGAACGGGCTTTCGATAGCGCCCGCCATCGAGGCGAAGGAAACGCCGATCGAGCCCGTGTTGCAGCCGCGAGTGTGGGCAGCATAGTTGTCATCGGCGGTGTTGACGTTGTCGGCAATCGTGTGATCACCACGAACGACATTGCCGGTTCCCTCGATGATGAAGTGATAATGCTCCTTGTCGAGATCGGACGCCCGATACGCGCCGGCAGACCAGTGCACAATAATGCGCGCCATCTTAACCGGCTGGAGCCATTCCAGCGGAAGCTTGTAAGTCATAGCGATGTCCTTGATTTTTGGATTAGGCCGTAACGGCCTCACGCCACATGGCGTCAACTTGCGCTTCGGTCAGGCCGAGCGCGGCTGCAATGAGCAAAAGCGTCGGGTGATTGCGGCTGAATGTGCTGGCGTCGGCCCATTCGATCTGGGCTTCTTCCTTTGCGAGACCATCCGGCATGGCGGCGATTGCAGTTTCGACGGATGCAAGCGCGATACCATTTCGAACGAGCGTGAGACGAAGCTGCCGCCGTGTGATTGGCATTGTCAGCGCGTCGGTATTCGCGCTACCACCTTCCTCCGGCGGTATGGGCGTGACGATCCCGAAGCCTCCGGCAATTGTCACAGCCTTTCCGTCGTCAATGGCGGCCAGCGCTTCACTGTACTGAGCTTCAGTAATTTCAATGGCACCCTCAACGGGGTCGGTGCAGATGCCGCCTTCGAATGCATAGGGCATTATTTGATCCTCATATAATAATCGACACCGATGTTTCGGGATCTGGTTTCCGTGTCGCCGTTGGCGTTGATGGTGATGCCCGTCGTTGCAACGGATGTCGCATCGTTGAAGAATTTCTGGTTGGATATGCCCTGATTATCTATGCGAGGAATGCTGGCGACGCCTGAGGCGCCATCTCCAATAAGGGTATGCTTATGCCCACCGTCGTTGTAGGTGTGCGCGTGAGACCCGAAGGCGCTGTCCTGCAATGTGCCGGGCGATCCCGCGCGGAGGAAGCGACGTTCAGTATTGATGAGCCTGACTGGCTGGCCGTTCATCACTGATCCGGCGAGATTGATTGTCGCATAAGCCGATACTGTTGGCTGAGAACCGGAAACGACCTCCGAAGTCAGAACGCCTTCGTTGTAAGCCCCGGTCCCGGTCTGCCCAGCAGTCAGAAGGATATAGCGGTACGCCTTGTTTTTGGGCGGCTCTGGTATTTGCGTAATGCCGTGGCGCAGAGCGATGAGGGCTCCAATCGGTTGCAGTGCAAAAGGGTCGGAGATTGAAACGTCAATTTCTGCCTTTGTATAGTAATTCGAAGGGTCAATAATTTCCGCAAAATCAGCCGCTTCGTCTCGGTATTGAAGCGCCAAATCCTTCGCTTCTTTTGCTTCTTGTGCATTTTCGGCGGCGTTCTGCACATCCGCGAGATTGTCTTTCACGGCCTGGACGGCAGGCGCAACGCCGGCGACTGTGACGACTTCATCTCTGATGCCCGAGACGGTAACGACTGCTGCACGGATATCCGACACATGCACGACTTCATCGTCGATCGCAGCCACTTGCACGACCTGCGGCGCGATTGCGGCCACAGTGTCAAGCGCGTCGGCACTAGCCGATAACCGAAGGACATCCGCAAGAAGGGCATCCAACTCTTCTGGATCAGCAGAAGGCGGTATCTTCACTGACCGGTCGATCTGCTCTTGAAGCTGCTGGTCGCGCATTGCCGCCAGATCGAACGCAGCTTCGACCACGTCAGGGAAATAGGCACCCTGATTTTCAAGCGCCGTCTCCTGTTTGAAAGGAACCTTGCGAAGAATTTTGACAACCTCGCCCACGGCAGGCGGAACGAGGATGGTGATGCTTCCGGTCTGCCCACCCACGCCAGCGACGGTGTAGTGAACGCCCAGCGTGAGGACGGTTTCCGCACCGGACACCAAACGCTTGATGACCTGGACATGGGTTTCATCGACGATCCTAAACTCGTACGGGAAAACGGTCGTCACGCCGTTTCCCTGGTACGGTCCCGCCGAGTTTGTTTCGCTCGAAACAGTCATGCTTCACCCCATAAAAAAACGCCCCCGGAGGAGCGTTGGTGAATTGTGAATGGCGGGCATGTCATTTCGACTTGCCCATGATGTATTCCAAGGGCGAGACATCTTCGCCTTCGGCCTGCCGCCACGTCGCATCGACGAAGCGATTTATTTGGGTGGACGGCATATGCAGGAACAACCCGCCCGCATCGACGAGGGATCGAATGAACGCCTTGTCCACGTCTCCTTGCGATGCCTGGAAAAGCGGTCTGGCAATCGTGTCCATGATCGAGCCATAGGCACCGCCGCCACTGAAGCCCTGCACGGCGCTCGCGGCGTCGCGGATAAAGGGCAGCGTTCCCGCCGCACTGAGAGCGGTTTGCTTGGCGAGGAATTCCGCCCAGCCGTCTTCCTCATCATCGTCGTCGCCCCATGGCAGCTGGCCCCGGACCAGCGCCGCAAGGACAGCTTCGACCGTGAACAGCATGACCATGTCGGAGGTCCATGACAAAACTTGCCGAGGATCTCGGAATTCAGTCTGCCGTGTCTTTTCGTAAGCGACGTTGAACTTCGCGAACATGTACGAACCGAGTGCCGTGAAAAGCCTCACGACGTCGTTCTGCCGAACGCTGCGCGACAGGGAGCCGCGTTCGATCGGGGTCCGGTCCGAGAAGTTGCCCGAGGCCGCAGCGCGCGCCACGATGCGGTCAGCGTGCGCAATGGCGTCGGCTTCTCCCTTGCCCTCATCAAGCGCCTGTCTGTAACCGGCAAGCCACGTTGGCATGTCCACCGTGTAAAACTGCGCCTTCTGCATCAGCCAGAAGCCCCACGGCGCGAGATAATCGCTTGTGAACTGCGACACCCGGTTTTGCGACGGACCCGCTCTCACCTCTCCAAGGATGTCATAAACATCTTTGTTGAAGGTGGTTTCGCGCTCACGCATGAAAGGCGACTTATCGATGATGATGCTGGCTGCGCTTCCCGGCCCGCTCAGAGGCCGGCGGAAGACATCCTGCATACCCAGCAGCATATTCTTCTTACCGACCACGACAAACGACTGTGCGATGCCTGTAGGCTGCAACAGGACCGTTGTAAGGTTGAAGGCCAGCTTCGACACCGTGAAGCCAGACTTAAGCTTGCGAGCCCACCGGTTCATGAAGTCAGCGCCACGGACCTCCCCGCTTGCCACGTCCTGCAACCATACTTCGAGCGCATCGAAGTCCGATTTCATTCCGCGATCGAGGAAGGCGCTTTTCACTTCATTGTTCTGCAGGATGCGCCACGCGTTTGCGACGACTTCCGACAGTGCCAGGTCGTGCATCACCTGATTGACGTGGCCATGAAGGACGCCGATATCGATGAGCACCGGGCGACCCGAGGAGTTCGAACGTTCCTTTGTGTGTCCGTTCTTCGTCTGGGCCTTACCAAAGCGACCGCCGGTCATTGAGGCCGCAAGGTCATGAAGATCATCATCGCGAGCGAGAGACGAAATCTCGGCATCATATTTCAGCGGATAATAGCCGCCTTTGAATGTGCCGAACTTGGTCTGCACTTCACGAGCAGCTATCTTTTCAGGCGCGACGCCAGTAACGCGCTTTTCGCGAGCTTCGATTTCAGGCCAGTAGCCGTCAATCAAATCCCAAGCCGACTGGACGAACTTCCAGTCACGAGCATCGAGGCGGGAAAGAGCCATGTCGATCTGACCTGGCGTGAAGTGGCCCTTCACCCGCAGGTCGGTCAGACGCTGGAAGTTGCCTTCGTTGCCGACATTCAGCGCCAGCGAAATCAGATCCCACTTCGAGAACTGTCCATTCAATTCCGGAATGGATTGCAGCCGCGTCATCGAACGGCGCTCTTCCTTCGAGTAGACGGAATACAGATTTTCGAAATCCTCGCCCGCTTGGCGTCGCTTCACGGTCAGTTCGTTGACGGCCTCGTCGATGGGTGCCTTGATATGGCGATATGCGGCACCATCCTTGAAGCCGTCGATTTCACGCAAGATGGTGTCGGCTGTCTTTACGAGATTGAGATAGCTTCGGAAGCCTTCCTTTGCCCCCCTCTACCCGACTTCGCACGAGACGGCGCGCTGCCCTTCACGTTTTCGTCGAACTCGGCAACGATATCACTGACGACCGCATCCAACTCCCTTTCGCGCTTGGCATCCTTCAGTCTCTGCTTAAGACGAGCCGTGTGTTCGATGTTCTTCAAGGTGTCGACAATGCCGCGGAGTTCTTCGACTGAAAGCTGTTTATACGGCCGGCGGCGTGCGTCCTGTACAACGCTGTCAGGGATCGACAGCTCGTTCTCCCGGCCTTCCGCCTTCATCCGGTCGACATAGGCCAGCAGGGAGCCACGGCGCTGTTCGGCATTCACCGAAAGCTTCCGGAAGTCGTAACGCTCAAGCAGTTCGTCGATCGCTTCCAGATAATCCCCGGCAAGGTTCTGACGAGTGGACCGCTTGCCCAGCTTCGAAACGAACCGTTCCGCCTTCTCCACTTCCTCTGCCGCCTTGACGCTTTCGGCATAAAGCATGTGGTTCATAAGCTGCCGGCGCTTCTGCTCGACGAGAAGCGAGACGGCGTCGTTATATCGATCGGTCGAAGCGTTTGCGCGTTCGGTCGCGCTATTGGCGGCCCGCAGCGAGCCATTGCGGACGGCGGATTGAACATCCCGGCGACGCTGGCGAGACCACAGGTTTTCGCGTTCGACAAGGCGAGCGAGCTTGATAGCCTCATTGGCAGCCTTTCTTTCGGCCGTCAGGAAGCGATTGCTGTTGATCGCATCACGAACCTGCATTCGGCTCACGGTGAGCCTTGCTGCCTCTCTGGCCTGCGCCACGGTCGTGTTGGGCGAGGTGTCACCCGCCCGCGCCTTGAGCACCTTCAATTCGGCCGCAAGGAACTGTGCCCGCTTGTCATTGTGGAACGCGTCCAGTGCTCGCTCTTCGATTTGGCCATCACGCATGACGTCGCCGTGGCGCTCGCGCATAACCCGATCAGTCTCAGCGTCAATCGCCTCACGGCGCAGTTGCGCTTTCTCAAGCGAATGGACGAGAGCGTCGCCGCTCTCGAAGCCGAACCACCCGGCAACCTCATCAGGGTCCATACCGCCTTCGTTGGCATAGAGCGTGAAACGGCCCCTTGGCAGGGTTTTCAAAACACCTTCCCCGTAACGGTCGACGAGCATCTGTCGATCAAGGCGCATGTCCGGCAGGCCGTCGGGAGTTTCGCCGCCCAGCCAGCGGCGATTGCCGAGCCATTCCCACGCACGATAGACCGGCGTGCGGTTGATCTGTTCCGCGACCTCGTCACGAACCTTGCCCTTCTCCTCCTTGAACCAGCGTTCAGTCTCACGCTTTATCGGCGCCATGATCTCCTGACGCAGCTTTTCGTTGGCAGCATCGACGGACTGGTCGTGCAGCTTCACCAACTGGCGATAGTCATTTGGCGACAGGCCTGCGGCATCCGCAGCGGCGAAGAGCATATCGTCAGACAGATCGGACCGGGCGGCCTGAATTTCTTCATCAGTCGCCAGCATCCGGTCAAAGACCGTCCTGATTTCCGGCGAGATGCTTACGTTCAAGCCACGGAGCGTTTTGTAAAGGCGCATCAGCCATTGAGCGAACCGTTCGAAGGCGGATCGAAGTTCGATAGACGGCGCCTTGCCTTCCATCACATAGGCTTCGAAGCCACGGGCAAACTGTTCATGCATGCCCACCTCGACCGCCCGGTCGATAGCCGCGTCACCGGACGTGCCATGCTGGATGACATCGCTCACGTTCTGAGCCGAGACTTTCAGGCCAGTCGCCAACGTGGCGTCGGTAGCGACCGCTTCCGCATTGTCGCCCCACCATGTCCGTACGGCGTCATGCATCTCCTGAATGTCCGGTCCCATCGTCCGCAGGTCTTCCAGCGTGAAGAGGAAGTAGTGAGCGGATTCGTGGATGGTCGTGGACAGGTCAGCGCTTTCGAAGAGGCTGATGATGACCGAGCTTTCGGAAGCGCCAGCCAAAGGCAACTGGATAGAACCACGCCTCTGGCCATCCCCTTGTTGAAAATACTGGCGAATGCGCGGAGGGATTCCGAGGGAGCCGTAGCCATCGCGCTCATCGCTTACAAAGGATGAAAGGCCTTCCATGTCGGCCTGCGCGATTGACATCGACTTACCGTCGTAAACAAGAGATGGCGCGCGCTCCATCAGTTCTTGCCACTCACCATCATTGCCTTTGATGCTATCGAAGTATTCGACCTCTTTCTTGGTCAGCACTAGCGACGCGCTTTTGCCGTCGGTGGCCCAGATAAGTTTTTCTTTCCGGGCGCCGCTCTGAAACAGAGTCTTGGAGTTTGCCGGAACATCGGTTATTGTCACCTCATTCCCGCCATCGTTTCGGACGTTGGGACTGATGGTTTTAGCAATGCTAGAATAGTCACTCGTGGCGGGATATTTTCTCATCGAAACAGCTGCCAGCGCCTTGCGACCACGTCGAGCCTCTTCGATGTAGAGCGTCGTGCCGTCGTCGAGCTTCTTCAGGTAGCCCACAAGCTCCTCTCCCCGGCGGCCTTTGGCACCGGTGACAATCTTGTCAGCCGAAGCAATCATATCGGGAATACCAACTAGATCCTCTTCGGTGATAGGCACCATGCCGCGCGCGGTTTCCTTGCCCGCATCGCCGTGGTTTTTCAGGATGTGGCGGATTGCCGAACTGTCGATCGTATGGCGATAGCCGTGAATATCGAGACCAGTCTGCTGCTCGACGATATCTGCGATAGCATCCGATACCTGCGCAATCTCAACCACCTGAGATTCGCCACGCGGCGCAGTTTGCGAGAAAGACACCAGATCGGTAAGTGACTGGCGCAGCTTCGCCAGCTTCTGCCGCAGCGTCGCCTGGCCGAACGTCCTCCCATTCTCGGCTTCTGCTTTCTCCAGCGCTGCACGAATGACGTCGTCAGCGTCATCGAGCGTGACGCCCAATTCGTTCAGATACGCGACATTGCGTTCCATCGTCGCGGCGCGTTCATCGATCTGGGCTTCGCCCGCATACTGGACGTTGCCCCGAAGCTCTTCATCGATCGCCTCCAAAAGGGCTTTGCCGATGTCCGGAACTTCAGTGCCGTTTTCCAGCGCAGCGCGGTATTCAATCGCGACGGGGTTGTCCTGCAAGTAACCAGCATCAAGCATAGCCTGAGCGACATCATCAATGCCGTGCTTTTTGCCATCCGCACCGCCGAACATATCCTTGACGCCATCGACGATACCCCCGCGCGCAAGGCGCAGCGTCTTTTTGCCCTTGCCGCGTTTGATGACTGCAGCGTCACGGGATTTCAGTTCCCCGCCGACGTCATTGATACCGCCGTACTCGGAAATGGCTTCCAGCAACGAAGGACCATTGTTGACGGTCTTCGGGATGTAGGAGCGCATTTCCGCAAGCTGGCGCGTCAGCTGGTCGACGTTC
Organism: Rhizobium oryzihabitans; assembly: GCF_010669145.1. Lineage (NCBI taxonomy): Bacteria > Pseudomonadati > Pseudomonadota > Alphaproteobacteria > Hyphomicrobiales > Rhizobiaceae > Rhizobium > Rhizobium oryzihabitans. The sequence continues at coordinate 1,726,836 of NZ_CP048632.1, forward strand.
TTCGGCTGAAGACCTTCAGGGACGGCCCCGCGCACCAGCGGCAGCGGGTTCCGCTGGGCAAACTCTTCCTGCGTCATGCCCGAGCGTGCAGCCATGGTCCTGCGCATCGCGATCAACGGCATGGCCTCGAAACGGGCAACATCTGTGGAACGGCCGGCAGCGCGGAGACGGCCAATCATCTCGTCCAGTTCCTGCACGTCAAGCGACCGCTCGCTTTCATCAGCGATCCGGGCAGCTTCCGATTCCTCGAAGGCTTCCATCTGGATTTCAGAAGCCCGAGCGTTGAATTCCTGCGCTTCAGCAAACGTCATCGCATCCGGCGAAAACCGCATGTTCTCGCGAAGGAAGACATCGAAATCAGAACCGGCGAGCTTTGCCGCATAGGTGGCGGTCGGAATGCGGATGTCGCCGCCCGTTGCAAGAGCAGTGTCCCAATCAGCAACATCGACACCGGGGAGCTCGCCAAGGAACTCCGAGGGGTCGTAGCGGTAGCTCTGGAAGAGTTCCTGCATCTTCTCCGCGGGAACGAACACATCCTGAATTGGAGTGCCTTCTGTCGCCTTGCCCACGAAGTCCATGAACGAGCCGTCGAGACGCTGGCGGAGCTTCGATACTGAGGCTTTGTCGCCAAGCTCGTCGATCAAGCCTTTCGCTTCTTCGGCGCCGCGTGAGGATGAGCGGTCTTTCACAAACTTCCGACCAGCCATACCCATGTCAAACGGCGTGGACGCTATTTCCGCCAAACCTTCTGCGATGATTTCATTCCAGTCGATCTCCTGACCGGCCGCTTTTCTTGCGGCATACTCGCCCAACGAGCCGTTTACGGCTTGCTGAGCCGACTGCGCTAAGGCTTCAGCAATGGGATTTCTCGATAACGCCTTACCGGCAAGGCCAAATGAAAGCGCGTCAAATGCCGAGATGACGGCGCCTCTGATCACACCCCTGTCATTAGCCTCTTTCAGCAGCGACGGGTCAGACAGGAGTTTTTCAATGCCTTCAGCCTTTCCAAGGTCAACGCCTTTTTCAGCCAAAAAATCAGACGGAGCCGTGTAGCGTTCGGTTGCGTAGCTAGCGCTCATGCCAACTGCGCGTCCCAAGGTGGGATTTTTTGTCGCCGACGTTACCGCGATACCCAAACCAACTTGAGGAGCGAATTCCCCCATCGTCTCCATCGCCCAAGAAAGTACGCCAAGCGGGTTTTCCAAGAACGCCGAGCCGACATTCTGGACAACGGCGCCCAAAGAAGAGGAAGCCTCGTCTTTGAACATGCTCGTTTCGGCCTGCGTCGCGAGCCCCGATTTCGGAGTTGATTTCAACGCCGCCACGTTCGCCGCAAGTGCGCCGGCGTATTCCCGCGCTGCGCCTTCGTCGTCCGTGCCAATCAGGTCCGCATAACGCGCATCGATGTACCTTGCGGATGCAGAGACGATATCACTCAAGTTGATCCACGGGCGCACGTTACCAGCAGGCGTTTGGATGGTTTCGCGTTCGCTATCCAGTATCTCACCGAACGACATTTCCCGATCCTGCGCGCGGCCGGCGGTCTGGTTCAGCATGTACTGATTACGCATCTGATCCAGCCTATAGACGGATCGAGCCAAAGTGTTACGCGCGCCCCTTGCGGCACCTTCAAACCAAGACATATTTTCAACATCGTCCCAAGATGCTCGGGCGTTGTCGGCATCTTTCAGCCACTGAGCAGTACGCGGTGATCCTTTGAGAATGGAGGTGTTCCGGAGGCTGTCCATGCGAGTTTGCAGCATGTCCCTGCCAGCATTCGCCAGATCCGCGCTAAGTCCAAACGCCTTCCCCAACTTGACGTCCGATGCGAATGCATCCGGGTCCACCTTGCGAGCATTGTTCAGGATGAAGTCTGTGGCGCCGACGCTTGCAGCTTCCTGCTTCGTCTTCCAGGCGTCGTATTCCTCTAAGGTCGGCATCTGCGCTCCGTGAAATAATCTCGACAAAAAGCGGACAATCTGTTTGTCTGGCCCAAATATTGGGGGCCAGCATGTTAGAATTGACGCTATCTTTCGGGGTTGGGCTGCTGATCGCGGCGCTAATCGCTCAACAACTGCGCGATCGGCGTCCTACAGTTTCCGTGCTTGCCTCGATCATCGTTGCACTGATCGTGACTGTTATCGTTTGCGGCATCGGCATCGGTCTCGCTAACTTTGGCGTGACCTTCTTGTCTTCGAGTGCATCAGCCCCCGGCCCAGCTATGGCGTGGGTGTTGGAGACTGGAGGCGAGTTATGGATTACCGCATTGTTAGGTGCTGCGGCCGGCAGCCTGCTTGGCCGGCGTCGCGCCAATTGAGCCAACAAGTCAAATCTCTTGCCGTTGTTGCCGTGGCTGTCATCCCTGCCATCGTTACAGCGTTGTTGATCGCCTACTTTGATGACTGGCGATACAGGACGGGAACCTTTGAAATCCCCGTCCTAGTGTTCGTTCTGATGATTGCCTTGCTTGCTAAAAACAAACGCGCAATCAGAATGGTGCTCATATGGTTCTCGATGTGCGTTGGGCTCCCCGCCGCGCTCATCCTTGCCTCAAAGCTTGTGTTTGCTTAACGCCCGAGCAGGAACCGCGCATACTCATCGCTGATTTCTTCCTGCGAAGGCTTCCTTCCGGTCGATGATTGCAAATCCGACTTAATCCGCTCGCGCAGATCGACCGGAATATCACCGTAAGGAATTCGAACCTCGAAGGCCGTTCCATCCTCGCGCGTTGCCGCTTCGAACAGAAATTTGCCGCCCTCTTCGCTTGTTCCCCAGATCAATCCCGGCTTCTGAAAAACGACCGGCAACAGAAGTTCGTTGATCAGGTTCTGCGTTTCGGAAAAGGACGGCGCTTTACCGGCATTGTCTTTCCGGAAGTCGTCTATCCTCAGTTTAAGCTCACTCTGGAAGCGCCCGATACGCCGTTCCATTTCAGCCCTGTCTTCGGTCTTCTCGCTCTTGATGCCCGTTGTCGTGATGCCTGCGGAGTTCAAGGCTTGCTCAGCCTGTTTGAAGGCGCCGGAGTAGAGGGAGCCGTCTTGCTGGGCTTTTCGCTGGTCCGTCAGCGCCGTCTGCCGCCAGCCGGTAACGGCTTGCCAGTCGGAGTTATCCAGCTTGTCGCGGTACTGGAAGAGATCCGTCTGCGCAAATGCTGTCGGGTTCTCCGCATACTGCGTTTGAAGCTCGTAGAGCACCCGATAGTCGGTTGTCGGCTGCCCCTGAGTGCGGACCTTTTCTTGATAGTTCATCAGCGTCGTCATGCCGCTGGCCCCGAGTGTCTGCTGGACATCGATCGGGATTTGCGTGAGATCCATGGTCGGGTTCGAAATAACCTGCGTTTCCGCCCAGGATTGGACCTGTTCTTTCTGCGCGTCCATCAGCTTCTTGCGCTGCGTCAGCTGAGCATCCACCGCCTTGCGCGTCGCTTCCCGCTCTTCGGGGTCGGTGATTTTGTTCAACTGATCATAAATGTGGGCGATGCCCTGCGGCGAATAGTTCGGCAGGCTGGCCGTATTTTCGTTCACGCCGCCGGCAGTGCGGAAACCGAGCAGGTCGTTTGCTGAATAGGTCGATTCCTTCACGCTGTTGGACTGGTTGCCGCCGACGACCTTGATGTTCCCGTTGCCATCAAAGCCCTGAAAGAAACCCACATGGCCTTGTTCGCCGGTTCCACGCTTGAGAACCACGATGTCACCCGGTCGCGGGTTATCCGTCGGCATCCCGAAACTCAGGAAGGAGCGGGCATTGAGTTTTCCCGTGCCTTCAATGCCCTGCGTTGCCAAAACAGCGTTGACGAAAGCCGCACACCACGGCGTCACGCGCGGGTCGATTGATATCCCCGCAGAGTTCTTGATGAAGGAGGATATCGCCTTCGCATCGGTGCGCTCATTGAGGCCAGACAGGGAGCCGAGAACAGTTCCGAGCTTTCCCCCGATAGCCGGAAGGGCACGACGCTCGACAGCATCCGGCCTCTCCGGCCCATCCAACCGTTCCGGCCCGTCGTACCTTTGAACCGGAGCACCAGAAAGCAGCGCCTGGGTGTTCTGGTTTGCTTTCGCGGCCAGCACCGGAGCCTTCATCGCCTCGTCAAGGGTGAGCTTGTCACCTGCCGAAAGACGATCGGCATACTTGTCCATATAGCCTTTCGCCTGAAGGACGCCACTTTCACCCTTTGCCGCGAGCGTCAGGACCATCTTTTTCGTCGTGTCAGAAAGAAACTCTCGTTCCTTCATGTCAATTGCTTCAGGCGGCAAGCCTTGTTTCCGATAGACCTCCCTCAATTCCAGCAGGGCGGCAGCCGTGTATTTGTCTGCCATTGCCTGATCGGTGGGATTCCGCAGAGCTTCGTTCTGGAGGTTGCTCGCCCCGGCAACACCTTCCTGCACCACATACTGTTTCAGTTCGTTGCCGGAATGGATTGCCATCGACCGTTCGGTGTCGAGTTCAAGGCCGTCAACGGACTGGTTGTAGAGCTTCGCTGCGCCAAGGCTCAAGCCTTCTGCATGGCTAGCCCGCAGTGCTTTGAGCTTGTCAACCACACCCTGCCTGGCATCGAGCGCGTTGCGACCGGACATGTTCATGTACCCGTTTTCCGGGTCATACATGAGCTGGTCTTTTTCGCGCATGTAGGCGTTTCGCGCCTCGCGTGCGCCCGTCTCGTCTTTGAGCGCGTTCACCTTCTCGACAGCGTCGCCAAGCACACCAATGCTCTGGCCAACGCTCTGCATGCCTCGCCCAATCTGCGCGCCGAAATCATCCCCAGAAGCCTGCGTGGTAATGTTCTGGCGGAGGATTGGTGCAGACGTCTCGGTTCGCTTGTAGACAGGAACTGTGGGCATTTATGTCACTTTCCATATCTTAGGCTGTAATCACCGAAGCCCTTCGCAGCCCCCGTGAGCACCGTGCTGGCAACAGCAAGATTGCCTGCCTTCTTCGTGTTCGTTGCGTTGGCGCGGCTCAGTGCCGCATCAGACCGCTTGTTCACGGCGTCCACCTTGTAATCGTAAGCTTCGTTGGCGGCGTTCTTCCGAATTGTGAGCGCATCGATTTCCCCGAGCGTCGCTGTGCTGACGAGAGTGTCGAGCGGCGAGCCGAACGTGAGGTCAACGCCATTTGCGGCCATGGCTGCTTTTTGCTTGCCTTGCAGCTGCGAGACTTCCTGCCGCTTCAGCTGCTCAGCTTCACGGCCCCGCTCCAGAGCGTTGCGGGCGCGGCGCTCCGCAAGCGTTGCGTTCATATCGGCAACTTTTGCGTTGTATTCCTGCGCGGCGGCATTCGCGTCTGCCGACTGTTTCGCGCCGGCCGCGCCCACGAGCGTTGACGCAGCGGTCAAGACCAATCCGAAATCACACATTGGTTTCTTTCATCTCAAATATGCGGAAAGGCCGCTGTTCATATCCCATCGGAATAGGCTCGCTCAGCGTGAAGCCGAGCCACTGTAGCCAGCGCTTGGAAACCTCGTTCCTGTCGTCGACGATGTTGCGGAGCCCGCTGTATTCCCGCCGCATCTTCGACACCCAGAACCGGGAGCCTTTTAGGAAGTGCCGGTAGTATCGCTCAAGAGCGTCGGAGCCGAGCAACCACGGTGCGCCGATCCGGCAGACCAGATTGACTGTTCCGCAGCCGAATACGGTTTCCGGCTGGCCATCGAACTCGATGGTGTAAGAAAAATCCGATCTGGCGACCGAGTAACGGAGCGCTGACAACGGCGAGCGCCCCGTGGCGGCAAACACCTCAGCGGCGTCTGCTTCGCGCATACGGGGCGCAATAGCCAGCAAATGGGCGTCCGTGGTCTCTATTATGCGAAAGCTCATGCACCCACCTTCAAGTCAGGCATAATCGCAAGGATCGTCATCGGCAGCGGATCGAACTGTTTGACGACCATTGTGCCGCCTTTCGTCCACTCTGACGTCGGTGTTATCTCGACATCGTCGGTAGCCAACCGGATTGCTTCGTTCCAGTTTTCAAACTGTCGCTGCTTCAGTTCATGAAGCTTGTTTTCACTCGGCCCGACCCAGATACCGCGGGTTCGTTCGACGCGCAGGGTGATGTTTGCGATCGACTTCTGCCGGCCTTGAATAGACCCATACCCTGAACGCTACCCAGATCGATATCGAGAGTTTTCATGATGGCCTCGAAAGGCAGGCCGACATGGATCTTCGCGGCGGCGATCGGCAGGGTGACAGTGCCGTTTGAGACGACCAAGTCCTTCACGACGTTGCCGTCAGCCAACGCGACGACCGCCTTGCCTTCAAGATGATACAGACCACGCAGGGACTTGATGGCTGGACCCTCATAGGTCAGGCCACTGTCGACGAAGAACGCATCGCTCGAAGCCGTGAACATCCTCGTGTGCAGTCGCTCGATGTAGCGGTGATCGACACCTTGCACAGTCCGCCGAACGACGAAGTAAACGGCGTCTTCGTCGCCTTCAGGAACAACGTTCACGCATTCGAATACGCCGTTCGTCTCGTGCTGCGTCCAAGCCCAGACATCATGTTCGCGCATGTAGGTAAGGCTTACGCATTGGCCATTATCGAGGATCACCCAGACGATCGAATATGGCGCCTGCGCATAAGCCCAGGAGATCACCCTGCGACCCTCGAAAAGGTGCCGGGACATAATGGTCAGGTCTTTGCCCGTGAAGTTGTCATTCGAGAACTCGTAGCTGTAGTCACGAATGACGCCACCGCGCGCGACGTTGAACAGCATCACGTCACCGACGGCGATTGGCTGAACGAAGCTTGATCCACGGTTGCTTTGCTTTTTCACGACGGTCTGCGACGGACTTAGGAAGTCCTCAGACCCACCGGACACATTGAACTCGTTTGCAGAGGTGAAGACCGCCAAGCCGCGAGATTCACCGAGCGCCCTGATGGAGTTCTTTTCCTTTGACTTTACACGGAAGGTGATGGCATCGCTCGCCTTGGCTGGGGTAGCCGCGCCAAAGTTCTCGTAGTTGGCGGATTGACCAAGCCAGACGCCGGACGGAATATTCTCGGTACCGGCTAGAGCAAGACGTTGCTCGAAGAAATTCACCGTAGCGGGATAGTTCCCGGCGCTTGCGAAGGGGTTGTAGCCCGCCTGCGGAGTGTTGCTCAAGTCCGCCGTAATGTTCTCGTCGTCAAAGTAAGTGCCAACGGTTCCGCCGATATAGCCGAAAACACCATTGTCTTCCTTGTAGACGATGTAACGAGCGGCACCGCCGACGGCGCCCCATGCGATCCGGTTCTTGCCGTTCTGGCCATCCTTGGCAATATCGAGGTCGTTCACGGTCGAACCGGCACCGGACGGCAAGCTTTCCTCACCGTTCAATTCCGAAACGCTGGCAACCTTGTAGCTGTATGTCGTCGCCTGATATCCGGGTGCTCCAGCCGTGTTGACAATTTGCGAAACACTCGGCGCACCGGGCGGCCCGATTGACGGTGAGAAGGACGGGATTGAGAAGGCCCAGTTGTCGTCAGCAAGACGTGAAAGTTTGCGTGGTGCGTGCTTTTGATGGGTCAGATACACGACGTCATTCTCTTGCGCGAAACATACGCGGCTGACTTGGTCGGACGTATACGGGGAATCGATCTCGTAAAGCGCACGCGTTGTTCCGCCGCTGACATATGCCGGCATGCCGACGGTGCTGACGGCGTTGCCGAGCAAATCTTCAAGCGTGAAGGTGTTGGTCGTCGCGTTGCGAATGATGAAGTTCCGCCCGTTCAAGGCCGTGGTGCCACCAACGCCTGCAAGAAACACCTCTTGCCCGTTCGCGTAACCATGGGCAGCAGAAGTGACTACAGCCGGGTTTGCCGTCGTGATTGCGGTGATGTTCTTTGCAGAACGGAGGATAGGTGCACCAGCGCGATAAACCCTCATTTTCAGGTGCGAGAATTCGAGATTATAGGTCTGGTCGGTTTCGGCGTCGTAGACGAAGGGGATCAGCACGGAGAAACCTGACCCTCTTACCCTGCCGATGAACTCCAGTCCCGTTCGGTTCGATGCGCCGCCGTGCGGATGCACGAAGACGTTCTTCGCAATCTTCAATCCGGATTGATACTTGGAAAGGTCCACACGCGCCCACAGTGCCGGGCTAAGTTCGCCGGCAGTGAAAGCAGGCTGCATCGTGCGCAAGATTGCCATGGCTCAGCCCCTCGCGCGGATAAAGGTGGACGGATAATCGTAGCTGTCCTGCTGTTCGTTCGCGTCTGACACCTGTGCCGCGTTCAGCGTCTGTGCGGCGATCTGGAATGCATCTTTGCGTAGCGATTGATCCTTGGTCAGCGGAAGGCAAATCTTCGTCGCCAGCGCCCAGCAGAGAGCGTCAAGGAAGAGCGGAGGAAACCGGGCCGGATCGTCGATAAGGCGAGTGTATTCGAGCTTGGCAGCCGACTGGCTGGTGAAAATCAAGCCTTCCCCGGCCTCATAAGGGATTTCATCGGTGCTCATGCGGGGATCGACTTCAGGAATGATGCGGATCGGCTTCAGGCAGTCCGTAGGGCGCGTGTAGGCGCGTTCCCATCTTTCCGGCCATGGGTTGGCAACTTCGGCCAGCACGAGCTTCCTGTTGGCGAATTGCCAGTTGAAGCCTTGCAGCATCGTGTCACGGGTCAGCCCATAGTGCAGCTTGCACTGGTTGGCTTCTTCCGACTGCTCGTTGATATCGGAGATTGTCGCCTTACCGATATGCGAAAGCGCTGTGTTGCAAATGCTGACGACTGAAGCCACGACCTATCTCCAAGAATGAAAAAAGCCCGACGAGAAGCCGGGCTTTCTGGTTGTTGTGATGGTTCGGCAGCGGTCAGGGCTGCGTTGCCTTGTCCTCAAGCGCGGCGATGATTTCAGCCTTCGTCGCAGGGAGCGCATCCCCGAGGATCTTGCGAGCGGCGGCCTTGAACGTCATGAATTCGACGTTGCCGTCGCTGCCCATGGCAAGGACTTCGGCTGGCGTCTTCTCGGGTTCGTCGCTGGACGATGCGGTCTTCGGCTCCGCGGGAGCCTTCTTGCCGCGTTTCAGACGATCGATTTCCGCATCCCTTGCAGCCAGGTCGGCTTTGAGGGCTTCAATCACAGCGTTGTCGGCAATGGTAGAAGTGGCAACGCCGCGCTCAGCTTCCGGCACCGCCTGTTCCGCCTTGCGCTGTTTTGCCGCTTCGTTTTTCGAGACCTCCTCCATCCAGGCTTTGGAGAAATGGCGATCCTCCGCTACTTCGAAGATATCGCCTTCTTCACGGAGATGGCCGTAAACACCTGCCCGCAGGGCGCGCACGAGCTTAGTCATAGTTGTTGTCCTCCCCGGCAGCGACGACGCCGGCCGTAATCTTGCCAGCGGTCAGCGGGCCGGTTGCGACGGTGTAGTTCAGGCGGGCATAGCGCTCGTCTGTGCCACGGGGCAGATAGTCGATCGGGAAGACGTAGCCGGCGACCAAGGACGCCTTCCCAATCGCTCCCGAGGTCCAGACGGTCTTCGGAGACGAGAAGGCTTCGTTGTCATCGGTCTGCAATTCCACGGTGAGCGTTGCGGCACCGGCAGCCAGTGCAGCTTCGACCATCTGGACACGAAGCGAGACTTTGCCGCCGCGGCCGAGATCCTTGCGGATGTTTGCAGCAGCGCCAACGGGTTTACCGCTGGCGCCGAAGTCGATGACGTTCGTGGACGGTGCAGAGGCCGTGATGACCTGCGCATCCGAAAAGAGGTTCTGTGCGTCGAAAATCATTGTTTCAACCCTTCTTCGACCGCCGTTAGACGATCTGGCTTTCGGTTTCGAGGATGTTGTCATCCCGGCGGATCGGAAGGCCGAGGAACGAAACAACCGGCTTGCCCTGGCTCTGGTCGAGCGTGAGGTTCACGTTGGTCTTGTTCATGGCCTGCTTGTGCAGGAAGGTCTGCACCGTCTTCGGCGCGTAGATGACCGTCTTGCCGTTCGGCTGGTTGGGGTTCTGCAAGGCGTAGTAGCCATCGATCATCAGATTGATGAGGTCGGCGCCACCGGCCGTGGCATTCGCCCGAAGGTCGGACACGTCGATGTTCGCGATGCGGGCAACGCCGCGCCAGTCGCGGACGGACAGGCCGATGTCCTGCGAAAACTTCTCGCGGTAGACATCATAAAGCGAACCGTCAGGCAGTTCCTTCGTGGTCTTGCCCTTGTCCTCGCGCTGAAGACCAGCCTTGGTGCCTTCCGGATAGAGAAGGTGAACCGAGTCCTCGCCCCAGGTGACGAACCAGATGGAGGTGTTATCCGATCCGGTACCGCCTGCGTCGATGATCTGCCGGCCGTTGGCTGCAGTCTTCGAGTTGAAGCGGGGATGAAGGCCCGTAAAGCGTTCCGGCATGACGTCGGTATCGCCGTAGTAGACGGTGGAGCCGAGCATGTTTGCCATACCGGCAATATGAGCCTTGGCTTCATTCAGGCGGAACTTCGCCGGGTTCTTGGCGATGTCGACGAGCTTTGCGTCAACTTCGGACCAGTCTTCCAGCATACCGGTCGCATCCTTGACCTGCGCCGTGGTGCCCTTCGTAGGCATTACGCCCTTGTAGAGCTTGCGCCAGGTCGGAACCGGCAGGCCGGTGCGAACGGTGGTCAGGTGCGACGTGCCCATGTTGCATTCGAGAATGGGAGCGTCTTCGTACATGCTGTTGAACTGGACGAGCATGTCGATGATGGTTGCAATGTCATCGCCCCATTCCTGCTTTTTCAGGTCGGAGAGCGTGGGATACATGTTGCCGACAGTGGCCATGTCTTAACCTCGTTGGGTTGGAGTGGTTGCGCCGTACATCGCCTCTTCAGGAGACTTTGCAGAGGCGGCTGGAGTTTCCGACGTGAGGGGCTTGTCATCACTGAGAGCGTTGCCGACACGGGCCAGTAGCCGGAATAGACCGGGATGGTTGCCAATCCCGAGTTCAACCAGATCGCGGCGGAACGCATCGTCACCGAACGTTGCAATCACACGATCTGCTTTGAGGACGTTTTCCTTCAGGTGGTCGCCGCCGAAGTCCTTGTCGGTGCGAATTTCCTTCTGCCAGTCCTCTGTAATTTTCTGGTGTCGCTCGTTGAGAGCGTCGAATTCAGTCTTGCGCTGTTCAGCCAGAACGCCGGCAAGCTTCGTCGCCTGTGCGTTGGTGAGGCCGATTTCCTTCATGACGGGAGAGGCCTTCTCCAGAAGGGCTTCGTCGAGCTCGATGCCGTCGCCCAGAGCAATGGTGTACTTACCGTCTTCGGGAACAGTGTCAGCAGGATCGGCAGCCGCCTTGTTCTTGTCGTCGGCTTCCTGTGGCTTCGTCTTGTCGTGTTCCGCCTTCAGCTTGGCATTGTCTTCGGCGGACTTGGCGCTATCAGGAACGTACTCCTTCCAGTCGGAAGCGGCGGCCTTGGCCTTATCGCTGTCAGCAGAGCCGTTGTCGCCTTCGACAGCGGCGGGAACGCCAGAGAGGATCGTGTCAGCGCCCTTGGCAGCCTCTGCCGCGCTATCGCCACCAGCGCCGGCACCGGAAGCCCCTCATCTGCGGGAGCAAAGGCGACGCTATTCCTCAGAAGATGTTTCATGCTCTTCCCTCGATCGTTTCTCCGAGCGGTTATGTGCCTCGATCATCATTTGAGCGTAGGCAGTGGGCTCGACGGTGTTGAGTTGATTGATGATGGTCACGCCGATCACGCGGCGGCCGATGGAAATACCGGTTTCGCCATTGACCACAGGCGCAGCGCTGTAGACGCCGCACTGTGCAATGATCCACCAGATGAATTCGCGAGCGCGCGGGTGCTCCAGCACGAACTGCGTTGACAGTTCGAGTTCTGTTTCGTCCCTTGTTTTCGTCATCCTGCGACCCCTAGACGGCTCAGCAACGCGGCTGGCCCGCCCGTCTCGTCAGTTTCAGCGAGCAACTGCGCGGCCTCGGCACCCTGTTTGACGACAGGTGCCATCTTGGAGGCCATTTCAGCGGAAGCCGCTGCGCGTTGCTGTTCGGCGCGATCAGCCCGAATCTTCCGGACTTCGTCATCTGCGCGAACGATGGTCGGCACTACACCGACAGCATCGCCGTATTCGTCGATAGCCTGGTCGAAATCGACCTTGTCCATCGCTTGCGCATTGCCCCCACTGATGTTCCCGACGAAGGCAAGGAACCGTTCGATAGAGCCTGTGGAAACAGCAAGCTGCGCCTGGGCCAGCGTCGAGATGTTTTCGATCTTGAGTTCAACGCCTTCCAGTTCTTGCGGAGGCTCCGGCAGTTCGTTGAGGTCATCGAGCGTGCCGAACACCCAATCGGCCAGCGGCATGATAAGCTCATGGTGCTGGCGTTCTACGGTCGGGCCAAGCTGCTGAAGCTGCTCTTCCTTGCGCTGGGTAAGCTCATAGACATTCTTTGGCTGAATGCCCTGCATGTTCGAAATCGCCATGAACAGGTCAGCGAAGAAAGCCCGGTTGATGCGGTTATCGACGTCCTTGATATCGGCCGCCAAGTCTCCCACGGAGATGTTGACGTCGAAGGCGCGGCGATAGGCGGCGTTCTGGTTCGTTTCATCCACATAAGTGACAGAACCCGGAAGGGATGAGTTCCGCTTGTTGCGGAGCGCCGTCGGGGCAACCACAGCCGGTTTAACCTGGTGCTCGATACCTTGCCCCTTCCAGATTTGCTCCTTCTGGAGCATCTTCACGTCAGGCAACGCATCCATGCCGGGGCAGTAGGCGGCATAGACGTCTTCGCCCACGATGTCCCAGCGAGGCGCTATGATTGGATTGCGGTCGAACCCGCTGATTTCCAGCATCACCTTGCTCGGCCCCCCTGCCTCCCAATAGTTCGACATGAACGGCTTGTGGGCCTTCGTCGGGATATTGGGGTTTCGGTCATGGCGCGGCTCAATCGCGTTGAAGACCTCGACCCAATCGTCGTAGCTGCCCTTATCCCAGCAGTTCTTGATCGTCGTGGACGTCTTCGACCAGTCCATATCGCCATTCGCCTGAACAACGAAGCGGCCAACGACCTGTTCAACAGTCATCCATACCCGGCGATAGCAGGTATCGACACGCTGCTGACCGCTCGCTGCAAGCCAGTACTGACCAGCAACCGGCATGATGCCATGCAGAGCGCCCTTGTTGGTCGTGAGGATCATGCAGAACTGCCCGAACAGCAGTTCGTCGCCGTACCCGCTGTGAAGGCAATTGTAGATGTTCGAGACGGCCAGCTTGTCCCGAGCCTTACGGGTGGACTGGTACAGGTAATTCTTGACCGGCCCGAATTCCTTCATGTCGTCGTCGAAGGTGCTGTATCGCATCCACGGGCGGGTTGGAGACGTGAGACCCGCTTGCATGCCGGATCTCGCGACACGGTGGGCCAGCAAGGGCGAGTTATCGACGATCCGGCTATTCTGCGGCCGGCCCTTCGTTTCCTTGGCGTCGCCTTTGCGGTATCTGCCGGGAGCGATGAAGTCGTTCAGTTCCTGCCACAGCGCCTCATAGTCGTTTCGTTCTTTCTTGAGGGCGGCTAAGCGCCGTTCGTGCCGCGACCGGATTGCATCGTCCATATTAGGCACCCAGCAGCATCTTCTTGCCTGTAGCATCCACGGCGCCGACGCCTTCGTTGCCGGTCAGCATCGTCGGCGCGGCTGACTTCAGCTTGTCCTTCGCATTGTTCGCAGCAGCAGCTGAAGCATCCTTCGTCGGTGCTCGCTGGGCAGCGTATTCGACAGGAAGAGCGGGAGTAGCGGCCGGCGCTGCTGCCTTGCTTGAGAAAACGCACATGTTGGCTTCCTTACAGGTAGAGAAAAACGAGGAGGGAGAAGACGGCGAACGCCAGCGCAACAATCGACAGAGGACGCTCCCAGCGCGGGCCAATGACATCGGCAAGGTAAGCGGCGCCGATGGACGCCAAAGGCAGCACAGCAAGCCACAGGACCGGATGCGAGCCGGTTGCAGCAACAGCCAAGATCAGCAGGAACACCATGCCGGCGAACAGTCGTCCGTTCGTGGCGGCGTTCTTGGCGCGTTCAAGCGAGCAGAGGCGCTCATGCTGCCGTTGAAGCAGCAGGTCAAAATCATCAGGTTCCATGTTCGGACCTCAAGAATAGGGGTTGTAATCGTCGCTCTGGGATGAGCCGCCGTAGCTGGTGTCACGGCTGTGATTGTAGCGTTCATCGCCGCGTTCCCTTGCCACCACAGGGCGCGCGAAGGTCAGGCCGAGCGCGTCAGCACGGTTTGGAGACGGCAGGCCTCTCGCCTTCATGTCTTCCTTGCTCTCCAGCTGGAGCTTGCCGTCAACGCGCGCAATCAGTTCCGGGCCGATCAGGTCTTGATAGAGAACGTCGTCCTTCGGATCGATCGCGCCACCTGTTTTGATCCAGTCGCGCATTCCCTTCCACATCTCGGCACGCTTGTTCAGGCAGCCGCGGTCCACGCTCTTTTCTGCGAAGCTCACAAGTTGCCATGTGCGGCCGAGCGTGATGCCCGCCGAATAGATGCCTGTTCCATGGCCAAGGTCGATGAAGACCGCATCCGCTTCAAGTTCGTCCTCGAAGCGCGCCACATGGTTGGCGACCAGGATGTCGTTATCGTTCTTCGGCATGGTCAGCAGCAGCTTCGAGTAAAGCCCCTGTCTGAAGTAGATGACCAGTTCGTCGTCACCTGTCCAAGCGGGATCAACGCCGATGATTTTCGGAGCGAAGTCATACTGCTCTTTGCGCAGGTGGACTTTCTGGGCAGCGTCCACATCATCGACCGATATGAACTGCTTTGCTGAAGCCGATGGAAACATGCCGCGCACTCGCACCTTTACGAAATCATGGTCTTCGCCATAGTCCTCGACCCACTGGTCAAGCTTCTTCTTGTTGGTGCCTGGCACCGACCGGCTATCGATCTGTCGCCTTATCCAGCGCCGACGATGGCGACGGAAACACTCGCGGAATCGCCCGGTGTTCTGCGTCGGGTTGCCGAAGACAATCCAGATGATGATCGTGTTTTCGTCAGTCAGCGCGCCTTCCGCCACTTCCCAGACGCTATCCGCAATCTTTGAGGCCTCGTCGAACATCAGGACGATTATCTTGTCCTTGTTGTGCAGACCGGCAAAGGCTTCCGTGTTGTGGGCAGACCACGCGACGAAATCGAGTCGCCACAGGTCTGAATGCTCCGCGTCTCGCGCCTTGACCGACATGGCCTGCACATCAAACCAGTGCGACGTGATCGATGAGCGGAACCACTTGCCGATTTCCGGCGACGTCTTCGTTCGCAGCTGGCTTTCAGTGTTTGCGGTGGCGACAATCTTGCAATCAGCAAAGCAGGACATGGCCCAATTTGCGAGCATGCCCATTTCTGCCGACTTGCCGATACCGTGACCGCTTGCAACGGCGATCTGCAAAGGCTGGTATCGGTTCTCGCTGTTAAGGTGCTGGCGTATCTCTTCGTTGATATCCGCCTGCCACTCGCGCGGCCCTTCCATGTCCTTCAGATTGCCCTGACCCCAATCCCACGCGAACAGGGACCATCCTTGCGGGTCGAACTGATATTCAGCGGCGGCGTCCAGAATGTCTTCATCCGGGTCGCGCTTCTGTGCTGGTATCATTTCTGTTCAGGCTTCCTTGCCTTGGCTCGATTGAGACGCTCAGCGAGCGAGCCGTTGACGTTAAGCTCGACTTCCTGCTTGTCGCGCCAATCCTTTGGCTTCCGGTTCTTCAGCCAGAAGATGGCTGCGACCGTATCAGGCGGGTAGTGCTTGGTGACTTCGGTCTTCACCACCTGGCCATCAATGACCTTGATATCGACATCAGGATGAGAATAACCGATAGCCCTTTGAAACAGACTGCGCTCGACGGCCTCGTCCGAAATGTCCTTGCCAACCTTTAAGGACTGACAGAATTCCGGGTACTCTATCTTCCAGCGCTGGATAGTGCGATCAGACACCCCGAAGAATTCGGCAAGCTGCTTATCCGTAAGCCCCTGCTCGCAGAGCTTTTCAGCCTGTTCCGCATACTCGGGCTTGTACGAGGTCTGACGCGCCATGTTCAGTAAATCCCGACAAGGCCGCCTGCGGTTGTTCCTGTAGACCACACGCGACGAATTCGAATGGGGAAGACGCCGGCAGGCATGGTGAAAGTGCCTACCGCGCCTTTGTCGTCAGTGATTTTGATATCGCCCTCTGTGCCGATGATCAGCGCACGAGTATCGTTTTCGAGATCGACGGTATCGCTCTTGGCGATGCTGAAGAGACGTCCCGGCTCTGTGCCGTATTGATTGCGTTCGACCATCGCGCAGCTTCCTTGAAATGTGTGCTGTTAATCTTGCGTCAGGCGCTTCGTCAGGAATGCCAGAGAGCCGATGACACACCGGTTCCAGATGAAGCCGGCAACAGTCTCGCCCGTTGACCTGTCCGAATACTGGATGGCAACCGCGACGCCGCAGATCTCGCCACCCTTGGCTTTTTCCAGCAGCCCTTCGAGACATTCGATGCAGTCTTGGTTCTGGCCGCGCTCTGAAAGGATGCGGTCGCCGTCTTTGTAAACGACCTCACCCATTGTCAGGCCTTCTTGTAGAACTTTTCAGCGACATCTTTGTCGGCGCCCTGGCCGATCGCCATCTTCTGAACCTGAAGCGATATCGAATGGCGCTTTTCGCCGTTGATGACTTCCACACGATCCTCCGAGATCATCGCTTCCGCATGAATCGTCACGGGCAGGCCGGCGTCGAAGTCGTGATCCGTCATGCCGAGCTTCTTCAGCGTCTCATAATCGAGAAACAGGTTCAGGCCATACGGGTAATCGGGCCGGTCCTCCGCGGAGGCTTTCTCCCAACGGTCGGTTTCAGCCTTCTTTTCGGCCTTTGTGCGGGCCAGGTCGACGAGTTCAGCCATTTGGTTCTACCCCTTAAGGTTTGAAATGAGCTAGTCTCTGTGCTTCTTGAACACGAACCAAAGTCACAAGGACACGCTCATGATTAAGTGCTCTGCCTGTGGAGCAACGAACGAAATTGACGTTCAATATTCAAACTTCGGCCCGGCCAACCAAGACACCATCGAAGCGAAATGCGCAAAGTGCGGGGCCTTTCTGAAAAAGTTCAAAAAGGTATTTGATGTCACCGTGAAGCTTGTCGACGAATAACCCTCTCCCGCTCTTTCTCGGTGGTGGTCATGTGGTCAGTCCCATGGGAGGAAAAGAGCGGCCTTGCGCCCGTATGCGTCGCGGTAGCCGGTCACTCTCAACCAAGCCCACCGAAAGAAGCTGTGATAATACGGAGCAGGCACAGCGGGCACCCAACCTCTGCCACGGCATTCGTCGCAGTTGCCCGGCCGAAACGTTCCGCGGTGGACCCGATCAGCAAAACCTGTCCCTGCGCACGTCTCACAGTGCTGCAATACCTCGGCGGTCATCGCTCTCTCCATGTGGGCGGGTGAATGGGGTTCAGACGATCAGCGCAGTGGACTACCCATGAGGCCTTTGCGCGATAAGTAGTCCAGCGCCTTAGCCCGCAATTCTGCGTCTTTCGGCAGCTTGCGGACTAGTTTTCGAACCAGCATCACTAAATCGTCCACCGTCTGCTCTGCTTCTGTCTTTGGCGTCAGAGCCTTCATGAAATCCTCCGCCGCTTTGGGCCGGGTCGGCGAAACCCGCTAGGTCACCCGCAGGGCCGCCCTTTGTCCTAGGCCACTCTCGGAATCGATCAGCCCCACCTTGTTACGGGCGGGGCTGGTGAAATGTACGGGCGCACCATAATCGGCCCCGAAGGGTGGCAGCCTACCTGGGCTTTCGTCTGCCGTTTAACCGACTAGCGGGACTGTCTTTACCTCAAGATTACATCCCGCTCGGATGAGGACCGCCGCCCGGTCTCGTCGCTTCGCCTTCCCGGCTCTCACTGACGATCTGATTTGCCCCAGAGGCAGGCTCCCGACGGGCCTCGATCCCGCGACCTCCACCAACTCTGTTTCGACGGCGCTCTATCCGACTGAGCTACGGGAGCCTGTCTATCCTCTGGGTTATCCGCAGAAACTACGTCGCTTCACCCTATGGGCTACATGCCGCACGCTCTGCCGATATACATGCAAGACGGCGAGTTTTTGCGTCGTGATCTCACCGGAAATGTCTTCTGCAGTGACCCTTACCCAAGTCTCCCGCGCTTGGACCGCCTCGCATTCCGTTGCCCTGTTGGGCGAATAGCTGCCGGGTGTTCGATGGCCATTCCCTACTAACCTGGCTTGGTGGCCACGACTGGCTTCGATCCGCCCGCTGAGCCTCACCGTCTTTATGCCGCCTCGCGCTTTCGAGCTTCACGCTGGCGGCGAATTTACGCCGCGCCCGGTGTCCCGGTGTTCGAATTCTCCGCGGAGAAGGGTCGATTGCGGCCTACCGTTCGGCACGCTCCAGAAGCTGCCGGCGGCGTTCGTTGCGCCATTGGGCGTAAGCGAGGTTATCAGCCCTCACTTTTCCCTTCTGGCCGGCGACTTCTTCGTCTCGCCAGTCCGTGGCGCATTTCTTTGAAGCTACCGTTGTTGATGCGTGTTCTATGTCGATTTGCGCCACGCCGTCCAGCGAGGTCGTCAACCGGATTTGATGCTTTTGGTTGAGGTTGTCCGCAATCTGTTGACAATACGCCTGAATTCGGCGGTCGAAAGTTCGTCTCGACATGTCGATTTTCCGAAGGTAGGCCTCAAGGTACATGCCTTTTCGGATTTTGATGAACGAATATTCGTAAATCATCTTCCGCCCTTCCTCATCGAGGTAGGCGTTTATCCAGTCCCAGACCTGATGCATCCGGCTTATCGCTCCTGCCGACGGCGGCGCACGGCGCACGTTATGTTCGCTCTCACCGAACGCACCGACCATCTCGTGCAGCACCGATGCCATGGCGCCGGTCTTCAGTCCCGGCCCAGCGTCGGCAGGAGAGGCGCGTAGCGTGTGAGCCGCCTCGATGATCTGCGCCCGCACCTGCTCATATGTCCATTCCGCGAATACCGTCATGCTGCCGCTCCTCGATATGGCCAAAGGCCGAAATGCATTCTCAGGGCTCCAAGGATCTCGTCGCTTGCAGCCACTCCGTATTTCCTCGCCGTTGATCGAGCACCACGCCGAACGGCGCTCAAGTCTATTTGATTGAAGTCTGGCACCAGCGACGGCCGGCGCATCAGGTCTGGATTTGCGGCTAGCAGCCGGGACACCGCTTTGATGACATCGGCATAGAGCTCGCCAGAGTTTCGCGGGTTGCCGGTGATCAGCATCAGGACAAGGCGCAGATGATCCTCGCCATGCAGCTGGCCGATCTCGCGCACAGTCGGCTTGCAGAAGCATTCTCGCCCCTTGCGGCTGGTCGGGCTGTGGTGCCGCCAGTCGCGCAGGATGACGCCGCATTCTCGGGCCACCTTGAAGATGTTGACGGTATGCTTCACACCGCCCCCATGATCTGCTTGAAGCGGGCATCGAGGTCATTGACCTGATCCAGCAGCGAAAGCTCGTCTTCGCTCCTGCCGCGTTCTTCGGCTTCAAGTCGCCCCTGTTCGGCCAGCTGGTCGGCGCGCTCGTTACCGGCAACGCCGTGATGACCTTTCACCCAGCGGACATGAATCTTTCCAAATTTTGGAAACTCTTGCATCTTTTCATCAATGGCTTTCCAGAGGTCGACGTTCATAACGACGCGGTTCTGTGGCTCGGCGTTTGCTCCGCCCCGCTGCCAGCCTTTTGCCTTCCAGCCAGGCATCCACTCGTTGACGCCTTTGACACAATACTGGCTATCGCACCAAATCGTCACTTCTGGCCACTCGGTGATGTGCTTCCATGCCTGCTCTAGGGCATTGAGGAGGCCGGTAAGCTCCATCTGATTGTTTGTGGTATCTGGATCACCGCCAAAAGCCGACGCGATTTCTGCCCCATCCTCATAGACGACAACGCCCCATCCACCGACGCCGGGATTAGGAACAGAAGCGCCGTCGCAGAAAATGTGAAGGCCCTCGCTAAACTTCTCGGCCGGAAACCTTTCTTTGATGCGCTCTTTGCGATTCCGCTTGTTCCAGTCCTCTTTCGAGAGGTGGCGAACTTCGCGCTTCGATAAGCCACTTGCGGATTTCATCTTCTTCGCTTTCCCATCGATCGCGGCAGGGATATTCCGCACCAGAATATCCTTTTCGGTGACGGCCTTCTGGATCATGAAAAGCGTCGAAGTCATGTCGGCGCCCTTATCGGGAAACTTGACGCGGGTGCCGAGCAACTGCTGTGCCATAAATGCCGCCTGTCGAGCGGATGCAAAAGCGCGGGTGTCAGCGCCTTGACCCTTGAGATAGTCGCGCAGCGGGTGCAGCGATGGAGGGAAGGTGTATGTCATGCCACGCCCCCGTCATTATGCTGCACGCCGAGCGCGCATCCAACGTGGCAGCCGCAAAGACCGAGCTTGATGCAGTCGCCGGCGCTCTGGTCCCGTGGCTGGCCGTTCGCAGGACGCGGGCATTGCGTGTCTTTCAACGTCGCCTCAAGCAACTTGATGCGCCGCGCCAACGCGATACGGGTCTTGATGATTTCGAGCAGGATCATTTCCTCCTCCCGTGTTCCATCCAGAGTTTGAACGCCCAGAAGAGCAGCGTTGCCACGACGATGACGGCGAGAGCCGCGTTACCATTCAAGTTCATGGCGCCAACCCCGCTTTCATCACGGCGTCAGCAATGACGGCCTGCGTCTCCGCTGCCTTCACAGCGTCGTCAGCCGTCTTGAACGGGCCGAGCGGGAGAAGCTTGACGATCGATGCGCAGCGCGAGCGCTCTGCCAGCAGGGCGACGGCGACCGCCTCAGTGATTTTTCGCCAGCCGAACGACGCCGGCATAACTGAGGTCACGGCTACCGCCTTATCCCAGATGTCTTGGGGAATGTCATCGGGCTTGTTCATGCCACCTTCCTCGTCTTCTTGGTCTTTCTGAACCATGTGATGGCAAGTGCCTTCCAGAACGGCCATTTGTGGGTTAGCGCCAGCTGCTTGGCGGCGTCGTGATCTGCGAACCAATCGGCGGCAATCGCGGCTGTCAGGTTCTCGGCGTTGATGTCGTGGCAATATTCCTCATCGGTCAGCAGCAACTCGACGGCCTTGATTTGCGGCGTGACGATCGGCGCCATTTCGGCCTTCGTCAGAACCTCAAGGATGATGCGGGCTTTCATCGCGCCGCGCTTGTCCACCAGTTGGGAAATCGCATTGATTGCCACCGTGTCGCCCGGCTCGAAATTTTTGGTAGAGAACCGCAATATGCGGACGCCAGCACGTTCACATACCTGGGCGACGGTCTGGGCATCCATGTCGCCGGCGATCAGCGACGAATGATGAAGCTGCAAAGCCGTGACGGTGAGCCGGTTTGTATTCTGCCCGACAAAGGCGGCGGCTTGCGCTGCAGTCTCCTTGGCCTCGTGGATCATCACCGGGATCTCAGTAATTCCAGGGTGGCTGGCGGCAGCGATGGCCGTATGCTGGCCATCGAAGACCTTGAGAACGGTTTGGCCGCAATGCATCGCATAAGCGCAGGCGGGCGGCTTGAACTTGTTCCAGTCCCAGCCTTCAATGATGCGCCGGATTTGCTTCAAGCCGCGTTCGCCTATCGAGCGCTGATACATGGGATCGACAAACAGAGTTGCAGGATCGACGCTCATGCAGATCGGTTCGATGTTCTCGGGTTCACCGACATCGAGGCCGCTTGTGCCTACGGGCTTAATGGCGCGCAGCGTTTCCACCGCTCGCAATTCGCCGGACATGATGCGAGTGTTGACCGCGCTGATGGCCAACCTCACATGCTCGGCCGCGGCTGTTGGGAACTCGCTCGCAATGATGATAGCCACGCGCTCCGCGGTCGCGTCATCGGTTTCCGGCAGGCCGCGCTTTTGCAGTTCCTCGACTACGCGGTCGGCAATGGTATGGAAATCTGTCATTCGCCACTCCCGAAAAACTGAGGGAGGCACCGATGAACACGCTTCAGGCCCTTGGCTCGCTCGCGTTCGGAAAACTTCTCGATGCGGCGATACATTTCCTTTTCGATACGGTCGCCCACATCTTCGCCAATGCCGAACAGCTTATCGCGCAGGGCGATTCCAGCCTCCTTGGCTTCGAATGCGGCGACGACGTTGCAGCGATATAGGCGTTCGCCCTCGCTGATATACCGGCCATTGCCTGACACAGTGAATGTGTTCGGCATTACCTTCCGCACCTGCATGACGAAGAACATTTCGTCGGCGCTGGTGCCGTCCATCCAGTGGCGGAAAGCCATTTCCTCAAGGCGGGATTCCATCGTCTTATCGTCATAGAGGCCGTAAGGCTGATGGAACGACAGAACCCAATGGCCGGGTTCAATATGAACAAGTGTCCCCATCAGTTTATCTCCCCGTAGCAGATAGCCGTCATCCGGCGCGTAGGGCCGACAGTGGTCTTCTGCTCAACCATGAACCACTCTGTGTGCTCATCGGGCCGCTCGAAGGTGTTAGACGACAACAGACCGTTGCTAATCAGCAGCAAAACGGAGTTCATGACGTACAGGGAGACGAGCTCTTCCTTAGCCTCAAAGGTCTCCATGACGTGCTCAAGGATGCGGCCATATGGTACCGGTTCCGTCTTGGTCGCCATGAAGCAGAATATTTCCGAAACGACAGCGGCGCGGCTTTCGGGAGTGAGATCACCATGAGATTCCGTTGAAAGTTTATGGATCATCACATTTCCCTCCGGATTTTCGTAAGGATAGAAAGAAGCTGGTCGAGGTTGTGGGGGCCGCGAATGCTGATCGATACGAGACCGCCATGGGCGTTTTCGTCTTCCTGCTCGATCATCACGTGGAAAGGGTCGAGAACCTTTACCGTGGTTGCTTCCTGGGCGTGAATTTCGAATTCCTCAGCGCAATGCTCGCTCATTCCATCATCCCCCGAGCTTTCTGCAGGCCCGAAATCAACAGGTCGAGGTTGCTCTTGCCGGCTATGCTGATGCTGACATCACCCTCCATCAAACCCTTCTCGGTAATGGAGATGAAGCCATCCCATAGTTCGACAGTGACAGGGTTTTGATGAGGGATAACTTCCAACTCAGTGGGCTTATTTTTTTTATCGATCTTCATGCGATGTGCTCTCCATAGACGCGGCACTTGAAGCCGGTGCGGTTTTCATCTGGGGCGAATTTGAAGAAGGACACGATGGCCCAGTCGTTAGCGGGCCAAGGGCAGATAAGAACGGCATTCTCGCCCATCAGATCGCCAAGCGTCTGGTCATAGGCGGCTCGTTTATGGCGCCAGCGCTTGGGGCGGGGATCAAGAGCCAAGCCGTAAGCAAGGCCGTTTGATTCACCGAAGCCGGTAAACACGAAACGACGGCCATCGGAATCCAAATAATCACAGATCGGGCGTAGGATCATGAGAATCCCCCCTTCAGTTGATCGACGTGGGGCATGTCAAAGCGCACGCGGATTTGATCCACGTCGATGGCAAACCAGATTTTGAGAAAGCCATGCTCAATGAGAGACATGGTGCTGTTGAAAAGCGTTTCGTCATCGAACGCTTCGATGCAGGATTCACCAGCTACGGCCTTGAAGACCTGCATGAGCAAGTCGCGTCCGTCATTGTCACCGAGCTCTTGATACGTGCCTTGTGGCTTAACCACTCCCCACTCTAGGCCATTCTTTGCAGCGATCCTTCTTGCTCTGCGATTCATCTGTAAACCTCACAGGCAAAGATTTCGCTTTCGAAAAATGACGGTCTTTTTCTTTTGTCTTCGGTCTTTTCTCGTTTTTTTTCTTTTTCTCGGTTTTCAGTCTCGGTCTTTGTCTGGGTCTCTTTCTCTTTCTCTTTATTTCCACACGGTATGGATACGGTATCGAAAGGGTATTTTGACTGTCTCATCAGTACAGCCCCCTTTCGCTCGGTCGGGGGAGAGGCCCACGCATTTTTGCCGCCTCACGTTCCGCATCGCGTGCGGACTTTTCAGCAGCCCGCTTCAGACGGAGTTCGTTGGACTCCTCAAACTCTTCCTCGACGCGAGCCCTTACGGTGTCGCTCTCAATGTTTGAGATGAGCCGCTGCGTACCCTCAGAGTGGTTTTCATTCATCGGGGGCTATGCTTGAACCAGCGATGGACAAAGATTTCAAAGCTATCGCTGTCGTAGCTGATCATATCGCCTTCGATTAGCGCCGACCGCGCCGCCTGAAACCGCGGGGCTTCCCATCCCAGATCAGAGCAAGCGTACAGATCGGGCAGACGGAAGCAGCCAGCGCTGTTTTGGTGATCGCACGTCAGCAGATACAGGTAGAGAAGCTGGGCATCGCTGACGAGCTTACGGAAGCGCGAGGATTGCCAGACGTTCGGGGATACCTTTGTGAAGTCGCGCTTGCTCATGCAAAAGCCCTCCGCACCATCTTCATGTTGCGGGCTTCCTCGACGGCTTCGCGTGCCTGAGACATGGAAAGGCAAAACCGTGTCGCCAACACTTGGGCGGGTTCCGGTGGCCACGTTGAAAGGTTGGAGAGCCAGATGGCGGCGGTGGTGGCGCTCATGACCGAATCCGCCGGTTCTCTTGGGCGTCCTGCGGGATCGCTCCGAAAAGCCATTCATTGTCCCAGCTCAAAGCTCGGCGCTTAACCTCGCCCCGGATGAGACTGATCTGTTCGAGAGTTGGCGATACCTCGCCAGTCTCCAGTCGCGAAACTGCCGCCTGCGCGGAGTTGATGATCTTTCCGAAATCGGCCTGGTTGACCTTCAGAATGTGGGTGCGGATGAATTTGATTGGGTTCATAACGGGCAAACTATCCGTCAAACGGATTAAACTGTCAATTAACCTTATCCGTTCGACGCTATTTATTTTCATCCGCAAAGCGGATAAGTCTGAGATTATGAAAACAATTGAAAAGGTTAAGGCGATCCTACGCCTCAAGCACTGGAACCAGTCCAAGCTCGCTGAGCACCTGGGCGTGTCACAATCATCTGTCGCCCGGTGGGTTTCGGGCGTGGAACCAGAGAGCAAGCGTGCAGAGGAAATCAATGCCCTCTACCGTGACGAAATAGGCGGCGACAACGTTGTGCCGCTCGTGGGTTATATCGGCGCTGGCGCTGAGATTATGCCCGATTTCGAGCAAATACCGCCGGAAGGGCTTGATCAGATCGTGATCCCCTTCGACCTACCGGCTGACATGATTGCCTTTGAAGTTCGGGGCGCGAGTATGCTTCCCGTGTACAAAGACGGCTATGTCATCGTTTGCTACCGTGAGCAACGAAAGCCGTTGGAAT
This sequence comes from Rhizobium oryzihabitans, assembly GCF_010669145.1. Classification (NCBI taxonomy): domain Bacteria; kingdom Pseudomonadati; phylum Pseudomonadota; class Alphaproteobacteria; order Hyphomicrobiales; family Rhizobiaceae; genus Rhizobium; species Rhizobium oryzihabitans. Next base: position 1,752,014 of record NZ_CP048632.1, read on the forward strand.
ATTTCTACGGCGAAGACGCAGCGGTTCGAACGTCGGACGGCCGGCGCTTCCTGAAGACTGTGGTTAAGGGCTCTCCGATAACGCTTATGTCATTCAATGCGGCTCCGATCGAGGACGTGCGGCTTGAGTGGATCGGGGAAATTTTCGCAGTCCTACCCCGAGGAACGATCAAGCATACGCCGGCGCTGAGGAAAATACCGAATTAGAGCCATAATCAGCACGCGCGCGCAGCCCATGCGCGGATATTTCAGGACGTCGCGTTGGTCAACATTTATATTCTATCCGTCAAACAGATATTTTTCTTGCATACGCTTTCCGTTTGACGGATATTTTGCTCCACCAAACCAATGGAGCAAAGATGCAGACCGATCCTCTTGGAGACGATTTCCGAGCCGCCCTCGAAAAATGGGGGCGCGATCAGGCAAATGTTATTGCCGTCGGGATCACACTTGAGCTGGCCGAAGCCGACGCTCAGATGCGCAACCACTTCATGCAACATGGAGCGGATGCAGACGAGATCGACAGCCTCGTCGTTCCGACGATGCGCGCCGCGCTTCTGAAGGAGTTGATGGTCATCGTTGAGGCGATGCAGATCAACCGCCCTATGGTTCAATAGGGGAGCGCGAACTGATGAACGCTCAAACGCCGTCGCCTCTCTCCTACAACGGACACAAAATCGCTGACAAAGGCGACGACCTTTGCCTGACAGACATGTGGAAGGCTTGCGGATCTCCCGCGAATAAGGAGCCGTTCAACTGGGTGCGCTTTGACGGCCGGAACTTCATCGCTGCCGTCGGCCTCGCCCATAACCTGAGCCACACACAGGTTATAAAAACCAAGAAAGGCAAGGGTGGAGCGACATTCGCCCACTGGCAGGCGGGCATGGCCTACGCCCAATACCTCGACCACGACTTTCACATGTGGTGCAACACTGCAGCTAGGGAAAAGATGGAAGGTAAAGTCGCCTCGGGCATTCCAGCCGACGTTCTGGAACTGATCCGGCGAACTGATGGCATCGCCAAGATGCTTGCCCACAAAGTCACCGAGATCGAAAAGGCAATGCCGCTTATTGCTGGGCAGATGGCCGAAACGTTGATCACCGCCAAACTGGCAGAGCGGAACCTGCTCCTACGCCACGGCGTCACCGCAAAGCGCATATGGGATGACTTTAACCTCACGCCGCGCCTTCGTGGATCCACTGTTTGGTTCGGGAATCGTCTTGCTGAAATGGGATGCTGCATCGACGGCGGCTTGAAGGCTGATCGTGGAAATTCCGCAGTGCGTCTTTTCGACCCTGACAAAGCGCGCATCTGCATGAAGAACGGGCTCTTGAATACCGCTTTGAGTTACGCGGCCGAGCGTCAGGGCCAGGGTAAACTAAATCTAAAGGGATGAGCAAATGACCGAACCTATGACACGCGCCGACCGCGACACGCTGGTCAAGATTGCCCGCCAGCGCGAGCGGGTTGCCAAGAGCGATGCCAAAGCGCGCGCGGCGCAGCTGATGGCTGACTTTGAGAAGCAGCTTGATACCCGCTATCACTACGATCAAAACGAAATCTGGGCCGAGTCCGTCAAGGCGGCAAAGATTGCGATAGATGAGGCGCGAGCAAAAGTTGCCGCCGAATGTGAGCGACTTGGGATTCCGAAGGAATTCGCGCCGGATATCAATCTTGGCTGGCGCGAAAGTGGCCGGCAGGCCACAAAGGAAGAACGGGCCGAGATGCGCCGCGTTGCCACGAAGGCTGTCGAGGCCATGCTGAAAGCCGCAAGCACGGCGATCGAGCGACGATCCCTTGAAACTCAAGAGAAAATCATGGTCGGAGGCCTATCGACCGATGACGCCCGCCAGTTCCTCGAAAGCATGCCAACCGCGGAATCGCTCATGCCCGTCTTGCAAATCGACAACGTCAAAACGTTGCTGATCGAGGAGAAACGTTCGTGACTAACAGCGTCTTCGCCAATTACGTGACGGGATCGGCGTTTCGCATCGATCTATCCAGCCGGATGGTAAATGCCCTCATGTCTGCGGCTGGAGGGCGATCCCTCGACACTTCGAACTATGGAGTGGATAGCCTCTTTCGCCGGGGGCTTATGGAGATCACTGAAGGGCAGCAGGGAAGGATGTACAAAGCCGTTCAGCTTACTGAAGCCGGCAGCAAGGTGGCCGAACTCTGCACACTGGGCGGGCTTGGGACTAAGGAAGCACGGGACGCCGCGTGATGGCCTATCGCTTCTTACCCTTGTTCGCCTTTACCTTCAGTTCCGCGATCATCTTCGTCAGCCGCTCTGTTGCTTTTTCGGCGTCGGCAATGGCGACATCGGCGGATTTCGCATTGCGGATGGCAATGATCGGCTCGCTCAAGTGCATGATTGCTTCCTTCAACGCCATTTGGTCATCCATGGCGGATTTACCAATCTCGGCAGCTAATATCCGCACCTCATGCGCGTCGAGGGTGTCAGGGTCTTCCTGGAGAAGTTCCACCAGAACTTTCAATTCATCCACGCGGTTAGTAACGGACTTCTCCGATTCCTTCAGCACCGCCCGAACGTTCTCATCAGCTGTCATGCCGATTTGGCAAAGGCGCCGTATCGCTTCAGCGCGCGACCGTATCCGAAGCTTGAATGACCAGTCATCGATAGCCTCTGCCTCGCTCTCTGAAAGCATCATCTGGAATTTTATGGTTTTGAGTTCTTTATCGGTCATGAGCGTTTTCAATGCCTTAAGTGGTTTCGTTACGTAACGTTTTGGCAGAAATCCACGAGTTCCACAATAGATGGAACTTCCATCACTTTCCAGATTGACGGAAATCGGAATTGATGGTTAATATAAAACCAATGGAACTGATGGAGGTTAATGATGTCGAAAGACGAACCTAAGACAGAACGGTTCCAGATGGCGGTTTCCGCCGACTGGATCGATAAGGTTGACAGCTGGCGCTTTGCCAATCGGATAAACAGCCGTGCAACGGCAATCCGGCAACTGGTCGAGAAGGCTCTGAAATTGGAAGAGGAAGTTCCGGCTACGACCGGAGAGTAACGACAGCGGGTCAAGGGACGAAAGTTTGGCGACCCAATCCCGGCCACCCGCTGTCATCAATATTCACGACACATAAGGATTTGCCCCAATGAGCAATCAAGGGAATAGCACAACTGCGCCTGTAGTTTCAACTGCCACCAATCCCGAAGTCACCTTGGAAGCGATGATTGCGCGTCACAACGCAGCAATTGAAGCGGCTAACAATCGCAAAGGCCCCCTCGAAGACAGCCCCGAGGAAGTCGAAATGCACGCCGCCATGAATGCGTTTTTCGAGAGCTCGGCAAAGCTAACGTCCTTTGATGGCCTAGTGGCCGCGCTTCGACTTGCTGACAAGGAAAACGAGGATTTCGAATGCTCCGTGGTCAGCGCCGCACTTGTGAAGGGCGCGCTTGCCTACTTGGAAGCCCAGACCGCGAAGGCACGCCTTTCCGATCTCCTGCGTCAGGCAGGGCAGATCATTCGCGACAACCCCGATCTGGCCGTCGAGCGCATCACCATCAATCACGATGGCGTCCATACCCTCATCAAAATCCCGGTCACTGAGGAGCATTCGGCATGAAAACGACCCGTCGCATTTTCCTCGGCGGCGTAGCTGCTGCCGCCCTCCCTGTCGCCGCCGTGGCCTGCGAGGGCATAACAACCGCCCAGACCGAACCGTCGACGCTGGTGGCGCTGATCGCCGCCTACAACGAAGTCACCGCAGAAGCCGACCGCGTTGACGGCCTGTCCGAGGCTCTTTGGGAAAGCCCTGAGCGCCCGCCGGTCGCGATGTTGGAAAGCGCAGAACTGACGCACTCCTACCGCTGGCATATGCTTCGTCAAAAGATGGTGATGACGCGGGAAGGCGTGAACGAACTGTTCGACCGTGAAAATCGGTTGTTGGAAGCTAACGCTGAACTGGTTCAAAATCCGGCGACGTTTGCTCCGAGATTTGCCCGGGTCGAAGCCGATCGTGAGCGTTATCTTGCGATATTCGATGCCCGTGAAGCTCGCTATCAGGAATGGGCCACATCAAGCGGCTTCCATGATCTCGGCAAAGAGCAGGATCGCCTTTCCGGTCTGGAAAACGATCTGAACGAAGCCATCATCGCTCACCCGATCAAGACGCTTGCCGATGCCCGCATGAAGGCCGCGCACATCAAGAAGGTCTACGGATCGTCCATGAACGGCCAGGATCAGTCCGTCTTCCTCGCAACCCTCATCAATGCGGGAGAAGAAGCATGATTACGGCGATCAACGGTATCCCTGATCAATTCCTTCGCCCCGAGCAGGACTGGCTCAACGAACTGGATATGACGGCTTTCGAGGGCCGTCAGTTCAATGCCGTGTACGAAGCGCTGTCGCTCGCGATAACTGGGCTTTCCGGCGTCATGAACCAGCCCAGGAGCAAGACTGACAGGGGCCTAAAACCCGCAGGTGAGTACCTCAGCACGATGTTAGAGTTCATGCACTCCGAACGAACCCGGCTGATCGAGACGCTGAACCACCGGAAGCCCAAAGACGACGACGAGGCGCACAACCGTATGTGCCTTCTCGTCCAGTACGAGGCGGAATGCGAAGACATGAAGGTCGAAGAACTGGCGGCTTTTGTTCTGAGCCTTCAAGGCAATGGGGAGGCGATCGATTGAGCCACGGCGCTTTCAGACAGGCTGACATGGAAAGGATCATCAGGGCCGCCCGCAGCGAGGGCGCGGCAGTCCAAGTTGATCTAAGGACGCTGGTTGTTACCGTTATTCCCACTATCCACAGGCAAGACGGGCTTGACGAGCGCGTCGGCAACACCCGCATCCTGCCTCTGGGCGCTCTTGCCCCAGACGGAAAGGACAATTTTGATGAGGACTGACCGGCCCGGTTATAAATACCGGGACAACAAAGATGGATCGAGGGTCCATTATTGGGATCCGAAACGCGCCGTGAAGGGTTCGCCCGCGGCGCTTTCGGCCGTTCGTCTTGATGACGATTTAACGGAAGACCAGATCGCCGCCGAGTGCCGGCGTCTGACCGACCAGCTGCGCAGCGAACTTTCAACGCTTGGCGCCCCACCGACGTTTGACGGGACGATAAAAGCGCTCATCGATGCTTACAAGTTCGACACCACCAGTTCCTTGCACAGCGTCAAACACTCGACGCGCATAAGGGACTATGAGCCGAGCTTGCGCGTTCTGGAAAAGAATATCGGCTCGCGTCGGATCGACGTGCTGAAAGCTTCAGACTTCAAGAAGTGGTTTGGGGAATGGCGCAAGAAGGGACACAGGCGAGCCGCTGGAGCGATAAAGCTCTTGCGGGTTATCTTGTCCTATGGCGCGGGAGAACGCTTGCACGGCTGCGCTCAAGCACGGTCTATCCTGTCGGACATGCAGTTCGAACAGCCAGGTGGTCGAACCGTCGCAATGACCTATGCGCAATGCGAGGCCATCGTGAAGAAAAGCGCCGAAATGAAATGCCCGTCTATCGGGTTTGTCGAGGCGCTGAAATTCGAAACGGCCTTGCGCCGCATCGATGTTATCGGGGAGTGGTCGCCGCCGCCTGAAGGTGGTCCGTTCCGCTGGCGCGGCCTGACGGCTGGGGATATCTCGAAAGACATGATTCTGTCCATCAAGACCAGCAAGACGGGCGCCCTCGCCTCTCGCGACCTAAACGTTATGCCGCTAGTGACGGAGGCACTGAAGGCGTACACGATACCCGAAATCGGGCCAGTTGTGATTGATGAGGACACCGGCAAGCCATACCGGGATAATCACTACACGACCAAGTTCAGTAAAGTGCGGAAAGCGGCCGGCGTGCCTGATTATGTTTGGTCGATGGATTCGCGCGCTGGTGCTGTTTCGGAGACCGTAGAGGCAACAGGGTCGCTTGAAGCCGCCCAGGAACTGGCGACACACAGCACGCCGAAAATGACGAAAAGGTATAGCCGCGGCGACGGTTTGCAGTCGAGCAGACGAATCGCGGAAATGCGCTCTGAAAAGCGAAAGTGACATGACGTGACACGGGTGACACGTCGCATCCTCTAAGTTATTGAATTCATTGGAGCGGGTGAGGGTAGTCGAAACCCCATCATCAGCTTGGGAAGCTGCTGCTCTACCATTGAGCTACACCCGCGCCGCAGACAAGACATCGGATAGTTCCATCCGGGTGTCAAGCACCCGGAGGGGTCATTATTCCGCGCGGAAATGCTTGGAGAGTTTCAGGCCCTGAGCCTGGTAGTTTGAGCCGAGGCCGCTACCATAGAGGCCCTCCGGTTTTTGCAGCATATGCTCGTAAACCAGGCGGCCGACGATCTGGCCGTGTTCCAGTATGAAGGGCACTTCGTGGCTGCGCACCTCGAGAACGGCGCGGCTGCCCGTGCCGCCGGCCTGCGCGTGGCCGAAGCCGGGATCGAAGAAGCCGGCATAGTGGACGCGGAACTCGCCCACCAAGGGGTCAAAGGGTGTCATTTCTGCCGCATAAAGCGGGGCACATGCACGGCCTCGCGTGAGACGAGAATATAGAATTCATCGGGATCGAGGATCAGTTCCGCGCGGCCGCGCGCATGCAGCGGCTCCCAGAAATCGAGAACGTCGTGCTGGGCCTTCTTGTCGACATCGACCACGGCGGTATGATGCTTGCCGCGATATCCGATCAGGCCGTTCTCGCCAAAACCCATGAGGTCGATGGAAAGCGCGATGCCGCCGCCGGTCACGTTCGGGGTGTCGCTCGCGACCAGCATTTCCGTCTCGTGCAGTTTCAGCAGCTCGCTTTCGTTGAGCAGCGAGTGACCAACGCGGAAGCGGATCTGCGACAGGCGCGATCCGCGACGCACGACCACGGGAAGGTGCGCGGGCTGATTTCCAGATAGAGCGGGCCCGAATATCCCGCCGGTATCTTGTCAAATTCCTGCGCGTTGTCGGTCATGACGCGGGTGAAGATATCAAGACGTCCGGTCGAGCTTTTGGGATTGGCCGAGGCCGACATGTCCGCCGGCAGCTCCAGGCTTTCCATCAGGGGAACGATGTAAACGCAGCCAGTCTCCAGCACCGCCCCCTGGGTGAGATCGACCTCGTGCAGGCTGAAGCGGTTGAGCTTGTCGATGACGCGGGTTCCGGGGCCCGGCATGAAACTGGCGCGCACGCGATAGGCCTTCGAGCCGAGCCGCAGATCAAGGCTGGCGGGCTGCACCTGGTCAGCATCGAGATCGGCTTCGCTTTTCAGCTTGCCGCCCGCAAACAGCGCCCTGATTGCGCCATCCGCCAAAATGCCCGTCGTTCTGATCATGGTCATCATTCCTTTTTACGGCGACAAAACCAAAAGGAAAGCATTGACGCAAGCCGGTAACGGCAGTATGGCAAGCTTATCCCGTGGTGATTTGGCCGGTCGGCTTGCAGCCACGTTAAACAAGTGGCTAAAAAGACCGGGTGCTAGGAACCGGTCTGCTTTTGCGGCCGGTTTTTTTGTTTTGAAGGTGATCACATGAGCAATAAATGGCGCCCGGCAACCCAGCTCGTTCACGGCGGTACGCTACGCTCACCCTATGGTGAAACGTCGGAAGCGATCTATCTGACCCAGGGTTTCGTCTACGAAAACTCCGAGGCCGCCGAAGCGCGCTTCAAGGGTGAAACGGATGGATTTATCTACGCCCGCTATGCAAGCCCGACCAATGACATGTTCGAAAAGCGCATGTGCCTGCTGGAAGGTGCGGAAGACGCCCGGGCGCTCGCCTCCGGCATGGCCGCCGTCACCGCCGCCATCATGTGCCAGCTGCGCGCCGGCGATCATATCGTTGCTGCCCGTGCCCTCTTCGGCTCCTGCCGCTGGGTGGTCGAAACGCTTGCGCCGAAATACGGCATCGAATGCACGCTGATCGACGGACGCGATCTCGGCAATTGGGAAAAGGCGATCCAGCCGAACACCAAGCTGTTCTTCCTTGAAAGCCCGACAAATCCGACGCTTGAAATCATCGACATTGCCGGCGTGGCGAAGCTTGCCAACCAGATCGGCGCGAAAGTGGTGGTGGACAATGTGTTTGCAACGCCGCTCTTCCAGAAGCCGCTCGAACTCGGCGCCCACATCGTTGTTTATTCGGCAACGAAGCATATTGACGGTCAGGGCCGTTGCCTTGGCGGCGTGATCCTTTCCGACAAGAAGTGGATCGAGGAAGAGCTGCAGGATTACTTCCGCCATACCGGCCCGGCCATGTCGCCGTTCAATGCCTGGACGCTGCTGAAGGGCATCGAGACCCTGCCGCTGCGCGTCAAGCAGCAGACGGCCAATGCCGGCAAAATCGCCGATTTCCTCGCCGATAGCGGCAAGGTTGCCAAGGTCATCTATCCCGGCCGCGCCGATCACCCGCAGGCCGACATCATCGCGCGGCAGATGTCCGGCGGCTCGACGCTCGTGGCTTTCGAACTGAAGGGTGGCAAGGATGCGGCATTCGCGCTGCAGAACGCGCTGGAAATCGTGAAGATCTCCAACAATCTCGGCGATGCCAAGAGCCTCATTACGCACCCCGGCACCACGACGCACAAGAACCTGACCGATGAGGCGCGCGCCGAACTCGGCATTTCCGGCGGCACCTTGCGTCTTTCCTGCGGCATTGAGGATACGGACGATCTGCTGGAGGATCTGGCGAAGGGTCTGGCAGCCGTTTCGGCTTAAAAATTCAGTCTGCACATCGCCATGGCCCGTCTTCAATGTCCGGCCATGGCGTCCGAAAGGCTCCCGCCGCAAGGGTGAAGCCCGGCATCAGGCAACCAATATTTACCTTTACCGTTATCCCTAACGGTAGAAAACAGCGCAACAGAAGATGCCGCCTGCCCGTCAAGTCGTTCATTTTCTTGACGATAGCCAGAACCTATAGTGTAGGATATCGGCGGCAGGCATAATATCGAGGTGTGGCGCGTATGTATCGTGCTCTGACAAGGGATATCGAGGTTACGGTCGATCCGTATTATCTCGAGGAACAATCCGACCCGGATGACGACCGTTACGTCTGGGGCTATAAAGTCGTGATCTCGAACAACTCAGATATTCCGGTAACACTCGTCAACCGCTACTGGCACATCACCGATCAGAACGGACAGGTGGATGAAGTCTACGGCCCCGGCGTCGTCGGCGAGCAGCCGCATCTGAACCCCGGCGACAGCTACGAATATTCGTCAGGATGTCCGCTGGATACGCCGTCCGGCCTGATGTTTGGCCATTATGAAATGGAAACGGACAAAGGCGAGGTGTTCAATGTCACCATACCCGCCTTCTCACTGGATTCACCCGGCCTGATGCGGGTCTTGAACTGATGAAATCGCAGGAACGCGAGAGCCGCGCGTTAAAAGCGCAGCTGAGAGTGTCGTCGGCAAGGTAAAAAATCTCTCTTCCGTCATGCCGGACTAGATCCGGCATCCAGCCACGGCGCGTCTGCGCCGTGAAAGAGTCTTATGCGATCAAAGACTTGATCGCGCTGGATCCCGGCTCAAGGCCGGGATGACGGTGTGCGAAGGTACGGCCCTCCTCGTCAGACGTTTTCAAACTCGCTGACATCATAGCGATAGGTCGTGGAGCAGAACTCGCAGGTCACGGCAATTGCGCCGTCTTCTTCGCTTGCCTTGATCTCCTCGGCGGTGAAACCGGAGAGCACGCCCTTGATCTTTTCGCGCGAGCAGCTGCAGCGGTCAAAAATCGCCTGCGGATCGTAGATGCGCACGCCACTTTCGTGGAAAAGCCTGTAGAGCAGACGCTCCACCGGCACCTGCGGATCGGTCAGCTCGTCGGTATCCACCGTGTTCAACAGCGTGACCGCCTCGGTCCAGGCATCATCCTCAGCCACGTCGTAATTGCCCTCATCACCGTCGCCTCCGTGAAGATCACGCATGCGAAGACGCTCAGGCGCCTGCGGCAGAAATTGCGCAATCACGCCGCCGGCACGCCAGCCGTGGCGCGGCTTTCCTTCGCCGTCACGGTCGAAGAATTCGGCGACGCCAAGGCGCACGCGGGTGGGAAGCTGTTCCGATTGACGGAAATAAACCCCAGCGATTTCTTCCAGCGACGAGCCGTCCAGCGGCACGATGCCCTGATAGGGCTGCATTCCCGCGCCCTGATCGATGGTGAAGGCCAGAATGCCGGTGCCCAGTAACTGTTCCGGAGAGGTCGCTCCCGCCGCAATCGCCTCCGCCAGCCGCTCCTCATCGAAACGGGCATAGGCACGCATGCTTTCAGGGGCGGTGAAATCCGCCACCAGAAGGTCAACCGGGCCGTCACCCTTGGTCTGAACGGTGAGCTTGCCGGAAAATTTAAGCGAGGTGCCGATCAGCGCCGTCAGAACGGTGGCTTCCGCGAGAAGGCGGGCGACCACCGCAGGATAGTCGTGCCTTTCGAGAATGGCATTCAACAGCGGCCCAACCTGCACGGCGCGGCCGCGCACATCCAGACCTTCGACCTGAAAGGGCACGACCTTGTCGTCGCCAGCCAAATCGAGATCGTCCAGTTCAACTGTTACATCTGCCATATCATAACTCCTTGGCGCAGCCGTTGCGCCGCAACCGTCCAAAAGTCCGGCTTTCTGAATGTGCTTTTTCCGCTTGTCGCACAGAGATTCGGGAAGCGAAACCGCCTCCGGGAAAAATCGTGCAAATCGTGATTGTGGCCCGCCAGCAAAACCGACGAGCCTTTTCGAAGTCCCACAGATGGTAATGTGCCGAGCCAAGTTCAAGCACCCTTCCTCACCGTTTGGCAGGAAGGGCAAGAGCCGTCAGATGACGCCCATGCACCAGGCAATGATGGACTTCTGCGCATGCAGGCGGTTTTCCGCCTCATCGAAGACGACCGACTGCGGCCCGTCGATCACGCCATCAGTCACTTCCTCGCCACGATGTGCCGGCAGGCAATGCATGAACAGCGCGTCTTTATCAGCCTTCGCCATCAGGGCTTCATTGACCTGATAGGGCTGGAAAATATTGTGGCCGCGCGCCTTGTGCTCCTGGTTCATTGACACCCAGGTATCGGTAACGACGCAATCCGCTCCCGCCACTGCCTTATCGGCATCGTGGTACAGCGCGATCTCGCCGCCATTGTTGCGCGCCCAGTTCAGGAACTTGTCATGCGGTTCGGACCCCATCGGCACCGCCATCGCCATGCGATAGCCAAAACGGGCGGAGCCCTCCACGAAGGAATGCAGCACATTGTTGCCGTCGCCCGTCCAGGCAATGGTCTTGCCCTTGACCGGGCCGCGATGTTCCTCGAACGTCAATATATCCGCCATGATCTGGCAGGGATGGGTGTCGTCCGTCAGACCATTGATGACCGGCACGGTGGCGTGTTCGGCAAGCTCGAGCAGGCGCGAATGATCTGTCGTGCGGATCATGATGGCGTCGACATAACGCGACAGCACCTTGGCCGTATCGCCAATCGTTTCGGCGCGGCCGAGCTGCATTTCCGTGCCCGACAGGAAAAGGGTCTCGCCGCCGAGCTGGCGCATGCCGACATCGAAGGAGACGCGGGTGCGGGTGGACGGCTTTTCGAAGATCATCGCCAGCATCTTGCCGGCGAGCGGCTTTGCCGCCGTGCCGGTTTTGGTGGCAATCTTGCGCGTGCGCGCATCATCAAGAATTGTCCGCAAGTCCTCCGACCCGACGGCCGAGAGGTCCAGAAAATGTTTTGGTGAAACCATGCTGATATGTCCCATGCTTGCGAGCCCCTGAACAGAGGCCCGCCCTTGATTTACTCAGGCGATTTTCGCCTGTTTCGCTGTCAGGGAGGCGGCGGCCGCATCGACACGCGCAAGACCCTCGCGGGCCTCTTCCGCCGTGGTGACGAGCGGCGGCAGAAGGCGGATGACATTGTCGCCCGCAGGCACGCCAAGCAGATGTTCGGCGCGCATGGCCTGCAGCAGATCGCCCGAAGGGACCTTCGCCTTGATGCCCAGAAGCAGGCCTTCGCCACGAATTTCCTCGATCACGTCAGGATAACGATCCTTGAGCGAGGCGAGGCCCTGGCGGAAAACCAACGCGACATCACGGACCTTTTCGAGAAAACCGTCGGCGAGAACAACATCGAGCACGGCATTGCCGACCGCCATGGCCAGCGGATTGCCGCCATAGGTGGTGCCGTGTACGCCCGCCGTCATGCCGGAAGCGGCATCCGCCGTTGCAAGGCATGCGCCAAGCGGGAAACCGCCGCCAATACCCTTGGCGACTGCCATGATATCGGGCGCAACACCGGTCTGCTCATAGGCAAAGAGCTTGCCCGTGCGGCCGACGCCCGTCTGGACCTCATCGAAAATCAGGAGCAGGCCGTGCTCGTCGCACAGGCTACGCAGGAGTTGCAGGAATTCCTTGCTGGGCGCGCGGATACCGCCCTCGCCCTGGATCGGCTCGATCAGAAGTGCGGCCGTCTCGGCCGTGATGGCTGCCTTCAGGGCATCGACATCGCCGAACGGCACCTGATCGAAACCTTCGACCTTGGGACCGAAACCTTCGAGATATTTCTGCTGGCCGCCGGCGGCGATCGTCGCAAGCGTACGGCCATGGAAGGCGCCTTCGAAGGTGACGATACGGAACTTTTCCGGATGGCCTTTCGAATAGTGATAACGGCGCGCGGTCTTGATTGCACATTCCAGTGCTTCCGCGCCGGAATTGGTGAAGAACACCTTGTCTGCGAAAGTCGCTTCCGTCAGGCGCCTGGCGAGTTTTTCCTGTCCCGGCACTTCGTAGAGGTTCGAGACGTGCCAGACCTTCTCGGCCTGCGTCTTGATCGCATCCACAAGGTGCGGATGGGCATGGCCCAGCGAGTTGACGGCGACACCGGCCGCAAAATCGAGATATCGTTCGCCGCTTTCCGTGAACAGCCAGACGCCCTCACCGCGCTCAAAGCGCAGGGGGCTCTGGAAAACGTATCAAACAATGGCGCGGCGGCTTCGGCCATGGCTGTATCACTCCTTGCGCAGATGCGCTGTCAACGGTTGTCAATAGGCTTCAAGGGTTATCCCTCGCCTGAAAATCAAAAATGCCGCCTCGCGGCGGCAGGGGCACTATTGTCACTTCGTTTGCCGATGTCAACAAAAGTCCGCGTTTCCCGGGCTTCTCAAGCCCTAGTAGGTGGCGGCCGGTGAGCCCCAAGGTGTTGCCTTTCAGACTCAACTCGCCAGCAAGTTGGGGAAAACCGGAAAATCGATTCCAGATGATTCCCCGACTCTTGCCACGGACTCTGCGTGGCACTAGGTTAATCGCTAATTACTAGACTGCATTGCGGCGGAACTAGTCACCAAAAATCCGGCGGAAACCACGCTTGCGGCACGCCCGCGAGACGGAGAGGGATTCTGCCGAAAATACACGCGACAAGCGGAGAAGCGGCATGAACTGGACAGACGAGCGAGTCGAAAAACTCAAGAAATTGTGGTCCGAAGGGCTTAGCGCCAGCCAGATAGCAGCGCAGCTGGGCGGTGTCAGCCGCAATGCCGTAATCGGCAAGGTCCATCGTCTCAACCTGCCGGGGCGCGTCAAGGCTGGCGGTCCGGTCACTTCGGCACGTTCCGCGCCCAAGCGCACCGCTGCACCTGCTCCGCGCACGACGACTTTCGCAGGCCGCGCCAACGCAGCCCCGGCGCGGGTTCTCACCCGTTCGAACGCGGCAACGGCGCTGCACGAGGAGATCGACATCGAGACCGCACAGGTTCTCGATTACGTTCCTTCCAAAAACGTTGTCACGCCGATTTCCCGTCGCCTGACGCTGACGGAACTGACCGAGCGCACCTGCAAGTGGCCGGTTGGCGATCCGCTGAAGGACGACTTCCATTTCTGCGGTTGTGAAGCGCTGGAATCTTCGCCCTATTGCAAGTTCCATGCGAAACTCGCCTACCAGCCGGTGAGCGAGCGCCGCAAGGCTTGAGTGTTGCGGCACGCATTTCAACACTCAAAATTACGGGCCTTCGGGCCCGTTTTTTTTATGACGAAAAACAGGCCGGCTCCGCGGTCAGCTTGATGACAGCGCGCCGAACCCTTGCCACTCCCTCGCGATTGGGCGTCACCCTTCGATCCTGGTTTCAACTGGCTGCCGATCCTCCGTGAAAACGGAGAATGGCATTGAGTTTTGTGGATGTTGATATAGAAAAAGCCCGAAACCGTTTCCGATTTCGGGCCTGCTTTTTTGCGGCACCATGTTGCCAGCGAAACTATCGGCTCCGCTTCGCTCAGGCTTCCATCGAATATCCGGCGCCACGCACAGTGCGGATAACATCCTGCATGTGCGAAAAATTCAGAGCCTTGCGCAGACGGCCGACATGCACATCGACAGTGCGCTCATCGACATAGATATCGTGACCCCAGACGCCATCCAGCAATTGCGAGCGGGAAAACACCCGGCCCGGCGATGTCATCAGGAACTCCAGCAAGCGGAATTCCGTCGGGCCGAGGCGAACTTCGCGGCTTTTGCGGTGAACGCGATGGGTTTCGCGATCGAGTTCGATATCGCCGCATTTCAGCACCGATGACAGAACCTCGGGCCGGGCCCGGCGCAGCATGGCCTTGACGCGGGCCATGAGTTCCGGCGTCGAAAACGGCTTGACGACATAATCATCGGCACCGGTGGCAAGACCGCGAACCCGCTCGCTTTCCTCTCCGCGCGCCGTCAGCATGATGATGGGCAGGCGTTCGGTTTCCGGCCGCATTCTCAATCGCCTGCAGAGTTCGATACCGGACACGCCGGGCAGCATCCAATCCAGGATGAGAAGATCCGGAATACGCTCCTGCAGCCTGATTTCCGCCTCGTCGCCACGGGGTATCGTGTCGACGTCGTATCCCTCAGCCTCGAGATTGTAACGAAGCAGGACGCTCAGCGCTTCCTCGTCTTCCACAACTGCAATCTTGGGCACCATATATTGAACTCCGCAAGCTTCTGCTTGTCTGTTACTCGGTCACCGAACCGAGGGTGTTGGAACTGTCGTCCTTCGGACGCTCGCCCTCCGGCTGGCTGCCGGTGGTCATGTAATAGATCGTCTCGGCAATATTCGTGGCATGGTCGCCGATGCGCTCGATGTTCTTGGCGCAGAACAGAAGATGCGTGCAGGTGGTGATGTTGCGCGGATCTTCCATCATGTAGGTCAGAAGCTCCCGGAAGAGCGACGTGTACATGGCGTCGATTTCCTCGTCGCGCTCGCGAATGGCATTGGCCTTCTCGGCGGAACGGGTGGAATAGACGTCGAGGACTTCCTTGAGCTGCACCAGCGCCAGCTCCGACAGATGTTCGATGCCGCGCGCGAGCTTGCGCGGCACGCCGGTTCCGGCAACCGCAATGACGCGCTTTGCGGTGTTCTTGCCCAGATCGCCGACGCGCTCGAGATCGGCGGCGATGCGCAGGGTGCCGATGATCTCGCGAAGGTCGGCCGCCACAGGCTGGCGTCTGGCGATGGTGACGATGGCCTTGTCGCCGATTTCGCGTTCGGCATGGTCGAGAATTGTATCGTCGGAAATGACCTTCTGCGCGAGTGCGGCATCGGAATTGACGAGCGCACGCACGGCGTCGCCGCACATCTGCTCGGCAAGACCGCCCATTTCGGCGATGCGGCGCGTCAGAAACTTCAATTCGTCGTCATAGGCGGACAGGATATGCGAATGGGTCGTTGTCTGTGTCACGGTCTAGTCCTCCGGCTTGGCCTGCATGCGCGTACCCGGAAGCGGGCACGGCAGAGGCACCAGTCTTGTTCGGTTTCGAGAAAGCGCCGGCCGGGGATCAGCCGAAGCGGCCCATGATGTAATCCTGCGTGCGCTGGTCATCCGGATTGGTGAACATCTTGTCCGTTTCATTTTCTTCGACAAGATGACCAAGATGGAACATGGCCGTACGCTGCGAAACACGCGCCGCCTGCTGCATGGAGTGCGTGACGATGACGATCGTGTAGTTGGTGCGCAGTTCGTGGATCAGTTCCTCGACCTTTGCGGTCGCGATCGGATCGAGCGCCGAGCAGGGTTCGTCCATCAGGATGACTTCCGGGCTGACGGCAACCGCGCGCGCGATGCACAGACGCTGCTGCTGGCCACCGGAGAGACCCGTGCCGGACTCCAGCAGGCGATCCTTCACCTCGTTCCAGAGACCCGCCTTCTGCAGGCTCTGCTCGACGATCTGGTCCATATCCGCCTTGTTGCGGGCGAGACCATGGATGCGCGGGCCGTAGGCGATGTTTTCATAGATGGTCTTGGGAAACGGGTTAGGCTTCTGGAACACCATGCCGACGCGGGCGCGCAATTCGACGACGTCGATCGCCTGATCGTAGATATCGTCCGTGTCGAGCGTGATCTTGCCGGTGACCCGGCAACCGTCGATCGTGTCGTTCATGCGGTTCAAGGTGCGCAGGAAAGTGGATTTACCGCAACCGGACGGGCCGATAAGCGCAGTCACCGTGTTTTCACGGACGTTGAGGTTCACGTCGTAAAGCGCGCGCTTTTCGCCGTAATAAACCGAAACGTCCTTGCCGATCATCTTGTATGAGACTTCATTCATTTTCTTGTCCAGCGCCTTTTCAACTGCTGCTTCCGACAACATGTTCATTGCTCTAGCTCCCTCTACCAGCGCCGCTCAAAGCGGCGACGCAACAGGATTGCGCCAACATTCATGACGATGAGGAACAGAAGCAGGATGATGATAGCGCCAGATGTCCTCTCGACAAAGGCGCGTTCGGCTTCGTTCGCCCACATGTAAATTTGCACCGGCAGAGCCGTGGACGGATCCATCGGCGTTGTCGGATAATTCGCAACGAATGCCACCATGCCGATCAGAAGCAGCGGCGCCGTTTCGCCCAGTGCGTGGGCGAGGCCGATGATGGTGCCGGTCAGAATGCCAGGCATGGCGAGCGGCAGGACGTGGTGGAAGATCGTCTGCATCTTGGATGCGCCCAGACCGAGTGCGGCAGCGCGGATCGACGGCGGCACGGCCTTCAATGCGGCACGGGTCGCGATGATGATCGTCGGCAGCGTCATCAGCGTCAGGACAAGGCCACCGACCAGAGAGGCGGAGCGCGGAAAGCCCATGAAGTTGATGAAAACGGAAAGGCCGAGCAGACCGTAAACGATCGAAGGAACAGCCGCCAGATTGTTGATGTTCACCTCGATGAGATCCGTCAGGCGGTTCTTCGGGGCAAATTCCTCAAGATAGATGGAGGCTGCAACGCCGATCGGCAGCGACAGCACAAGCACGATCAGCATCATGTAAAAGGAGCCGATCAGCGCCACGCCGACACCCGCCGCTTCCGGACGGCTCGAATTGCCGTTGACGAAGATGCCAGTATTGAAATGCTTGCCGAGCTGCCCGCTTTCGGCGAGCTGGTTCATCCAGCCGAGCTGCTGGTTCGAGATACGGCGGTTGGCTTCATCCACCGTCATGTCCACCTGGCCCTTGAAGGCACTGTCGACATCACCAGACGCCAGAAGCGTGACGGTGCGCGTGGTGCCGATAATGGCCGGATCGGCAACGACGATATCGCGTAGCTGTGTCCGAACGCTGTCCGAGATCATGGTGTTGACGGCGCGAAGACCGGCACGGTCCGTCGGCGCAACGCCAAGAACCTTGGCGACCGCATCGCGAGCGAGGACGGGATAATTGGCCGTCATCAGCTTGGCAGGATTTGCGGCCCGCTCATTCTTCGGATCGATGATCAGTTCGGAAAACTCGACCGGAACGGTGATCATCGTCTGCTGGAAGGCGGTGTAGCCCTTGGAGACGACCGACCAGAGCAGCAGGAAGAGGAACAGGAGGCCGAAGGAAATCGCTGCCATGCCATAGGCACGGAAACGGCGTTCGGCGGCGTAGCGGCGCTTGATGCCGATATCACGACGTGCGGCCTTGTTGGTGCCGGCAGCGCCGGCTGCGGGAGAAACGATGTCGGTCATTCATATTGCTCCCGGTATTTGCGCACGATGTAAAGCGCGTAGATATTCAGGCAAAGCGTGATGGCAAAAAGTGTGATGCCCAGCGCGAAGGCAACCAGCGTTTGCGGCGAGGTGAATTCAAGGTCGCCGGTCAGCTGACTGACGATCTTGACCGTTACGGTGGTCATCGGTTCGAAGGGGTTGAGCTGCAGGCGGGCGGCAACGCCGGCCGCGAGAACCACGATCATGGTTTCGCCAATCGCACGCGATGCCGTCATCAGCACGGCGCCGACGATGCCGGGAAGAGCGGCGGGAACGATGACCTTCTTGATGGTTTCAGACCGCGTGGCGCCGAGACCGAGCGAACCGTCACGCAGCGAACGCGGCACGGCGGTGATGATGTCATCCGACAGCGACGAGACATAGGGGATCAGCATGATGCCCATGACGAAGCCGGCGGTAATGACGCTCTGCGCCTGGATGAAGTTGGCGTAGTTACCCGTCGCCAGGCCGTTGATCTGCGTGGAAATGTCTCTGAGGAACGGACCAACCGTCGTCAGCGCGAAGAAGCCGTAGACGATGGTGGGAATGCCGGCGAGCACCTCGAGCAGCGGCTTTGCCACGGAGCGAAGGCGTGGCGAGGCGTATTCCGACATGTAGATCGCCGAAAACAGGCCGACCGGGACCGCCACCAGCATGGCGACGAAACCGATGTAAAGCGTGCCGGCGAGCAGCGGGATCAGGCCGAACTGGCCGGACGAGTCCGTTGCACCCGCCGCCGCGAAACGCGGATCCCATACCGTTCCGAAGAAGAACTGGTGTGCCGGAACCATGGTGAAGAACTGGATGGCTTCCGTCAGCATCGACAGGACGATGCCGACGGTCGTCAGAATGGCAATGGAGGAGGCAACGAGCAGGGCCGCGAGAATGACCTTCTCGACCCTGTTGCGCGCCCGGAAGCGCGGAGCGATCGAACGCAGCGCATAAGCTGCACCGCCGAAAGCGGCCAGCAGCACGATTGCGATCATCGCAATACGGCTGGTGGACGTCATCGCGTTCAGCGTCTGGGCGGCATCGACCATGTAGCGCTCGGGATCGCCGGCTATGGCAACGCCCTTCGACGCCAGAAGCGGCCGCACCGTGGCGGCATCCGCATCAACCTGCGCCGTCTCCTCCGCCGTCAGCCGCTGCAGACCTCGGGCGATCGACGTTACCATACCATATGTCAGGCTCTGCTGCGCTTCGGATTGGGCGCGCACATCTTCAGGAAATTCAGCGCGCACGGAAGACGTAATGATCAGCGGGCTGATGACAAGCCAGGCGCAGAGAATGAGCGCCGCGGGCAGCACCGCCCAGACCACCGCGTAGGAACCGTGATAACCGGCACGGGAATGCATGGTGGCGGGGCGCCCGCCAGACAGGGCAACGGCACGGCGGCTGCCGAGCAGATAGCTGCCGATGCCGATCAGCGCCAGTATCAGCAAAAGGATCGATGTGTTCATTAGAGTTCCCTCGGCGTGCCCCAAGAGCACGATGCGATATCGGGCAAATCAAAAAGTCATCAAAACGAGACTGCTGGACCATCCAGAAATGCTTGCCGCCTGACTGTATCAAAGTCCGGCAAGCGTCAAGGTTGATACATCCTATCCATCTGTAATCGATCAACAATTATGTGGACGACGATGAATTGGAACTGTCAACCGGAGACCGTCGCCGAGGCGGAAAGGCAGCGGAGTGGAATGAGGGGCGCGGCAGGCCGCACCCCTCTTTCTTTATTACATCGAAGCGCCGGCAGCGAACTTGGCGCGGATTTCTTCGCGTTCTTTGTCCGGAGCGGCAACGAGGCCGTAGTTGGCGAGCGGGGAATCCGGGCCGATCATTTCGTCAGAAACGAAGAACTCGACATATTCCTTGAGGCCCGGGATAACGCCCAGGTGAGCCTTCTTCACGTAGAAGAACAGCGGGCGAGAAACCGGGTACTTGCCGCTGGCAACGGTTTCGGTGGACGGAACAACGCCCGAAACAGTCGCAACCTTCAGACGGTCAGCATTGTTTTCATAGAATGCGAGGCCGAAAACGCCGAGGCCGGTCTTGTTGGCATCGATACGAGCAAGCGTCTCGGTGTAGTCGCCGTCGATGTCGACTGCGGCGCCGTCCTTACGGACTGCGATGCACTTTGCAGCAGCCTGCTTGGCATCGGGGACCAGCGTCTTGATGGCGTCGGTGGCGCCTGCTTCCTTGCAGCCGTCAGCCATGATCTTCTCTTCGAAGACTTCGCGCGTGCCGTGCTTGGAACCCGGGATGTAAGCAGCGATTGCTACATCAGGCAGTTCCTTGTTGACTTCCGACCACTTCTTGTAGGGGTTGGCAACGAGCTTGCCGTCCTTGACGACTTCAGCGGCGAGAGCGAGGTAGAGATCCTTCGGCTCAAGCTTGATGTCCTTGTTGGATGCGTCCATCGCGAAGACGATACCGTCGTAACCGATCTTCACTTCCTGAACGTCGGCAACGCCAGCAGCCTTACAGGCGGCCAGTTCGTCGGTCTTGATCTTGCGCGAAGCGTTGGCGATGTCGATGGTGCCTTCACCAACGCCGGAGCAGAACGCCTTCAGACCGCCGCCCGTGCCGCCGGACTCAACAACCGGAGCCTTAAAGTTCGGGAAGGTTTCAGCAAATGTCTCGGCAACGATCTTGGCATAGGGCAGAACAGTGGAAGAACCGGCAACCTGAATCTGGTCGCGAGCAGCGGCGGCGCCAGCGAAGGCGACAGAAGCCACCAGAGCTGCTGCGGAAAATTTTACGATGTTCATTTGTCTCTCCCGTCGTGGGCTTGTTTGTGGACGCAGCCGATTGCGGCAATCGCTCTTAGCATGCGCTCGGCGACCTTTTCTTAACCACCGTAGCCACATCCTTTTATGTCACTTCAGTGAAAGATTTGTGACAATCTAAATTACTGATTTTGCTTATAGAATTTTTCGAAATTAAAGGCCTTATGCCTTTTATGTTAAAATCTGACGGTAAAGTCCGTGCCGTTGCCCAGTTCCGATTTAATGATGAGGCGGGCGCGGTGGCGGGTGAGGATGTGCTTGACGATGGCAAGCCCTAGGCCCGTTCCCTTTTTGGACCGGCTGTCGGCGACGCTGACGCGATAGAACCGCTCCGTCAGGCGCGGCACATGTTCGGCGGGAATGCCCGGGCCCTTGTCGATGACGCTCACCTCCACCGGCTTGCCGGGTTCGGCGCGCAGCCAGACATCCACGACCTTGCCTTCCTGCCCATATTTGCAAGCATTTTCAACGAGGTTCTGGAACACCTGCACCAGCTCGTCACGATCGCCCTGCACTTCCGCCGGCCGGTCGGGCAGATGCAGGATGATATCGACATCGAGCTCGTCGGCGAGCGGCAGCAGCGCATCGCGCACATGGCCGATGACGGGCACGAGATCGACCTTCTGGTCCGGAGCGATATTCGCCCGCAATTCCAGCCTTGAAAGCGACATGAGGTCGTCCACCAGCCTGCTCATGCGGGTTGCCTGATCCAGCATGATGGCGAGGAACCGTTCCTGCGCTTTCGGATCGTTGCGCGCCGGCCCCTGCATTGTCTCGATGAAACCGCGAAGGGAGGCGAGCGGCGTGCGCAATTCATGGCTGGCATTGGCGACGAAGTCGCTGCGCATACGGTCGATGCGGCGAAGCTCTGAAACGTCGCGGAACGACAGGATGTAGAATGGCGGTCCCGCAACTTCCCCCGCATCGGCACGGGCGATACGGACGATGAAGACCCGCTCGGATGGAAACCGCTCGGAATGCTCGACCTGGTTGGGCTGGCCGGTGGTGATGGTTTCGCGAATGACATCCAGCAGACCCGGCGAACGCAGCCGGGCGGAAATATGCGCGCCGGCCGGAAGCTGGCCGAAGGCGCGCTCCGCTGCGCCGTTCTGATACAGCACGCTGGCATTCTTATCGAGGATGAAGACCGGCGTATCCAGGACGGCAAGGCCCGCGCGGACGCCGGAAATGACGTTTTCACCGGGCACTTCCGGCTCATCCGTTTCTACAGCCGCGTTTTCGTCCCTCGCACCCGCCGACCTTTCCCGAACGGCCAGAATGGCGATGATGGCGCAGAGCCACAGGACAGCGGGCATATAGGGTGTGTGAAGCTCCGAGACGGCCACGACGGCAAGCATGCTGACGACCAGAACGGGCAACCAGTTTCGGCGAAGCTTTTTTGCCAAAAGCCTTAATCCGCTATCGCCTTCCATGACTGCCATTTCAGCCCACTTTCCACTTCCACCTGACAGCGCACCGAAACCTCATAGGCCAGCTTCATGACAGAGATTCATCGCCGCGCATTTTCCACAACGTATATGCGCAAAATAGGTGCCGCAATCGCTTGCGCCGTCGCACCCAGGCCAACCCACCCTCTTTCACTTGAATTCTGCCGGTGGATATGAACTCATTGGCGGCGAGTTGCCTTTACACAACAACAGCCGGAGGAAAATATGGACGCGGAAACGAAGAAGCGCTCGGTGGAGCTGACGGTTGGCGGCAAGCTGCGCAGCTTCGATATAGACGATCCGGTTCTTCCAGACTGGGTGGAGGAAAACAAGCTTTCCGCTGGTGATTTTCCTTACGACAAAAAGATGAAGCGCGAGGAATATGATGCAGTCCTCGAAGCGCTGCAGGTGGAGCTGGTCAAGGTACAGTTCTGGTTGCAGGCCACCGGCAAACGGGTGATGGCCGTGTTCGAGGGCCGCGATGCGGCCGGCAAGGGCGGCGCGATCTTCGCTACCCGGGCATATCTCAACCCCCGCTATGCCCGTATCGTGGCGCTGACGAAACCGACGGAAACCGAGCGCGGCCAATGGTATTTCCAGCGTTATATCTCGCATTTTCCGACAGCGGGTGAATTCGTTCTGTTCGACCGTTCCTGGTATAACCGCGCCGGGGTGGAGCCGGTCATGGGTTTTTGCACCCCGGAAGAGCACAAGCGCTTCCTCAAGGAAACGCCGCGCCTTGAAAAGATGCTGGTCCATGAGGACGTTCATCTGTTCAAGTTCTGGCTCGACATCGGCCGGGAAACGCAGATCGAGCGTTTTCACGATCGTCGCCACAGCCCGCTGAAATGCTGGAAGCTTTCCGACATGGATATTGCCGCACTGACGAAATGGGATGACTACACGGACAAGCGCGACGAGATGCTGGAAAAGACCCATACCGACGCTGCCCCCTGGACAGTGGTGCGCGCCAACGACAAACGCCGCGCAAGGGTGAACCTCATCCGGCACATTCTCAATGCACTCGACTATGACGGCAAGGACAAGAAGGCAATCGGCGAGATCGACGGCAAGATACTGGGATCAGGCCCCGGCTTTCTCAAATAGGATCGGGAGACGGTGACAGGCGCCCAAAGGCCGCGGCGCTTGTCACTCTATCTTATCTTACCGGGTCGCTTCTTACTGACCTGGCAGAATGCGCACGGAATAAAGATTGACCGGGCGGCTGTTGCCATCAATATCGCTGTTGATGAAGACCTTGCCCGGCGCATTGGGGGCTAGCGAACGTTCAAATGTCGCATTCAGCAGCATATCCGCACGCTCGGCCGTGGCCGTGAAGCGGTGACGGGAGCAATCGCCAAGGGTTGCGAAATCGCAGGCGACGGAAACCTGCGTCTGCCGGTCGCTGGATGATTGCAGCGTGATTGATATGGTCGAGGATTTGCCCGCCATATCCCGCATCACCTCCACCGGAACCTCGATGCTGACCGCGCCATCCTGTGAGACGCTTCTCGACGTCACCTTTATCGCCTTGCCGGCCGGCGTGGCAATATTCTCGACAGTGGCGCGCGCGCCTGCCGAAATCCCGGAACTGCCGCGCTCGGCATTGAATATTTCAACCCAGTCATCGGAAAAACCACGGCCGGCGGAAAGGCTCGGCGCTGGCTCCGCACCGGTGAAGTCCTCCGCCTGCACCTGCGCCGGCGGATTGGGCACGCTGGTATCGCGCTGCTCCGGCGACAGCAGCAGGCCGGAAGAATAGGCCCACCAGGCGCCGAAACCGATAAACGCCAGGAGTGTCAAATATATGAAAAGTCGGGCAAAAAGCCCGCGGCGTTTGCGCCGGCCAACAGCACCTTCCGGACGAAAGGCAAGCGAGGCGTCGGCTGCGCTGGAGCCTCTCTTTGGCGTCTTTCCATTGCGCCGGCCGGCGCTCAGGTTTTCAGCAGCAACCGGCCGCGCGTCGCGCGTTTCGCCGCGCAATTCCGGTTCGATAGCCATATCGCCATGATGCTGGGGTTGTGAGGCAGGATCGACCGAGTGATCATCCTGCACCGGATTTTCCGGCAGAGGCGGCCGCAATTGCTGCTCCACCCGGTCGAGAAGACGGTTGCGCTCTTCATTCTCGATAATATGGATCAGGCTCTCGAGCCGCTGGCGCTGCTGGGCCACCACCTGCGGATCGTCTATGCCCTGCTTGCGCAGGCCCGCTTCCAGTGCCTGACGGGAGGATTGGTAAATCCGTGCACGAACTTCGGCGTTCGATCTGTCCGATTTTTCCAGAGCATTTCTGATTGCCGTTTCCAGTCCGCTCACGACCGATCCTTGTTCTATTGCGCCTTGCAAAAAATATGCGGCGTTGCGCCATACATTCACGATTCGGTAACGGCTATGCCGCGCCTCCGCAAGCACCGTTTGTTATTTTGTTATAAAGACCGGATTGCTTTGGGGAAAATCGATCCATTGTGGCGCTGCGAACGCAGATTTGAGAGCCCGGCACCACACCGTTTTCGCTTTCAATCCGCTACCGAACGCGATATTGACTTACGTGCGCGTAAACGTAATCCGTGGGAGGAGACATGCTGCCGTCCGTGCTGAAAGACAATCTGCGTCTTCCGGTCATAGCGTCACCGCTATTCATTATTTCGCATCCGCAACTGACACTGGCTCAATGCAAGGCGGGTGTCATCGGTGCTTTCCCCGCGCTGAATGCGCGGCCAGAAAGCCAGCTGGATGAATGGCTGGCAATGATCACCGAGGAGCTGGCCGCCCACAACAAGGCCAACCCCGATCGCCCGGCTGCACCCTTCGCGGTCAACCAGATCGTGCACATGTCCAACCGGCGGCTAGAACACGATCTCGGCCTCTGCGTCAAATACAAGGTGCCGGTGGTGATTTCCTCGCTCGGCGCAGTACCGGAGGTCAACGCGGCCGTGCATTCCTATGGCGGCATCGTTCTGCATGACGTCATCAACGATCGCCACGCCCGCTCCGCCATCCGCAAGGGAGCGGACGGGCTGATCGCGGTGGCAACGGGTGCAGGCGGACATGCAGGCACGCTTTCGCCCTTCGCGCTCGTTCAGGAAATCCGCGAATGGTTCGATGGCCCCCTGCTGCTCGCCGGCGCCATCGCCAATGGCGGCTCCATCCTTGCCGCACAGGCCATGGGCGCGGATATGGCCTATATCGGCTCCCCCTTCATCGCGACGCAGGAGGCCCGCGCCTCCGATGGTTACAAGCAGGCGATCGTGGAAGCGCAAGCCAAGGATATCGTCTATTCGAACTATTTCACGGGCGTGCACGGCAACTACCTGAAAAGCTCGATCGTGGCCTCCGGCATGGACCCGGACAACCTGCCCGAAGCGGACCCTTCGAAAATGGATTTTGAAACCGCCACTGGCGGTGCAAAGGCCTGGAAGGATATCTGGGGCGCAGGCCAGGGCATCGGCGCGATCAAGTCCATCGAGCCGGTGGCCGATCTCGTCGATCGTCTGGCCAATGAATATGAGGAAGCCAAAAAGCGCATATGCGGCAAAACCTGAAGCCGCAGGTAAACAATGGACAGGCAAAGCTTTTTACGGAATTTTCAAAACCTGCACATTCAAGGCTTGAAATCCATCGGCATTGCCTGTATCAGCCCGCCATGAAGCTGATCCGTAACAAACGGGTCACAATCGGGCCGCTTTAGCTCAGTTGGTAGAGCACGTCATTCGTAATGACGGGGTCACGTGTTCGAGTCACGTAAGCGGCACCATTTTATCTCCCTAAATGACAATTTATACCTCAAGCGGATTTCAGCCGGCGCTGTCGGCTTGTCTGCCGTTATCAGGCGGCCTGCGATCGCAGACGCATTTGAAACCAAACGCCCCGCCACACGTTGACCGGTAAGTTATGGTCAAAAGGAAAGCCTGTTATCGTGGATGTCATTCGTATTCTTATCGCCATCATTCTTCCCCGGTCGGCGTGTTCCTTCAGGTTGGACTTGGCCTGCATTTCTGGCTGAATATTCTCCTGACGCTGTGCGGCTACGTGCCGGGCATCATTCACGCCATCTGGGTGATCTTGCGCAGGTAACGGTCATGGCAATTGTCTGTGCGCGGCGTCACGGCCGCGCACAAAGGGACGTCCGCAATATTTTAGTACGTGATTAAATTCTTTCGGAGCTGGAACCTCGTCTTCTCCCTCACGTTATGGTGATGACACCAGCCAAGGAGAAAATCATGAACCAGATCATCTACATCGTCGGCCTCGTCGTTATCGTTCTGGCGATCCTGTCGTTTTTCGGCTTCCGCTGATCACCGTTGTCAATTCGATCGCTTGCGCTTATCCTAAGCGGCAGTAACACACGACTGCGTTCATGGGTTGCTCCGCTGTCGAGTGTATTTCGGGATCGCGTTGCTCTGGGAGGTGCACGATGAAGAACGAGAGATGGACAGAACCTGTCGAGGTCAATCTCGAGGCGAACGGCAAGAGTGTCGTCGCCGGCCCCTTTGAGGCCCTGATATTATTGACCGAAGGCTGGCCTAATAAAATACGCGGATTGAGTTTCGTGAGAGCCAGAAGCGCCTGCCGCGCCGCCCTTGATGGACGAAAGTCACCTGAGGAAGCCCGCAAGTGCTTTACCGATGCGGTTTCAGAGATGCAGAAAAATCCACATTGACATGCGGCCACGCGAAAAACGGCTCCTGAACAGGAGCCGTTTTTGTATGCGGCATTTCCGGGACTGAAGGAAACCGGAAATGCCTGCTCTATGGTGCTGCGAAGCCTTACATCCAGTAGGGCGCAACGCCGTAATAGTCATAGACCTTGCGGTCCTTGGCGTTCAGCAGGTCGTTGTCATCAAGATTGGCGAAGTGCGGCGCGTTTTCGATCTCTTCCTTGGTGAGATCGATGCGATAGCCGTCCAGCTCGTCGTCGTAATGAAGCTTTTCCCACGGCAGCGGGTAGTAGTCATCGCCAATGCCCAGAAAGCCGCCGAAGCTCAATACCGCATAGGCGACACGGCCGCCACGCTTCTCCAGAATGATGCGCTGGATCGAGCCGATGTGTTTGCTATCCGCGCCATAAACGCGCGTTCCTTCAACCTTGTCGCTGGCGATAAGGCTCGGCGTGTCCTTGACATAGGGGTCCTGTCCGGCACGGGGTTCCTGATGCAACATGACATCTTCCTCCTTGGTTTTCCTCGTAAATGGTACGTCTGGTAAACCACCGCAGGGACAATTCGTTCCGAAGCTTTTTAAGCCCCGAAACAGGATTTTTTTCGCACAGACATGGAACGAATGGGCACTATTGCCTGATCTTTTGCCAGACCGAAGGGGAAACGCCGACCATCTTGCGGAAGACGCGCGAGAAATGCGCCTGGTCCGAAAAGCCGGCTGCAATGGCGATGTCGGTGAGCGCCATATCCGTTCGCATCATCAGATCCTTGACGCGATCGATGCGTGCCTGCATCTGCCATTGATGCGGCGGCACGCCTGTCGACGCCTTGAAGGCGTGGCTGAAATGGGATTGCGACAGGTTGGTGAGCTCCGCGAGTTCCTCCAGCCTTATCGAGCGCAGGCAATGTTCGCGAATGTAGTCCGTCGCCGCCCGCAATTGCCAGGAGGCAAGCTTGCTGCGCTTTTTGACAGGCTCGCGCTTCACCTTGAGGAAATCCGTCAACAGCGCCAGCACGAGGCTTTCGCCGTATAGATCATGCAAAGGGTCTGGATTATCGCATTCGGCGGCGATCAGCCGCGCTAGCGCAAGCAGGCGTTCATCCTCGAACATCAGATGCGGATCAAGCAGCCCGTGCGGATCGAACCCCTGCACCAGTCGCGCACCCAGCAACCCCGCATCAAAGTGCAGATCGAGATGGCGCACGAAGGAAACATTGCTGAGTTCCGCATGCACATCCAGATCGGCGGGCACGAAGGAAATCCGGTTCGCTTCGGACGAGCCGTAATTGTCGCGGCGGCAGCGGTTCATCATGAACCGGCCACCATCCGCCCCATCCATATCGAGCAGGAAAACGAAACGCGGGTCCTTGCCGACATAACGGCCACCCGCCCTCGGCGCGCAATGCACGTCCCAGAGATCGGCGACGATGCCGTTCCACACCCTTGAGCGCGGGCCGCCGATGACGGCAAAGCCCTCGATCTCGTTTTCCATCCGAACGCGGAAAGCCATGGCCTCTTGATCCCGCAAGGCGCAAGGGCGCCACTATAAACATGATAAGATTATTCATGTTTATAGTGGCAAACTATTTTTCCCGCAACTGCCGGCCGGCGATTACCACTTCTTGGCAAGCTTGAAGGTTATCGTGCGGCTGTCACCCCAGCCGCAAACGGAGACCCCGGCGCAGCTCTTGACATATTCCCTGTCGAAAACATTCGCGACATTGACGGAGGCCGTCCAGTCGTTCTTCTCGTAACGGATCGCGGCATCGAAGACCGCAGCATCCGGCACACGCAGCGTGTTTGCCGCATCGGCCCAGGACTTGCCCTGGTAACGTGCGCCGCCGCCAATGCTGAGGCCTTCAAACGTATCATCGGTAAAGGCGTAATCCACCCAAAGCGACGCGGTGTGAGCGGGCACGATCCACGGCGATTTGCCGATCAGGTTGGGATTGGCATCCTTGGTGATATCGAGATCGGTATAGGAATAGGAGGCGATGGTCTTCCAGTTGTCGCTGAGATTGGCCTTTGCCTCCAGCTCGAAACCGGTGGACTCCACCTGTCCGAACTGGCCGCTCGTGGTCACGCCGCCGGCCGTATAGGAAACAATGGCGTTGTCCTTCACCAGCTTGAAGACAGAGGCGGTGATGCTGCCGTCAAAGAAGGTCGGCTCATATTTGATACCGGCCTCGAACTGATGTCCCTCCTCCGGTACGGCGGAGCTGCCATCCGCAAGCGTATCGATAAGCGGATTGAAGAAGGTGGCGGCCGAGACATAGGGCGTCAGGCCGTTGTCGAATTCAAAGGCGAGACCGGCGCGACCGCTCAGCGCATCGTCATTGGAGCGGCGCGACACGGCAGCCGGCAGCCTGTTGTTCAGTTCCGTATCGACATAGTCATAGCGGCCGTTCAGCGTGACCAGCCAGCCATCACCGAAACGCAGCTGGTCCTGCGCATAGATGCCGATCTGCTGTTGCGTCACGACGTTGTTGGCGTAGACGAAATTCGTTCCCTGCGTCGAACCGTAGACCGGGTTGAGCGCGCCGATCGCATTCGATCCGCAGCAGGCCTGCACCTGATCCAGCTTGTAATATTTATAGTCGAGGCCAAAGAGCAGAGAATGGCTGACCGCGCCGGTATCGAACTGGCCTTCGACACGATTGTCGACGCCGAAACTGTCCACCTTGGACAGGCCATCATAACCAAAGCGGGTCAGCATATAGTCATTGGTGGTGGCATCGAGGATCGGCTGGCCATTGGCGTCGGCATTCGCCCAACCGCCCGGATAGGGCCCGGTTTCATGCTTGTAGAGGTGGCCGTAGCGGGCGTTCTGGCTGATCTTCCAGCCATTGTCGAATTCATGGCTGACTTCGTAACCCACCATTGACTGGTAGACGCGGCCACTATCAAGGTCGGGCTCGCCGTAAAACGCCTTGCGGTCAAGCTTGCCGAACGGTGCGTCAACCACGGTGCCGACATAGGGCAGGAAGCCATTGCCGACATGAACCTGATCCAGCGCCGAGAAATATCCGTACAGCGTGGCGCTCGTCTGCGCATCCGGCTCGAAGGTGATCTGCGGCATGATGAAGCCACGGAGATCCTCGGAATAGTCGGTGTAATTATCGCCGCCCGAGACCTTGCCGGTGACGCGGTATTTCCACACGCCCTCACCGTCGACCTTATCGCCAAGATCAAAACCGAAGAAGGCGTTGCCGAAATTATTGATGCCGATTTCCGTTTCGCGGACCGGCTCGTCCTGCGGGCGCTTGCGAACCATCTGCACGATGCCGCCGGGATTGGCACCGCCATAAAGCACCGAAGCCGGTCCCTTCAGCACCTCCACCCGCTCCAGACCGTAGGCGTCCATCTGGAAACCGCCGAAACCGTAGCTGAACAGGTTCAGCCCATCCAGAAACACGCCGGTCTGGGTTGCCTGGAAACCGCGAATGTAAAACCAGTCCGTATCCGGATCCGTGCCAAAAGGCTCCGCCGTCACGCCGGGCGTGTAGCGCAGAACCTCGTCGATTTTGGTCACAACGCCGCGATCGTCCATTTCCCTGCGACCGATGACCGACACGGATTGTGGAATATCCTTCGTTTCCGTATCGGTTTTCGATCCCGTCGCGCTTTTTTTCGCGACATATCCCCGGACCGGACCCGTGGCGTTTTCCGTGCCCTGCCCCTCGACTGTGATCTCACGCAGAACCGTCGTCTGCTGCGCTTGACCCACCACCGGCGTCATCAAAACAATGGCAGCCGTTCCCAGAGCCAGGCGGCCCAAAAACATCTCATGCAAATTTTTCAAGATATGCCCCGAAACAGATCACGGCCGACGTTTATATACGGCAGGCCGCAGCACCTCAATTAAGCTGAGTATTTACATCAGGATTAAGGCGGGATGCTTGTCGTTTTCTGGGGGATTTGAAGCTTATTGGCTTCTCGCACAGTTTTGCGCCCGTCATTTATGGGGCCAGATGTAGATGTCAGCCCTTGCGCCGCCCAATCCTTGCAAGCTGCATGACCGGAAGGATGCCAATGACGACGATCGCCAGTGCCGCGATTGCCGCTTCCTCGTAAGTACCGCGCGCCGCTTCACCATAAAGATGGGTTGCGAAAGTCTCGAAATTAAGCGGCCGCAACAGGAGCGTGGCCGGAAGCTCCTTGACGCAATCAACGAAGATAAGCAAGGCGGCGGCGGCCAGCGATGCCTTTGAAAGCGGCAGATGGATCTGTCGGAATGTCTGCGTTGCCGATCGTCCAAGCGTTCGCGAAGCGTGATCGAAGGATTGCGGGATGCGGCTCAGACCGGCATCGACGCCGCCCGCCGCAATGGTGAGGAAACGCGCCGAATAGGCGTAGATCAGGGCGGCACCACTGCCGATGAAAATGAGGCCGGTGGATATGCCGAACCACTCGCGCATTGTCTGGTCAACGAACCTGTCAAAGCCGCCAAGCGCGATCAGCACGCCAATGGCAATGACCGTGCCGGGAGCAGCGTAACCCACCGTGGAAAGCCGATAGGACCAGAGCGAAAGGCGTCCCGGAGCAAGGCGCATCGCGTAAGCCACCGCAAGGCCGAGGATGAGGGTGATCGCCGTCGCAAGTC
The DNA here is from genome assembly GCF_010669145.1 of Rhizobium oryzihabitans. NCBI lineage: Bacteria > Pseudomonadati > Pseudomonadota > Alphaproteobacteria > Hyphomicrobiales > Rhizobiaceae > Rhizobium > Rhizobium oryzihabitans. Next base: position 1,783,413 of record NZ_CP048632.1, read on the forward strand.
CTGCGAAGAGGATGGTATTCAGAGCCTCCTCAGTGAAACGGGACGACAGGCCGCTGAACCGGAACCGCTTCCATGCCTCGATCACCAGATAGCTCGCCGGCGCCACGAAACCGATTACGACCGGCAGACTGCCGAGAGCAAGAGCGCCAAAGGCTTTCAGGCCGGCAAGCCGCACCGGCTCCAGCTCCCTGCTTTTCTGCGCCGAGACCGCATAACGCTGCTTGCGCCGCGCCCATCGCTCGAACGCCACAAGCGCGACCACGATGAACAGCATGGAAAGCGCGATCTGCGCCGCACCCGGCAAGTCCGATTTCGTGACCCAGGTGGTGTAGACCGAAACGGTGAGCGTGCGGACACCGAGAAATTCCGATGCGCCGATATCATTCAGCGCCTCCATCAAGGCAAGGCTGATGCCGACCGCGATCGCAGGGCGCGCCAGCGGCACGGCGACCTTGAAGAAAGCCGCACGTCTGGAAACACCCAGCGTGCGGGCAGCTTCGAGCAGGTTGCCCGCCTGCGTCAGGAACATAGCGCGGACTGGAATATAGACATAGGGAAACAGCACGAAACCGAGCAGGATGATGCAGCCCGTCATCGACCTTATATCCGGCAGGCGGAATTCGCGCGGGCTGGAATAACCAAGCAGCCAACGGAGTGCGCCCTGCACCGGCCCGATCGGGTGCAGAATATCGAGATAGGCGTAAGCGACGATGTAGGTCGGCATCGCCAGCGGCAGCAGCAGCGCCCATTCGAGTATTTTCCGTCCGGGAAAATCATAGGCGGTGACAAGCCAGGCCGCATATGTGCCGACAATACCAGCCAGCAGCCCGACGCCTGCAAGAAGGATCACGGTGTCCGGCAAAGCCGTCAGAATGACGCTCGCGCCGAGATGCGCCCACAGGCCCTGAGAACCCTGCACGGCCTGCGAGACGAGCGCCAGAACCGGCACCATGGCGCCACAGACCGCAGCCAGGGACAGGCACAGCCACCAGAAGGAGGATGAAAACCGTGTTCCTGCGCGGGACGTCAAAGGCTGGGCGGCGTCTGGATTCATGAGCTTCTTGAAAATACAGGGAAAGGCGCCCGCGGCTGCGAGCGCCTTCCACCTCTGTTGCCAATTGGCCTTTACTTGTCGAAACCGACCTTGTCGACTAGTTCGCTCGCCTGCTTGCGATGCGATACGATTTCCGTCAGCGACTTGTTGTCGACCTTCAGGTCACCGAAGGAAGCGACGATCTCATTGAGAGCCGCACCCTGCTTGACCGGATATTCATAGTTGGCTTCGGCGTAGATCTTCTGGGCTTCGTCCGAGACGAGGTATTCGAGAAGCTTGACGGCTTCTGCCTTGTTCGGAGCGTTCTTGGCAACGGCCGCGCCGGTGATGTTCACCTGCGTACCGCCGTTCTTGAATGTCGGCAGAACCACCTTGATGGCGTCGCCCCACTTCACCTGCTCCTCGCCGCCCTTGCCCGAGCGCATCAGGCCGACATAATAGGAGTTGGCAATGCCGATATCGCAAATGCCGCCGAGGATGTCCTTGGCAACGTCACGGTCGCCGCCGCCTGCCTTGCGGGCCAGGTTTTCCTTGACGCCGGCAAGCCATTTTTCAGTGTCGGCGCCGCCATAGTGGGCGATGTAGTCAGCAAAAAGCGCGGTGTTGTAAGGATGCTGGCCGGCGCGAATGCAGACCTTGCCCTTCCACTTCGCATCCGCCAGATCTTCATAGTTGAAGGAGGCGAGGTCGAGATCCTTCGCCGCATAAAGAACGCGGGCGCGCATGGAAAGCGCGAACCAATGGCCCTTGGCGTCGCGAAGTTCAGCCGGGATGGACTTGCTCAGGGTTTCGGATTCGACCGGCTGGGTAACGCCCTTTTCGGCGAGATCGACAAGGTTGCCTGCATCCACGGTCATCAGAACGTCGGCCGGCGAGCTTGCGCCTTCGCTCAGAACGCGCTCGGCAAGACCATCCTTCAGGAACACGGTGTTGACCTTAACGCCGCTCGAAGCCGTGAAGGATTCCAGCAGGGGCTGGATAAGGCCCGGCTCTCTGGTGGTGTAGATGTTCAGTTCCGCAGCGCTGACCGATCCGGCTGCAAAAGCAACGGTGCTGGCAAGCAGGGCAATTTTGGAAAATTTCGTCATATGTCGTCTCCCTCTCCGATGGCGGCAATATGGGGGAGCAAACATCATACCTGATGGGTTAAATCAAGTTTTATTTGGCCATTTTCAGACGGGACTTGATCACCAAGAGTTGAAAATGGGGCATAAACAAACATGCAAATCCGCTCATTCAACCTCAAGTAAATATCAGAACGCCCTTCGGATCAATGCCGAAACGCACGGCCGTGGTCTTGGTCGGCGTACGCTGCATCGTTCTGACGCGCAAATCCGCCGGCAGGCCGGGCACGGCTATACCAAGCTGCTCGATCTCACCGAGAAAAACACGGCTCGATATTTCGCCGGCGATCCCCTCTTTCGCGGTGCTATCCTCAATGATCGAAATCGCGTTGGGACGCACATAGGCGACGGCGGCAAGGCCTTCCGGCAGATCGGAAGCATCGCCCAGGGGCCCGAGCGGTGTTTCGACGCGCCCGTGCCTGACGTGGCCTTCGATCTTGTTGAAGGCGCAGAAAAAATCGGCGGCGTAGCGGGTTTTGGGATTATCGTGAATTTCGTAGCCCGTACCGCTCTGCACGATCCGCCCACGCTGCATCAGCACCACGCGGTCGCCTGCCGAAAGCGCCTCTTCCGGATCGTGGGTGACCATGATCGCCGTCGTGCCGAGTTCCCGCAGAAGACCAAGCGTTTCCTCACGGACATTGTCTCGCAGACCCCGGTCCAGATTGGAAAAGGGCTCGTCCATCAACAACAGGCCCGGTTGCGGGGCAAGGGCGCGGGCAAGTGCCACGCGCTGCTGCTCACCGCCCGAAAGCGTATGCGGATAGCGCTTCGCAAGCTCCTGCAGGTGGACATGTTCGATCATTTCGCCAGCGCGGCGACGCGCCTCCGCCTTTGGCAGCGACCTCAGGCCGAACATTACATTCTGTTCGACGGTAAGATGCGGGAAAAGCGCATAATCCTGAAAGACAAAGCCGATATTGCGCTTTTCCGGCTCGACGAAAACACCCGAACCGGCAACGAGCGAGCCGTTCAGGGAAACGTTGCCGTGGTCCGGCGTCTCCACGCCCGCAACAATGCGCAGCAAGGTCGATTTTCCACAGCCGGACCGTCCCACCAGACAAATGATTTCGCCGCGTTCGACGGACAGATCGATATCGGACAAAACGTCCGTATCACCGAATCTTTTCCCCACCGATTTCAGTTCAAGCGCTGCGCTGCCTGCCATTTCCAATCCTGCCCTGCTCTACGAATTATGTTGATCGCTCAAATCAGGATTAAAGTCAAAAAACCGGGGCAAAATGCGGCTTCCTTTCACGAGGCCGCGAGATGTTGGGCAGCAATATTGACGTTTACGTTAGAGTTAAATAGGCTTTGCCAACACGATGGACGTCACGGGATTACGCGTCTATCATTCGTCACCGGGGAGCGGGAGGAGCGGTCGATCCGGTGACGCCATAAGTGGTTCCCTCAATCCGGCCCTAGTGCCGGCAGATGCGGGAACCTCGTGACGATCAAGGCAGCCTAAAGCGCCCTTCACGCGTTCCGTCGAACGCCCGGCGCATAGAAGACTCTGGGAGGAGAAGCATGAGTGAATTGTCCCTGGGACAACCGGAAAATGTCAGCGTCCAGAAGCGCTGGCTGTCATCCTATCCGCAGGGCGTCCCTGCCGAAATCCCCGCATCCGCCTATTCCTCCCTTGTCGAACTTCTCGAAAAGAGCTGCGTGCAGTTTGCCGACCGCAAAGCCTTTTCCAGCATGGGAAAATCCCTGACCTATCGGGAACTGGATATTGAAACCCGCGCCGTTGCCGCATGGCTGCAATCCAGAGGGCTGGAAAAAGGCGACCGCGTTGCCGTGATGATGCCGAATATCCTGCAGAACCCCGTCGCCGTTTACGGGATCTTGCGCGCGGGCATGATCGTGGTGAACGTCAATCCGCTCTATACGCCGCGCGAACTGGAACATCAGCTGAAGGACTCCGGCGCAAAGGCGCTTTTCGTGCTGGAGAATTTTGCGCATGTGGCGCAGCAGGCGGTGCCGAAAACCGCTGTCCGTCACGTGGTTGTTGCCGCCATGGGCGATCTGCTCGGCCTTAAGGGACATATCGTCAATCTTGTGGTCCGCAAGGTGAAAAAGCTCGTGCCCGCCTATGCCATCCCCGGCTCCATCAGTTTCAAGGCCGTGCTGAAGGAAGGGCAGGAACTTCCGCTGAAGCCCGCCAGCCTCAACGCGCAGGACATCGCCTTCCTGCAATATACCGGCGGAACCACCGGCATTTCCAAAGGCGCTATCCTTACCCACGCCAATCTTCTGGCCAACAAGGCCCAGATCAGCCTCTGGCTGGACGCCGCCTTCAGCGGCAAGGACCGGCCCGAGGTTCTCAATTTCATCTGCGCGCTGCCGCTCTGCCACATTTTCGCGCTGACGGTGAATTCGCTGATGGGCATTGCGCTGGGTGGCCATAATCTGCTGATCGCCAATCCGCGCGACATTCCCGGCTTCGTCAAGGAACTGTCGCACTATCGCCCGCATATTTTCCCCGGCATCAACACGCTGTTCAACGCGATGATGAACAATGAAGATTTCCGCAAGCTCGACCTGTCGTCACTGATCCTCGTGCTTGGCGGCGGCATGGCTGTGCAACGGCCAGTGGCCGAACGCTGGCTCTCCATGGTCGGTTGCCCGATCGCAGAAGGTTACGGTCTTTCCGAGACCTCGCCCGTCGCCACCGTCAACCGGCTGGACGCCACGGAATTCAGCGGCACCATCGGCCTGCCGATCTCCTCGACAGAAATCGACATTCGCGATGAAGAGGGTAACAGCCTGCCTTCCGGCGAAGTCGGCGAGATCTGCATTCGCGGGCCGCAGGTCATGGCCGGTTACTGGCAGAGGCCGGATGAAACCGCCAAAGCGATGACGGCAGACGGCTTCTTCCGCTCCGGCGACATGGGTTTCATGGACGATCGCGGTTACACCAAGATCGTCGACCGCAAGAAGGACATGATCCTCGTTTCCGGTTTCAACGTCTATCCGAACGAGGTCGAGGAAGTGGCCGCCAGCCATCCCGGCGTGCTGGAATGCGCCGCCATCGGCGTTCCGGACGAACATTCCGGCGAAACCGTCAAGCTCTTCGTCGTCAAGAAGGACCAGTCGCTGACGGAGGCAGAACTCAAGGCCTTCTGCGCCAAGAACCTTACCAACTACAAACGGCCGAAGATCATCGAGTTCCGGACCGAGCTGCCGAAATCGAATGTCGGCAAGATTTTGCGGCGCGAACTGCGCAATCTGAACTGAAGGACGAGAGCCGGGCGACCGGCTCTTTTCTTTTGTCCTCATCTCTTTCTTTTATCGAAGTCGCCTTGATTTGGTCGCCTGAAAAAGAATAGTTTCCTCATCCTTCCAGGAAGCCGAGGAGCACAAGATGCAGGCCACCATCGAAAAACTGAAAGCAACGGCAAGCAGCACAGCCGCAACCGATCTTCGCGCCGCTTTTGCGGCCGACGACAAGAGATTCAGCCGTTTCAGCGCCAAATTCGATGACCTGCTGATGGATTATTCCAAATGCGCTGTTAACGAGGAGATCGTGACGCTTCTCGAACAGCTCGCGCGCGACGGCGGAGTCGCAGCCAAGCGCGAGGAGATGTTTTCCGGCAAGGCGATCAACTTCACCGAAGATCGCGCCGTGCTGCATACCGCGCTGCGCAATCGCTCCAACACGCCGGTTCTCGTTGACGGCAAGGACGTGATGCCTGATGTGAACGCCGTTCTGGTGGCCATGGGCAAATTTGCCGATGCGATCCGTTCCGGTTCACTGAAAGGCGCGACTGGCAAGAAGATTACTGATGTCATCAATATCGGCATTGGCGGCTCCGATCTCGGCCCGGTCATGGCGACGCTGGCGCTGGCACCTTTCCATGATGGCCCGCGCGCGCATTTCGTTTCCAACATCGATGGCGCACATATTGCCGACACACTGAAGCTCGTCGATCCCGAGACCTCGCTCTTCATCGTCGCGTCGAAGACCTTCACCACTATCGAAACCATGACGAATGCCGCCACCGCGCGCCGCTTCATCGCCGAAAAGCTGGGTGAAGGCGCCGTCAAGCACCATTTCGCCGCCGTTTCGACCGCGCTGGACAAGGTCGCCGCCTTCGGCATCGAAAGCGACCGCATCTTCGGTTTCTGGGACTGGGTGGGCGGACGTTATTCGATCTGGTCGGCCATCGGCCTGCCGCTGATGATCGCCATCGGGCCGGATAATTTCGGCAAGTTCCTGGATGGTGCGCATGCCATGGACAAGCACTTCCGCGAAGCGCCGATCCGTGAAAACCTGCCGATGCTGCTCGGCCTCATCGGTTTTTATCACCGCAACGTGCTGAACTATTCCACGCGGGCGATCCTGCCCTATGACCAGCGCCTGTCGCGTTTCCCCGCTTATCTGCAGCAGCTCGACATGGAATCGAACGGCAAGGGCGTGACGATCGACGGCACGCCTGTTGAAGGCCAGTCCGGTCCGGTCGTCTGGGGCGAACCCGGCACCAACGGTCAGCACGCCTTCTACCAGCTCATCCATCAGGGCACGAGCGTCATACCGGCGGAATTCATGATCGCCGCCAACGGTTTTGAGCCCGAACTGCGCCATCAGCACCAGCTTCTCATCGCCAATTGCCTGGCACAATCGGAAGCCCTGATGAAAGGCCGCACGCTCGCCGAGGCGAAAGCCCAGCTCACCTCCAAGGGCATGGAAGACAAATTCGCCGATTTCATCGCGCCGCACCGCGTTTTCACCGGCAACCGTCCGTCCATCACCTTCGTCTACGACAAGCTGACGCCATTTGCGCTCGGCCGCCTGATCGCGCTCTACGAACACCGCGTCTTCGTGGAAGGCGTGCTGTTTCGCATCAACTCCTTCGACCAGTGGGGCGTGGAGCTTGGCAAGGAACTGGCGACCGGCCTGCTTCCCGTCGTTGAAGGCAATGAGAGTGCTGCCGGCCATGACAGCTCGACGCAGGGGCTGGTGAAAGCGCTGGCGGGACTGGTGGGGTAACGTCCTCGCCCCAGCCACCTTCTCCGGCTGAGAATAAAGCCAAAACAGCCACTTCCGTCATCCTCGGGCTTGACCCGAGGATGACGTCGCGTTTGAGGCGAAGTCACCAATACACGCGCTTGGACTTAAACCAGCGACCTAGAAGCAAAGCGTGCGCTCAAATATACAGCGCCGCCATCTTGCGCCATGCGCCTGCCCGATGCGCACGCCCGTCCCAGATATGCATCTGATGGCCCACCTGCTTGTCCGCAAGCACCCGGCTCAGATGATGATTATTGTCGAGAAACGGGTCGGCATCGCCGATGGTGAAGACCATGTCCATACGACGCAGGTGATCAAGCCGCCATGGGCAGGCAAGGCCGGGCAGGAAATGGCTCGGCATGTGGAAATAGACATCGTCATCGTAATAACCGTCGAACAGATCACCGAAGGATTCCACCTTCATCGTCAGGTCGTAACGACCGGAAAAGGCGACGAGCTTGCGGAAAAGATGCGGATGGCGAAAGACGAGGCTGGCGGCCTGAAATGCACCGAGACTGCAGCCCTGCACGATCGTGTCACTATTCGGGTTTTTCTCGGCCATCAGCGGCAGCACTTCGTTCAGAATATACTCTTCGAAAGCGGCATGCCGGCGAATGCGATCGGCGGGATGGTGCCCGGCCGCATAGAAGGTCTCTCTGGCCAGCCCCTCTATACAATAGAGCTGAAGTTGACCCGCCTCCAACTTGTCGGCCAGACTACCGACAAGGCCCAGTTCCTCATATTCGAAGAAGCGCCCGTCCCGGGTGGGAAACATCAGCACCTTGGCGCCAGAGTGTCCGAATATTAACAGCTCCATGTCGCGATGGAGCCTTTGACTATACCAGCGGAGATATTCGCGTTTCATGGCACCTTGAAAAACCGTCTGACCTTGTCCTTATGGACCGCATCTTGCGATGCGCTGTCAGGGTAATCGAAATGGCCGGCATCGAGGATGAAGATTTCATTAAATTTTGATTGCGGCAGAGCATTGGCCACCGCAAACTGGCAGGGCGGCGCCACTGCCGGATCGAAAAGAGCGGGTACGACCAGCATCGGCACTTTTATGCGCGACGCGGCACAGGCGGCGTCGAACAGGCGCAGCGTCTCGAGCACATTGGCATGGGTCTTCTGATAGGTCTGGACCGCATCCGCGCTGCCGACGGTGGGCAGCGTCAGCCAGAACGGCCGGTGTCCGAATGTCGGCACCACCAGATGGCCCCGGTCAATGCGCTCGTCATATGGGATCGCCAGGGCACCAATGCCGCCGCCGAAGCTGATGCCGCTATATCCCACCTGCCCTTCCAGCCAGGGATAAAGCGTGACAAGAGTGGAAACGGCGATCCACAGATCATCGACACAGCCGCCGATGATATAGTCGTCTTTCCTGTCGATGTTGTAGAGGACATGAAGGGCGGGATCGGACGAAATCGGCGGGCAGGCGCTCAGGGAAATGCCGCGAAAGCAGGGAAACAGCACGGCAGTTTCTTCCACCGGCACATCAAAATCGGGCTCTCCGCGCCCGCCATAACCGTGGCCGACGACGAGGCCGCGACGCACCTGCCCCTCACGCGGCAGAAGCATCCATCCGCCGATGCGGAAGCCACCAGTCGAGGTGTAGGTAATATCGAGAACATGCCAGCGGGGATGGCTGAGCCTGCTCTTGCGCAGCACCGGCCGCGGATCCGTGGCGAGTGCGCGGCGATAGCGCTTCTTCCAGAAATCATCGAAGCCGGGCGGCGCTTCAGGCGGGGTAATCGCCAGCAGCTGCTCGCGCTGCATGCCATAGGTCGGGTCGAAATCGAAAGGATGGGTTGTCGGAACGCTCATGCGATGCTTGTTTCGTGAAAAACCGGCGGACACAAGCTTCTTGATATCCAAATAACGGTTTTTTACGGCCCTTGCGCCGCCAAGAGTGTTGAACCACCTTTTCAAAGCGGTTCAACCCTGCCCTTTACAATCCGATTTCATGCGCGAAAGGCGGGTTCGCGCCTGCTCGCGACACGGTGACCGCAGCAGCCTTTGCGCCAAGCGCCAAAGCCTTTCTGATCTGCTCTTCCGTCAGCGAAGCGACCTGCGCCTTCGTCAGAAGCCCCTGCATTTTCAGCGAAGCGAGAATGCCGGCGTCGAAGGTGTCGCCAGCACCCACCGTATCGACCACTTCCACCCGCTCGGAAGCCACTTCCACCTTGAAATTGGCGGAATAACCAACGGCACCCTTGGCTCCACGGGTGACGACGACGAGTTTTGCGCCATGATGCAACCAGTGGCGTGCGAGCGTCTCCTCGTCGCCTTCCACTCCAAACCATTCAAGGTCTTCATCGGAGAATTTTACGATGTCAGACTTCGCCGCCATACGCAGGATGCGGGCCATATGCGCCTGCTTGTCCTTGATGAAACCGGGGCGGATATTCGGATCGAGCGAAATGACGCGGCTTTGATGCTCGCGCATCAGCAGCGCCTCATAGGTACTGCCGCAGGGTTCCGGAATGAGGCTGATGGCGCCGAAATGCAACGCTTCGCAATCCGCACCCAGTGCCGGAAGCTCGGCCTCGGTGATCATCCGGCCGGCGGTGTTCTCGTCATAAAAGGCGTAGGTCGCGTGGCCATCGATGAGCTTGACGAAAGCGATGGTGGTCGGCCGCGAAAGCGTTGCGCAATAGCTGAAGTCGACATTGCTCGCGCGCAGGGTTTCCCGCAGGATATCGCCCATCATGTCGTCGGAAAGACCCGTGAAGAATGCGGACGGGACGCCGAGACGGCCGAGTGCAATTGCCGTGTTGAAGACCGCTCCACCTGCATAGGGGGCAAAACCCGCCTCACCCAGCGTCGTCTGCCGGGGCAGCATGTCGATCAGGGCTTCACCACAACACAGGATCATTACGGTCCTCCTCAAACAGCAAATCAAATGGACTTAAATCGATTTAGACGAAGATCGATCGGAAGGCCAGCCACAAAGCCGGGCTGGCCACATCCGAAATCAGGATTGCGGCAATTCGCTGACACCGCCGTGTTTCGCCGACCATGGCAACGGGTTATCGAGGAAGGCCTCTACGCCAGATAGCGTCTTTTCATCGAACAGTTTTTCAGCGCGGGCGACAGCCAGAACATCGCGCCAGGTGGTGAGGTAATGCAGCTTGACATTGCCGTTGGCGAAGCGCGCTTCAGCCTCTTCGAAGATGCCGTAATAAAACAGTGCGATGCCGTGATCGACGATACCGCCCGCCGCGCGGATGGCGTCGATAAAGGTAAACATCGAGCCGCCGGCCGTCGTCAGATCCTCGATGACGAGAACGCGCGCGCCTTCCGGCATGTGACCTTCGATCTGGGCGTTGCGGCCATGGCCCTTCGGCTTCTTGCGGCAATAGATCATCGGCAGGCCAAGGCGCTCGGCGAGGAAAGCGGCGAAAGGAATGCCAGCTGTTTCCCCCCCTGCCACACAGTCGAATTTCTCGAAGCCGGCCTCGCGCATCACCGCCGCTGCGGCAAAATCCATCGCAGCGGAGCGAATGCGCGGGAAGGAGATGAGCTTGCGCATGTCGATGTAAACAGGGCTCTTCATGCCGGACGCGAAGGTGTAGGGGCTTTCGGAATTGAAATGGACCGCCTTGATTTCCCACAACATCTTCGCAACCAGCTCTGCAACAACGGCGCGGTCAGTGAATGTGAAATGGTTCATAGGCGTTCTCCTTTTTCGGCCTTGGTTTATCGCTCCGAAAACCGGGGCCGGTTTTCGGAAAGCACAACATCTCGGTTCAGCATTGCAGGCATCCGCAGGCGGCACCGTAATTTATGGGCGGATGCCTGTGGATCATAACAAAACCGCCGGCATTGCCGGCGGTCAAAAAAATCAGCTCACGTCCCAATGAAGCGGGAACATCGGATCAAATACGGTCACCGGCCCGGCGCCCGTCTCGATCTTCTCGGGAAACGACACCGGCTCCTCGCGCTTCACCAGCGTGATCGTCTCCTCGTTCGGCGCCAGCCCGTACCAGGCGGGACCGTTGAGGGAAGCGAAGGCTTCCAGTCTGTCGAGGGCGTTTTCCTGCTCGAAGACATGGGCAAGACAGCTCATGGTATTGATCGAGGTATAGATGCCGGCGCAGCCGCAGGCGCATTCCTTCAGCGGATCCACATGCGGAGCGGAATCCGTGCCGAGGAAGAAGCGCGCATCGCCCGAAGTCGCGGCAGCCCGCAGCGCCAGCCGGTGTTCTTCGCGCTTGGCGACGGGCAGGCAGTAATAATGCGGCTTGATACCGCCGACCAGAATGGCGTTGCGGTTGATGATGAGATGATGGGTGGTGATGGAACCGGCCAGATTGGCCTTGGACGACCTGATGTAGTCGACGCCATCGCGGGTGGTGATGTGCTCCATCGTCACCTTGAGCTCAGGCAGACGCTGGCGCAGAGGCTCCAGAACCGTATCGATGAATGCCTTCTCGCGGTCGAAAATGTCAACCTCTGGCGTCGTCACCTCGCCATGCACGCACAGCGGCAGGCCGATCTTCGCCATGCGTTCCAGCACCGGCATGGCCTTGTTGAAATCGCGCACACCGCCGTGGGAATTGGTCGTCGCACCCGCCGGGTAAAGCTTGACGGCGGTGATGAGACCGCTTTTTTTGCCCTCTTCCACGTCGTCGGCCTGCGTGTCCTCGGTCAGATAAAGCGTCATCAGCGGTTCGAAGCGATCGCCCGCCGGAATGGCCTTGACGATGCGGTCGCGATAGGCGCGGGCATCGGCCGTGGTGACGACGGGCGGCACGAGGTTCGGCATGATGATGGCGCGGGCGAAATGGCGGCTCGTATCCCCGATCACGCCTTCCAGCATTGCCCCATCACGCAGGTGCAGGTGCCAGTCATCAGGGCGGCGCAGGGTGAGCGACTTCATCGGGATACCTCGGAGCATGATGGAATTGCGCCCGCTTAGCATCTTTCGTCGCGGGAAAACAGCCGCCAGAGGTCATCGGGCGGCTGTAAATGTCATTTTTTTAAAGCCTGCCTCAGATGTTGCCGGCTTCCGGCCCCCAGACATCGGTCATGGCGAAGCCATCAGCCAAGGGGTCGAAGGGATCGAGACCCACCTGGTGCAGGCCGAAGGTGAAACCACGCCCGGCAATGGTGGGAATGACGGCCGGACGGCCCGCGACTTCCGTTACGGCGGAAAGGCCGACATCGAATTCCGAACCGATAATCGAACGAGACTTGTACTCGTCTCCCACCTTTACCTTGCCGCGCGCGTAAAGCGTTGCAAGATTGGCGGAATTACCGGTGCCGCAGGGCGAACGATCCGCCCGGCCCGGCCACATGGTCGTGCAGGTGCGGATGGAGCCATCCGCATCCACATCGCGGAACATCACATAGGCCACACCGGAAATGGCAGGGATTTCCGGATGAACGACGGTCATTTCGCGGTTGACGAGATCTTTCAAAATCATACCGGCCGCAACCAGCTTCGCCGCATTGGCCTTGTCGATGGTCAAGCCAATCTGACGCACATCGACCAGCGCGTAAAAGATTCCGCCATAGGAAATGTCCATCGTCACCTTGCCCCATTCGGGCGTGTCGATAGTCACATCCAGCTCATGCACGAAGGACGGCACCATGGTCAGTTTGACCTTTTCGCAACGCCCGTCGCGGCAGGTGGCAGTGGCTTTCACCAGACCGGCGGCCGTCTCCAGGATGATGACGGTTTCCGGCTCCTGCATCTCCACCATGCCGCTTTCCAGAAGCGCTGTCGTGGCGCAGATGGAATTGGAACCGGAGCTCGCATGCGCCTGATCAGGCTGGAGAATGACGAAAGCGGCATGCGCATCCGGATGCTTCGGCGGCAAGAGAAGATTGACCGACCCCATGGGTGTGCCACGCGGCTCCAGCGTCAGGAAGCGGCGCAAGGCCTCGCCTTTCGGATCGGTGTTCATCCAGTGAAGCTGCTCTGCGACGGTATTGCCGGGAATTTTCGGCGCGCCACCGGTAACAACACGGCCGATTTCGCCTTCGCAATGGACATCGAGAAGCTGCAGGGTGCGTTTCCAACGCATGGGATATTACTCCGGAAGTTGAGCTGTTAACCGGACCATACAGATAAAAATACAAGTTGTATACAAATCTGAGGAGATGAGATGGCGAAAACCCTAAGCGTTTTTCGCAATCCCGTTCTTAGTCACGATCTAACGGTGACGGCATTCCGCCCGGTTGCGATTGGCGGCGGCTTCGCAATTCACTCGCGATGACTGAAGCGCCTGATCATCCACCACGGAACCGGCCGTATCTCCCACCGACCCGACGGTGTTTTCAACGGAGCGGCCGAGCCTTTCCACCTGCCTGCCGTAATTCTCACGCGTGCGCGGATCGAACACCGCAATCGGTGCGCTGACCACGACACTCGCGGCCGTTCCAACCGTTTGCGCAGCGCCGATGCTAACGGCACCCAGCGCCTCGCCCAGACCGACATCGGAATCCGTCACCGTCTGCCCGGCGATGAGGCGGTCGCCGATCAGGCGCACAACCTCCGGGCTTTCGGCAAATTTGCCATGGTTCAACCGGTCGCCGGATTGCAGCTTGGTCAAATCCAGAACGGTAATCCCGGCTTTTTCAAGCTGGCTGCGATAGGGCTCGACCGATGGGTCGATCTGGCCCAGCCGGTCGACATTGCCGGAGATGCGCCGCGACAGGCTGAGTGCGCGGTCATCCTGCGAAACGAACAGAGTGAATTTCGGCGGCGTCTTGCCAAGGCTTGTAAATTGCCGGCTGAACACGTCCACATCGAGATCCGGTGCGGCCAGAATGACATTGCTGATCTTCGGATCGACCCGACCGTTGCGGATTGCCATCTGGCGCAGCGCTTCCACCGCAAGCCATGTGCCCATCGAGTGCGCCATGACGGTGACTTCGCTGATGGACCTGTCCTTCGCAAGCCGGGTCAGCATTTCCTCAAGCGCATCGCGCGAGTAATTGGTGCTTTCCTTGTCGTAATTATAGTCGAAAATGCTCGCCCGCGATGGCCAGGTGAAGACGACCGGGACGACATCCGTGCCGGAATCATGGACGATCTGGGCAAAACGATAGACGGATTCTTCGTAACGATTATTGAAACCGTGCACGAAAACCAGCACCCGCCGGTCCTTCTGGATGTGTTTGCTGATCCAGCTTCTTGTTTCGGCTTCGGAGCGAATTGGCTCCACCGCCACCGTGGTGAAATCCTTCAGCGGGTTGGGCGGCAGCTTTTTGGGCCATTGCACCTGTCCGACCTTGCGGTTTGCATTGGGCGGAATGGAGATGGTGACGGCATCGACCTTCAGGCCCGTTCCGCGCTCGCCGCCGAAAAGCACGGCGGCGTTTTCCGATGGAGCGCGCGTCGTGGCAACCAGCAGATTGACAGGCGTTGTTCCCGCCACGGTCTGCCCGGTCGGCGTCATGACCCCGATGGGACGCCCGCCGCACCCGGCAAGCAGGGCGACAATGGCGATTACGGCCACGAAGCGGATGGGCATCACGTCACTCTCCTACAACCCAGAGGCAGCCCGATAACAGCCGGGGGAGACGTTTTTCTACCGAAGGCGGAACCGCTGCGCCAGCAACCATCGCGTAATCATTGCCAGTTTCCGCCCCGGTGTGTCCAAACGGACCCAATCCGCCCTCTCACGGTAAACAGACAAGCATCGCGATGGAAATGCACGGGCCTTATCGCTGCGGCAGCATTGTGCCCTTCTCACGAAGGGCATTGTGCCATGACAGCGCCTCTTCGATGAGGTGCGGCGTATGACCGCCGCGTGCTACCGCACGCTGGTAATAATCCGTCAGCGCATCGCGATAATGCGGATGCACGCAATTGGCGATGATGACAGCCGCGCGTTCGCGTGGAGCGAGACCGCGCAGATCAGCCAGCCCGATTTCCGTGACGAGAATATCCACATCGTGCTCTGTATGGTCGACATGGCTGACCATGGGCACGACGCTGGAAATGGCGCCGCCCTTGGCGATCGACTTGGTGACGAAGATGGACATATAGGCGTTGCGGGCAAAATCGCCCGAACCGCCGATGCCGTTCATCATATGCGTGCCGCCGACATGGGTGGAATTGACGTTTCCGTAAATATCGAATTCCAGCGCCGTATTGATGCCGATGATACCGAGGCGGCGGATGACTTCCGGATGGTTGCTGACCTCCTGCGGACGCAGGATCAGCCTGCTCTTGTAGTCCGCCAGTCGCGGCATGACCCGTTCATTCATGGCGGAGGAGAGCGTGATCGACGAACCGGAGGCGAAAACCAGCTTGCCTGCGTCAAAAAGCTCGAAGGTCGAGTCCTGCAGGACCTCGGAATACATTTTGAGATCGTGAAACGGCGTATCGATGAAACCATGCATCACGGCATTGGCGATGGTGCCAATGCCGGCCTGGAGCGGCTGGAGTTCATGGGTCATGCGGCCATGACGCACCTCGTTCAGCAGGAATTCGGTGAGATGACCGGCAATGGCCTTGGTCTCGTCATCCGGCGGCAGCACCGTTGAAAAACTGTCGCTCTTATCACTCAGGACGATGGCGGCGATTTTTTCCGGCGGCACCGGAATGAACGGCAGGCCAACACGGCTATCGGTTGCCACCACCGGAATGGGCATGCGGGTCGGGCGTTTGGCGGGAATGAAAATGTCGTGCAATCCCTCCAGCACCTCGGGCTGCGACAGGTTGATCTCGACGATGACCTTGTCGGCCAGAATGGCGAAGCTTGCCGAATTGCCGACGGATGTCGTGGGCACGATGCCGCCATCCGCCGTAATCGCCACCGCTTCGACGATCGCGATATCCACCCCGTGGATCTGGCCGCCGCGCAATTGCTCGACCGTTTCGGAAAGATGCTGGTCGATGAACATCACCCTGCCGTCATTGATCGCCTTGCGCAAAGCCGGATCGGACTGGAACGGCATGCGGCGGGCCAGCATACCGGCCTCGACCATGGTCTTGTCGAGATCGTTGCCGAGGGAAGCGCCGGTCATCAGGGTGATTTTCATGGGGTTCGTCTTGGCGCGTTCGGCCAGCGCCAGCGGCACCGCCTTTGCTTCGCCGGCCCGCGTAAAACCGCTCATGCCCACCGTCATGCCATCCTGAATGAGACTGGCGGCCTCTTCGGCGCTGACGATCCTGTTCAAGAGGGATGCGTTGCGGATACGCTTTTCAAGCATGCACTTCTCCATGATCTGAACTCACGATGGCACGTCACCAGACTTGCCACCTCTCCAGTGACTATGGCGCGTACTTTCAACGATGAAACTGACATAGATCAAGGGTGCGACAGGGACTATGGCCTTGACGCATCAAATCCTGCTCAACAGACCGCAAGTGGCGCATCGGCGCGACAGGCTGCGGGATATTTACAGCATTCACAGCATTCTGGACGAACGATGCCT